>URHG01000006.1 GCA_900547555.1 uncultured Porphyromonadaceae bacterium | reverse complement strand
CAGGAAGAGCAGGGCCGCTGCGAATGTGTAAATGCGTTTCATGGTAAAATGTATAAGTTCGGGTGAAAGGGCCGGCGCACGGTTACACGATTCGCGGCAACGTCGAGGGCCTGGAATCGCCCTACGTCTATCTGATTACCTTCAACGGCACGCACAACGTTTCGGGGGTAGCCATGTCGTAGGGCATGGCATACACATTGGCCAACATCAAGTAAGAAAATGCCCGGTGGAACAAAGCCTGTCCCCGTAAAATATCCTGTTCTTCGGGAGTTCCTTCCAGACCTCTATCCAAAGCGTCGAGACAAGTGTTGGCCACCAATATCTGGGAATAGAGATAGTTGAACAATTCATCTTCGAACGATTCGTCTTCGATTTCTATTTCGTCGCGCCACTGATAGACATAACGGTATTTATTCAGAGTAACCGGTAAGGTATTATCTTGAAGAGGTGTATATAATTCCATATCATCGGTCATCAGGTTTAACCAAACACCCATCTTCACCAAATTATAAAAATAACCCTCCCCTTGCAATATTTCGGTGTAATCGGCGCATGTCGTAGGAATCACCAAGTTCTGGGCCGACCGCTCGAGAAAATCGCTACAACTTCCTATACTCAGGCAAAAAGCCAAAAGAACGGGATAAACAATTTTTCGTATCATCGTCATCTTCATTTCTAAGTTAGGTTAAAATCCGATTGTTACAGATAAAGAATAGGTACGCGGTATCGAAGAATTGGCCGCACTGCCTTGTTCGGGGTCGAAACCGTGCCAACGTTTATCGGCGATGATAAAGAGGTTGTTGGCTTGGGCCGAAATCTGGAAGTTGGACAAATGCATCTTCTTGAGCATCTTTTTGTTGAAGATATAAGAGAGCGACAAGCTGCGCAGACGCAAATTGTTGGTAGAACATACCCGCGCCGTCGAATAGTCGTACATCGACGTGCCATAGATATGGTCGACATTGGCTCTCATAGGACGTACCCCCAAATTGGTATAAGTATTGTCATCGTAAAGCGCCGGTATATTGGTATGCAATTCATCACCGGGTTCTCGCCATCGGTTCAATATTTCGCGCGTTACGTTCTTCTCGGGGTCGAATACCGAATCGTAATCGCCGTAGATAAACGGCAGACGATTGACTGCCCCCAACGAATAGGTAAACGAACCACGAAGAATCCACTCTTTCCATCGGTATTCGAGATTGATACCTCCCGTATGAGGAGGAGAAACCACTCCCGACTTCACAAGTTCTATCTCGTCTTCATAAAGGGTGTAATTCTTATAAGTTTTACTCAACCACGTAGCCGACGTATTGCCTTTTTTATCATAAAAAACCGGCAGTCCCGTTTCGTGGTCGAGACCGGCAAACGGATAAGAATAAATCGTACCCAAAGCTTCGCCCTCGATCAAAGCCGACCCCGACAACATATTCTCGCGCGTGTTGTTCGTCTCGTCATTGGCCTTGATGAGTTCGTTTTTGTTGTACGAGTGTACAAAGCCGATAACCAAACGCATATCTTTGGTCTGTAACGGTGTAAATTTCACCGCCAATTCCACACCACTGTTATTGACGTTACCGCCATTGATCTTTCGAATGGTATATCCGTTTACCGCCGAGATGGTTTTATTGACGATCATGTCGGTACCCACCTTCTTGTAGACATCGACTGTCGCCGTGATACGGTCCAACAGGAAAGAAAAGTCCAAACCGACATTGTACTGCGTCGTTTTTTCCCATCGCAAATCTTCGTTCGGCCAATAGGCAACGGTCGACGTCGCCATACCGGTATTGGAATTGATAGAGCCGATCTGCATCACCAAGTCGGGCGACGTACCTTTATCGACATTTCCCTGTATACCATAAGAGAGGCGCAAAGCCAAATAAGAAAGCCAATCTTCGTACGGTTTCATAAAAGACTCATTGGTCAATGCATACTTACCGGCAACGGACCAAATAGGCAGGAAACGATACTCGGGATTCTCACCGAATTGGTTACTGCCGTCCATACGCACATTGGCATTCAACGTATATTTATCTTTATAGGAATAGATACCGGAGAAAATCCAAGAGACCGTATTGGCGCGATTGTCGGTAATCGTAGGAGTAAAAGCGCCGTTTTTCAAATCGACAATATAGGCATCGGTATAAGAAGGAGATATAACCTGCCCGCGTTCGGGCATCCAGCCGTAGTGCGTACCTGAAAAACCGTCGGTAATCACACTGCGGATTTCGGAAGTCGCCAACGCACTCAGCAAATGGCCTTTGAAATCTTTGGAATAGCTCAGCGTATTCCGTATATCGAGAGTCGTTTTGGTCGCCTCGCTCTTCGACAGGACACCTCCTTGCGGTATAACGCTTTCGTTCCAAAATGAGCTACCAAACTCCAATTCATCGAAAACATATCCGCGAAGTTGATTTACATAATAGGAATCCTCCTGCGCCCATGTCGTCGTCTTGGTGGCATTATATACATACGAACCGGTCATTTCATAACGCAAACCATCGTAAATTTTCCACACGAAATTCATCAAACCGGTCAAGCTGGCAAGGTCGGCATAATTTCCTGTGGTCTTCGACTCATGCAAAGCGTTGAAAGCATAAGTCTGATTGGCCATATTGTTTGATGAAAAAGATTCATACGGACGGTAGAAAAAGAGCGAGCCGTCGGCATTATACGCCGGTACGGTACGGGCTGTTTCCCGAGCATAGGAGTCGGGATTGAAACTGGTGTGATAACCCGAATTATCGGTAATCGACCCGTTGAGTTGGAAGCCGATATATACTTTGGAACTTATCCATGAATTGACTTTCAAAGTCGCCGTATAACGTTTCGAGACCTCTTCCCGCGCCGTACCTTGCGATATAGAAGCTCCGACAGAGGAATAATAGGTGGTGCTTTCATTTCCGCCCGAAAGACTGAGCGTATGATTTTGCGTTACGGCATTGCGGAAAAGATAATCGTACCAATCGGTATTGCGGTCGATCATTTCGGCTACAGCCGCATCAAACTCCGACCGAGTCAATGTTTTGGCATCATACTGAGCTTTCAACATTTCGTAACCGAGATTGAAATCTTTACGTGTATAGGAAAGGCGGGAATCGAGCAAATCTTTCGAGAGTTGCACCCGCTCACCGGCGTCCATCAGATAGAGACGGCGGTAATTTTCCCGTTGGTTGATCGATACCG
The DNA here is from genome assembly GCA_900547555.1 of uncultured Porphyromonadaceae bacterium. Lineage (GTDB taxonomy): Bacteria > Bacteroidota > Bacteroidia > Bacteroidales > UBA11471 > Caccoplasma. The sequence goes on along the minus strand of URHG01000006.1, from coordinate 79,277 downwards.
AACCGTTGTAAGTAACCTGCGCAGGTCCGTTACGTCCTTTCTTGGTCGTAACGACGATAACGCCGTTGGCCGCCTGCACACCGTATATGGCCGTTGCCGAAGCGTCTTTCAACACGGTAATACTCTCGATGTCGTTGGGATTGACTCCGGCAATTGCATTACCGACAAGGTACTGGGCGTCTTCGGCCAACGGGTCGAGGTTACCGCTCGCGTCCCAATTGACACTGTTATCGTCGAGAATGATCCCGTCGAGTACCCACAAAGGTGCTGTATTCCCGTATAAAGAAGAGGTTCCGCGAATACGTATTTTCGGCGTGGCACTCGGCCCTCCGCTGGTCGTCATTACCGACATACCGGCTACTTGACCGGCCAACATCTGGTCAATGGAAAATTTATCGGAAAGTTTTATGTCGTCCATCTCTATCTGGGAAACGGCACTCGCCAATTCCCGTCGATTGACGTTCTGATAACCGGTTACCACCACCTCGTCGAGGTAAGCACTTTTCTCGGTCATCGTTACATCTATGACTTTTTTGTCTTCGACCGCTACTTCCTTCTTCTCGAAACCGATCGAGGAAAAAACAATAACCGTCCCGCTTTCATTGGGGATAAGAATCATATAACGGCCGTTTTCGTCGGTAATGGCTCCACCCGACGTAGAACCTTTCACCGCCACTGTTACACCGACCAATGCTTCTTTTCCCGGGTCATAAACATGTCCCGTAACGACTCTTACTTTTTGAGCCATTACCTGAGAAGAAGACAAAAGCAGAACAACAATACTTAAAAGTTGTAAATATTTTCTCATAGCACTTGGCACAATAACCCTTGAACGGGTAATATTTTAGGTAAACTTTTGTTGTCTTAATGGTCGCAAAGTTATAATAAAGACAGTAAAATAAAAAGCAATATTACGTTTTTTATTTCATTCTTTACAACCAGTATCATTTTGGCAAAGAAATAAGGTAAATATTATCTTCCTTTTATTCAGTAATATATATCATTTCAAAAAGCCTTTTTCCACAGATTTTTTTTACACTTTTACTTTCTCATATCGTATTTTTAATATCTCAAAACGGGATTTTTATGAAATAATATACAGTATATTTACAAATAATAAATAAAAAACGTCGGCATTCTTCCTTGAAAAGGTAGATTTTCTTTCACCTTTTTCCTATCTTTGCAACAAACGGGAACTGCATCTTGTATATAACCTCATGGACATCATTACTTTATTAGGCCCTACGGCATCGGGAAAAACGGCTTTGGGCGTATTGCTTGCCGACGCACTGCATACCGAAATCATCAGCGCCGACTCCCGCCAGATATACCGACGTATGGATATAGGTACGGGAAAAGACTTGAATGAATATACAATCGCCGGCCGCCGGATACCATATCACCTGATAGATATATGTGAACCGGGCTATAAATATAATCTCTACGAATATCAGCGCGACTTCAATACTGCATTTGACGAGATACGTCGGAGGGGGCACACCCCTCTCCTATGCGGCGGAACAGGACTATATATCGAAACCGTACTGAAAGGCTACTGCATGCCGCTCGTTCCCGAGAACAAGGCTCTGCGTGAATCGTTGGCCGGAAAGTCGCTGGCCGAGCTGGAAGATATTCTCAAAACCTATAAAACCCTGCATAACAAAACCGACGTGGATACCTGTAAACGGGCTATCCGCGCCATCGAAATAGGGGAATACTACAAAAACATGCCGCCGGAAAACCGTAAGGATACCCCGCTCGAAAGTTATATAATAGGTATAGATATAGACCGCGAACTGCGTCGTAAACGTATATCGGACCGTCTCAAAGCCCGTCTCGCAAACGGTATGGTCGAAGAAGTGAAAGCTCTCCTCGACGAGGGAATCCCGGCAGAAGACCTGATTTACTACGGACTGGAATACAAATACCTGACCGAATACATTCGAGGCGACTACACATACGACGAAATGTTCTCCCGCCTCGAAATCGCCATTCATCAATTTGCCAAGCGGCAAATGACTTGGTTCAGGGGCATGGAGCGCAGGGGATTTATCATACACTGGGTCGACGGTACTCTTCCTTTTGAATTATTATGTAAACAGATTACGGAAAAAATAAAAGAACAGATATAGAGACTGCGATTGAGAAAATACAAAACACAAAAAAAGAAATCTCTATATCTGCCCTTCTGTTTCCTTAAACAAACAATCCTGTTTTTTCGTTCACAATAAATTATTCTTTTTTCGGCAAAAATCCTTTTCTTTGCAGAAAAATATCTTTTATCTATGCACAAGTTCCGTAAACAGACTTTTCTGCTTTTCATCATAGGAATCATCTCGGCCGTCAATATACAATCGGCCACTGCATTCGAGGAAATTGATACGACAAACACTAAGGCGCTACTCTCCCCGACCGCTCTCGCCATAAATGCCGACCGGACTTATTCCCGCCCCCTGTTCTACGGGAAAAGACAGAAGAGGCTCGACAACCTCACCTCGAAAGAGTGGTTCAAAATGACATCGGTCTCTGTTCCGCTCATATTGAGCGGCATAGCCGTGGAATGGGCCAAACAACCCGTCAATGACCTGCGTAACGCCTATGTTCCCAACTTCCGTCACAAATACGACGATTACCTGCAATACGCCCCGGCGGTTCTTATGCTCGGGCTGAAAATAGGCGGGGTAAAAAGCCGCAGTTCGTGGGGACGCATGATTACCGCCGACGCTTTCTCCGTTGCGATCATGGCGACCCTCGTAAACGGTATCAAATATACGGCCAAATCGCAACGGCCCAATTCGGGTAGCCACAACTCTTTCCCGTCGGGACACACGGCCACCGCATTCATGGCAGCGACCATGTTCCATAAGGAATACGGCATACGCAGTCCGTGGTACAGCGTGGCAGGCTATACCATCGCTACGGCAACGGCCTATTCCCGACTGCTCAACAATCGGCACTGGATTTCCGACGTTCTCGCCGGGGCGGGTATCGGTATCATCTCCACAGAGCTGGGTTATTGGATCACAGGACTGATTTTCAAGGATAAAGGAATACAATGGAAGGAATACGACTATGACTTGCGTTTTCCCGATCGGACTCCCTCGTTTCTCGGATTATATACCGGATATATGTTCATGCCGAGAGAGATACGCCTGTCGGACAAATTGGTATTCCATACCTCGGCCGGAGCCAGTTCGGGTGTCGAAGGAGCATGGTTTATCAATAATTACGTAGGCATAGGCGGACAAGCCATTGCCAGCCACGTTCCGGCTCAGTTGCAAATGGACGACTCTTTTGCCTCCTACCTCCCGGGACGGAAGACCGCTGTGATGGAAGACGGTATAGATTTCATATCGGCTTCTGTCGGAGCCTACTTCGATTGCGCATTGACCTATCGATGGTCGATAGGCAGCAAGTTGCTGGCAGGCTATTCTTTTTCCGACGCCCAAACACTGTATTTATCCGAAGATGAAGGAGAAACGACTATTCCTTTCCTGAAACTGAAAGAGATGCATGCGCCCGACTTCCAAACCGGTCTCAGCATCTCTTATTGGGCCAAGTTGAAAATGGGATTCCGTTTCTTTTTCGATTATACCCTTACTCCTGCCCGCTATCGCTATTATTTCGTAGACAAACCGAACGTCATAACGAGCGTAAATAAAAATCTTTCTTCGTTTACCTTAGGCGCATCGGTCAATATTCTTTTATAAACGGCGATACATTCCGTGCAAATAATCCGAAAGCATCGTCAACTGGGAACCGAATAAGAAAGGCCCGCTCTCTTTTTGAGAAAACCAGCGACGTATGCGTTGCCGTAATTGTTCTTGTTCGGCATGGCGACTGAGCAATCTTTTCAACGTATAATCGCTCAAATCGTAACAATTCAACGATATGGCTTTTGCCACGGAACAAAGACGGTCGACCGTATCATCGGGAATATCCATTCGTAAAAGTGTCTTTCTGTAAAACGCCAAATCGACCGACTCATATTTCACCCTGCCGGAATAATATTGAGAGAGTTTTGCCGCTATATCATCGAAAGAATAGGTAATTTCATGACTCAGGGTATAAGCCCTATTTTCTACCCCAAAACGACCGGTTACAAAAGGGAGTATCGCTTCTGCCACATCGTGTACCGAGACAAACCCCACACGCCCGTTCCCCGCAGGATAATAAATACCCGCACCCTGTTCCGTCCCTATGAAAAACGGAAGATTTTCCATCAGTATATTCACCCGGAAAACAGCATAGGGTATTCCGCTCTGCTGTATATGCATCTCTGTTTCCCGATTCTCTTGCATAGGAAGGGAGACCGAATTGCTCCGACCTACGGAACTGATGAATATAATTCTTTTTACCCCTTCTGCGACAGCCTCATGTAACAAGTTCAAATACCCGCAACGGCAGTCGGTAAATAAATTGAAAGTAGATATCAATAACGTATCCACGCCTTTCAACGCCCTATCGAGCGAAGGCAAATCATAAAAAGAAGAGACAACCGGTTCAAAACCGTCTTCATGGCTCAATCTGTCATAAGGAGTTACCATCACCCGCACCGGTTCGTGCTCTTTTTGAGACAAGAGCAGTTGCAATAACGCATGTCCCACCGGAGAGTTGATAATATCGGTAATAAGAATCATAATAGGCATTTTTCAAAGGAAAACACCCATTACCGAAAATTTGTTTACTCGTCGACAGGCTTTTTAGGCAAAGTCGAGGAAAGAATAAAATACCCGATTACACCCGACAACAAAGAGCCAACCAAAATACCGAGTTTCGCCTGATTCAACAACAATACATTCGTTGTACTATCGAGCGGGAAAGAAAGATTGGCAATAAATAACGAAACCGTAAATCCAATTCCCCCCAAAGCCGAAACGCCGGCTATCATAGGCCATGTTACGATATCGGGCTTCTTCACCCAGCCAAATACGACCGGAAGATAGGAAAACAGCATGATTCCGATAAACTTTCCGGCCACCAAAGCCACCCATATCGACAAGCTTATTCCCTGAAACAGAGATGAGAATGTAATGTCGGATAATGAAATGCCAGCATTGGCAAAGGCAAACAACGGTATGATCAAATAATTGATAAGTGGGTGCAATGTGTCTTCCAAGTCCTGTAAAGGGCTTATCACCTTATCCGATGCCGACTCGACAGACTTCAATGCATTCAACTGTTCAGGTGAAAGAATATATGTCTCTCCGCGTTTTATCTGCTTCGTTTGGGGAAAGTCCCTCACGGCTTCACATATTTCATCGATGAAACGCCGCGTATTCATTACCGGATGCGCCGGCACACAAAAAGCGACCAATACACCCGCTATCGTAGGATGTATGCCGGAATGCAGGAAAAAATACCATACGGCAATGCCACCGACTACATAAAACAGTTTGCTATGGATGTGCAAACGCGAGCCCAATAAAAGTACGCCCAATATCAATGCCGAATATACAAGCCATAAAATCGATAACTGTTCGGTATAAAACAATGCGATAACCAATATACCGCCTATATCATCGGCAATGGCCAAAGTCGCCAAAAATATTTTCAATCCTATCGGAACTCTTTTTCCGAACATGCTCAATATTCCCAGCGAAAAAGCGATGTCGGTCGCCATAGGAATTGCGCTACCCTGCAATATTGCAGCGTCGGACGACAACAAACGGTAAATCGTTATAGGCAGTACGATTCCTCCGACAGCTGCAATGACCGGCAAAAGAGCTTTTCTCAAAGAGGACAACTCTCCGACCAAGACCTCCCGCTTTATTTCCAATCCTACGGAAAAGAAAAAGATCGCCATCAAAGCATCATTGATGACCTGCATCAACGACATGGCATGACCATGATGTTCAAACAGATTAAAATCGCCGATTTGCAACAATACCGGCCGCTCCCACCACGAAAAATAAATAGTTTGCAACGGACTGTTGGCAATGACCATTGCCAATACCGTAACGGCAATCAACACATAACCGCCATTGGCATAATTATGCAGGGACTTGCGCAAAGCGTAAATGCGATCTATCATATCAAATCTTTTTCCCGATTAAAACAAGTTAAAAAGACTTTTGTTCCGCAGAAGTCATCAATCGAGTTTCAATACTGCCAAAAATGCTTTTTGGGGCACCTCCACCGAACCGATTTGTTTCATGCGCTTCTTACCCTTTTTCTGTTTTTCCAACAACTTACGTTTCCGGCTTATATCGCCACCATAACACTTGGCCGTAACATCTTTCCGGACGGCTTTTACCGTTTCTCGGGCAATAATTTTGGCTCCGATGGCTGCTTGTATGGCAATATCGAATTGCTGACGAGGAATCAACTCTTTCAGTTTCTCGCACATACGCCGACCGAAAGCGACGGCATTATCAGCATGAGTCAATGTGGACAATGCATCGACCGACTCCCCGTTGAGCAATATATCGAGTTTCACCAGTTTCGACGGACGAAAATCATGCAAGTGATAATCGAACGAAGCATATCCTTTGGAAATACTTTTCAGTTTGTCATAAAAATCGATGACAATCTCACCCAATGGCAAATCATAAATCAACTCTACCCGATTGCCTGATATATACTCCTGCTTTACCAACTCACCTCGTTTTCCCAGACACAATGTCATAATAGGTCCTATATAATCGGTCGCCGTTATGACAGAGGCTCTGATGTAAGGTTCCTCTATATGATCGATGAGCGTAACATCGGGCAGTCCCGACGGATTATGTACCTCGATCATATTTCCTTTCTTATCATACACTTTATACGAAACGTTGGGAACAGTCGTAATGACGTCCATATCAAATTCTCTGTCAAGCCGTTCCTGTATGATTTCCATATGTAAAAGGCCGAGGAATCCGCAACGGAAACCAAATCCGAGAGCCACAGAAGATTCGGGTTGGAATGTAAGAGAAGCATCATTGAGCTGTAATTTTTCAAGGGACGCTCTTAAATCTTCAAAATCTTCACTTTCAATAGGATAAACTCCCGCAAAAACCATTGGTTTCACCTCTTCAAACCCATCTATCGCTTCGGAACAAGGTCTATCGATATGCGTTATGGTATCTCCTACTTTCACTTCCCGGGAGGTTTTGATACCCGAAATGATATATCCCACATCTCCCGTACGCAATTCTTTACGAGGAGACATGTCCAATTTCAACACCCCTATTTCATCGGCTTCATACTCTTTACCCGTAGCGACAAATTTCACCCGATCTCCGGTACGAATCACTCCGTTCACAATCTTAAAATAAGCAATGATTCCCCGGAACGAATTGAATACAGAGTCGAATATAAGACATTGCAAAGGTGCATCGGGATCGCCTTCGGGAGAGGGAACGCGTTCTACAATGGCATTGAGAATATCTTCTACACCTTGCCCCGTCTTACCGCTGGCCCGCAATATTTCTTCTCGTTTGCAACCGAGCAATTCCACGATTTGGTCTTCCACCTCGTCGGGCATCGCACTATCGAGGTCGATCTTATTCATGACCGGAATAATTTCAAGATCGTTTTCGATGGCCATATAAAGATTCGATATGGTCTGCGCCTGTATTCCTTGAGAAGCGTCTACAATAAGCAATGCCCCTTCACATGCGGCTATCGACCGAGATACTTCATAAGAGAAATCGACGTGCCCCGGCGTATCGATCAGATTCAAAATATATTTTTCTCCCTTATAGCCGTATTCCATCTGTATGGCATGACTCTTGATCGTAATTCCCCGTTCCCTTTCCAAATCCATATTGTCCAAAACCTGTTCTTGCAGGTCTTTCGGGGCAACGGTATGCGTATATTCCAACAAGCGATCGGCCAATGTACTCTTACCGTGGTCGATATGCGCAATGATACAAAAATTCCGGATATTTTTCATTCCTGTATATTCAAGATAAATTTCAGTACAAAGATAAAATAAAAAGGTGAATCTAAAAAACCGACTCCAACGAGAAGCCCTGTAAAAAGACTTAGGGATCGGCCCTCATAAATTCGGTAAAAACGGGAATAATGACTAACGGCTTTCTTTTATTTCGAAATTCTGTATATCTACACCCGAAGGCCGCTGAAATATTCGCAGCCCGAACTCGGGCAATACGGCCAACAGATGATCGAAAATTTCTCCCTGATGAGTTTCATAACTGATCCAGTTGGTCTCTTTTGTAAAACAGTACACCTCGATAGGAATACCTTCTGCCGTCGGCTGCAACATACGCACCATCTGCAACAAATCACCATGTACATAAGGAGAGTGCTGCAAATAATTCAATACATACTTCCTATATACATGCAGATTGACAAGCGAGCGTTCTTCCCGTCCTTCATTCTCATCGATCCAATGTCGCTCTCGAAAACGCAAACATTCTTCCCGGGTACAAAATCGCACCGTATGGGCATCGATAAGGAGAGACCGTTTGATACGCCGGCCACCGCTTTCAAACATGCCCCTCCAATTCTGGAATGAATCACTCACTAAGGCATACGGAGGTATTGTCGTTATCGTCTTATCGAAGTTTTGTATTTTTACAGTGGTCAATGTTACCTCTGTTACAAAACCGTCGGCACCGTACTTATTCATTGTAATCCAATCGCCGGGACGCAACATATCATTGGCCGACAATTGCACACCGGCAACAAGACCGAGAATACTATCCTTGAAAATGAGCATCAATATGGCTGCCGAAGCTCCCAATCCGGCCAATATCGTCGTTGCATTTTTCCCGAGAAGTATACTGATAATCAATATGGCCCCGATACAACTCGAAACCAAAATCACCATCTGGTAAACACCTTTCAACGGTCGCGTACGCAAGGTTTCGTTCATATTCGAAATCTTATACAACGTATTCATGACCGAATTGATGAGCATCAACGATACCACGATAAGATATATTTGGGCTCCCCGCAAAAAAATATCCAGCAAATACGGCGTATTTCCAAACGCAAAAGGCAACAGCAAATACCAGACCACAGGAGGTATCAGCCTCGTGGCCTTATGCATGATATCGTCTTGAAACAAATGGTCGTCCCACTGTATCTTGGTACGCTTGCTTATCTTCTGTAATATGGGGATAAAAAAATGGCGAAATATTCTCGCCAACAAAAGAGAAATGAGTAAAATGACAATTACCCATACAATTCTTTTAGTCCACTCGACACCGGCTTCGCTCAATTCCAATCCCCGTAGGAACTGTTCGATTTCATATTCCAATCTGTTCATATTCTATCGGGAAAAGAAATTTATCGAGTTTGTTTTTATCTGCACAAAAAGATAACGCACAGCCTACTCTACCATAGACCGGATAACCGCCATAACGGCAGCAGCTTTTTCTTCAGCAGACTCTACTGTCGCCGCCTCGGCATACACCCGGATAATCGGCTCTGTATTCGATTTTCGCAGATGCACCCAGCCATCGGGAAAATCGATTTTCACCCCATCTATATCAGTAACCTCGTATCGGATATATTGTTCTTTGACAGCCCGCAACAAGGCATCAACGTCGATAGAGGGTGTCAAATCTATACGCTGTTTCGTCATTCCGTACGACGGATATGTGGCACGCAATTCACTCACTTGTTTTTTCTCCTTAGCCAAATGTGTCAAAAACAACGCAATACCCACAAGGGCATCTCTCCCGTAATGACTATCGGGATAAATCACACCACCGTTGCCCTCACCGCCTATGACAGCACCGACCTCTTTCATTTTTGCCACCACATTCACTTCACCTACGGCAGCAGCGCTATACTCACCCCCCAAAGAACGCGTTACGTCTCTCAATGCCCGGGTAGAACTCAAATTAGAGACCGTATTACCGGGAGTATGGCGCAAAACATAATCCGATACAGCAACAAGCGTATATTCTTCGCCAAACATGTCTCCGTTTTCACAAACAATGGCCAAACGGTCTACATCAGGATCTACGACAAATCCCACATCTATTCCTCCGTTTTTCATCAAATCGGATATTTCGGTAAGATGCTGGGGCAAAGGCTCGGGATTGTGGGGAAAAAGGCCGTCGGGACGACAGTTGAGAGGAACGATTTTCTTCACACCCAACGCTTCCAATAAAGCAGGTATAGCTATTCCTCCAACAGAATTCACACAATCGACAGCAACAGAAAAACCGGCCTTTTTAATGGCTTCTACATCGACCAATTTTAAAGATAATACACTATCTATATGCTTGGTTATCGATGTATTATCATTTTTTACATGTCCCAAGTTTTCAATATCGACAAACTCAAAATCTCCCGTTTCTGCTATGCGCAATACTTCGTTACCTTCATCTGCATTCAGAAACTCGCCATGCTCATTTAACAGCTTCAACGCGTTCCATTGTTTGGGATTGTGGCTTGCGGTGAGAATAATTCCGCCGCAAGCAGCTTCCCATACTACGGCCAGTTCGGTGGTCGGAGTAGTAGCCAGACCCAAATCGACAACATCGAACCCCATACCCATGAGAGTACCGATTACGCAGTGAGAGACCATTTCGCCCGAAACACGGGCATCTCTTCCCACAACGATTTTCTTTACCGGCAACTTTGTCGTACGCTGTATAAACGTTGCATAGGCTGCCGTAAACTTTACAATATCAAGCGGATTCAGACCCTCACCGGCTTTTCCGCCGATAGTTCCTCTGATTCCTGAAATAGATTTTATCAATGACATAGACGGGTTATCAATTTTCTTTCAAGTTATACTTAATGGTATATAAATAGGGAATAACATCAGAAATTTCACTGGCAAAACCCATTTTAGACGGAACGACCAAATTCAACAACGCTCCATTGCCTACATATCTCAACGGATATTGGATTCCCAGTCCATACTCAAAATACATCGAGTAATTCGAGCCCATTTGCGTCGTATATGTAAAATAATACTTATCACTGCCACCACTTGCATCATTCATATTTCCCGAAGTCGAGACGATGCCATCGGCCCAATCGGTCAGGCTCATACGCGTATATCGGAAATAAACTTTATCATCGGCAACAAAAAAACTATTGGTCGAGTCGCGGTATCCCATCGAGAGAATCTGCATATATACCTCATCGGGGAGTCTATAAAAAGGTGGATTATCGGTATTCTCGGCCGTTTGGAAATTTCCGTCACTGGGGAGGTCTGCCACCCAACGACCATCGGTCGTAAGATATTTCTCTATCGCGTGATCTTCTTCCTCACGCAACTCTATATATGTTTTTCCATCATCGCAAGAGGCAAATGCGAATACCGAAAAGAAAACCGAAATCGTTATAAAAAATTTCATATTCATATTATTGTTCATTTTTTGATTGAATAGCCAATTCTCCGATAACCGGCAATATTTTATGCATCAAATTTTCTGCTTCCTGCAATGTACCATAGAATTCCCCTCCGGCAGCATTCAGATGGCCGCCACCATTGAAATACTCCGATGCAATTTTATTAGCAGGAAACGTTCCTTTGGAGCGTAACGATATTTTTATCAAATTCGATTCTTCCCGCAAGAAAGCCGAAAAAAGAATATTTTCCATAGAAAGAGGGACATTTACAAGACCCTCGGTATCGCCTTTCTGATAATGATAATGGTTCAACTCTTTCTGAGATAAACTGATTATCGCCGCATCATACTCGGGAAACACCTCCATCTTTTGCGAAATCGCAAAACCGTTCAAGCGCAATTTCTCCTCGCTATTCGTATTGTGAATGCGGGCATATATCGTATCCTTATTGATACCTTTCTTTATCAGCTCGGCTATGGTTATATATATTTCGGGATAATTCGAATTATAAGTAAAATTTCCTGTATCGGTCATCATACCGGTATAAATGGCATTGGCCGCATCGACAGACATCTGCTCAAACAATCCCAAACTGCAAATTACACGGAACAACACTTCACAACTCGAAGATATTTCGGGATGAGATATCGTTATATCGCAAAACGAAGATGGATACAAGTGATGGTCTATCAATATTTTCTTTGCTTTCGACGCCATCAAAACCGGCTCCATCGAATCAACCCGTTTCGGCTCATTGAAATCCAAACAGAAAATCAAATCGGCTCGTTCTATCAATTTTTGAGCAAAGTCGGTGTAACGGGTATAGACAAGTATATCTTTACAGCCTTTCAAAAAACGCAGGCTGGCGGGATATTGATCGGGAACGATCACATAGGCGTCTTTACCCAAATCGGTCAACGTATGCCATAAAGCCAAAGAAGAACCGATCGCATCGCCGTCGGGTGCCACATGGCAAACAATGACGACGTGTTCGGCCTCATCGATGCAACTGCTTATTTCATCGGCTTCGCTTTTCGACAGTATCTTGGGAATCATAGAAACTCATAATTATTTGTAAGTTTGCAAAAATAGACATATTATTTGAGAAAATCGAGAGTTTTAGAAATTGATGATGTCATTTTTTATCTATTAATCATTGTCAATTGGCTCGTCTGTCAGAAATTTTTACCTTTGCCTTCACTAAAAATATACGATATGACACCTCGACACACAAGAGAAGAAAAGATCGAATCTTTCGGTCACTTTCTCGACATACTCGATGAATTACGGCTCAAATGCCCGTGGGATCGCAAACAAACCAACGAATCGCTTCGCGCCAACACGATAGAAGAAACATACGAATTGTGTGAAGCCATTACCAACAACGATCCGGCATCGATAAAAAAAGAACTGGGCGATGTTCTCCTGCATGTCGCTTTTTATGCAAAAATAGGAGAAGAAAAAGAGCTATACGACATAGCCGATGTCTGCGACGCACTGTGCGAAAAACTAATCTACCGCCACCCGCATGTTTTCGGGTCGACACAAGTCGATTCATCGGGACAAGTCGAACAAAATTGGGAAGCACTCAAATTAAAAGAAAAAGGAGGAAACAAAACCGTTCTTGCCGGAGTCCCGAATACTCTGCCCGCCCTTATCAAAGCCTATCGCATACAAGAGAAAGCTTGTAATGTAGGGTTTGATTGGGAAGAAAAAGAACAGGTGTGGGATAAGGTGAAAGAGGAAATCGGGGAATTTGAAAACGAACTGAGCCACCTGAATGAGAATAAAGCCGAACAAGAATTCGGAGATCTGTTATTCAGCCTCATCAACGCGGCAAGGCTTCATAAAATCAACCCCGAAAACGCACTCGAAAGAACCAATCAAAAATTTATACGGCGTTTTAACTACATAGAAGAGGCGGCAAAACGGCAAAACAAAAATATTAAAGAAATGACCCTCGGAGAAATGGACTCACTTTGGAATGAGGCCAAGTCAAAAGGATTATAAGAAAATTATTCTATACCCTAAAAATCTTCGGTGATATTCTCCGGAGATTTTTTATTTGGGACGACGGAACTCGGAACAAACCACCGCCGTTGCAACCGCGACATTGAGAGACTCGGACGTTGTTCTACCTTCGGGATAGCTGGGAAGAAAAAGCGTATGAGTAACAAGGCTCCTCACTTCGGGCGATATTCCGTTTCCTTCGTTTCCCATCACAATGACACCCGACGGGGTAAGAGATTGGGTATAAATATTTTCACCATCAAGAAATGTTCCGTATATCGGAGCATCGATTTGCGAAAGGAAATCGGCCAGCTCGACATAATGTACTTGTACACGAGCCAAAGCACCCATAGTAGCTTGTACGACTTTGGGGTTGTAAAGGTCGGCGCAAAGCGGAGAACAAAGGATATGCTCTATACCATACCAGTCGGCAATACGCACAATCGTACCGAGATTTCCGGGGTCTTGTACCGTATCAAGAGCTAAAACCAACTGCTGCGACAACGACGCCGGCTGCACAGTGTACTGCGGGATTTCATAAACGGCTATCACGTCCTGTGGTGAAGAGAGCAACGAGGCCCGGCATATTTCATCGGGAGAGGCTTCTACGATTTCGTCGGCTCGTACTCCGGGATGCGCCTGTAACCATTCCGACGTCGCCACCAACAATTTGCATGAAAATGCTACAATCGTGTCTTCTACCAACTTATTGCTTTCGGCCAAAAAACACCCGTATTCCTTCCGGGTCTTTTTCCGCTCCAACGATTGTATAAATTTTATTTTATTCTTGCTTAACATTTTTCACCGAATAAACCGACAACAAATCCTATCTATCGACAAGCTATTTCGTATATCTCCCTGCTGTATTCCGATGTAAGCTTAAAATAACACCCGACTTGCTCGCCTTTATTTGCATGCAATTTTTTCACCAGCAAGTCGACATCAGGATTTTCGATTCCCAGCTCTCCGAAATTGACAGGCATACCGATCGATGTATAGAAGTTTTTCAACCTATCGATACCTTCCAATGCAACGGCCTTTCTATCTTTTCCGGCAGGAATATCCATCACCCGCACGGAAAACTGATAAACTTTTTCAATATGATGTTCGGCCATAAAAGTCAACCATGCCGGAAAAATAACCGCCAATCCCGCACCGTGAGCCACATCGTAAACGGCGCTCACTTCGTGTTCCATGAAATGCGATGCCCAGTCTTCTTCCCGACCGACCCCACAAATACCGTTATGTGCAATCGTTCCGCTCCACATCAAATTGGCACGGGTATCATAATCGGTCGGTCTCTGCATGACAACGGCCGCCTCTTTCATGATCGCTTTCAACGCTCCCTCACACAACCTGTCGGTAATTTCCACGCCCGGAGTATTGGAAAAATAACGCTCCATGATATGAGCCATCATGTCTACAATACCACATGCCGTCTGGAAAGAGGGCAATGTATAAGTCAATTCCGGATTCATGACAGCAAAAACGGGACGCAATGCATCAGGGGTACGTAGACTCAATTTCTGTAATCCGTCGAGTTTGGTGATAACACTGTTTCCGGATCCTTCGCTTCCGGCAGCAGGAATCGTAAGTACGACGCCCACCTTCAAAGCTCTTTTCACAATGGCTTTCCGTATGAAAAAATCCCAAAAATCTCCCTCATAAGGAACTCCGGCAGCAATAGCCTTCGCCGTATCTATCACCGATCCGCCACCGACAGGCAACAACATATCGACCCCTTCCCTACGTGCAAGATCTATCCCTTCATAGACTTTCGGATCGGTAGGATTGGGCTGAATGCCACCCAGCTCGACATAAGATATACCGGCATCTTCCAACGATTGTTCCACCCGTTGTAATAGGCCGCTACGTACAACCGAACCGCCACCATATACAATCAATACTCGTGTTGCCCCGTACTTCTTACACAAAAGGCCGGTCTGTTTTTCCGTATCTTTTCCGAATACAAACTCGGTAGGGCTGTGAAAAGAAAAATTATTCATAATACCATCACTGATTTCCGACAGACAAATATAGCGAAAGGAAAGACAGTATAAAATAAAATCAGTCGTTTTTTATCTAACCCACCCTTACCGACTCATTATCACGCCAACAAGAGAGCACCGTCTCTTTGCGCAATCGGATATATGAAAATCCTAATAACAAGAAACAAATATCCATTCCACATTTTATCATCGGTTATCATTTGAAAAGAATTGTTTCTTAATTTGTCTCGAACCAATATATTCAATATCTTTATGAAAAATTTTCGGCCCAAAACAGTTATCACAACATGAAGAAATTATTTAGCTTTATTGTCGTATTTGTTGTCGGCGGTATATGTGCCAATGCACAAAATCCGTTTCTTCCTTTGTGGGAACATATTCCCGACGGAGAACCGTATGTATTTGAGGATCCCGACAAGCCCGGCTCTTTCCGTGTATATATCTACGGTTCGCACGATAATCTGCGCACGCACTATTGCGGACGCGACCAAGTCGTATGGTCGGCCTCGGTCGACAATTTACGTGAATGGCGATACGACGGTGTGATTTTCAAATCGGAATTCACCCGAGACGGACAACCTTTCACACCCGATACTTTGGCCGATGTATTGTATGCACCCGATGTAATGGAATGTATCGAAAATGGCCGTAAAGTATATTATTTATGTCCCAACAACCAAGTCGACGGCAGACAAAACATGATAGCCAAATCCTATCGTCCCGACGGTCCTTTTGAGGTATGCAATTGGAATGACGACGGCCGTACTACTTACGGAATATTCGGGTTCGACCCTGCTATTTTTTGCGATGATGACGGCCGGGTATATGGTTATTGGGGATTCAATCGCTCTTTCGGCGCCGAACTCGACCCTACGACCATGTGTACCGTAAAACCCGGTACACACATTGTAGAAGATATGATTTCGGGCTGTAAACAAGAAGGCGAATTCCGATTTTTCGAGGCCTCCTCGATGCGGAAAATCAACGGGAAATATGTATTCATATATAGCCGGGTTACCAAAGATGGTGAATTTTCGCTTCCTTCCACCAACTATACATTGGCTTACGCTTACAGCGACAGTCCGTTAGGGCCGTTCACTTACGGTGGAACTCTTATCGATGGCCGTGCTCGCGGATATGACGAACAAGGCAAAGTCATTCCTACGGCCAACTCGGGAGGGAATACCCACGGTAGTCTGGCCGAGATAAACGGGCAATGGTATGTCTTCTATCACCGGCAAATAGGGACGAATGAATTTTCGCGTCAGGCCATGGTCGCACCGGTTACCGTTAACGTAAAAAAAGACAAAGTAGAAATTTCCGAGGCCGAATACACCTCCGAAGGCTTTTGTTCCGAAGGACTGAATCCTTTTGAACGCCAACCGGCCGGTATTGTCTGCTACTATACCGGGCCCACTCCTATTATCAAGAAATACCCCAACTACATACACAGCGGATCTTATGTCAAAGCGACTTATGCGGGAGATGATGGCCTCGACGCCTCTTACAGCCGGAATGCCTTTCATGCACCGGTCGTCAACAACACAAACGGCTCCATCATCGGGTATAAATATTTCAATTTCGACCTATTGGGGCGCCGCAAAAAAGCCGAATTATGTCTGCGACTGAAATCGACAGGCATAGACGGGGAAATCATTTTCATGATTGACAGTCCGTGGAAAAGCCGGGGAGGTAAAGAGATAGGTCGATTGAAACTCGACTCCACATCCGACGGTACAGTGAGTGAACACACCGCCCCACTCTCGGGAGTAAGAGGATTGAAAGGGAAACATGCTCTCTACATGTTATTCACCTCAGATGTGGAAGGCCAATCGCTCTGCGAATTATACGATTTTATATTCCAATAACTTTTATCATTATGAAATACATTGGTGCACACGTAAGTGCATCGGGTGGCGTAGAAAACGCACCCGAGAATGCACACAACATAGGAGCAACCGCTTTTGCTCTTTTTACAAAAAATCAGCGACAATGGGTATCAGCCCCGTTATCGACCAAAAGCATAGCCTTGTTCAAAGAACGTCGCCAAACTTACGGCTATACCGCACAACAAATTCTACCGCACGACAGCTATCTTATTAATCTGGGACACCCGCAGACCGAAGGGCTTGAAAAATCAAGAGCTGCCTTTCTCGATGAAATGCAGCGATGCGAGCAATTGGGTTTGACCTTGCTCAACTTCCACCCCGGTTCCCATCTGAAAGAAATATCGGTCGACGCATGTCTCGACCGGATAGCCGAATCGATAAACATCACTCTCGATAAGACACATGGGGTTACTGCCGTCATCGAAAATACGGCCGGACAAGGTTCTAACGTAGGATTCAGATTCGAGCATCTGGCTCATATCATCGACAAAGTAGAAGATAAAAGCCGTATCGGAATCTGTATCGACACGTGCCATGCACTGGCCGGTGGATACAACCTGATTACTCCGGAAGGTTTTTCAGAAACGTTTGAGCAACTCGATGCCATCGTCGGCTTGAAATACCTTCGAGGCATGCATATAAACGACTCCAAAAAGGGATTGGACTCCCATGTCGACCGCCATGAAGTACTTCGGGAAGGAGCGTTAGGCAGCGGATTGTTCGAGCGGATCATGGCAGACAGCCGCTTCGACGGCATACCTCTCATTCTCGAAACGCCCGACGAAAGCCGATGGCCGGAAGAAATCGCATGGCTGAAAAGTCTTGTCCGATAAGAGATTTACTCCTTAAATAGACCTTTCTATTAAATGGAATAAAAGAGAATGCCGTGTTGGCATTCTCTTTTATTTTTTGACTGTTACGAGGAACAAATATTACACTTAAATGATAAAAAAAATAAACTCGATACAGTTTTATATTTTAATCGTTTGAAAAGGAAAATTTTCTAAATATCTTTACCTTGCTAAAAATATGTACCATGAAGCACTCCGTTCCCACTCTGCTGATAACGGTCTTTCTACTTGCGTCTGTCGCTTTTATTTCGGCACAAGACAAAGTTTGTTATACAGGATCAGAACTTTCCAATCCATATCGTCATGACGGACAACTCTCTCCCGCCGTCGGTGTCCACAACATACAATTGTTACGGGCCAATCGCGACAGTATTACAGCAACTTACAATTTCGGGTGGACTTACAACCACCAACCCATGATGTGTTACTGGAACGGGAAATTCTATCTTCATTTTCTCTGCGACAGTACCGACGAACACATTCCTCCGTCGCGCACGGTGCTCATGACTTCGACCGACGGGTATCATTGGAGTTCTCCCGAAATTTTGTTTCCGGAATATAAAGTGCCCGAAGGTTTTACCAAAAAGGGACGGACTGATACCGCCCACAATCTTACAGCCATCATGCACCAGCGTGTAGGCTTTTACGTAGCATCGAACGGACGGTTATTGGCCACCGGCAATTACGGTATTGCCCTCGACAGAAAAGACGATCCCAACGACGGAAACGGTATAGGCCGCGTTGTGAGAGAAATAAAAAAAGACGGTACGTTCGGCCCTATTTATTTTGTCTATTACAATCACGATTTCAATGAAAAGAATACCGACTACCCTTTCTATACCCGTGCGCGCGACAAAGGTTTTGTAAAAGCCTGTCGGGAAATGATGGATAACCCACTCTATCGCATGCAAATGGTTGAAGAGGCCGACCGCAATGACCCTATGCTCCCGCTCAACAAACCTTATAAAGCTTTCTGTTACTATTATTTGCCCGATAACCGTATCGTCGGATTATGGAAACATGCACTCACCTCTATCAGTAATGACGGAGGCAATACTTGGGAAAAACCCGTAGAGCGAGCCAAAGGATTTGTCAACAGCAACGCCAAAATCTGGGGGCAAAAATTGAGCGACGACACTTATGCAACCGTATACAATCCGGCCGAATACCGATGGCCGTTAGCCATTTCGTTAAGTAACGACGGGTTGGAGTACACGACATTGAATCTCATACACGGGATTGTTCCTCCGATGCGTTACGGCGGTAATTACAAAAGTTTCGGGCCGCAATATGCACGAGGTATCCAACCGGGTAACGGGACGCCCCCCGACGGAGATTTGTGGGTATCGTACAGCGTTGGGAAAGAAGATATATGGGTAAGCCATATTCCCGTTCCGGTGCGTCAAAAAGTTACCGAATACGTGCAGGACGACATAAGCCATGCGACACAACTGTGCGACTTGCGGGAATGGAATCTCTATACAGGAATAGCCACACCGGTTACTCTCGAAAATAAAAAAGGAATACGCTGGCTCACAATCACCGACAAAGATCCGTTCTCTTTCGCTTGGGTCGAACGGAAAATACCGGAAAGCCGAATACTGAAAGTTTCGTTCGATATAATGGCCGAACAAACAGGGCATGGAAACTTACAAATCGACTTTGCCGATGCCAAAGGTATTCCCTGTGCCAGAATAGAGTTTACCGACAATATCATACGCGCCAAAGGAGGTGCCCGTTATTCCCAAATGGGGAAATACGTTCCCGAAGAAATCTACCATATCGATGTCGAACTATCGGTCGAAAACCGCAATTATACCGTATATATCAACGGTAAGAAAAAGACGACACGTATGTTCTTCGCTCCTGTACCGGGAATCGAACGCATTATATTCCGTACCGGCTCCGTCAATTCGATACCGACCCCCGACACTCCGGCCGATCAATATTTCGATCTCGAAAATGCCGGTCGAGAAGAAACACCGGCAACCTACCGTATAGCTAGACTCCGAACATCGGGTGACCGTACGGCAAATCTTTTGGATTTCGACGACTATCGGCACTACATCGACTACTTCAACCGTATGGAAGACGAGAACATTGTACAGGCCATACCCAACGACCGATCGGCCGACTGGCTCGAAACAAATATTCCGTTATTCGATTGTCCGGATCGGAACATCGAAGAAATTTATTATTACCGGTGGTGGACCTTGCGAAAACATATCAAAAATACACCGGTAGGTTATGCCATGACCGAATTTCTCGTACAGCGTTCTTATGCCGACAAATACAATCTCATATCGAGTGCATTGGGTCATCACATACACGAATGCCGATGGTTGAGAGACACCAGCTATCTACGCCAAATCGTCTATACATGGTATCGGGGTAATGATGGGAAACCGATGGAACGCATGGATCGGTACAGTTCTTGGACACCGTATGCCGTATATAACAGCCGGCTTGTTACCGACGACTCCGCTTTTCTTGCGGATTTGCTTCCCGATATGAAACGGGAATATTCCCGATGGGAAAAGACTCACCGTCTGCCGAACGGTCTTTACTGGCAAAGCGACGTGCAAGACGCTATGGAAGAGAGCATAAGCGGGGGTCGGAAAAAACAATATGCTCGACCTACTATTTCTTCTTATATGTACGGCAATGCCACGGCCATTTCTCAGGCCTGCCGACAAGCAGATGATGCCGACAGCCTTCTTTATAAAAACAAGGCCGACACATTGAAATACCTTGTGGAGAAATATCTATGGAACGAAAGCGACAATTTCTTTGAAACACGCCGGGAAGATACTCTCGCCAATGTACGGGAAGCCATCGGATATACCCCGTGGTATTTCAATCTGCCGACACAAGGAAAATTCGACTCGGCATGGTTACAAATCAGCGATCCGAAAGGATTCTCCGCCCCTTTCGGACTGACGACGGCAGAACGTCGTCATCCCCAGTTCCGAGCCGTTTTCAAAGCCAGTTGCGAATGGAACGGCCCGATTTGGCCTTTTGCGACATCACAAACCCTCACGGCCCTTGCCAATTACTTAAATGCAAACGGAAATAATGAATTCGTAAACGACAGCATTTGGTTCGGACAACTGAAATTATATGTACTATCGCACTATTTCCACGGACGTCCTTATATCGGAGAATACCTCGATGAGGTTACCGGATACTGGCTCAAAGGCGAACAAGAACGCAGCCGGTATTACAATCATTCCACATTCAATGATCTAATTATTTCCGGACTTGTCGGATTACGTCCGCGTGCAGGAGATACTTTTGAAATAAACCCGTTATTACCCGATGATACATGGGACTATTTCTGCCTCGACAACGTACTTTATCACGGACGAAATCTTACTATTGCCTGGGACAAAAAAGGCGACCGTTACCGACAAGGCAAAGGCTTATTCGTCTGGATCGACGGAAAACTGATCGGATATCGTCCCACACTGGGGCCTCTATCCTGCACCCTACCTTCGACAAACAATAAATAAAATATATGCTTATGAAAAAAACGATTTTAACGACCCTTATCGGGTTTCTGGCCATCGGCAGTATATATGCTGCAAAATCTCCGACTTATATCCCCTGGAAAAACGGGAAATTGTGTGTCTCGGAAGAACACCGTTACTTGAAACATGAAAACGGGAAACCCTTTTTTTGGCTGGGTGATACCGGCTGGCTGCTACCCGAACGCCTGACACGAGATGAAGCAGGATATTATCTGAGCCGTTGCCAAGCTGCCGGATATAATGTGGTACAGGTTCAAACCGTCAACGGTGTACCGGCATACAATGTATACGGACAAATGTCCCACCCCGACGGATACGATTTCTCCGAAATAAATAAAAAAGGAGTGTACGGTTATTGGGACCACATGGATTTTATCATAAAAACCGCTGAAAGAAACGGTATATACATCGGTATGGTGTGTATATGGGGCGGTTTGGTAAAATCGGGCCTCATGACAGTTGAAGAAGCGCAAGCTTACGGGAAATTTTTAGCCGACCGGTACAAAAATTCGCCCAATATCATCTGGATCATCGGCGGAGATATTCAGGGCGATGTAAAACCAGAAGTATGGCACGCTTTGGCCCGGGCCATAAAAGCCAACGACCCCAACCACCTTATGACCTTTCACCCCCGGGGAAGAACGACGTCGGCCGATTATTACAACGATGCCGAATGGCTCGACTTCAACATGTTCCAGAGCGGACACCGGCGCTATGGGCAACGTGGCGACGATAAGAACTATCCTATCCCCGAAAACACCGAAGAGGACAACTGGCGTTATGTAGAGCGTTCTTTGGCAAAAACTCCCATGAAACCGGTTCTCGACGGCGAACCTTCTTATGAAAAAATACCGCAAGGATTGCACGACCCCAAAGAACCTTTATGGCGAGATTTCGATTGCCGACGTTATGCTTATTGGTCGGTTTTCGCAGGAGCTTTCGGACACACTTACGGGCACAACGACATCATGCAATTCTATCGTCCCGGCACAGGAGGTGCGTACGGTGCACATACACCCTGGTATGAGGCCCTCAACGACCCCGGATTCAATCAAATGAAATATCTCAAAAATCTGATGTTGACATTCCCTGTTTTCGAGCGCATTCCCGACCAAAGTATCATAGCCGGAAAAAACGGAGAGAAATACGACCGCCTCATCGCTACTCGCGGAAACGATTATCTGCTGGTGTATAATTATACCGGACGCGCAATGAATATCGACTTGACAAAAATAAAAGGCAAAAAGAAAAAAGCGTGGTGGTATAATCCGTCGAACGGAGAAGTGCGTTACATCGGGGAATTTGCCAATAAAATCGTAAGATTCACTCCGACCGTGCAAAATTCTTCGAGCAATGACTGCGTTCTCATCGTAACCGATGCCACACAGGCGTATGTATCGCCCGAATGGGCCTCCTTACCCGACGCACAATTCAGTAAAACCCGATGATACCTTTATACCATGCAAAAACACATTTTTCTACTTATCGGCATTTGCTTGTCATTATACCTTTCACCTCAGGTACTACAATCGCAATCAAAAAAGGAGATTGTATCCGTGTCGGAATTACGTACCGAAGGTATGACCGATCCGTTGGGTATCCATACGGAAACTCCTCGATTCAGCTGGCAGCTACAATCGTCGGAATACAACGTCGTACAACTCTCCTATCGAATCTTAGTGGCAAGCGACAGTTCCAAACTCGCCTCGGAAGAAGGAGATTTATGGGATTCGGGTATTATAAAAAGCGACAGTTCCTTATGGATTCCATACCGGGGAAAACCACTCGGCAGTAATCGCCATGCATATTGGAAAGTACAAATAACGGCTTCATACGGAAAAGGGAAACAATACCAAACCTCATGGAGCCGTATAGCTCGTTTCTCAACAGGGTTATTATCGGAAAACCGTTGGAGAGGTCGTTGGATAGGACTCGATCGAGCCATGCCGTGGGACGAAGAATCATTGCACAGCAAACTTTCGGCCAGATATTTGCGTACCGAATTCAAAACCGCTAAAACCGTGAAACGAGCTACTGCTTTTATCTCGGGTTTGGGTCTGAACGAACTGTATATCAACGGTAAGAAAGTGGGCGAAGAAGTACTTACTCCTGCTCCGACCGATTACCGTAAAACCATTCTATACAACACCTACGACGTAACCGACCTTTTACAAAAAGAAAACGCCATAGGAGTCGTATTGGGCAATGGGCGATTCTATACTATGCGACAAAATTACAAGCCTTACAAAATTACTAATTTCGGCTATCCCAAACTGCGCTTGAATCTTATTATCGAATATACCGATGGCAAGCGTGAGACCATAGACAGCGATACCGATTGGAAAATAAACCCCGACGGTCCCATTCGCAGTAACAACGAATACGACGGAGAGATATACGATGCTCGCAAAGAGTTGGGAGATTGGTCTTCACCCGGATATGACGATACGACTTGGCTGCCTGCCGAACGGGTAAGCATACCCGCCGGCACCCTGCGTGGCCACATGATGCCCGGCATGAAAGTATGGAAGGAAATAAAACCGAAAAACATTATAAAAAACGCCAACGGTTTTATCATCGATTTCGGTCAGAACATGGCCGGTTGGGTAAAAATGAGTATTACGGGCAAAGAGGGCGACACGATAAAAGTACGTTATGCCGAGCGGCTTACCGATGATGGAACGGCTCTCTACACAGAAAATTTCCGAGATGCTCTCTCGACCGATGTCTATATATGCAACGGCAAAGAACGAGGAAAAACATGGGCTCCTATATTTTCATATCACGGGTTTCGCTTTGTCGAAGTGAGCGGGTATCCACTCTCCGATGTATCGCAACTGGCTTCCCGCTTCACGGCCGAGGTCATCAGCGACGAAATGGAGGTTATCGGAGACTTCTCTTCATCAAATGAGCTACTCAATCAGATCTTCAAAAATGCTTGGTGGGGTATTCTCGGCAACTATAAAGGTATGCCGGTAGACTGTCCGCAACGCAACGAACGTCAACCATGGCTGGGTGACCGCACAATGGGATGCTGGGGAGAAAGCTATCTTTTCGATACCGAACGTCTATACACCAAATGGGTACGCGATATATGTGAAGCCCAACGCGAAGACGGTTGCATACCCGATGTGGCACCGGCATTTTGGAACTATTACAGCGACAATGTAACTTGG
Source organism: uncultured Porphyromonadaceae bacterium (assembly GCA_900547555.1). Lineage (GTDB taxonomy): Bacteria > Bacteroidota > Bacteroidia > Bacteroidales > UBA11471 > Caccoplasma. Next base: position 54,544 of record URHG01000006.1, on the reverse strand, counting down.
CCCAGTGCGTTGATTTTTGCCTGCGACATGATATATACGCAATTCGGTAATATCGAGCCTATACGACAACACTATCCCTCGATGCAAAAGTGGGTGAAACATATCGCCGAAGAATATTCCGACAAGTCGGGAATCATACGCAAAGACAAATACGGCGATTGGTGCGTACCACCCGAATCGCCTGAAATGATACACAGCCAAGATCCTGCCCGAAAAACCGATGGAAAGCTCATTTCCACAGCATACTTCTACAAGGTTTTGCAAACAATGTCCCATTTCGCCCGACTTCAAGGGTTAGAAAACGATGCTGCCCAATATGAAATGCATTCCGAGGCTTTGAAAAAAGCATTCAATGAAGAATTCCTCGTGGTAAAAAAAGACACGTCGCCGACAACGGCCACTTCTCTCCATATCGACTCAGTTTATTACGGGAACAATACCGTAACAGCCAATATATTGCCACTGGCATTCGATATGGTACCGGAGTCTTATAAAAACGATGTAGAGAAACAAGTCATCGCCACCACAAGTCATAATGCACATGTAAGCTGTGGAGTCATCGGCATGCAATGGTTGTTCCGCCAACTATGCGATATGGGACGGGGCAATCTCGCCTATCTACTGGCTTCGCAAGAGAGCTATCCGGGATATGGATACATGGTGAAAAACGGGGCTACGACAATTTGGGAACTTTGGAATGGAGATACCGCCAATCCCAAAATGAACAGCGGAAATCATGTCATGCTCTTAGGAGACTTTCTCCCCTTCTGCTTCGAACGGTTGGGAGGTATTGCTCCATCTTCGGAAAAAGTAGCTTTCAAGCATATTGTTTTCGCTCCCGATTTCACGATAGAAGCCCTTGACAGCATAAATGTTTCTTACCGTACTCCGTACGGAAAAGTACAAAGCCGCTGGATAAACAACCACCGGCAGATAAAATGGGATATTGTCGTTCCGCCCAATACAACGGGAGAAATACATTTCCCCGACGGGAATATAAAACATGTAGGATCGGGGCATTACCATTACAAGGTAAAAATACCGTCTCAGGGCAAAACTCGCCATTGATGATGAATCCCACCTATTTTTTACAATGTTGTACTATAAAAGAAACAGATATTACACCGGCTTTTCCTCAAAAAGGCCCTATACATAAAAATAACAAAAACAAATATCAACAGATAAATCTCGGCATAAAACCATGAAACGACTACTCTTATTAGCAGGTATTTTATTACCGATAGCAATATGTCCGACCCGGGCACAATACCCTACCGTACCCGACTCGATAAAACAACGTGCAGCGCGCGAAAATGCGACCTACGACAAGCTCTCTGCTGCTGCATGGAAAAAGGCATTGAAAACGGTCAAGAAGGAAGAAAAAAAATACGGTCGCGTCTATCGTCCGTGGGCATCGAAGCCAGAAGACTTACCACAATGTCAAATACCCGCATTTCCGGGGGCAGAAGGCGGCGGGGCTTTTACCGCCGGAGGTCGCGGTGGAAAAGTCTTCACGGTTACGTCGCTCGAAGACCGGGGGCCGGGAACTTTGAGAGAAGCATGCGAATCCGGAGGAGCCCGCATAATCGTATTCAATGTAGCCGGTGTAATCCGACTGAAATCGCCAATCAGTATTAAAGCTCCTTATATCACAATTGCCGGACAAACAGCACCGGGAGATGGTGTGTGTGTAACGGGAGCCTCATTCCTTATCGACACGCACGATGTGATTATCCGCCACATGCGATTTCGTCGGGGAGCCGTCGATGTTGCCGACCGTGATGATGCTTTGGGCGGTAATGCTGTCGGAAATATTATTCTCGACCACATATCAGCATCATGGGGACTCGACGAGGTCATGTCGATATACCGCCATGTATGGAATCGTGACGAAACGGGAAAGGGTACAAAATTACCAACCGTAAACATCACTATTCAAAACTCCATGTTTGCCGAAGCCCTCGACACCTATAATCATGCTTTCGGAGCTACGATTGGCGGACATAACTGCTATTTCGCACGTAACCTGTTTGCATCGAATATATCGAGAAACTGTTCGGTAGGTATGAACGGAGGATTCAATCTGGTGAACAGTGTCATATATAACTGGTGGAACCGCTCGATCGATGGCGGCGACGAATATTCGCAATTCAACATCATCAATAACTATTTCAAACCCGGTCCTATCACGGCCTTACAAACCGGTCGCCCCATTCAACATCGTATCTTAAAACCGGAATCGAGTCGGGATAAAAACAAGCCCGATACATTTGGAAAAGCGTATGTCTCCGGCAACATAATGTTGGGAAATGATAAAGTTACGGCCGATAACTGGGACGGCGGAGTACAAGTCTACGGATTGAAGGATTGCGGAAAATTCAAAAACGAGATACGAGTAGACACTCCATTTGAAATGCCCATGCACAACCCGATCCTTTCGGCACAAGATGCTTACGAATTTGTCATGGAAAATGTCGGAGCGACACTACCGAAAAGAGATTCGGTGGACACACGCATCATTTGTACCGTACGGACAGGGCAAGCCATCTATGATAAAAAAGCAAAACCTTACACGACTCCGTACGTAAAACGCAGACTTCCCGACGACTCCTACAAATACGGCATTATCACTCATCCCGAGCAAGTCGGAGGCCTGCCCGAGTATAAAGGGACACCCTATATCGACAGCGACAACGACGGAATGCCCGACGAATGGGAAAAACGTTTCGGTCTCGACCCTAATGACTCTACCGATGCAGCAAAAGATTGTAACGGAGACGGTTATACCAACATCGAAAAATATATCAACGGCATCGATCCGACCCGAAAAATCGACTGGACCGACTTACGGAACAACCATGATACATTAAAAGAAAAATTACAGAAATAAATATTTCCACCTATTATCATCATTTCTTAAAATATTGTCTTATGAAAAAAGAGATTATCGGAGTGTTTTTCTGCATGTTATTCTCCACAGTCGCGGGACAGACAATACAAGAATTGCAGAAACTTTCATGGAAACAAATCGCAACCAAAATGCCACAGGAATGGTACGGTACCCCCGAAGCAAAAGAAATTGCAGACAAGCTGCTATTGTACCAAAGTGACTTAGGCGGATTTCCCAAAAATATTGCATTCCACAGGGAAATACAGCAAGATGTCATCGATAAACAGAAAGAAACCGGCATCGGTACAACCATAGACAATAATGCTACGACTACCGAAATGCGCTTTCTTACAAACATGTACGCACAAACGCATGAGCAACGTTATAGAGATGCCTTTTTCAAGGCACTCGACTACATCTACCTATCGCAGTACGACAACGGAGGCTGGCCTCAATTCTATCCTTATCGCAAAGGGAAATCGGTCGCCTACTCCCGAGACATAACCTATAATGACGGTGCCATCGTAAACGTACTCAAAATGCTCTACGCCATTAGCGATGATGACAAACCCTACGTCATTTTCGATTTTACACCGGAACAAAAACAAAAAGCCCTCGATGCATATAAAAAAGGTATTCAATGTATCCTCAATACCCAAATACGCAATAAAAACGGTGAACTTACCGTGTGGTGCGCCCAACACGATCCCGAGACCTTACTTCCTGCAAATGCACGGGCATACGAATTGGCATCGTATAGCGGAGATGAGTCGGCCGATATCGTATTGCTTCTGATGAAAGTTGAAAATCCATCGCCCGAAGTCATCGCAGCTGTAAAAGGGGCTGTAAAATGGTTTGAAAAGCATAAAATCACCGATACCGCCTATATCCGAAAAAAGGGAAAAAACGGAAAATGGATTGCCTATATCGAACCACAGAAAGGGGCTACACCCCTTTGGGCCCGCTTTTATGATCTTGAAACCGAACAACCTTTCTTCTGCGACCGTGACGGAATAAAAAGGGCGACATTGGCCGAAATAGGTGTAGAACGCAGAGGCGGCTATTCATGGTACAGCGACGAAGGGAATGAAGTTCTTGAAAAATATGCCGAATGGGAAAAAGCCATTCAGTAAAGTATATCCGACATCATATCTGCACCCGCCATGCTACAAATTACAGGGCGGGTGTTTTTTTCAAAAAGGATAAGAAGTGTTGCATGATTTTTGATATAAAAAAAATCTCTCTAAACTTTAAGTATACCTTTTTGGATATTCACCCCTTGATTGACGATCCCAATAAAGAAAATACGGAGCCTCAGCCCCGTACATGATCATTTACTTAGCAATATCCGTATAGATTTTGAACTCCAAAATCCACCTGCCAAATGTAGGTAATATTTATCTTTCCGAGAAACTTCAAAAATAAGAATCCCACTCATTTGGATATTCGGCTGGCACTGTTCCAAAAACAACGTTTTATAACCAGACATTGCCAATGCAGTGGAACCATTTGTCGAGTATTCATATTTTCTTCCGTCCAAATCCGTTATGGAAAATAATGAACCGTCCAAAGTGTGAGGCTCATCGTCCACATTCATAAGGTCAAGGCTAATTAACAAATAAATCCCGTTAGCTGTTTCTCCCACAAACTCATTACCTACACTTTTCCTAAAAGAAAAATCACTAACCCGATAAACAAAATTCCCTACACGAACCTCTGTTCCAATAGCAGATTTTTCTTGGGATTGGGTCTTGGACTCTTGTGTTTGCGGGTTTCCAGAGATAACCTCTTTATCTTCCGACAAAGAACCACCAATAATCGCGCTGACAAAAAACACACTGACAAAAATCAAAGCAACTTTGCCACGAGACGAACATACCGACAACAAAAGCCACAAAAGACAATGCGGCAATAATCATAAAAATAATTTCCATAGATATAAAAATTAAAGTTAAACAAAACAGCAGCAAAGATAATAATTAATTGTAGCTACAATAACAAATACGAACAAAATTTTAAAAACAAAGAATCATCACCAAACTTGCCCGCAAATTGTACCGTCATATAAATTCTATAAAACAGGATATAAACGAAGCGGTCTATCCGAAATTTCGGATAGACCGCCTTACCTAACTATTACCAAAGAAACTATTGCTCTTTAATTTTCAGTACATCGTTTTCGGACCAAATCAAATAGCGCTTCGGTTGTACCGGTTTCGGCTCTTCTTTCTTCACTACCGGAGCCGGTTCTTCGATTTTCTTCACAGTATCGGGCTGTGCAACCAGAACTTCCGATTTAGAACGTTTACGCCGTTTTTTTCGTTTCTTAGATTTTTCTTTCTCTTTTACTACCTGCACCTCGGGTTCTTTTTCATCATTCATTTCCGTAACCTCACTCGTCGTACCGGCAGGCGCCACATATACGGGATAACGATCGTTCATTTCGAGCCGTACCGAATAAGAATTTTTGGATATAGACTGCAACACACAGGGACGATTGAACACCAAATGTGCTTTTCCTGTTTTTATCAAAATAATCGTCAAATAGGGTGGATAATTATCTTTCGGTTGGGAAAAGAAAAATAATGCCGTAGAATAAGCCGAAACGTTTACGGCAAAATAATAACTGTTGGTCGAAGGAACATTCGGGGGCAGGGAAGTCCAACCGTCGGCATTCGTAACTTCGAGCAGACACTTATTACCTAAAAAAATCTGTATAGCCTGAAAGTCTCCGGGATAATTGCCCCCTTTAAACTTCGACAACCGCACCTGATAATTCTTATCTCGACCGCTGCGAATGCTTGCCGTCGATGTCGCAAACGTTTCATACGGCTTTACAAGGTTTTTATCGGCCACAGCCAAAGAGTCGATGAACTTTTTCTTAGGATAGACATAACCGTCTTTCAACACAAAAATATTTTCTTGTGCCATAACGTGCGACAGGAAACCCATCGCCATCAAACATATAACAAATATCTTCTTTATCATAGATACATTTTTAATTCAATTCATCGGAATAATATGCACCGGGCAACCGGCGGCAGTTATACTGGGAGGCCATAATTTCACCATAAGCACCGGCCGAGCGTACCGCAATCAGGTCTCCTCGGGAGGTTTCGGGTAAGGAAACGACTTTTCCGAAACAATCGGACGATTCACAAATCGGTCCTACGACATCGTACTCTTGAACGGGTAAATGCGAAGTTATATTTTCGATGCAATGATAAGCCTGATACAACGCCGGTCGGATAAGATCGGTCATACCGGCATCGACAATGACAAATTTCTTATTTACACCTTCCTTTACATAAAGGACCTCGGTAATAAGACTCCCGCATTGACACACGACAGAACGCCCCAATTCAAAAAACAAATGTTGTTTCGGTCGAAGTTTAAGATGTTTATGAAATACGGCAAAATATTCCGCAAAGTCTGGTATGGGCTGTTTATCAGGCATCTGGTAGTCGACTCCCAATCCGCCGCCGACGTTAATGACATCGACAATTATCATGCGCCGATACAATGTCTCCTGTATTTCATTGATGCGGTTACAAAGTACCTTAAACGAATCCATATCGACGATTTGAGAGCCGATATGAAAATGCAACCCCATAAGTTTTACATGTTGAAGCGAAGGTATATAGTCAAGAATCCCTTCAAGATGTTCGAGACTGATACCAAACTTATTCTCGCTCAATCCGGTCGTTATATAATGATGGGTGTGTGCATCGACATTCGGATTGATACGTAAAGCCACCGAGGCTGTTCGTCCCATCTCTCCGGCCAATTTATCAATATTCTCCAATTCGGGAACAGACTCGACATTGAAGCAACATATTCCTGCTTCGAGTCCCAGTTTTATCTCCCAATCGGCCTTCCCTACACCGGCAAAGACGATTTGTTCTGCCGGGAAACCTGCTTTCAAAGCAGCTTTTATTTCACCGCCGCTGACACAATCCGCACCCAATCCGTGCTCTCGTATTATAGACAAAAGTCGTGCATTGGCATTCGCTTTGACTGCGTAATGTACATGAAACTGGGGATAACGACCCGCTTCCCGATTTATCTCTCGCAGCGTTTCCCGCAACAAGTCGGTATCGTAATAATAAAAAGGAGTTTCTAAAAACTTGAATTTTTCTATCGGAAAATTCATAAAAATAATTTTTATAGACAAAAGAGGCGGACTAATTACTAACCCGCCTCCCATAATTTAAACTATTATTCAAAAAGATTGTGACTAAGGGCTTGCAATGCTCGTTGTTTATCTTCGGCTTTTATCAAGAACGAAATGTTGTAATTGCTACCGCCGTAAGATACCATACGCACAGGTATGTCTTTCATTGCCTGCATTGCATTCGATTCGAAACCGATATTTTTCCATTCCAAATCACCTACGACACAGATAATTACCATATTCTCGTCGACAGTTACGGTTCCGAATTTTTTCAAATCATCGAGAATCTCGCTCAAATGTTTCGTATTATCGATCGTTACCGATACTCCGACTTCCGAAGTGGTTACCATATCGATTGCCGTCTGATAACTTTCGAATATCTCAAACACCTTGCGCAAGAAACCGTAAGCCAACAACATGCGACCCGATTTGATCTTAATCGCGGTTATGCCGTCTTTTGCTGCCACAGCTTTGATTTTTCCCGATTCGGACGTTCCGCAGATCATCGTACCGGGAGCATCAGGCTCCATCGTATTGAGCAAACGCACGGGAATACGATTGAGTTTTGCCGGAAGAATACATGTCGGGTGCAGGATTTTAGCACCGAAATAGGCCAACTCGGCAGCTTCTTCGAAATTGAGCGTACGTACAGGTTTCGTACCTTCTACAAAACGGGGATCATTATTATGCATGCCGTCAATATCGGTCCATATCTGTATCTCCTCGGCCTGAACAGCCGCCCCGATAAGAGATGCCGAATAGTCGCTCCCGCCTCGTTGCAAGTTATCTATCTCACCGTAAGCATTACGACAAATAAATCCTTGTGTGATATAAATGGGTGCGTCGGGACAATCGGCCAACCGTTTTTCCAAATTGCTTTTTATATATGCCGTATCGGGTTCTCCGTTCTTATCGATGCGCATGTAGTCAAGAGCCGGTATCAAAACCGATTTTATACCCGTCTCATTGAGGTAGAGATTCATCATCGTCGTCGACATCAGTTCACCTTGTGCAAGGATAACTTTTTCCTCGAACATGGTAAAAAGGTCTTTGGTGAAAGAGCGCATGGTATCGAAATTGGTCTTCACGGCATCGAGGGTTTGTTGTCTGTAAGCCTCGGTATCGAACAGCTCGCAAATCACTTGTTGATACTTACGTTCCAATGCATTAATGACCTCGTTGGCACCATCGGGATTTTTCTTATAGAGATAATCCGAAATCTCTACTAAGGTATTGGTTGTCCCCGACATGGCCGAAAGAACGACAATCTTCTGACTGCCGTCGCAAATCAACCCGGCAACACTCTTCATACGTTGCGCAGAGCCGACAGATGTTCCACCAAACTTTAATACTTTCATTTCTTATTTTAATATTTGTTTCTTTCTTAAACCGCTGCAAAGATATAACGATTTATCAGAAAACGTACATAATCGAGATTACTTTATAGGTATCGTATTGGTAATGTCGGTTATTTGCTTCTCATTACAAAGCAATACCCGACCGGGAAACTCCCGTACCAAATAATGGTTGTGGGTAGTCATGATTACCGCTGTCCCTTCGTTACAAATCTCATGTAACAGAGCAACGATTTGTTTTCCCGTTTGAGGATCGAGGTTTCCGGTCGGTTCGTCTGCCAATATGATTTGAGGAGAATTGAGCAAAGCCCGCGCAATGACGATACGCTGCTGCTCTCCCCCCGACAGCTCGTGCGGCATACGGTACGCCTTATTTTCCATACCGACCTGACAAAGGGTTTTCTGTATGCGCTCATCAATCGCGGCACGGTCTTTCCAACCGGTGGCCCGCAATACAAATTCGAGATTCTTCTGTACGGTACGGTCGGTCAATAATTGAAAATCCTGAAAAACGATTCCCAATTTCCTACGCAACATCGGTATCTCACGACGGCGTATTTTCCGCATATTCACATCGAATACCATCGCTTCGCCATCTTGAATGGGAACCTCGGCATATATCGTTTTCAACAACGTACTTTTTCCGCTTCCCACCCGGCCTATCAGATAGACAAATTCACCGCTGAACAATTCAAAATCAGCTTTTTGCAGAACGACTTGCTCGTTCCGGCAAATTTCCACCTGACGATAATTTATGAGTTGCCGTTTTTCCATAGAAAGAGATTATTCTTTATGGCGACTTTTTAATTCCCGTGCCAAATCTTCGATTCGTAAACCTTTGGACGTCAACAATACGATAAGGTGATAAAGCAAGTCCGATGCTTCATAAATAAATCCTTCTCGCGTACCATTCGTTGCCTCTATGACAGTCTCGACAGCTTCTTCTCCTACTTTCTGAGCCATACGGTTTACTCCTTTCTTGAAGAGCGATGTCGTATAAGAACCTTCGGGCATCTCGGCTTTACGTCGGTCGATAAAATCCTGCAAATACTGTATAAAATAGAAATCGGCTTCGTTTTTTTCATCAAAACAAGTATCGCTCCCCGTGTGGCAAACAGGGCCTACGGGATTGACTTTGATGAGAAGCGTATCCGCATCACAGTCGGCCGTTACCGAGCATACATTCAAAAAATTACCACTCTCCTCGCCCTTTGTCCACAAGCGATTTTTGGTACGGCTGAAAAAAGTTACCTTTCCTATTTCCAAAGTTTTATCATAGGCTTCTTTATTCATAAAGCCCAACATCAGGACCTTGCCCGTGCAGTTATCCTGTATAATGGCGGGTATAAGTCCGCCCATTTTACCAAAATCAAGTTCCATATTTTATCCTATTATATTCTTACACAAATATTTTCTTTTGCAAGATAAGCTTTCAGTTCCGGGATAGGTATTTCTCCGAAATGGAACACGCTGGCCGCCAATGCCGCATCGGCTTTACCCCATAGAAAAGCATCTCGAAAATGCTCTTTTGCCCCAGCTCCTCCCGATGCAATAACCGGTATATCGAGCAACTCATGCAAGATTGCAAGTGCCTCATTGGCATAGCCCGTCTTCACCCCATCGTGGGTCATACTGGTAAATAGAATTTCACCGGCACCCCGTTCCTGAGCTTCCTTTGCCCATGCAAAAAGTTCTTTCTCGGTAGGAATACGACCGCCACTACGGTAACAACGCCAAGAATTTTTCTCAAAATTAGCATCTATTGCGACAACACAAACCTGAGAACCGAAATTTTTTGCAATATCTTCGATCAAAACCGGATTTTTCAATGCCGATGAATTAATCGAAACTTTATCGGCACCGGCATTCAGCAAACGGTCTACATCGCCGATTTCGTTGATTCCGCCTCCTACAGTAAAAGGAATACTCACATGAGCCGCCACACGACGCACCAAGTCGGTAAACGTCTTACGCCCTTCATGCGAAGCGGTAATATCGAGATATACCAGTTCGTCGGCCCCTTGTTCGCTGTATGCCCGACCTAATTCCACCGGATCACCGGCATCCCTGAAATTAACAAAGTTCACCCCTTTCACGGTTTTCCCGTCTTTCACGTCAAGGCAGGGTATTATTCTTTTTGCTAACATATTTTCTCGGAAAGACAATGACTTTTGTTTGAATCCAATATTTCCTTCATTATAATTTTGCCGTTTTCCGATCTATTTCTATCAAATAACTGCAAAACAAAGGACAAAAATACGATTTCTTTTCTATTTCACCACATTTGCAAGGAGGAAATAATAAGATATTATCAGGCAGCCTTCCAAGTACATTATTTACATTTATCATCGATCTACAAAGCATCGACAGGAGACACGACAAATGGAATTTTATCGGTAGGCCATACCCCATCAATAATAGGATAAGTTTCTAGTTTTTGAGGATCCACAACAACATGCTTGATACGTTGGCGATGCCACGTGTACACAATATGCACGAGACCGTCTGATGTCTGAATCATAGAGGGATAAGAATACTGCTTCCCGGGTTGGTCGATATAATCGAGGACAAGAGCGGCCTCCCAATTTATTCCGTCCCGACTCATCGCAAGATTAATTACTCCGCGACCTTTATGTCCCATATTCTCTTGATCGCGAGTCGAATGATTGTATATCAAAAGATGACGCCCATCTCGCAAGGTTACAGCGTCGATACCCGAATTATTGTTCGGCAATGTCGTTTCGGTCATTTCACTCCACGATTTGCCGGCATCATAAGACCACGCTTGCACAATACGATTATTTCCGTTTTTTCCGTTCGTACGACAGAGCACCTGTATGGTATCGCCACCATGCTGTAAAAAGGTCGGCTGTATGGCAGCGATCTTTTTTCCATCATTAAGCGGTCCTATAAACTCCCAAGTATGCCCCTTATCGGTACTGCGCTCGATATGAGCCCTCCAACCGTGCCTCTCATCGCTCGATCCTGAAATCAGCGTACCGTCGGCAAGCTGTATGGGTTTGTTTTTAATGGGGCCGAGCAAAGGCAATTCCAACCGCTGCGGAGAACTCCATGTATATCCGTTATCTGTCGACATGATATATTCTCCCCACCAGTCTTTTGGGCTGGGACCGACTTTATAATAAAGCATCAGTTCCCCTCCGTCCGGTTGAAAAATCACGGGATTCCATGTCGGGTAACGCAATGTGTCATTCTGAATACCTGTGGCCACGCTTTGAGGCGCAGACCATTGTCCTCCGGGAGTTTTTCGCTGCAAACGTATTTCCACATCAGGGTTCCGCTCATGTGTACCCCCGAAATAGGTGGCCAATAAATCTCCGTTTTCAAGCTCTACAATCGTAACCGAATGGCAAGATGGGAAATCGGCTTGTTCATAAAGAAATTCTTCAAGAACAATCCCCTCCCGATGTTCCTCGGAAGAGCAACTCAACAAAAAAGAAAGAGCCATCGCCATACATACGGAATACAACAAAGAAAATGTGTTTTTCATATCTTAAAAATCTTACAGGAACCGGGATAAATCACGCAACGATATGCGTCCTTCATATATAGCTTTTCCGAATATGACCCCATGCACACCCGCCTCATCGAGATGCACAATATCGTCGATACAACTGACGCCGCCACTGGCAATAAGGTAAATACCGGGCAGCTGTTGTAACATCTCCCGATAAAGCACCACCGAAGGACCTTGCAACATACCGTCTCGGGAAATATCGGTCGTAATGACCTTCTCTATACCTTTCTCACAATATGCCGCCACAAATGAGAAAAGATCACAATCGGAAGACTCCAACCACCCTCCGACAGCAATTTTTTTGTCCTTTACATCGGCTCCAAGAATGATGCGGTCTGCCCCATAACGAGTAATCCAACCATTGAAAACATCGGGATTTTTCACGGCTATACTTCCTCCGGTTACCATTCGGGCACCGCAATCGAAAGCGATCTTTATATCCTCATCGCTTTTAAGCCCTCCTCCGAAATCGATAACCAGTTCGGTATGCGAGGCTATCCTATCGAGTATTTTATAATTGACGATATGGTGAGCTTTCGCCCCATCGAGGTCAACCACATGTAAACGCCGCAAGCCGCTATCTTCAAACATCTTCGCAACTTCAAGAGGGTCTTCGTTATAAACCTTCTTGCTGGCATAGTCTCCTTGTGAAAGACGCACGCACTTACCGTCGATAATATCTATGGCCGGAATGAGTTCTATCATGGTTCAAAGAGATAAAAAATGATTGAATATAGCCTCTCCCATCGTTCCGCTTTTTTCGATATGAAATTGCGTGGCGTAAAAATTATCGCGATGCAATGCTGCGCTGAAAGGGTGTATATAATCGGTCATAGCCGTTGTATATGGAGAGACAGGTACATAATAGCTGTGTACAAAGTAGACGTATTGCCCTTCCAACTGCGACGGAAACATATGCGTATCGATACCGGTTACCGTATTCCAACCCATGTGCGGCACTTTCTGTTCCCGGTTTTCGGGGCGGAAACGTTTTACATCGACATCGAATATGCCAAGACAATCGGTATCTCCCTCTTCGGAATGGCGGCACATGAGCTGCATACCGATACATATTCCCAAAACAGGCTGTCTCAAATCCCTAATAAGACGATCGAGACCTTGCTCCCGAAGATAAGACATCGTCGTTGCCGCCTCACCTACACCGGGAAATATGACTTTATCGGCAGCCATGAGAGTCTCCTTATCATCAGTAAGTATCGGTGTAATCCCTACCCGCCTCAAAGCACAATCTACCGAATAGATATTGCCGGCATTATACTTAACAATCGCAACTTGCATAATAGAACTTTAAAATACTACGGTTTTATTTTGATAGACAAGTATTTTTCGTTCGATATGTTTTTCGACGGCACGAGACAAGACGATTTTTTCCAAATCACGGCCTTTTCTTATGAGGCTGGCAACAGGGTCTTTATGTGAAATACGGGTAATATCCTGTTCGATAATAGGCCCTGCATCGAGATCGCTTGTAACATAATGGCTCGTTGCACCGATCAATTTCACACCCCTCTCGAAAGCAGCATGGTAAGGCTTGGCCCCGATAAAAGCCGGCAAGAAAGAGTGATGTATGTTAATAATACGATTAGGAAACCGGCTGATAAACTCGGGAGAAACAATCTGCATATAACGAGCCAATACAATAAATTCGATATCGTATTCTTTCAACAAAGCCAACTCGGCAGCCTCTTGCTCGGCTTTGTTTTCTTTGGTAATAGGGAAATATTTGTAGTCTATCCCGAATCGTTTTGCAGCGATCTCCATATCCGGGTGATTGCTTATGATCAGAGGAATCTCCACTTCCCACTCTCCTGCCGTATAGCGTGCCAACAAATCGTAAAGGCAATGCGACATCTTCGATACGAAAATAGCCATACGAGGAATTCTATCGCTGAAATAAAGGCTGAAATTGATGCAATATTTTTGCGCACAAAGAGAATGGAAATACTCTTCGATCTTATCTTCGGGTATGATAAATTGGCTCAAATCCCATTCTATACGCATAAAGAAAATACGATTTTCCCTGTCGACATACTGGTCGAGATAAAGAATATTACCGCCATTGATATTGATAAAATCGGTAACGACTGCCACGATACCCGACTGGTCGGGACAATGCATCAATAATATGGCATTTTTATTCGTTTTCTGTACGGTCTTCGTCATTTTTGATTACAGTTGATTATTTTGTCGACAAAGTTAACAAAATAACGTCATAAAATTCCATAAAAGTAAATATTTGTACAATCATCTACCGAATTGATTGCAAAACGAAAAAAGGCTCTTTGCAAAAATATTGCAAAGAGCCTTTTCAACTTGTATAATCCGAAAGAATTGCAGATCCTATTATTTCACGGTTACCTGCAACGGATTTCTCTTGGCTAACGCCGCATTCTGAATGTAGGTATCCCAAGCCTCGGCTGTTTCAAAACCATATTTGCTCCAGCCCGAGCCCCAGTAATAAACGAACTGGCTTCCGGGTTGATAATCGGCATAAGCCAACAGCTGACCATCGGCACCGCCTCTTTCCTGGGTCTTTTCAGGTTCTTCATACATAACGGGTTTTGCATCGGTAAGCGTACCGGGGAATACGCAACCCACATAAATCGTTCCGTTGTTATTATTTACATTATCGGTCGGATCGGCATACAAAATATAACCGTCTTCGGCACTGGCCATATAATGGCATTGATCAAGAGGTTCATGCAAAACCACTCCTGCCACCATAGGCGTCGCCTCGGCCAAATTTTCATAAGTAACAACGGTTTTATTGAGCTGCGAACCGGCATCGAGAGAAATAACACGGGTCTCAACGACATCTTTACCCTTGATAGTCTCGGGATTATATACAGCTTTTACGGTAAATCGCAACGGTCCGTTATCGAGAATCTCATACGTCTTATAGCAATAAGGATATACGATTTCTCCATCTACGACCAATGCTGTCGCTCCACCTCCCAAAGTAGGGCCGACCTTATAACAGTCCAATCCGTTACCATGATCGACATGATACGATACCGAATGGTAAAGTTCATCAGCGGCTTTGGGGTTGGTCTTTCTCAACTTGGCGATCTGCGCCATCGTTTCGGGATTCAATTCCGACGCATAACGAGCCTCGACAACCGGTTCTTTCACCGATTTCACCCACACATCGTAACCGAATGCACGTTCACCGGTCGCCTGCAAAGCCGGACCATACATGCGGTATGCCGTCAAATCATTTTCCCATGCGATATCATCGACACGCTCGGGATATTGACGCCCGCAAGCCAGTACTTCCACCGGTTCGGGTACTCCAACTGTTATCGTATAGACAGAAGTTCCTTTCGGGGCCACAGAAGCCTGAAATATAAGTTTTCCGTCATACGTGATTTGGTACGGGAGTTGTTTTCCGGTAGCATCGAGAACGATAACCTGAGCTGTATCGGCCAATTGCAATTTAGAAGCAACAGCGTCCATATTCACCTCTATCATTTCATTCTGACGTTCCAGATCGGCCGTATTTTCTACCGTTACCTTCACATCTTTACTCGCACATGATGTTGCCAGCAAAGCGATGAATGCTCCCCAAAAGAGATTTTTCATTTTCGACATGACGACAATTTTATTTAGGTTGTTTTCCGATATATGCTAAAATACCACCATCGACATAAAGTACATGTCCGTTTACAAAATCGGAAGCCTCCGATGCCAAGAATACGGCGGGGCCAATCAAGTCTTCGGGCGTACCCCAACGGGCAGCAGGAGTTTTGGCAACGATAAACGCATCGAAAGGATGACGTGAACCATCGGCCTGACGTTCACGCAACGGTGCGGTTTGAGGAGTAGCGATGTAACCCGGACCTATACCGTTACATTGAATATTGTATTCGCCGTATTCCGATGCGATGTTACGAGTCAACATTTTCAAACCGCCTTTTGCTGCGGCATAAGCCGAGACGGTTTCACGGCCCAATTCACTCATCATCGAGCAGATATTGATAATTTTACCATGACCTTTCTTTATCATTCCGGGAATGACAGCCTTAGCGACAATGAAAGGTGCGTTCAGATCGACATCTATTACCTGACGGAACTCGGCAGCAGACATTTCGATCATGGGTATACGCTTGATGATACCGGCATTGTTTACCAAAATATCAATCGATCCGACCTCTTTTTCTATTTGTGCAACCAATGCATTGACTTGCTCTTCATTGGTAACGTCGCACACATATCCGTGAGCCTTGATGCCGGCTTCTTGATAAGCGGCAAGACCTTTATCGACCAATTCTTGTTTGATATCGTTGAAAACGATAGTAGCACCGGCCTTGGCAAATCCGCTGGCAATTGCAAATCCGATACCATAAGAAGCTCCCGTTACAAGAGCGATTTTTCCTTCTAATGAAAAGTTTACCATATTCTTTAAGTTTAAAAGGGTTATTATCTCAATTCCGTATATTTATAAAAGTCTTGATCTCCATAATCGAGATTCTCACCGCCCATACCCCAAATAAAGGTATAGTTATGCGTTGCGGCAGCCGAATGTATCGACCATTCAGGCGAAAGTACCGCCTCGTCGCCTTTCATCCATATATGGCGCGTTTCGGTCGGTTCTCCCATAAAGTGGCAGATTGCATCGCCTTCGGGAATTTCAAAATAGAAATAGGCTTCCATACGACGACTATGGGTATGGGCCGGCATCGTATTCCAAATACTTCCGGGTTGCAGTTCGGTCATACCCATTTGCAACTGACAGGTCTCAACAACCTGACACACCAACATTTTATTGATATTTCTATGATTTGAACCTTCGAGCGAACCCATTTCGGCAACGATAGCATCGGCTTTGGTTACTTTTTTATCGGGACAGTTGCGATGAGCAGGAGCCGAGTTGAAATAAAATTTAGCAGGTTTAGCGGCCTCCACGCTTTCGAAAGAAACCGTACGATCGCCACACCCCAAATAAAGGGCTTCCTTAAAATCCAAATCAAAGGTCTTTCCATCGACTTTGACACGACCGGCTCCTCCGACATTGAAAATACCGATTTCTCGACGGCTCAGGAAATGAGTCGCTTTCAACGGATCGATAGCTTCAAGAACAAGTGTCTCGCCTACCGGTTTTGCTCCACCTACAATAAGGCGGTCGTACATGGAATAAACCATGTTCACCTCATTGTCGACAAAAAGATTCTGAATCAGGAAATCTTCACGCAAACGTGCCGTATCATAACTTTTTGCATCTTTGGGATGCGCAGCATAGCGCAATTCGTAATTGGTTTTCATATACACAGTTTTTAAATTAAATATCTACTCTTCGGCTAATTTACAAACCATACAAATGTATAAAGAAATCCCCTGAAAAGCTATTTTTTTGTAGTTTTTTATCCAAACTTTATCTTTTCTTATCCTCCGACATTTTTATAGGTTTCTCTGTTACAAAAAGATACCCTATCGACAATCGATAGGGTATCTTTATTTCGGAAATAAAATCGTTCTTTATTTTCCGGTCAACGGTGCTGCTTGCGTATAAGTACGTGCACCCAACTCTTTATCGAGCGTATAGATACCGAAACCGTTGTCTTTAATCATTTTCAAGGCATCGATATACCCTTGTGCCGTTTCTTCTTCCTCGACTTGCTCATCGACAAACCAACCCAACATGCTCTTTGTCGCATAGTCTTTTTCTTCTTCGGCCAAAGCATACAGATTATTGATCATAGAGGTTACTTTTTTCTCATGAGCCAATGTATCCTCAAATGCAGCCAAAGGAGATGCCCACTCGGTCTGCACCTTCTCGATGGGAGCCAACGTTACTTTGCCTCCCCGAGAAAGAATATATTTTATCAGAATCATGGCATGGTCTTGTTCTTCTTTGAACTGAACAGAAAACCAATTGGCAAAACCGGGATTTCCGATTGCAGCAAAATTGGACGACATTGACAAATAAAGATATGCCGACCAAAACTCCGCATTAATTTGCGCATTGAGCGCATCTTCCATTTTCTTGCTTAACATAATTATATATTTAAATAGTGAAAATTCTATTTATACAAAGATAAAACCTTATGCCAAACAAACCAATAGAGACGTCTCTAAAATTTCATAAAAAACAAAAGCGACATTGCAAATGCAATGTCGCTTTATAAGTCGCGTAAGACCGATTTTTCAATCGGTACTACTCAAAAGAAACCGTTTGTTCGAAATACTTCCACAAAGAGTCATCGGGTACGGGTGCCGTAACATCGACAACTTGTTTAGAAACAGGGTGTATAAAATGTATATGCCTTGCATGCAACGATATACCTCCGTCGGGATTGGAGCGCTTCGCTCCGTACTTCAAATCGCCTTTTATCGGAGAACCTATTTTTGCAAGCTGACAACGTATTTGGTGATGACGGCCGGTTTTAAGATCGACTTCCAAAAGCGCATATTTCTCGCTACGGGCAATAACCCGATACGAGAGAGTCGCTTCTTTGGCCCCGGGACGCGGATTCTCCCACGCCGTAGACTTATTGAGCCTCTCGTTACGCACAAGATAATGCGTAATCTCATCGGCCCCTTTTTCGGGAACCGTCTGCACAATCGCCCAATACGATTTCTTCACTTCACCTTTACGGAACATCTCATTGAGCCGTGCCAACGCTTTGCTGGTTTTAGCAAAAACGACAATCCCGCTTACCGGCCTGTCGAGACGATGCGTTACCCCGACAAACACATTACCCGGCTTGTCGTATTTCTTTTTCAGCCAAAGCTTTACTGTCTCACTCAACGGAGTATCGCCCGTTTTATCGCCCTGAACGATTTCCGAAGTATTTTTATTAACGATAATCAAGTGATTATCTTCGTACAATACGGTCATCAGGAAAAATTACATATTCATTCCGCCATCGACCTGTATCACTTGACCCGATACATACGACGACATATCCGAAGCCAGGAACGTAGCGACATTGGCAACATCTTCGGGAGTTCCGCCACGACGCAAAGGAATCTTCTTACACCATTCTTCCCGTACTTCGTCGGACAGTTTAGCAGTCATATCGGTAATGATAAATCCCGGAGCAATGGCATTGGCCCGAACACCACGCGAACCCAATTCTTGGGCGATCGACTTGGCGAGTCCTATCATACCGGCCTTAGATGCCGAATAATTGGCTTGCCCGGCGTTTCCATGCACACCGACAACCGAAGCCATATTGATGATGCTCCCGGATTTCTGGCGCATCATGATGGGGGTACAAGCATGAATAAAGTTGAATGCCGATTTGAGATTGACGGCGATCACTGCGTCCCATTGAGCTTCGCTCATACGCATCATCAAACCGTCTTTGGTAATACCTGCATTGTTTACCAGAATATCTACCGATCCGAAATCTTCTTTTACCTGATTGACCACTTTTTCGGTTTCTTCAAAATTTGCAGCGTTCGAGGCATATCCTTTTACCTTTACCCCCAAAGCCGCAATCTCGGCTTCGGTAGCTTTACCGTTTTCGTCGATAACCAAGTCGGTAAAAGCTATATTTGCTCCTTCGCTGGCGAATTTCAAAGCGATTGCTTTTCCAATTCCACGTGCAGCACCTGTTATAAGGGCTACTTTTCCTTCAAGTAATTTCATAATTCTATTTTTTAATGGAAAGTTATTCTGTTACATATTTCTCGCACCCCAAACAGGATTTCGTCATGTCGGCTATAAATTCTTTTAATTTCCCCGAATCGAAACCCATATCGGAAAAGACTCCTTTGAGATACGGAATTTCCAAGCCTTTGAGGCAGCAATGTATAACCCAAGAGGTGGGTTGAAGAGGTGTCGGTCTGAAAATACCTTTTTTTATTCCATCATCGATAATCCGTCCCAAAAATTCAAGTTCCTGCCTATCGATATTCTTTCGTGCCGTCTCGACTTTTCGTATGTCTCTGAAAAACTCCGCTTTCAAAGTTCCGTTACGCAAAACGGTTTCCCTGAAAACATCGAACCGCACCTGAATATAAGTAGTCAACTTTTCGTCGGGTGGCAAGTCCCTACCAACAACATCACCCAACTGATGTATCAAATGAGATAATTCCGACTCGATAACCGCCTGATATACTTCTGTCTTACTTCTGAAATAGGTGTACAACGTACGTCGACCTTTTCCCGAGGCCAACGCTATATTGTTCATCGTCGTATTGTCTATGCCTTTTTGTGCGAATAATTGCCGGGCCGTATCGACCAGAATTTTCCGCGTTTTTGACATAAGCTCTTTCATACTGCACAGATACTTTATCGTTGAGCAAAAATAACACTTTTATATTTCCCGACAAATTCTCCCGACAGAATATTTTCATTCGCTTTCTTATACCCCGAACTTCTACCGACGGGCCGAATCGCCGATCAACGAGCGAACCGTTTCGTTCAACTTATCCTGCCGAAGAAGCGACTCCAACGTCAAATGCATACGATAACGCCAATAATTACGCGGATCGGACGGGACATTGATACGCTCGACTGACGGATCGGGAACTCGTACATCGAGATTTACCGACAGCCAATCCTGCAAAGGCAATATGACCAACATCGACGGTGATTCCAAATGCTGCCGGATAATCTCCTGACAAATATACGGGGGACATTGCTCGGGAGCATCTCCCTCCCGATGCAATACGACATTGTAATACCGTTGTGTTTTAGAGCGGTCTTCTTCCCACCACCCTCTGATTCCCGACATATCGTGAGTCGATGTCGTACAAACCGAAAGATAGGGATACTTACGGGTATCGCCAAACTCGCAATAAGGTTCTTTGGGCATACGCTGTATTTCGAGCGAGAGAATTTGCAACCGATTCATCACATCGGGTACACAGTGTGGTATCATACCTAAATCTTCTCCGCAGACAAGCATGTCGGTCGAGAGAACAAGAGCAGGCAGTTTTTTCAGCGCTTCGTTCCGCCAAAACTCATCATGTCGATGATAATAAAACTCATCATGCAAACGACGGAAATCCCGTTGCATATCTACGGGTAAATCTTTGAAACTGTATGTGTCCTGTGCATTGATACGCGGATGCCAAGCATAGGCGGCATAAGGATCGCGAACAAAAAGAACTTCATCGGTGAGCCGGAACAATCCTTCTTTTATGGCTTGTGCCTTGGCGTCATAAGTATCTCCCAATAAAGTATTTATTTTCTGTTGATTGTCGACTTCTTCCCGCAAACAGAAAGCATTATTGCCGACCGGCTTCAAGTATTTTGCTTGTACCTCTCCGGCATAAATCCCGAAGATTTCAGGAAGCATATATTCCCGAATATACGGTTCGGCATGGCGTTTCTCATCGAATGGGAAATCATATTCGGCCAAATCATCGGGAGTAAACGGCAATGCGGCATTGAAATGCCCCGGCAATCCCTCGACTGCCGTATCGGGAATTTCCCAAATACGGAAAAACCCTAAAATATGGTCGATACGATAAGCATCGAAATATTCAGCCATTTTGGTAAAACGAGCCTTCCACCATGCATACCCGTCTTGTGCCATCTCGGCCCAATTATAGGTGGGGAAGCCCCAATTCTGCCCCGTGACGGAAAAATCATCGGGCGGAGCACCTGTCTGAGAATCGAGATTGAACAAGGACGGAGCGACCCACGCATCGGCACTGTTTCGGCTCACCCCGATGGGTATATCGCCTTTCAGCACGACGCCTTTGCTTCGGGCATACTCACGCACGCGCAGCAACTGTTCGTGCAAATGATATTGCTGAAAATAGTATCCGGCAATAATAGGATAAGCATCACTTTCTACATCGGAAAGGCAGGCAACTTTTCTTTCGTCGTACTCGGCATACTCCCCCCATTCCGAAAATACGGGCGTATGCAACGTATCCCGCAAATAACAGAATGCGGCATAAGGGACCAACCATTTTTTATTCTCATCGAAAAAACGCCGGTAAGAAAATGAAGCAAGCGTATCGGCACCGACTTCCCGGAAAAGAATACGCATATATTCGCTTTTCAACCGGGTTACAGCCTCGTAATCGACAGCAGGAAGGGCATTCAGGCGGGCAGCTTCTTGCTCGAAACGCGTCATCTCCTTCTCGTCGGCCAAACGTCCCACAGCGGGCAAATACAAATAGGCCGGGTGCAATGCATATACCGAATTGGCTCGATAAGGATAAGAGTCGAGCCATGTATGCCACATTGTGGTATCATTGACGGGCAAGACCTGTATAAAACGTTGCCCCGTGAGGACTGCCCAATCGACCATTTTTTCGAGATCAAGAAATTCTCCGATTCCCCAGCTTGACTCCGAACGCAGAGAAAACACGGGAACGGCAACACCCGCTCCTTTCCATAAAGGTCGGAAAAGACGCAGATGTCCTCCGTTTACGACAATCGTTTCTCCGGTTCTTTCTACCAAAAGAGGTAAACGACGGTTCTCACCCTCCTCCCATGCTACAATACGGCGAGTAGATTTGTCTACAACGACAAATTTATATTCAACAGGCAACCTCAGTATCTCCGGCGGAAGGGTAACAGACCATACCGGATAACGAGCATCAGACATCAAACAACCCTCTTCGACACTCCACGGGTGTCCGGTAAACGAGCCGACAACAGCCAACGTCTCCTGCGGTAAAAGCGCCGGGGCAGTTACTTCAAATCTGACTCCCAAAGTAGAGGCAGAATCCTCTTTTTCCGTCGCCTTTCGAAAAATACCGCTCTGACGGATAGCCGAAGAAAGGAACACATGATCGCGACTTATCTGCAACCACTCGTCATAAACCCGATAGGTAGAAATGCCGAAAGTGGGGCGGAAACAATGTTCCCCACCCCACTCTTTCAGACATACTCCGTTTTCGCGCAACAAATACCCGTAAGTAAATGTACACCCTTCATCGGCATCGATCGTTGCCGTCCACCAGCCATCGTCGACATACTGCATAGGAAGAGCACGTTCTTCATTGCCCGAACCCAAGGCTTCGATTCCACCACTCAGGAATAGCTGCTGCCCCCAACGGGTATGATATTCTATAAAAAACGTTACACGCATTATCCGCACTTAGATGTTCCACAAGACGTACATATCAGGCAACCCTCTTGATAAACGAGTGTTTCCTGCCCACACTTAGGACATTTCTGGCCGTTGGCCGTCGCACCATTGGGCATATATTTCTTCAATGCGCGTTCTACGCCGTTCTTCCATGTATTGATATTTTCACTGTTCAGTTGCAACGAACCGACCAGTTTCAACACTTGTTCTATCGGCATTCCGTAACGCAATACTCCGGAAATCAATTTGGCATAATTCCAATACTCGGGATTGAATTTTTCAGAAAGGCCTTCGATCGTGGTTTTATATCCGCGTTTATTCCGGAACTGGAAATCGTAATGCTTATTGCCATTCTCGTCGTATGCCTTGATAATTTTTCCTTTGGTAATGTTTTTAGGTATCAATATACCGTCTTCGTCATCGGCCAAACCGGTAAATATCTCATACGGTTTGCCGTCTTTCAACCCGATGAAGGCAATCCATTTTTCCCTATTATTCTGGAAACGTACCACATCGGCTTCGAGCTCGGTAGGACGTACCAAGTCGGCCGGAGAAACAGCCACAGGAGCAGATGCTTTTTCTTTCTCTTTTTTAGCTTCTTTCTGAACGGCGATCAACACACCCGAACGGGAGCCGTCGCGATACACCGTACAACCTTTGCAACCACAACGCCAAGCCTCGACATAGAGGTTACCGACCAACTCCTCGGTAACATCGGAAGGCAGATTTATCGTTACGCTGATGGAATGGTCGACCCATTTCTGCACACGTCCTTGCATACGCACCTTTTGTATCCAATCGATGTCGTTCGACGTTGCTTTATAATAGGGCGAACGAGAAATAATTTCGTCGATTTCTTCTTGTGTATAATTATTTCGCACTTCATACCCGTTCATCTGCATCCATGTAACAAACTTATGATGGTAAACCAAATATTCTTCGAATGCATCGCCCGACTCGTCGATATAGTCTACATGTACGTCCGCATCGTTCGGATTCACCTTACGGCGACGACGATAAACGGGCATAAACACAGGCTCGATACCCGAAGTCGTCTGCGTCATCAAACTGGTCGTTCCCGTAGGAGCAATCGTAAGACAGGCAATATTTCTACGCCCCCATTTCACCATATCGTCATACAACTGGGGATCGGCCTCACGCAAACGGTTAATAAAAGGATTTTTTTCTTCCCGACGAGCATCGTAAACCTCAAATGCCCCGCGTTCTTTGGCCATCTCCACCGACGAACGGTATGCTGCCAACGCCAATGCTTTGTGTACATTCTCAGAAAATGACGTAGCCTCTTCTGTCCCGTAACGCAATCCCATAGCTGCGATCATATCGCCCTCGGCAGTAGTACCCACTCCGGTACGACGACCTTTCAAGGTCTTGGCCCGGATCTTTTCCCAAAGCTGTATCTCGGTGCGCTTTATCTCTTCCGATTCGGGGTCGGAATGTATCTTCTCCAAAATCTTATCGATTTTCTCCATTTCGAGATCGATGATATCATCCATGATACGTTGCGCCAGCTTAACGTGTTCACGGAAAAGTTCGAAATCGAAATATGCGTTCGGAGTAAATGGATTTACGACATAAGAGTAGAGATTGATCGCCAACAAACGGCAACTGTCATAAGGACAGAGAGGTATTTCTCCGCAGGGATTAGTAGAAACGGTACGGAATCCCAAATCGGCATAACAATCGGGTATAGACTCCCGTATAATCGTATCCCAAAACAAAACTCCGGGCTCGGCCGACTTCCACGCATTGTGTACGATTTTTTTCCAAATAGCCTGAGCATCGACCTCTTTCGTCACCATCGGACGATCACTATATATAGGATACTGCTGCGTATAAGGACGCCCGTCGATAGCCGCCTGCATAAAATCGTCGGTCATCTTCACCGAGACATTTGCTCCGGTAACTTTACCCTCGGTCATTTTAGCGTCGATAAACGACTCCGAATCGGGGTGTTTTATCGATACACTGAGCATCAACGCCCCGCGACGACCATCCTGCGCGACCTCACGGGTGGAATTGGAATAGCGTTCCATAAACGGAACCAAGCCGGTCGATGTCAACGCCGAATTTTTTACCGGAGATCCTTTGGGGCGGATATGGGACAAGTCGTGCCCGACCCCTCCCCGACGCTTCATAAGCTGTACCTGCTCCTCGTCGATTTTCATCACGCCGCCATACGAGTCGGCATTTCCTTCCATACCTATCACAAAGCAGTTCGATAACGACCCGATCTGATAATTATTCCCGATGCCGCTCATGGGGCTTCCCTGAGGAACGACATACTTGAATCCCCGGAACAAATCCATAAGTTGTTCCTCCGAAAGAGGATTGGGATAATTATTCTCGATGCGAGCTATCTCCGAGGCCAACCGCATGTGCATGTCTTCGGGATTTTTCTCGAAAATATTCCCGAATGAATCTTTCAATGCATACTTATTGACCCACACACGAGCGGCCAACTCATCTCCTTTGAAGTACTCCAATGACGACTGGAACGCTTCATCGTAAGTATAACTTTTTGAGTCCACGAATGTATAATTTAATGGTTTTTTAATTGTGTTTTTTCGATAGTATTCGATGCTGACTTTTTTGATAGGATTTTGTGTTTGCAAGTTTATGAAAAACTTTCGAGCGCACAAATATTTCACACATTTATTTATCAACAATTTCATTGAATTTTCAATTTTAACAAATCGAAACACTGAATATCAATATATTACAGGGAAATATAAAAATAAAAGTTTCCTTTTTTAATAAACGAGGTTCTTTTATTGGTTCTCAATAAAAATCCTATCGGGAAAAGTCTTTACTATTCCATTTCTATATAAAAAAGCCCCTTGTACAAGAAATAATTCACGGATAAACCGTATATTTGTAAAAACATATTATTGATACTATGGACTTAGATTTTCTCAAAAATCGTCGTACTATCCGCCAATATAAGAAAGAGGATATACCTGACGAGTTATTAAACGAACTTCTGGAAGCAGCGTTCCGGGTTTCTAACACCGGCAATATGCAAGTTTACAGTGTCGTCGTTACCCGCGATGCCGAAAACAAAAAAAAGCTGGCACCTGCACACTTCAATCAGTCGACCGTAACAAATGCTCCTGTCGTACTGACTTTTTGTGCCGATTTCAACCGGTTTATCAAGTGGTGCGAATTCCGTCATGCAAAACCGGGTTACGATAACTTTCAATCGTTCTTCACCGCATCGATAGACGCATTACTCGTCGCTCAACAATTCTGTACGGCTGCCGAGGCAAAAGGTTTGGGCATCTGCTATTTAGGAACGACTACCTATAATGCCGACCAAATCATAAAAGCTCTGGATCTGCCTCGTTTCGTCGTTCCGGTAACTACTGTAACGGTCGGGTACCCCGACGGTATTCCCGATCAGGTAGAACGCCTGCCCATAGAAGCGATGATACATCACGAACATTATCGAGACTACACCCGGGAAGATATAGACCGATTGTATAAAGAAAAAGAGGAACTCCCCGCCAATAAGGGTTTTGTAGACGAAAATAAAAAAGAGACTTTGGCACAAGTATTCACAGATGTACGATACACACGTACAAACAACGAACACTTCTCTGACGTTTTCTTGAATGTCATCAAAGAGCAAGGATTTAAATTTTAATATATAGGAAAGGGGCACTGAGTTTCAGTGCCCCTTTCCTATATATTAAATCATCTACGATTTCAAAGACTGTTCTATCTCATCGACCTGAGCCCGTAAAGACTTATCTATTTCCACCTGCTGGGATATCATCTTACAAGCATAATGCACTGTGGCATGGTCTTTCCCCCCCAAACGACTCCCTATATGGGAAAGAGGATATTCGGTATATTTCTTAGCCAGATACATCGATATTTGCCGCGCCAAAGCAATTTCGCGTTTACGAGTTTTGGACTGTAACAACTTTACGTCCATATTGTAATAATCGCAAACCTTTTGCTGAATAAGTTCTATGGTAATCTGTTTCTTCTTCAACTGAATGCTGGAAGCCAACACACACTCGGCCATTTCCACCGATATTTCTTTTTTCAAGATAATCGAACGAGCCATCAACGAAACAATGATGCCCTCCAATTCCCTGATGCTATTCGATACATTCCGAGCTATAAAATCCACGACATCGGGGGCAATTACGATTCCGTCTTTTTTCAACTTGTTCAGTAGAATATTTTTCCGCAAATCATAATCGGGCCGTTCAACCTCGGCCGAAAGTCCCCACTTGAAACGGGTCAAAAGGCGTTCTTCCATACCTTCGAGCGAAACGGGAGGACGATCGGACGTCAACACCAACTGCTTTCCCGTCTGATGAAGATGATTGAAAATATGGAAAAATGTATTCTGCGTAGCCGTTTTCCCGACCAAATCCTGTATATCGTCAATGAGCAACACATCAATGCTTTGGTAAAAGTTGATAAAATCATTAACGGAGTTACTACGCACGGCATTGGTATATTGCACTTGAAAAAGATGCGAAGACAGATACAATACTCGGGCTTTCGGATTTACAGCCTTAGCTTTTGCTCCGATAGCCTGCACAAGATGAGTTTTGCCTACCCCCGACTCCCCATAAAGGAACAACGGGTTGAATGCCGTTTTACCGGGATTCTGAGCGACCGTCTCTCCCGCAGAACGAGCCAAAACATTACTCGACCCCGAGAAATAGTTATCGAAACTATAATACGGGTTCAGTTGCGAATCGAGCTCTTTGTAAACCGGTTGTTTAAAAGGATCTGCTATCTGAGTAGGCTCTGTAACACCCTTCGACGATTTCGGCGAACCGGTACCACCACCCGGCAAGTCAATGGTCTCTTTGGGTTCTTTTACAACCGATATGCTATACATCAGTTGTATTCCCGAACCGAAAACACGCAATAATGTACGTTGAAGAATATCGGCAAAATGTTCTTCAAGATACTCATAAAAAAATTGGGTCGGAACTTGTACTGTCAACTCATTATCAGAATACCTCACGGCGCGCATCGGCTCGAACCATGTCTTGTAATGTTCTTCCGAAACATTATCTCTGATGATTGAGAGACAGCGGTCCCACAAAGAGACGTAATCTATACTCATTTTTATAACAAAATTCTATCGTAGAAGTCGAATACAAAGATTCAAATCTTTTTCCGAAAAATAAAATCGCTTTTTTATTGCGTATTCCGGAAACATTACAACCACTTGTAGGTTAGCCTATTATATTTTAATATTTTTCACAGGAAAAGACCCGAGAAAAATATTATCATCAATCTGATTTACAACAGTATAAGAAGCAACCAAGCTCTAAGCGCCATACATGAGTCAATATTCGATAGATAAAAAACGCCTTGATATAAGGCGTTTTTTACAAGTGATGAAAAATTATCCCACCATTTTTATTATTTAGAATGTGTCTAAATAATAAAAATATTATTTCTTTCCGCCGAAGAGTGAAAAATGAACATATCGCTTGGGATTGAGTCTCAAATCGATCAACAATGAATCGGCACTCATTACCGTTGCATTCAACGACTCATATAACTGGCGGTCGGACAGCAATGCCCCAACCGTATTATCGGGTTGTTGTAATTTTGCCATAAGTGTATCGACCGATACGACAACTTCGTCGATATGCTCGATTGTCTGTCGAATATTCGTCTGGGAAAGTTCGGCCGTAAATACATCGAGGTGACTTGTTATCCTTTTTACGTCCGAAACGATAGCCGGTATAGAATCCGTCAGCAACAATGACAGATGATGCGACGCGGCACGTAAATCATCTGATATTTTAGCAGCATTAACAAGTGTTGTGTTCAACTCCTGAGACCTGACAATCGTATTCAAGCCATCGAGAACACTATCTATCTTGGGAATCATTGCTGCCAAAGACGGCAACAATTCTTCTTCTACACTTCCCATAAGTCCGGCGTCGGATTCCCCTACCAAATAATCTCCGGGAGAATAATAGGTCGAAACATACTTATTCAACTGCAACGCCAAAGTTACCGTACCCAACAAATCGGCTTGAAGCACGGCTTTGCTGCCTTCGGGAACTTTCAATTTCTTATCGAGCATTACCTCCACCACAGCACCATTGTAAGCATCATAATCATACTCTATGCTACGCACAAGTCCCACTTTGAAGCCATCGACAGTAACAGGCGTAGATACAGTAAGCCCTGCCACATTGTCATACCGGATATAATAATAATTGGACGGCTGCATCAGATTGATACCTTTCAGAAATTCGATACCGAAATAAAGTATGACAGCACTTACGATAACCGAAATGGCGATCTTCACCTCTTTCGAGAAATATTTTTTCATATCTAAATTATTGAAGTATCTTGGTTATTTTAGTTTTTTCCCTTTTTTAAAAGAAACGATATATGCATCTTTAAAATAACGTTTGGCTTCGGCAAGTTTCCCCGACAACGCCTCTCTCCGGGTCGATTCTCCATAGGTATATTTATACCACCCGTTTTCCTCATAGTAAGAAATCGGAGATAATCCTTTGAAACATGGATCTTTCAATGAAAGTTTCTTTTTCGAAGCCAACAATTGTACTTTATAGACCACCCCCGACGATGACGATACCCTTGCCTTCCGTTCGACATGCTCCGAAAGATTTTTTCGATTCCACTCGTCTTTATACGCGACAAATGCCCGATATATCGATTCTGCCAATTTTGTTCGATTGGCATCTTTACCGAGAAATGCTGCGTCGGACGGATTACTGATATACCCGACTTCCACCAATATACTGGGCATCGCCGAAAGACGGAGCACCAACAAATTCTGCTGACGGACACTGCGGTCGGGTCGCTTGGCCAAAACCCGAAATTGCTCTTGTACCATCGATGCAAAATGAATACTCTGCTCGAAATACTTATTCTGCTGAAAATCGAACATAATAAACGACTCTACCGAATTGGGATCATATCCCTGATAGGTCGTAGAATAATCTTCCTCCAAAAGAATGACCGAATTTTCCCGCTTAGCGACCTCCATATTTATGCCGGTCTGTTCCAAACCATATATATATGTTTCCGTACCTTTTGCAGAGGTGCTTTTTGCAGAATTGGTATGTATGGAAATAAAAAGGTCGGCTTTGGCTTTGTTTCCGATTTCGGTACGCCCTTTCAATGTTACAAAAACATCTTTGCTACGGGTGTATATCACCTTCGTATCGGAACAATTCCGTTGTATCATTTTTCCCAACTTCAAAGCAATGTCGAGATTGATATTCTTTTCTTTCAATCGATTTGCAACGGCACCGGGATCATTGCCGCCATGTCCAGCATCGATAACGACGACAAATTTATCCTTTGCCTCGATCTCTACCGTAAAAAACAAGGCAGAAATAAACGCTACAATATATATAAATAAAGTATTTTTCATGCATTATACCAATGAGCAAAACCTTTTCTGAGCAAAATTCTCATCTTATGCGGCAAAGATAGCAAAAAATAAGAAGCCATTACTTTTTAAAGTGTAAAATATATTATTCCGCCATATATACGCAACACTTTGCCCCAATATATTTTTTTTGTTATCTTTGTTGCTCAAACATCGCTTACTAAACAACGCATAATATAGAACTTGCCATGAACAACAAAATTTTAATACCCTGCTTTATTATTTTCTTTTTATTCGTCAGCCTGACAGCCCAAAGCAATGAGCATATCCGACATTATTCGCAGATGCAAATAATGCCTCGACATTCTCTCCTGAACAATGATAGTATTCCCCAAAAATCCATAGAAGAGCAACAAAGAGAACAAGGTAAAATAAAAAATTCTCGAAAAAGTCAGCATATCTCCCATAAAAAACGCCAAAAACAATTGCGCGTAGAAAAAGAAAAGTTGGCCAAAGAACAAGCCCGATTGAAAAAAACCCAAGCTCAATTAAAAAAGGAGCAAGAAGAAATAACAAAAGAAAGAGAAAAAACAAAATAGCTTCTAATCTATTGTTTCTATCATTGCGTCTTATTCAGCCCGTTTCGTAATAAAAACAATATTCTCGGGAAAACGTCAAAACATTTGCTTATACCCGCAGTATACGTTATCTTTGTTGTAAAACATCTTTGTCGAACAGATTCGTATGATACGTATTGCGGTTTTTCTCATTTTCATCGGATTATTCGGAGCTTGTAGCACCGATAAGAAAGATGCGGCAGAATCTATTTTCCTGACGCGATACGACCGAGATCTAACGGCCTTTATACAAACGAACGACACAAACACAGAGAAAAATTTTCTCGACCGGTATTCAATATTCTACCCGTTATATATTTCAGAAATTTTGCATCTTTCTCCAAACGACTCTTCGGAAAAAGATGCGCTTATAAAACGGCTTTCCGAGACCGACATGCAAATACTATATCGGGCAGCAGACAGTTTGTTTTTCGATACAAGCGAAATCGAAAAAGAGTTGTCCCGAGCTTTTGCCTGTTATAAAAAATTAATGCCGGGCGATACACTTCCCTCACAACTGTATTGCCACATATCGGGATTACAGCAACAGATCATCAACATCGACACTATCCTATCCATATCGCTCGACCATTATTTGGGAAGCGATTTTGTACCGTATCATTCCATATTCAATCCCTATCAGCTGCAACGCAAAGAAAAAGCCTATATCGTCCCCGATGTTCTGAAAGTCATACTCTACACCCGACACCCTATCCCGGACAAAATGGAATCGACATTATTGAGAGAAATGATATACGAAGGCAAAATCATTTATTGTCTGCAACAGATACTTCCCGATGCAGCACCGGAATTCTTGTTCGGCTATACGAAAGAACAGTTGCAATGGTGCCAAGATAACGAATCGGTCATGTGGAACACTCTCTTAAAGCAAAAAGACCTTTATTCGACCGACCGTTTTCTGATAGGCAAATATCTTTCGCCTGCACCGTTTACCGCACCGCTTACGCAACAATCTCCGGGACAAGCAGGTCGGTATATCGGTTGGCGTATCGTATCGGAATATATGCGACAAACAGGTAATGAGTTGCCCGACTTGTGGCAAGAAAACGACGAAATGAATATTTTGAAAACTGCCAAATACAAAGGATAACATGGATACAATCAATCAGGTGTACGGACTTGTAGGATACCGGCTTTCCCACTCGTTTTCCCGAAATTTTTTCAACGAAAAATTTACGAATGAAAAAATAGCCGCCGAATATAGGAACTTCGAAATAGACCGCATAGAAGATATACGGCTGGTCGTAGAAGAGACTCCGGAGTTGTGCGGGCTGAATGTTACGATACCATACAAAGAAAGTATTATTCCCTACCTTGATGAAATGGACGGAACCGCACAAATGATCGGAGCCGTGAATGTAGTCAAATTTATTCGGGAAAAAGGCAAACTTATTTTGAAAGGGTATAATTCGGACATCATAGGATTTACCGATTCCATCAGGCCCTATATCAAAGACCATCATCGAAAGGCTCTTATTTTGGGAACGGGCGGTGCATCAAAAGCCGTATGGTACGGATTACTTTCGTTGGGTATCACCCCCCAGCTGGTATCGCGAACCGCCCAAGAAGGAATTCTTTGTTATGACGACCTTACGCCTGAAATTCTCGACGAACACAAAATCATCGTGAATGCAACTCCTCTGGGTATGTATCCACGAACAGAAACTTGTCCGAATATTCCTTACTCATACATTACCCCACTGCATCTGGCTTATGACTTGGTTTACAATCCCGAAATGACTCTTTTTCTGGAAAAATGCGCCCATCAAGGAGCCGCTATAAAAAACGGATTGGAAATGCTTCTGCTGCAAGCCTATGCCAGTTGGGAAATATGGAATAAATAATACAAAAGGCATAAGAACATTTTTTCATCTCTGTATGTTATAAGAAAAATAACCATACAGATAAAATCTATGTCTCCCAACACAAAAAAAATAGGAACAGGTATAGCCGTATTTCTAGCCATTATCCTTCTCTTATACTGGCTTTTTGCCGAAACTCTATTGTACTCAGATAACGTAATTGAAAGCGACTTCTACCGAAACACTATTTTTCAGGAGATAATTTACACTTAAAAAATTATCATATCTTAAAAAAGGACCAGAACCGACTATCTGAACAAAAAATAAGCTATAAATATTTTGATTTATAATCTTCAAGCCCTATATTTAGAACGAAATTTAATCCCAACATTATGAAAACGTTGGATATTGCAGTAAATGCAGGTCGTATATGGCATATCCTGGAAGGGACATATTCCATCACGACAAACCAAGTAAAAAAGCTGCTTTCATTGTCGGACAAAGACTTCTTTGCAGCTATCGGCTGGCTTGCCTGCGAACATCACATCTATTGTGATGAACAAGACGGCGAATGGTATGTCAGCAATAAACAGCCACTGGGCTTTTTCAGCTTCTAAAACGATAAAGAAGCACGGGGGAAATTTCAAACAAGAAAGGGATTGCAGGAGCAATCCCTTTCTCTTTTTCTGTCATTTCATATCGGACATCAGTTTTTCAAAAAATTCGTCCAACTCCTGCCCCATTTTTTTCAAGAAATCATCTTCGAGAAAAACCATTTCATTATCGAATGTCTTCAACTCACACAGAGTCTCTTTGTCTTCCGTTACCAAAATAACAGAGACCGGCGCTACCGTATCGAGCGAACCGAATGCAGCATTTACTTCGGGAGAATCCAATGCCTGACGCAATAACGGAATCAACTCCGACGACAATTCTTCGGAATTTTCTTTAAGGGATTCACACCCATCGAGGGTTATCTGCAACAATAAAACATCATTATCGTCAAAAAACGACAGTGACAGATCTTCGGGCTTGAATCCCACATACATATCTGTCAAAGAAAATACACTATCGTTTTTGACCTTTTCTATTGCTTCGCAGAATGCCTCTGTAATTAGTTTCAAAATCGATTCACGTGCTGCATTCATACCATTTCTATTTTCCTCCAAAGATAATCATTTATTCCAATAACAAAGAATATACGTCGAAATTTTCTTCCTTTATTTTTTCTCGGGGAAATATATCATTTCTGGTTATTCTGTTTTAAGAGATCCCGTATTTCCTGCAATAATTTTACGTCTTCGGGAACAACCGGAGCCGGGGTCGGTTTGGCAGCCTCTTCTTCGGCTTTCTTACGCGAGAAGCGAGTGATGAGTTTCACAAAAAGGAAGATGGAAAATGCAATAATCAGGAAATCAAATGTTACTTGTATAAAATTACCGTAATTCACGGTAACCTCCTGTGCAGGGATTCCTTCACCGATGGAAGGAGAATGGAATGTCCACTTCAAATCCTTGAAATTCACACCTCCGATCAGCACTCCGATCAACGGCATGATAATATCAGCAACCAACGATGACACAATCTTACCGAATGCACCACCGATAATCACACCGACAGCCATATCAACGACATTCCCTCGCATAGCAAATGCCTTGAACTCCTGAATAATTTTTTTCATAATAATTTGATTTTAGTTATGCAAATATAATAATATTTATAATAACAAATATATTTACATATTAAAGAAGAAAACAGAATCGATTCTCGACCGCACGGGTTAGCGCTTACTATAATTTACAGTTTCTTTTTCAGAAATGGCATTTGCTTTTCTTTTTGACAAAAAAAATTGCAAAATACTTTTTTCTTCTCGTAATCTTTTCTATCTTTGTCGCCGTAAAAGCAACAGCAAAAGATGAAACATTGTTTTAGCTATACTTACTTTTTCTATTTTTACTTTACCCAAAAGTAAGAACGGGATTCTGTATGGCTAATGATTCACAAAATAAAGAAATCCCGTTCGCAAGACGGGATTTTTTAATATACATGACTATGAAACATTCATTTTCTCGATTTTACGGTTTTTATTTTTTCTACTTTATGCAACAAGGCATTAAGGTGGGAGGCAATCGCACATGCCTCAAAAACTCGATGATATGTTATCCCACCTTCTGACACAGAAGAGTGGGAATTTTTTTATAACACAAAACACAAATATGAAACGTATTGCCATACAAGGAGCCAAAGGTTCTTTTCACGACATAACCGCACACCGGTATTTCTCGGGTGAAGATATAGAAGTAATTTATTGCGCCCGCTTCGAAAATATTTTTTCGATGATAAAAAAAGACGATTCTGTCATCGGACTCATGGCCATCGAAAATACCATAGCTGGGAGCTTACTGCAAAATCACGAACTCTTGCGCGAAAGCGACACGCAAATCATCGGGGAAGCCCGCCTGCACATTTCACACTCAATCATGTGTCTGCCCGAAGACAATTGGGAAGATATAACAGAGGTAAGCTCCCACCCCATAGCACTCATGCAATGTAGAGAGTTCTTGAACGCCCACCCCAATATCAAAGCTGTGGAAGCCGAAGATACAGCCAAGAGTGCAGAAGATATTTTCGAGAACAAACTGCGCGGACATGCCGCCATTTGCGGCAAAGACGTAGCGGCCATGTACGGATTGAAAATTCTGCAAGAGGGCATCGAAACCAACAAACACAATTCCACCCGTTTTCTGATTTTGGCCAATCGTTGGCATGCCGACGAATTGCGCAAAAACAAGGCCTGCAACAAATCGAGCCTCGTATTTACCCTCCCGCATACCGAAGGCAGCTTGTCTCAGGTTCTATCGATACTCTCTTATTACAAAATGATCCTGACAAAAATACAGTCTCTCCCCATCATCGGACGCGAATGGGAATACCAATTCTATATCGACGTCGTATATGAAGACCGTTTGCGATACCGTCAGGCAGTCGATGCGATTACCCCCCTTATCAAAGAACTTAAAATACTTGGAGAATATGCCGAATCTAAAAACGACTTGTAATATAACACCCGCCAACCGAGTAAACCAAATCAGCGAATATTATTTCTCGAAAAAGCTGAAAGAGGTTGCCGACATGAATGCCCGGGGCCTCAACGTCATCAGTCTCGGAATAGGCAGTCCCGACCGTCCGCCTCATCGCGAAACCATCGAAACGCTCTGTCGTGAAAGCCACAAAGACAATACGCACGGGTACCAACCGTATGTGGGTATTCCCGAATTGCGGCAGGCATTTGCCGACTGGTATAAAAAATGGTACGGAGTAGATCTCAATCCGGCCAATGAAATACAACCGCTCATCGGGTCGAAAGAGGGAATCCTGCACATTTCTTTGGCATTTCTCAATCCCGGAGACGGAGTATTGGTCCCGAATCCCGGATATCCTACTTATACATCGGTAAGCCGACTGGCCGAAGCCCGTATTCTTCCTTACGAACTGCGGGAAGAAAACAATTGGCAACCCGACTTCGAAAGTTTGGAAAAAGCCGATCTCTCGGGTGTAAAACTCATGTGGGTAAACTACCCGCACATGCCTACCGGCGCACAAGCAAGCCGTGAATTATTCGAGAAGCTGGTCGATTTCGGACGTCGCCACAACATCATCATCGTCAACGACAACCCTTATAGCTTCATTCTCAACGACACTCCGCTGAGCCTGTTGTCGATCCCGGGAGCAAAAGAAATCTGTATCGAAATGAACTCGATGAGCAAATCGCACAATATGCCTGGCTGGCGCGTAGGCATGCTGGCCTCGAATGCTCAATTCGTATCTTGGATATTGCGCGTGAAAAGCAATATCGACTCGGGGACTTTCCGTCCCATGCAGGAAGCCGCCGCCCACGCCTTGTCTCTGCCGGCATCTTGGTACGAAGGCAACAACATGATTTATCAAGAGCGCCGAGGCATCGCCGAAAAAATCGTAGAAGCTCTCGGCTGCACTTTCGACAAAAACCAAAGAGGCATGTTCCTGTGGGCAAAGATTCCGGATAACGTGAAAGACGGAGCAGAACTGGCTGATAAAGTATTGTATGAGGCACATGTTTTTATCACTCCGGGAATCATATTCGGCAGTCAGGGAGAACGCTATGTCCGCATTTCGCTCTGCGCCGATAAAACAGCATTGGAAGAATCCCTCAAACGTATCAAAAACCACATCAGAATATAATAACAACAAAATACTCCTATTCTATGGCAGACACAATTATGAATCTGGAACCGATTACCCTACCGGGTATCGAAAACAAACGCCCGCTCGTCATCGCCGGCCCATGCAGCGCCGAGACCGAAGACCAAGTACTCGAAACCGCCAAAGAGCTGGCCGCACAAGGTATCAAAATATTCCGTGCCGGAATATGGAAACCTCGTACCAAACCGGGAGGTTTCGAAGGTGTAGGCAGTATCGGACTGCCTTGGCTGAAACGTGTGAAGGAAGAAACAGGCATGTACGTTTCGACCGAAGTGGCCAATCAATACCATGTATTCGAAGCACTCAAATACGGTGTGGATATTCTTTGGATAGGTGCCCGTACTGCGGCGAATCCTTTCTCGATGCAAGAGATAGCCGATGCATTGAAAGGCGTGGACATACCTATCCTTATCAAAAACCCGGTCAATCCCGACCTTGAATTATGGATCGGTGCCGTAGAACGCATCTACAATGCCGGAATACGTAAAATAGGTGTCATTCACCGGGGATTCAGCGCATACGATAAACGTATCTACCGGAATCTCCCCCAATGGCACATTCCCATCGAACTGCGCCGCCGGTTTCCGAATATTCCCATTATATGCGACCCCAGCCACATAGGCGGGAAACGAGATCTTATAGCTCCGCTCAGCCAGCAAGCTATGGATCTCGGATTTGACGGGCTCATCATCGAATCGCACTGTAACCCCGATTGTGCATGGAGCGACGCATCGCAACAAGTTACCCCCGACGTCTTAGCTTATATTCTCGATATGCTTATCATAAGGGAAACATCACAAAGTACCGAAAACCTCAACGAACTGCGTCGGCAAATCGATGAACTCGATAACCAGCTGCTCGACCTGTTGGCAAAACGTATGCGCATCTCACGCGAAATCGGGCTGTATAAAAAAGAGCATGATATGCCTATTTTACAGGCTACCCGTTATGATGAAATCTTGAACAAACGCGTGGAACAAGCTTGTAACATGGATATGGACGGAGAGTTTATGAAAACTATTTTGGCTGCGATCCACGAAGAGTCGATACGTCAACAAATGGTCATCATCAACAAATAATATCGAAATGAAGATTCTGATTTTAGGTGCCGGGAAAATGGGTTCGTTTTTCTCCGACGTATTGAGTTTCGAACACGAAGTCGCCATATATGACACCGACCCTCAACGGCTGCGTTTCACATTCAACACGCAACGCATGACGACGATGGAAGAAATCGAGGCTTTCAGACCCGAACTGCTCATCAACGCCGCAACGGTCAAATACACAATTTCCGCGTTCGAATCGGTTCTGCCGCACATTCCCGAATCTTGTATCATATCCGACATAGCCTCGGTAAAGACCGGGCTTCCCGAATTTTACAAGAAAGCCAAACGGCCTTTCGTTTCGACACACCCGATGTTCGGCCCCACGTTTGCCAACCTCGGCAGTCTGTCCGAAGAAAACGCCATCATCATCACCGAGTCGGATCATTTGGGAAAAGTCTTTTTCAAAGACCTATACAGCCGTTTGCACCTCAACATCTTCGAATACACATTCAAGCAACACGACGAGACGATAGCTTATTCGCTTTCTATCCCGTTTGTTTCGACGATGGTATTCGCCGCCACGATGAAACATCAAGACGCTCCGGGCACGACATTCAAAAAACACATGAATATCGCCCGAGGCCTGTTATCGGAAGACGACTATCTGCTTACCGAAATTCTCTTCAATCCCCACACCGGAGAGCAACTGGAAAAAATACAAGAACAGTTGTCGACACTCCAAAATATCATCAAGCAAAAAGATAGTGCAGGAATGAAAAAATACCTCACGCAATTACGGGAAAATATCAAGTAACACCCAAACCTTCGACAGAAAAGGGGATATGTCAAAAACACATATTCCCTTTTCTCTTATCACAACTGTAAATAAAAATCGCGCGTCAAATCGATATATTCGGGCGTCCATTGCAACGGTGCCGTCTCGATCGCCAAAGTGTGTTCCTCTCTAATCTCGGACGGCATGTTTCCCCACTCTACCATCACCCGCTTGGGGGACATACCTTCCCGACCGCTCACCCACATGATACGCCGGATAAAAAGTCCGCACTCCCGGGCTATGGCAGAAACCGAATCATATAATCCGGCCGGAAATATAAGCGATATACGTCCCCCGGGAAGCAAGAGCGACACAGCCCCACGCAAAAGCGACTCATAAGTAAGACATTCGGTATGTCGGGCTGTGAGACGGGCTGCATCTTCGGGCAAAAGCGATTTTTCAAAATAAGGCGGATTCGATACAATATGGTCGTAGCGGGCGGTTGCAGAAGTTGCGAAATCGAGAAAATCGGAAGCATGAATCCTGATCTTATCTTTCCACGGCGAACGACCGACATTCTCGACAGCTTGTCCTGACGCGACAACATCGATTTCCACACCCTCTATCATTGTCTTATCAGGAGTCCTTTGGGCAACCATCAAAGATATAAGGCCAGTTCCACACCCGATATCAAGAATGCGGCTACATGCAACGACATCGCACCACGCACCTATCAAAACACCGTCGGTACCAACTTTCATGGCACACCGGTCATGCCATACGGTAAATTGTTTGAACCGGAAATAGGGATTGCTCATATTATTCGGGACTTTTTCGTCGGCAAATAAACAAAAATATATAATAATACCCATAGTCGATAAAGAATCATTAACTTTGGCACGTCAATTGCTATTTAGAAAGATAAGCTAATTTGTGCAGCAAAGTGCTGAATAAACCGAAACCTGACAAAATGACAAATACGATTAACTATGATTTCATCTGATAAAAACCTCTTTTTCGATACCGACGAGAATACCAATATTGGCACGATTTTTGCCGAAATCGACGGATCGCCCGATATCGAATGTCCGGGTCTCGACGAAAAAAAATTACCGATTCTCCCCTTACGCAACATGGTGTTATTTCCCGGCGTAACCCTTCCTATTACCGTAGGCAGGGCCAAGTCGCTGCAACTGGTACGCGAAGCCGCCAAAAAGAAACAACTCATCGGCGTTGTCTGCCAGAAGGACATGTACAAAGACGATCCCGATGAAACCGACGACCTCTATCCTATCGGTTCTATGGGAGAAATCGTCAAGATACTGGAAATGCCCGACGGCAATACGACAGTCATTTTACAAGGGAAACAACGTTTTCACCTCGATGAGGTTACGTCGTATTTTCCGTACATTACCGGAAATATCACGTTCCGACCCGAAATTATGCCCCAAGAAAACGACAAGGAATTCGAAGCGCTGCTCGATGCATTGAAAGACATTACGCTCGATGTGTTGAAGGCGATGCCCGAACCGCCGAGAGAACTCATTTTTGCCTTGCGCAATATGGGTAATATGCTCTATCTCGTCAATTTCTTGTGCACGAATATTCCTTTTACGCCGCAACAGAAACAAGATTTTCTCGATATTCCGACGGTAAAAGAGCGTGCTTTCGCCCTCTATGCCGCCCTACGCAAAGAAGCTCAGCTACTCGAAATAAAAGCCGATATCCAATCGAAAACCCGTGCCGATATCAACCAGCAACAACGCGAACATTTCCTGCAACAACAGATAAAAACCATACAGGACGAGTTGGGAGGCAATAGCCAAGAGCAAGATATCGAGGAGCTTTCGCAAAAAGCGGCGCAAAAGAAATGGAGTAAAGAAGTCCAAGAAGTATTCGATAAAGAGCTACGTCGACTGGAACGACTTTATCCCCAATCTCCCGATTTTTCGGTACAGTACAACTACCTCGAAACGTTGACCGACTTGCCGTGGGGTGAATACACGACAGATAACTTCAATTTGAAAAATGCCCAACGGCAACTCGACAAAGACCATTACGGCCTCGAAAAAGTCAAGGAGCGCATTATCGAACACCTTGCCGTACTCAAATTACGGGGAGACATGAAAGCTCCCATCATCTGCCTGTACGGTCCTCCGGGTGTGGGAAAAACCTCTTTGGGCAAATCGATCGCCGCCGCCCTGAACCGCAAATATATACGTGTCTCATTAGGCGGTCTGCACGACGAGGCCGAAATACGAGGGCATCGCCGTACTTATATCGGAGCTATGCCGGGACGAATCATTCAGGGTATACAGAAAGCAGGAGCCTCCAATCCGGTATTCGTTCTCGACGAAATCGACAAAATAGGCAACGACTTCAAGGGCGACCCGGCATCGGCACTTCTCGAAGTGCTCGACCCGGAACAGAACAATGCGTTTCACGATAATTATTTGGATATCGATTACGACCTCTCGAAAGTATTGTTTATTGCCACAGCCAACAACCTGAACACCATCTCGCGGCCACTGCTCGACCGTATGGAGCTCATCGAAGTCTCGGGCTACATACAGGAAGAAAAAATCGAGATAGGCCGACGCCATCTCGTCCCCAAACAGCTCGAAGAACATGGTTTGAGCAAAGACGATCTCGATATTCCCAAGAAAACGATGGCTGCCATTATCGAATCGTACACACGGGAATCGGGTGTACGGGAACTCGATAAAAAAATCGCGAAAATCATGCGAAAGGTTGCTCGAAAAAAAGCGTCGGGCGAACAATGGAGCCATGAATTACCCATAGACGAACTGACGGAATACCTCGGCATGAAGGAATACATGCGCGACCGCTATGAGGGGAATGACTACGCCGGTGTAGTAACCGGTCTCGCATGGACGGCCGTCGGAGGAGAAATTCTTTATATCGAATCGAGTTTGAGCCGCAACAAGGGCGAGAAACTTACGCTCACGGGAAATTTGGGAGATGTAATGAAAGAATCCGCCGTTATCGCTTTGCAATATGTCAAAGCCCACGCCGACCAACTGGGAATCGACTACGACGTATTCAACCACTGGAATCTGCATATCCACGTACCCGAAGGGGCCATACCCAAAGACGGACCATCGGCCGGAATTACGATGGTAACATCTATCGCCTCGACATTCACCCAGCGTAAAGTACGGGCTCATCTTGCCATGACGGGAGAAATCACACTCCGAGGCCGCGTATTGCCAGTCGGGGGTATCAAAGAAAAAATTCTTGCGGCAAAGCGTGCCGGTATCAAAGAGATTATTCTCTGCGAAGAAAACCGAAAAGATATCGAAGATATCAAAGAAAACTATCTTAAAGGATTGAAGTTCTACTATGTACACGATATAAAAGAGGTTCTCGACATCGCCCTGCTTCAAGAAAAAGTCTCCCACCCGATAGACCTTTCCATACCCAAAGAATGTAACGATAAAGCATAATCATAAAACCAATTTCCTTTATAAAAGGGGTTGCCAATGTTTCGGCAGCCCCTTTTTATTTCGCAGAAAAATAAAACCCGTCGGAGAAACTTTTTTATAATCGACATACGTCTAACGACAAAAATATAATCATGGATATGCACATTAAACAATTCTTCAAAATATTATTTATGACAGCCTACATAACCCACCAAAATAAAAATATAGTTTTCGGTATATCATGATAAAATCATAGATAATTATCCTAAACATTTTTTGTTCGTTCATTACTTTTGTTTAAAAAAGAATATATTTCATTCTCAAATACCATGTCAAAATCCATACTTTTTTTTCTTTGCCTTTTACTTGTTACCACTTTATCTGCCCAAGAAATAAAAATAGAAGGTCATGTACTCGATAGCCAACGAAACGACCTGATAGGAGCCGCCGTACGTTGCTTCAATAATGATTCTTTGCTTACAAAAAGTACCGTAACCGATAGCAAAGGCAACTTTACCTTGCATGTACCCGAAGGGAAAAGGGCGCTTCGTCTCCGCATCAATTACCTCGGGTACAAAGAACTGACCCTCATACTGAATCCCACAGAAGAAAAACTTATCCGTCTCGGAGACATTACCCTGAGTGAAAATACCATACAAGTACAAGAGGTTACCGTAATAGGGAAACAAACCGTGCGTACCGAAGACAAAACAATGGTGTATCCTACCCGGGAACAATTACGCCATGCATACGACGGATACAGCGCCTTGACATCTTTGATGATACCCGGAGTAAAAGCGAATATGCAGAATTCCACACCCACCTATCTCGATCAGGAGATATTCTTCTGCATCAACGGAATGGAAGCGACACAAGAAGAAGTAAACAATCTGAATCCACGAGACATCAAACGGGTAGACTTCTATCCCAACGGCCGTTCGGATTACCCGGAAGCCGATGTCGTTCTCGACTATATATTGAAAGAACGCGACTATGCCGGATCGGTCGCCCTCAACGGAAAAGAACAACTGAACAGACCTTACGGAGGCGGTCGCGGAACGATTCAATATTTTCAAGGGAAATCGGAGTTCGCCCTCTCTGTATCGGATAAATATACCCATGCCAAAGACCGTAACAAGAGTTACACCGAAACGACTTATGGACTCCCGGAACAAACGATCATCAACACCTCGAACGAACTTCCTTCGAAAGAAACCAACAATTATCTAAGCAGCTATTTCAACTACATCTATAAAGATAAAAAGCAAACGTTCTATTCTTCTCTCCGCATGAACAGGAATATGGAAAGAAGCGATACATGGACTCGTGAAACATTCAGCAATATGCCGGGAATCTATACCCGCCGGGAGAACAAGCATTCCCTCGATTTACAACCTGCCCTGAGAATGCGGTATAACCGTGTACTGAAAAACGAACAACGCCTACGGGTAGAATGGTATGGAAATCGCGGTAACAACGATTACAAACGCTGGTATGCCTACCACACCGACGACGTGATAACCTCGTCTTACAGCAACGCCACCGATGAGAAAAGTTGGCATACGAGTTTCAAAACCAGTTACAGCAAAACATTCAAGAACCGTTCTTCTCTCAGTGTGGAAGGTTATCAGGACTTTACTCGTACCAACGACCGTAACACTCGGGAAGGAAACGTATCGGACGTCTATCTGAACCGAGGCAACACTCGTTTATACGCCACTTATGATTATCGGATAAAAAACAGGTTGAATTTACAATTCCGTTTGGCCGAACAATTATCGTTCAGCCGGACGAGAAACCGGTCGTCATTCGACCACCAGTTCATACCCTCCCTACAACTCACTTTTACGAAAAAAGCGCATAACTTGCGAATAAAGGCCTCTTTTAAAAGTACGCAACCCTCTGCCTCGGACATGACCGCCACAGAATACAAAGACAACGAATATATGCTCCACACAGGCAATCCCGCGCTGAAAAACGAATGGAAATTCAACGGCCGGATCAGCTATACATGGACCCGAAACAATCTCACACTGATGCCTTATATCCAAAACAATGGCAAGACCCGAACCATGTATGAAAAGATCGATTACACAGAAAAACAGGGCATGTTCATCTCCCGAAAAGAAAACGGAGGACTCGCCTTCTCGCAACAATACGGTCTAAACGTACAATATGAAATCATTCCTCAGCGACTGGTCGTAGGTGCAGAAGGAGCATACGCCCATATGAGCTCTTCGTTATGGAAAAATTTTCATTACAATGCTTTTTTCGGAATCGGCGGATATACATATTTTATGTACAAAGGTTTTTCGGTCAACGCCAGTTGCAGTTACATCAATAAAAATTTCAACCCGTCCACAACCGTACTATCATCTCGACAGATAGGCGTGAACATACAAGTTACGTACAATATCGACAACTGGAATTTCAGTTTTTATACCTATAATCCGTTTTTCAAAGGTGCATACGATACCGAATACGAACAGTTGACCTATACCTA
The DNA here is from genome assembly GCA_900547555.1 of uncultured Porphyromonadaceae bacterium. Classification (GTDB taxonomy): domain Bacteria; phylum Bacteroidota; class Bacteroidia; order Bacteroidales; family UBA11471; genus Caccoplasma. The sequence continues at coordinate 9,733 of URHG01000006.1, read as the reverse complement.
TAAATCGCATATAAGCAAATCTCGTGTCGAAACCGGAAACATATTCCATTTCATTATAAATTACCGCTTTACTTTCGGTAATAAAAAACATAAATTCCACAACGAAGATATGGAATAAATAAACCGGTCTTATCCCTCCCGTCAAAAACAATAAGAAAAACCGACTGTCGATAGAGACGAATTTAGTTCCGCCTCGATGTAAAAGTTCCGTGGTGATTTTGTATATTTGCGCTCAAATTGCCAATTTATGAGCGACAATAAGTTATTAGAAAAATTAGAAGGTTTGTCATTGCGTTTTCAAGAAGTAAGTACGCTTATCACCGACCCCGAAGTCATCAACGACCGGAAACGCTTTGCCAAACTCACCAAAGAATACAGCGACCTCGAAAAAATAGACAATGCCCGCAAACGCTACGCCGGTCTACTGAGAAATATAGATGAGGCTCGGGAAATACTAGATAGCGAGAATGATCCCGAGATGCGTGAAATGGCCCGGGAAGAATTGGACAACAGTCAATCGCAAATTCCCTCCATCGAAGAGGAGATAAAACTCCTGCTCGTCCCGGCCGACCCGCAAGACGACCGCAACGCCATACTCGAAATACGTGGAGGAACAGGCGGCGATGAAGCGGCCTTGTTTGCCGGAGACTTATTCCGCATGTATGCAAAATACTGTGAAATGAAAGGCTGGAAACTCGAAATATCGAGTGCAAGCGAGGGGGCTGCCGGAGGGTTCAAGGAAATCATCTGCTCGGTATCGGGACAAAAAGTCTACGGTACGCTGAAATACGAATCGGGAGTTCACCGCGTGCAACGTGTCCCTGCAACAGAAACGCAAGGCCGGGTACATACATCGGCTGCATCGGTCGCCGTACTGCCCGAAGCCGAACCATTCGACGTAGAGATAAACGAAGGTGAAATCAAATGGGATACATTCCGAAGCGGCGGCGCAGGCGGGCAGAATGTCAATAAAGTGGAATCGGGCGTACGTTTACGGTATAACTGGAAAAATCCCAACACAGGCGAAGTCGAGGAGATTCTGATCGAATGTACCGAAACACGCGACCAACCCAAAAATAAAGAGCGTGCGCTCTCTCGTCTCCGTACTTTCATCTATGACAAAGAGCACCAGAAATATATCGACGACATTGCCAGCAAACGTAAAACGATGGTGTCGACCGGCGACCGTTCGGCCAAGATCCGCACCTACAATTATCCGCAGGGGCGCATTACCGACCATCGCATCAACTACACCATTTACAACTTGTCGGCATTTATGGATGGCGATATTCAAGATTGCATCGACCATCTTATCGTCGCCGAAAATGCCGAACGTCTGAAAGAAAGCGAATTGTAAAAAATATTTTATTCCAATTTTACTCTAAAATGAACAAACAACAACTTGTCGAACATATCTGCCGAAAAAAATCATTTCTTTGTGTCGGCCTCGATACCGACATCAAAAAAATACCGCAACACCTTTTACAGAACGATGATCCTATCTTCGCATTCAACAAGGCGATAATCGATGCTACGGCCGACTTATGCGTAGCATACAAACCGAATCTGGCATTTTACGAAAGTCTCGGTATCGAAGGCTGGAAAGCCTTTGAGAAAACCGTCCGTTATATCAAAGAAAACTACCCCGACCAATTTATCATTGCCGATGCCAAACGCGGCGACATAGGCAACACATCGGAAATGTATGCTCGTAGTTTTTTTGAACATCTCGACATCGATTCTGTAACGGTAGCCCCCTACATGGGTGAAGACAGCGTAAAGCCGTTTCTCAACTATCCGGGACATTGGGTCATCGTACTGGGACTGACCTCGAACAAAGGTTCGCAAGATTTTCAATTCACGACAGACAATAACGGCGAACGTCTTTTTGAAAAAGTGCTGCGGGTAACCCAAAACTGGGCAACCGATGATCAACTGATGTTTGTCGTGGGTGCAACGCAAGGGAAATTATTTACCGATGTGCGCCGTATAGTCCCCGATCATTTCCTGCTCGTTCCCGGTGTGGGAGCGCAAGGCGGAAGCCTGCAAGAAGTAGCCCGATATGGCATGAACGACAGATGCGGACTACTCGTAAACTCGTCGCGCGGTATCATCTACACCGACAAAAGCGAATCATTCGCCGATGCTGCGCGTAGGGAAGCAGAAAAAATACAGCAAGAGATGGAAACTTTATTGACGCAAAAAGGGTTGATATAGTACTTTCGTTTGCGCCGTGCTAAATTTGTTAAAATCGTTACCCGGTTTTTAAACGCATACGTCAGCGCAAACACAAACATTTTATATTTTTGCAAGCAAAAGAAAAAAGAATCCTTTAAAAACAAATAGATATGCAAACACTTGACAATTTCAATTTCGCCGGTAAAAAGGCGTTTGTACGTGTCGATTTCAACGTACCTCTCGACGAGAACTTGAATATCACCGACGATACCCGTATGCGTGCGGCCCTGCCTACGCTGAAAAAAATTCTGGCTGATGGCGGAAGCATCATTATCGGTTCACACTTGGGTCGTCCTAAAAAAGGCCCGGAAGACAAATTTTCTCTCAAACATATTGTCAACCATCTGTCGGAACTGCTGGGACAACCCGTCAAATTTGTCAATGATTGTCAAGGCGATGCTGTAAAAGCAGCCGTTGCAGAACTCAAACCGGGTGAAGTCCTCGTTCTTGAAAATCTCCGCTTCTATGCCGAAGAGGAAGGTAAGCCCAGAGGTCTCGCCGACGATGCCAGCGACGAAGAAAAAGCCGCAGCCAAAAAAGCGGTCAAAGAAAGCCAAAAAGAATTTACCAAACACTTGGCCGAGCTTGCCGACGTATATGTAAACGACGCATTCGGCACGGCTCACCGCGCACACGCCTCTACCGCTCTTATCGCCGACTACTTCTCGCCGGAGAATAAAATGTTCGGTTACCTGATGCAAAAAGAGGTGGAATCGGTAGAAAAAGTGATGAAAAACCCCGTACATCCCGTAACGGCTATCATCGGTGGTTCAAAAGTTTCTTCCAAAATCACGATTATCGAAAATCTGTTGAGCAAAGTCGATAATCTCGTTATCTGCGGTGGTATGGCTTTCACTTTCGCCAAGGCTATGGGTGGGAAAATCGGAAACTCTTTGTGTGAAGACGATATGCTCGAAACAGCCACCAGCATCATGAACAAAGCCAAAGAATTGGGGGTAAATCTCGTATTGCCGACCGACTGCATTGCAGCCGACAGTTTCTCGAATGAGGCCAAGACACAAGTTTGCAAAAACAGCGACATTCCCGATGGCTGGATGGGTCTCGACCTCGGTCCCGACTCGGCCAAGAAGCTGGGCGACGTCATCAAAGCCTCGAAAACCATTTTGTGGAACGGTCCTGCCGGAGTATTCGAATTCTCCAACTTCGAGGCCGGTTCCCGGGCTATCGCACAAGCCATCGTCGATGCCACCGCAGCAGGAGCATTCTCCCTCATCGGTGGCGGAGACTCGGTTGCCTGCATCAATAAATTCGGCATGGCCGACAAGGTAAGCTACGTATCGACCGGAGGCGGTGCCCTGCTCGAATGTATCGAAGGCCGCGAATTACCCGGTATCAAAGCGATCCGAGGATAATAACAACCTGATAAATCATAAATGTAACGAGCCGCCCAAGATTTTGGGCGGCTCGTCTTTTGAATAGCGGAATAAACTCCTTTCCCCTATTCTCCCGCTACTCAATACGACCAAATACCAGAAATCATTCTCAAACTGTAGTCACCCATCGTATATAACGTTACCAAAGGATTTCCCCGGAAATTCAACGTCATAAGGTTGGGACAAAACGACACATCGATTACATTGATCTGATTCTGACTGCAATTTACACTCTGCAACATCTGAAAGTTACTCAAATCGAGACGTGTCAGATTATTGTTCGAGCAATTCATGGTCGTCAGATTATCCGATCCCGAAAAATCAAGCGTCGCAATATGATTGTTCGAACAATCGACACTCGACAACGACTCACAATCGGTCATCTTCAAAACCGTCATATTATTGCCGCTGCAAGAAAAATAGTAAAGATTAGGCTGCCCGGTAACATAAAACTGCACAATATTATTATTATCCATATTCAAAGTTTCCAATGCAGGAACATCGATCAACCTCAATACCGAAATACGGTTATATCCGCAGTAAAGATTCCGCAGATTGACACAACTGTCAACCGACAAGATTTCGAGATGACATCCTTGTGCATTAAGGGTTTTCAATGAGTCGGCATGTGCGACAGAGAGTTCTACAAAAAGGTTATCGGCACAATTGAGCGACATGATGCCCATAGAAGATGACAGATCAATATCGGCAAGACGGTTTCTGAAACAGTTCAATGTACGCAATGCCGTACACCCCGAAAGGTTGATAGACGACAACTTATTCCGTCCGGCTTCGATTGTCGCCAGCGAAGAACACTTCGATGCAGAAAGCGAGGTGAGTTGGTTCGACGTAACATCGATTCGCTGCAACTGCGAAAAATTATCGACCGAGAGATCTCCGGCCAGCCCCCGTCCCCGCCAATCGATAGCGGTAACACGGCCGTTTTCCCACGTTACCCCCTCCCAAGTAGACGGGTCGTTCAAGTTTATTCGCTTAAACTGTGCATGATTCGGTTTTTCTTTGGCCGATGGCTGATTCAGGAAATTCTGCAAACTTTTTACCTCTTTTTTGTTGTAATTCTGTGCCGAAAGCACAACGCAACAGCCTAAGAGACATAAGGCGAAAACAAAAATACGTTTCATTTCTTTTCTTATTTAGGGATTGTTCTACCCAAACAAGAAAACATGCTAAAAAGTTTAAAAAGAGAAAACGTATTATTCCTTTACCGGACAACCGTAAAAAGCGTAAGCTCCTACGGCAGAAAGCGTTCCTTCAACCTGTAAATTATCCAACTGCGTACAGCCGTAAAACAACCGATCTCCGACAACCGACACTCCCGCGCCAATAGTTACTTCGGTCAACGTTTCTTTCCGATAGAACGGAGCGTAACCGTAATATATCGTGTCGGGATAACGCAGTTCCCTACCGAGATAAAGTTCCTGTATAGGATTGTCATAAAAAATAGAACGACCAATCCCGGCCGGTGCATATACGTTATAACCCAATAAAAGCGGCTTATCTCCATCTCGAAAAACCAAACGGGATAGGTTATCACAGCCTTGAAAAGCCCGATTGCCGATCGCCTCCACAGCTCTCCCTACAACGAACGATTCAAGAACGGGACAATTCTTAAACAGGTCGTCAGGAATAACCGTTACCTCATCTCCAACCTCAACACTCCGTAATTTTTTCATTCGGGAAAACGGAGCTCCTCCGTACTCCTCTCCCGGCAAAAATTGCAGATTACGACCTAAATAAAGCATTTCGACGGCAGTATCATGGAACAATGTCTGTCCCTCTATTTCCGAAAAAAGATTATAACCCAACGACAATGGAGCTCTCCCGTCTTTCAATTCCAGTTTTTTCAATGACGTACAACCGGCAAATGCAGCATTATCAATCGCCGATACATTACCCGGAATCACCAACTCGGTAAGTGCCGAACAATTATAAAAAATATTCTGCGGCAGTTGCATGACATAGCCGCTGACGGTTACAGACGAAAGCTCGGTCTGCTGGTAAAAAGGCGATAAACCGTAAAAACGGCTCATATTGTATGCCAAAGTCCGGCCCAAATAAAGGGAATGTAATCGGCTGTCGGAAAACAACGGCTCTCCTATTCCGTTGGGGGAAAACTTATTATATCCCACATACAGGGGCAACTCCCCATCTCGAAAAACGACCTCGGTAAGTGCAGCGCACTCTTTAAAAACATAATTACCGATAAACTCGACAGCACCCCCTATCGTAACAGTCGACAACGAATGGCAACCGAAAAAAAGACGATCGCCCAACGAAACAACCTCTTCTCCCACTACGACCGATTGCAAATGCTGTTGGTCATAAAAAGGTGCATACCCATCGAAATAACTGGTTGAATAATCGAGCGTACGCCCCAAATAAAGGGTTTCAATGGGGCAATCAAAAAAAAGGGCTTCACCTTTACTCGACTTCGAATGGCGATTGACACCGAGAAACAGGGAGGTCTCACTATCCTTAAAGAAAAGCTCCCTGAGTGAAATACAGCCGCTGAAAGCCTGATTACCGATTCGCTCCACTCCGCTTCCTACTGTAAACGAAACAAGAGAACGACAACCTTGAAAAGCATGTGATCCAATCTCCCGGGCCGACTCGCCAATGGTAACCGTACGCAATGTTTCTTTTTGGAAAAACGGATTATAGATTTCTCCCACACTCTCGGGATAATGCAAGTCCCGTCCCAAATAAAGCATTTCCAACGGTGCATCGCTGAAAAGATTTTTGCCTTTGCCGTTGGTTCCTATTTCGAGAGGAAGGTTTCCTTCCTTCACAACCAACTCTTTCAACATCTTGCAAGCATAAAAAGCAAAATTTCCTACCGATACGACACGCCCGCCGATCGTTACCGATGTCAACGATTCACAGCCGTAAAAAGCCCGATTTTCCAATGTACGCACACCGTCTCCGACAACGACCAATGACAGTTCTTTTTTCTTATAAAACGGGGAATATCCATAAAAGAACCCACCTTCGTATTGCAACTCCCGCCCCAAATAAAGTGTTTCCAACGGGCAATCATGGAAAATTGCTTGTCCGGCCGAAACCCCATGATAGCTATTGCTGCCGACCCGGAGAGGTTTGTCGCTATCTTCAAGTACCAAATATTTCAACCCTGTACAAGCAAAAAAAGCGGAATCACCGATTTCGACTACCGAGGCCGGTACGGTAAGTGAAACGAGCTGTGCACAACCCTGAAACGCCCTCTTGGAAATCTCTGTAACCCGAAAGGTTTTCCCTTCGTAAACGACCGAAGGTGGTACAACGACTTCTCCTCGATAAGCAGATCTTTGTTGCGGAGACGCCGTTACTTCTACCGTATATTTCTGACGTGAGCTTATTGTATAATAAATTCCCGCATTCTCAAAATCATAGGCCAACACTTTCAGCGAAAAGGGAAAGAGGGCAAAGAATAATAGGAACATTTTTTTCGACATGATAAACCGTTTACAGAATTTTTCGCAAAGATAACGCAAGTTATAAGCCATACCAAAATCGATAACTGAATAATTAATAATTTAAATAATACCATTGATTGAAACAATAGTTTTTTGAATAAACTAAAAAACTTAAAGAAGCAACATGTCTCCATAATCGCACAAACGGCTTGAACGATTAAAAAAAGAATCAAATAAAATGGTAGAAATAGTTATTATTAGCTATATTGCAGGATTATTCGTTGGTGCGTACATTGCCCGAAATTGGAGAATCTTTTTAAAATATTAATTTGCTAAACATTTAAAATATTAACACTATGCCGTTTATTACTTTTTTATGCCTGATTATCTTTGTTTGCCTACTATTAGGTAATGATGGGTTTAAAATTATGGGTATCGCCTTAGCAATAGGTGCATTATTGGGTGTAATCTTATTTTATATCGGAAATGCTATGAACGAACGAAAAAAAAGACAAAGGAGGGCGGAACACCGGAAAAGATTGGGTTTAGATGATTAACCCCGAATGGTATAAAAGACCCCAATATTACGCGAAAAACCTGCCTATATCATCGGGAGAATCATTGCTAATTTTACTGCATAGAAGAAATACCCGGGGAATGATAAATAGTTTGCACACGAAAAACATTGTAGTCTGTAAATAAAACGAATAGCGGCACATATTTTGCACGTATATCTTCCCGTAAATATATTTTATTTCCCGATTTTACTGTAAAAAACACATAAATAAAAAGTGCAGACAATCATGAATTCATTGATTATCTGCACTTTTTTTAGCGGAGTGAGGGGGATTCGAACCCCCGAACCGGTTTTGCCGATTACACGCTTTCCAGGCGTGCCTCTTCAACCACTCGAGCATCACTCCAAAGAGGTTTTCCAAAAACGAGTGCAAATATAATCATTTTCTTTTTATTTACACCTCTCCTTCTCCGTTTTTTATCAGAATTCTTTTCGATACGGGTTTCACGCCGTTCTCGTTCAAATTCTTTTCGCTCTTTTTCCTTAACCAGAATTCAAAGATCGAGCAACCCTTCGGGAATATTCATCTCGATTTTCTTTGCCTTCTCATCGACAGAAACAACCAAATCATCAGTTGCCGGTATCAACAACTCCTCCCCGTTTTCCCGCTCCACAACAAACAGGACGTTAGCCGTAGACATATCAACATCGACGATATTCCCCAAATATCCTTCATCTGTATCATAAACCGCATAATGCAAGAAGAAGTCTCCGGGAGCAGATAATTCTCCATCTTCGTCGCTTTCGATATAAGACTTCGGGAAATAGACTTCAAGATTGGTAAATGCCCGGGCATCATCTTCCGTATCTATATCTTCGAGTTTCATCAAAGCCGTCGTCTCACCACGAAAACGGTATTCTTCGATAAAAAAGGGTACGAATATGCCATCGATCTCACATACGACATAAGGACACTCGCTGCGGTCGAATATGTCATCGGTAAAAGTAAATGCCAATTCACCCTGTACACCGTGAGGTTTATTGAACACCCCTATTTTTATCAGTTCGTCGCGTTTTATCATACTCTCACGATTGGCGAGTTATAGAAGCACCTATGGCATTCAGCCGCTGGTCGATACGTTGGTATCCCCGGTCTATCTGGTCGATATTATGAATCGTGCTGATTCCTTCGGCCGACATTGCGGCTATAAGCAAGGCTATCCCCGCCCGAATATCGGGCGATACCATAGAAGCGGCACGTAAAGGATAAGCCTTGGCCTGCCCTATAACCGCCGCACGGTGCGGGTCGCACAATATGATTTGAGCCCCCATATCGATAAGTTTATCGACAAAGAAAAGACGACTCTCGAACATTTTCTGATGTATCAGCACACTCCCTTTCGCTTGTGTGGCAACGACCAGAAATACACTGAGCAAATCGGGCGTAAGTCCCGGCCAGGGTGCATCGGCAAAAGTCATGATAGATCCGTCTATAAATGTTTCTATCTCGTAACTGTCCTGCTGAGGAATGTACAAGTCGTCTCCTTGCTGCTCGATATGAATCCCGAGTCGGCGGAAACTGTCGGGTATGATACCTAAATCTTTTGAAGATACATTTTTGAGCCGTATATCCGACCCCGTCATGGCTGCCATACCTATAAAAGAGCCGATCTCGATCATATCGGGTAAAATGGTATGTTTACAACCGCCCAAACAATCGACGCCTTCGATTTCGAGCAGATTAGATCCGATACCCGAAATGCGGGCACCCATCGCATTAAGCATTTTCGACAGCTGTTGCAAATACGGTTCGCACGCAGCATTGTAAATCGTCGTTTTACCCTTTGCCAAAACCGCCGCCATAAGAATATTGGCCGTACCGGTTACCGATGCTTCATCGAGCAACATATATGTTCCAGTCAGTTCCTTTGCCGAGATTTCATAGATTTGTTCTTGGGGAACGTAAGAAAATTCGGCTCCGAGCTTTTGAATTCCCAAAAAGTGCGTATCGAGACGACGACGACCTATTTTGTCCCCTCCGGGTTTGGCAATCACCGCCTTCCCGAAACGGGCTACCAACGGACCTACAATCATCACCGACCCGCGCAACGCTGCACTCTGTTTGAGGAACTGCGGGGTATGAAGATAGT
>URHG01000005.1 GCA_900547555.1 uncultured Porphyromonadaceae bacterium | reverse complement strand
CGAGTGCCTCGGTGGGTGGAGGCCTCCTGTCTTTTCGAGGCGTATGTCATTCCGAGCGAGGCCCGAAGCCGACGAGGAATCTCATGCAAAATGCCCACTTGGTCGGAGATTCTTCAAGGCAAAGCCTTTCGGAATGACATCATATCACAAGGGCTGCAACATTTGGCAAGAGATTCTTCACTCCGCTTATGCTGCGTTCAGAATGACAGAGAGTTGCCCCCCCTTTCACACGAAATCGTACCAATAAATGGTATCGGCATCGCATTTCAGGTTCAACGAGTGCCGGTATCGGTCGCGTCCATACTTCCGAACCCACAGGCGGGGAATGACACACCCCGTGCCGCCGTGCCGGTTCTGCTCACCCGGGCGTATCGGGCAATGCGGGTTGCGGGTCGTGTTCCACGACCGTTTGTCGCTCACGTATAGACAGTGCGGGTGTTTCCCGTCGATGAACATGGCTTTGAGCCTGTCGAGGTCGTCGGCAGCTGTCTTCCGTCCACCCATGACGTTTTCGAGCACCACCCGGTAAAAGCCGCCCACCTCTTCGAGCCTTGCCACAACGGCCGGAACATCGGCCTTGTACTCGACCAATCCGTGGCAAGCCACAAGGCCGCCCTTGCCATCGAAACGCACACGCAGGTCGAATGCGCGTGCGCCACAGGCGATTTGCCTCTCAACGTCCTTCCGCTGGCAGCGGGCGAAAGGTTGTAATAGCCGTCCCCACCATTTTATCGGTTTATAGCCCGTCAGGCTGTTATGTGATCCGTACATAATCTTAAATTTTCATATCGATGGTGGCACATGCCGCCGTGCCGGAAGTGTCGATGGTTATACGGAGTATGTTCAGATAATTCGACCCTCCGTGCAAAGCGTTCTGGTAAAGGAAAAACAGGCCGTCGATTCCATTCGTGTTCCTGAAATGGGAAAGCAGTTTGGCCCTGATGTTCTGTGTGCCGGCTGACGTATCAAGGCCGAAAGAAATCTGAATATCGGGAATGTGGTTGCCTGCATTGCCGGGGAAATAAGAGTTGAGCAAGGCCTTCATGACCGGGAAAACAGAGCTCCCGCTGCTGAAAGTAACAGAGGTAGACGAGGAACCCGGAGAACCCACCGTCATTTTTCCCAAATAGAAATAATAACAGCCCGACCGGTTCCACTCCTCCCACGATGACGGCGTGAATCCCAACGTGGAGTCTTCGGCCGACGTGCGGCTGTAAAGAGTCCCGTTTTTGCCGACGAACATCTGCGTGTACCGGTATTTGTATTCCCCTTCGTCGTTCTCGAACCTGAAATGGCTTTGTATGACAACGCCGTTTTCCGGGTAATCGGGAACGTTGCCGTCCGCCTGATTCCCGTTCAGCCATATATGGATAGTCCCCAACTCTCCTTGCGTGTACCTGTCGATGTCGATGGCATCACTGTTGTTGGAAAAAGAGATGCCGGCAGCTTTCTCCGCCGTGCCTGCCAATGTTCCGGTAATCGTCCCGAAACAAATGTTGCCGACATAGGTGCTTTCTTTATAAACGTCTTCGGGAATAGCCGATACAATCGAAACGGTATAACTCGTTATGGCGCTGCTGTCGGTCGTGCCGCCCTCGCCCATGAACACAAACGCCGGGTAATCGTTTCCCGCATTGCTTTCGAAATAAGCGTCGAATGTGCTGCCACCCGTCCGTACCAGCTTCACCCGGTTGTACATTTGAGTGTTGGTAGAAAACAGGCAATAGGGGTTCATACCTTTTTCCGTGTTCGTGTCGTAAGTCCAGTTCACCATATAATCGGCGTACCCCATGAGAGGCGATTCGATGCCGAATCGCACGATTCCTTTTTCAGGGCCTCGCTTCAAAGTCATGAATTTATAATACCGCCCATGTGCCGAGGCCCGCGAGTATCGGAGCCGTGTTTTTGTTACAGGGGTGCTTGTTTTGGAATCTACGACGGCATCTAATATTGTTACGGGATAAATTGTCTTCCCGTTCTCTTTCAGTTTCTTTATCCTTGCCATGTTTCAAGTATTGAAGGCAGACGGAAACCCCGCCCGCCGAGTTTCTCAAATCGTTATCTCCTTATAATCCGTTACGTCCGTTACTGCCGCCGATTTCAGATAAGTGGCCGCGATGTCCGCCCCGTTCTTGTCCTGCGTCGCTTTCGTGGCTTGGTTCACCGTAACCGCCCCGTCCGAGCCCACGGTGATGTCCCCGCCGCTCTTCACGCCGCCGAGGGTTGAACCTGTCGCAACCGGAACACCGGTCAGGAAATCCGAAAGGGCATATCTCTTTTGAGACCGCAAAGAAAAACCATCATCGTTCGTAAAATACAAGGAATAGATTTCTGCGCCGAGACTGCTACTATCCAAAAATACAAGATAGTATGAGTCGTTGCTGACAATAGCCGAAGCCGGGAGCAACTTAAATCCATCACTCACGTAAATCGGGTCCTTATACGTACCTGCATCTTCCATAAAGGTCCTTACGTCGGCAAGATCTGTCGTAACAGTTATGTTACCGTCTTCACCATGGCCTATTTCTATGACCCTTTCCGGGTGTACGCCCTTGCTCCTCAGGTTTTCTTCCCCCACATTCGAGAGGTCTTTTTTCGCCAAGTCTCCGATAGCCACCCCCGAATCCTTAGCCGTTTTATTCGTCCCGGCCGAAGTCAGCACCCGATCCGCAGCCCCGGCATTCGCCGACATCGTTACCATGTTTGCCGTACCGCTCGACACCTTCGTGTCCGCATAACCCTTTGCCGATTGCAGGTTCTCGGCCAGCAACCCGGTAAGCGTCTCCGTGTCGGTAATGCCCGCAAGGAACGATTCGATCTCCTTCCAGCGGTTGATCGTCGCGTCCGAAGCGTCCGCATCTTCGAGGAAAGCGTTCACCTTCGCCACGAACCGCGACAAGTCGTTCCCGTCCCCACTGCCGATAGCCGCCCGCAGGTCGCTGAAAGCAAGCTCCATGTTACCCCTGCTTCCCCCGGCCAGCACTTCCAGCAACTCGTCCAAGAGTTCAGCCAGCGTAAAACCGTTCACATCAACAACCCCCTCCGGTATCGTTGCCGGATAAATCGTACTCCCGTTTTCCTTTAACTTCTTAATCTTTGCCATTGTGATTATGTTTTATTGGTTATATTTCCTTGTAATCCGTCGTATCCGTGTAAGCCTCCGAAGTTATCGTGCCGCTTTGCACAAATCCCTGCGTAACCGTGTCAGGATAACCCGCCTCGAACGAAATCGAGTAAGACCGTCCGTTATCGAACAAAAAGGTCAGCCTGTAATCCACCCCGTCTTCTATCCTTACAGAGGCTGTCCCAAAAAACAAGGGTTCCCCGAATTGCGTCGTCGCTTTCAATAACAGTGGGGCTTTACCTTTGGTGGCAGCAAGCATTACTGCGGCTATTTCTTCCAAATCCTCGTCCAAATAGAAACCTTTCCCCGGGGTATATTCGCCCAAATCGATAACTTTCGGGAACAGTTCCCCGGTTGCTGTTTCGAGGTCGCCGATACGGCCGGCATCTTGTTCCTGCTGTTTTTTTATCGAATCCACAGTCGCGGCATCGGCCTTTCCGTTGAGCGTATCCGTCAGCCCTTCGACCGAGGCCGCCGGAATTTTTTCGTCTTTGTGGAAAAACGAGTCGATCCACGCGGCGAACTGTCCGGCCGAGGGATAAGCCCCCCGGCTGAACCATTTTTTCAATGTCTCCCTTGTTGTTGCCATTCTATCGTGCTTTGATGATGTAGCTGAGTGTGTAGTAAGGCGGCCGGTTCTCGTGCGACTTCGAGGCGCCCCAACCGCCGGCGGCCTCCGTCTCTTTGGCGGCAGACAGTGCCCCGGTGTTTCCTCGGGCCATTCGCGAATTTTCCTCCCCTGCTTCTGTTGGGGCGGAGTTGGTAATGGAGATCCACGTAAACGTATGCGTATGCAAAGGCAGTCCCGACTCTTCGGCCGTGAGGGTTACGTTTTTCTTTCCGCCTGCCGCCCCCAAAGCGTCATAGTCATCATCGGAGTCGCTGCGCCCCACGACAAAACGGCCGCGCAGGTCGGGCACCCGGAAATAGCCGGCAGTCGTGGTATAAGCCACGCCATTTTCCGACATGGCCCGGTTGAAGGCCGCACCGACGGCCGCATAGAGTTCCGGGTAATCCTTTTGGGCGTATTGCGCCCCGTTGCAGAGAAGCCAGCCGTCCGGGACGTTCTCCCCGGCAAAGAGCTGTACCGATCCCACCGGTTGGGGCTGTATCTTTTGGAAGGCTGTTTCCAGTGCCGACAGTTCCGCCCGCAACTCCGGCAGGGTATCTGCCTCATGGAAATCTTCCCATTTGAAATTTTCCCCGCCGATGCCCGGCGAGAGGCAGCGCACGGTGTAGGCCCGGGGGAAGTCCACGCCTCCCGACGATACCGCGACCGCCGAAGCGTTGAGGTACATGCCCGATGCCACCGCACCGCCCTCGAAATAAAGGACCTCCCCGTCGGGGAACTCTTCCGTACGCAGGAACACGTAACCCGGAGCGCGTGTCGTGCCGTCCTCCCGGAGCTCGCAACCCCGGAGCACGGCCTTGTCGCCGGCGAGGTTGCCGATAATCTGCACGAGGCTGATGTTCTCCTCCATCGAGGCGAAAGTCTCCGCATCGACGGGGAAATACTGCTCGGCCTGTGTCGTAAAATTGCCAATCGTTCGTTTCATCATATATTGTTTTACAAATCCTTTTCAATCCCCATACAGAACGGCATACCGCATCGAGGCCAGCCGGTAGGTGTCGACCACGCCCGAAAGGCGGCTTTCGTCGATACGCCCGCGTAACGCGGCGGGAATCCCCACGATGAAGTCTACCGCCCCGGCCCCCGTAAATTCGCGACGGTAGATTTTTTCACCTGCCGAATCCGTCCGCAGGGGCAGCTTCAACGGCCGCCGGGCCGCACGCCGATAAACCACCGTCCCGAAGTCGGCCTTGTCGCTGTCGGAGAGGGTGATGCGGCGCAGCTCCGGGTCGAACTCGTCGTTGAGCACAGCCCGCAGGTAACAGACCTGCCCGTTATGCCGCAGCCGGTAGCCGGTGCGCTGCCGGTATTGCATGAAGCGCACATGCAGGTGGCTCACCGGCGTAACCAGCGCGAAAGCAAACGCGCCGAACAACGGCCTCCGCCAGAAAGTCGGCAGCAACAGCAGTGCCAGCCGGCGGATATTCACATCGTATTTACCCATTGTTGTAGACTTTCAGGTTCAACGTCAGCGTGTCCACCCGGAAATATCCCGCATCGGGGACATACCGGGCATTGATGGCCGCCCCGTCCGTGGTGGAAGCGCCGACAAACTCGACCACCTTCACCCCCTCGACCCCTTGCAGGGCGTCGACAAGCGCCATGTTGGTATATTCGCCATTGAAGGGCAGGTTCTCGATATACGACTTGATCGCCGCCTCGCAATCGGTTTTCACCGTCTCGGGGGCCAGCATGGCATCGTAGTAGATGTCGACCTCGCAGCTGAACGGGTCGGCCTCCTTGTTCACCACGTCGATGCGAACGCCCGCATCTTTTATCTCGGCGAAATAAGCCGCCAACTGCCGTGCCGTCCCTTCGTCGAGCGGGGTACGGCGGCCGTCCGACTCGCCCGCCACTTTGACCGTCAGTACCGACGTCTCGCGGCTCTCCACCGCCACGGCGTGCTTCACCACCCGGGCGGCGGCCATCTCTTCCTCACTCATCGCCGAGGTGTCGTATTCGTCGCTGTCGGGCAGGAGCACCTTACCCTTCATAAACCGCAGCGCTTTATCCCGGTACCACTTCGGGCGGTGCGGCAATATCTCGTCGATGCGGCTGTCCACATCGGCCTTATGGGCATCGAAAAGGCACTCCAATACCCATACGGCGCAGGCCGCGACATAAAACAACACGCCCTCGACGCTCACCTTGCTGAAACGTTCCGTAAAGTTGTCGCCCGGCGTGAACCCGTAAGCCGAAGCCGCCGCCTCGTTGCGCATGAAATCCGCAGCGATACCCTCTTTTATTTCTGTAATTGTCCGTGCCATTCTTCCTTCCTATTTTTGTCGTCAACTCACTATAAAATCCACCTCGACACCCATGAACCCGATACCCCCGTAAGGAACCGCCGCCATCTCTTCCGCCGTTACTTCCGTCGCCGGACGTACTTTTCCGGCAGCAAGCATGGCGACGACCTGTTTTTTTACAATATCCTCCTGCCCATACACCAACAGCCGGCCGGTGGAGAGGCTGTCGGTTACAGAAAGGCCGTTTCTTGCCGCCAGGGAAAAGACGGCTTCAAAAGCCCCGCATTCCTGCACGGCGATATCCGCCAATGATTGTCCGTTATGTACCGTGATATTCCGCATCGATCGTAACTTTGTTTTTTACGGTGTCGATTTCCACCGTGTTGATTGTCATTCCATCCGATTCCAGTTGTAGGGATATTTCCCGCTTCCAAGCCGTTATTTCGTCATCACCGAGAATATCGGAAATGCCCGCCCCGAGAAGCGGATATTCCTTGAATTCCCCCTTGTGTGCCTGTAATATGACGGCCTGGTTCTGATAGGTTGTACGTCCTATTTCCAGTCCCCCGGCGATAAGCCCCTGGGCGTCCCTGGCCGTATTTATTTTCAGGTCGGAGGTTTCCGGGTCGAGTAATATGCCAGTTCCTTTCATCAGTGTGTAACTTTCGTGTCTTCTATGTCGGCTTCCCGCGTCTCTGTCAAGGTGGAGGACCACGATGTATCGAGTGCCGTTTTCAGGGCACCGCCACCGTCCTGCAGTACAGGCGTCCAATCTTTAAACACCGATTTAAGCGCGTTTATATCCCGTTCGATGAGATTCAGCCGCCCGGTCAGTTCTTTTACGTTGGCCAGCCCGTTGTTGCTGCCGCCGTTTATTTCGATGGCTTTTCCGGTGAAGCGTGCACTGCTTTCCCCGACATGCAGTTCGATGGCGGCAATTTCGGTAAAACCGATGACAGCCAGTTCGCGCATCGTTCCGGCCGAAAGGTCGGCCACCAAGACGGAGCTGCCCCGAGCCGGGGTGATGAGCAAACCTTTTTCCGCCCCTTTCTTGACCGGGGAAAGGCGGATACCGGGAATCACCAGATCGCCAATCCGGGCCGAGCAGGTGTCCCCATCCACCGAGACCACTTCCATCAGCCAAAAGGCGAAACAGGGTTTTCTTGTTCCCGTAATTTCCCGAAGCAACGCCGCTATCTGCGAGTATTTGTCCATCAGTCTATTTTTTTTCCAAGTGTAACTTTCCTTTTTCCACCGGCCGAAGAGAAAGAGGTCTCGACGGCGACGACATAGTACTTGCCGGTTTTGTATTCATAATCCGCATCCCTTATCTCCGCAACCCATGCCGGCTCGACATAGGGAACGAGCCAACCCGTTATACTCCCTTCATAGCCGGTATATGAGCGTATTTTCAGCTCTTCGTCGGCACGGCGTTCGAGGGTGGCCCTATCCGAAACTCCCGGTATTTTCAAATTGAATTTGTCCCCGCCGGGAGTACCTTTGGTAACTTTCACCGTTTTACCGGCCGCATCGGTTCCCTCGATGGTGCAGATGAATTTCCGGTTCCGTGCTTCCCTGTATTTCAGTTCCGACTTTTCTATGTTCACGGCAAAATCATAGATGACGGTTCCGCCTATCTCCGCATATTGCGGGTGTATGTGCAGTGTCCTGCCTTTCAGGTATATGTTCGCCCGGGTCTCCTCCTGTATCTTTTTCAGCACGTCGAATCCCGTCGCGTTGTAGAGGGTGAACCTGTCGTATTTGAAATCATAGTCGCAGGAGAGGTCGAAGCCGCCGAGTTCCCGGTTTACATACTCCATGATTTCTTTTACGGTGGCATCGGTGAAAACTTTGTCGGTCAGGTCTTTGCGGTAATTGTACAACTCATCTTCACACTGTATTTTTATGCTGCCGTCATCGGTGGCGATACTTTCCACGTACCCCTCGAACTCGACCGGAAGTTCCGACAGGTCGGTGTCATAGCCGAACCGGATGGCAACGGCATCCCCCTCTTTGATTTTTCCTTCGATTTCCAGTGCTTTGTTATATACGGTTGCCGGGAGGACGACCACGGCGGTATCCGCCAGGTTCTCCACTCCGGCTTTGACCGTTACGCTTTCGAGCATGGTCAACCGGTAACCGCCTATGGTGATGTCGAAGTCCAGGGAATACATTGTCAGATGGAGATGAAGAGTTCCGTATTGTTGTCGCTGTACGCTTTGATGCTGAAATTTTGGTTGTTCACCCCTTTGGTGTGCGGGAACGAGAGCGATTCCACCGCCAGGTATTTGATACCGAGTATAAGAAGGATTTCTTGTGCCACCTCTATGCTCCGGCGTTCATTGAAAAGCGCGGTTATCGTTCGGACCTGTTCCTCGGGATAAGCGTTCCCGTCGAGGGAAACGACGCCTTGTATCTGTACGGTGTAATCATCCCGGCACCACCGTTCCTTAACGCTGCCGCCTGCCGTCCCTTTGGCGACGGAACGCCGTATGATCGAGTTTTTTCCGCTGACCGAAACCAGCGGCTCAATGGGGAAGGTGAACCATTCCGTGTCGTCCGGACGTTTCACTTTAAAGGGCATTTGCGAATGAATGACACCCTGGCGGGTCATTGCCCCCTTGACGGCCTCTGCATCGGAAACGGAAGTGATCGGGTTCCCGCCCGGCAGAATGATGTACGGGGGCAAGGTACCGAAACTGCCCAACGCCTTCGAGTAGCGGACGGCCGCCGGGTCCAGCGGGTTGCCGCTGTATGAAACTTCCACACGCGGAATCATTTTTTGCAGCTCGTATTCGATTTTAGCCATTATTGCGCCGTTTTTGCCATTTGTAAAACGCGGATAAAGAGGCTCTCCATGTCCCGCTCCATGTTTTCCCGATTGTCGTCGTAGCCGCCTTCGTAAACGATACGTTCGACCATGTTCCCGATAGAGATGTTGATGGTCGTGTTCTGTGTCCCGCCCGTGGCGACGGCTTCGGTGGCGTTTTTGGCCACCTCCCCGCCCGTAGGGTTGATTCCGCTTTCCGTTTCCGACCCGCCGAGTCCGGGTATGGACGGGGAAGATATGCCCAGTTTGGTTCCGAATCCCGAAACGATGTCCGACAAAGACTTCTCCGAGTTCCACGACAAATCGATACCGGCGAGCGACCGGCCGGCATTCTTCAAATGGTCGGCCACACGTTGCGCTCCTGCAGTAATGGCCTGTTGCCGGGCTTCCACGTCGGCACCGATGGCAGCTATGGCCGCCCGGTTTTCCGCACTGTTTCCCAAGCCTACCGCCTCTTTGAATTCGTACCAGCCCAACTTTATTTTGTCGAGCCCGATCATGATGCCGTTCACAAGGGTGGAGAAGTAGAGCTTTACCCCGTCGACGAATGCGTAGAAAGTGTATTTCATGAATCCGACGACACCTTCCCAAAGGGAACCCCAACCCTCTATTTTATAACAGAGGTAGGCGATGACGGCGATAAGGGCCACCACGCCGGCAATGATCCATGTCGTGGGGGAAGCCCACATGGAAGCGTTCAATGCTGTTTGCGCCGCCGTCCACGCCCATTTGGCCGTGGTAACTATACCCGCCCACAAGGCGGCCAGTTTGGTCCGGGCGATGACGATCCCCATCGTTGCGGCCATTATTCCCAACAAGGCGGTAAGGACGGTTATGGCCGTGTTCCCCCCGGAAAGCAGGTCGAGCCAACGTCTGAAAGCAGACACGCAGCCCGTTACGCCCTTATGTATCCACGACAAAAGGGCGGCGGTGTAGTCGATGAGCCGGGAGAAAACGGCAAATGCCGGATTGATGAACGGTTCGATGATGTCATACAGTTTCCAAAGCAGCATGGCGGCGTTGTCCAGCAAGGTGGACCATTTCCCGGACTTCGAGCTGCCGAGACGTTCGGTCATGTTATAGAACAACCCGCCCGCAGAGGTGGCCGAAATGAAGGCGTCCCGGACCATTTCCGCCGATATTTCCCCCTTGCTCATTTCATCTTTCAACACGGCCATCGACTTGCCGGTCGTCCTTGATATTTCATTCAGGGGGTTGAAACCTGCGTTAATCATCTGCAGCAGGTCTTGACCCATGAGTTTGCCGGTAGAGGTCATTTGGGAAAAAGCCAGTGTCAGGGAATTCATCTTTTCCCGGTCGCCCATGGCGATATCCCCCAACATCTTGATGTTCGGCATGACACGGTCCGCCGCGATGCCGAAGGAGAGCATCATTTTGGCATTTTCCTGCAAATCCGCCGCCATGTAGGGTGTGGCCGCCCCGTATTGCCGGAGGTCGGAGACCAACCGTCCGCCGGCTTCTTTCGATCCGAGCAGCACTTCAAAGGATATCTGTGTCTTTTCCCGATCGAAGCCCTTTTTCAAAGCCGCCAGTCCCGCCGTTCCGGCCAGTACGATGGGATTGGTGATGGCCGAGGCGAACGGCAGGCTACCGAATGCTTCGGAAAAAGCCGCCTTCAAACGGCCTCCCGTCGTACTCTCCAAACGACGCAACTGCCTTTCAAGCGATTGTATTTCCCGGTTGGTGGTGCGTATCGCTTCGATGTTTCCGGCCGGTATCCACTCCCGCTCGGCACGCAGGGCGGCAATACGTCCCGTCAGCGAACCGATGCTCACGCCGAAGTCCTGCATCGTGCGGTCGGCTTGTACGACCTGCCGTTGCACCCGGCTCCACACCGCCAGTTGCCGGTCGTTGGCAATGCCTATGCGCGAGAGCTTGCCCGAGATTTTATCTTGTAGGGAGAGGGTATATTCAACGATATTGCCTGCCATCGGTTCGTTTGTTAGGGTTTGTTCGCCTCTTTTTCCTTTTTCCGGATATATACCAGTTCATTATAACGGGCGGCGAATTCCTCGTCATCGAGGTTATCCGGTTCTATGTGCATGTAGTAGCGCAGCTGCGCCGCCATGATCCGAAACGTATCGGCATCATCGACGGCTGCAGCTTCTATAACTTTTCCAGTTCGGCCTCCCCGACTTCAACGATATCGGGGATCATTCCCGAAGCGGCGAGGAACAGGCTGTCGTCGGTGCGGATATCCGTATCCCCGCCGAGCCAGCACTGCCGCAATATGACCTCGTTGAATTTCAACGGGTCGGCTTTTCCGGCCACGGAAGCGGCCGAGAGGTCCTTCCGTTTCGGCGCACGCAGGTAACAGACATGCTTTCTACCGTCGGCATCGTCCACCTTGATGGCGAATACGTTTTTATGGGTCTCTTTCCACTCTTTTATCTGCTCGGCGGTGGCTTCTCCGATCGGTTTTTCTTTTTCCATGACGGATTTTCTGTTTGATGACGGTTGCCCGTCCGGTTAAACGATTTTTTTCTTGTCCAGGAAGATGAAAGGGAGGGTGCATTCCATGAATTTGTCCCCCTGTTTCAGTTCTTTGGGTTCTTCTGTAAACTGGCAGCCGATCAACTCGTCCGTGGCGATCATGTCCCCTTTCGACGGGTTGCCGTAATTGGCGACTATTTTCACCTCGAGGTCCAGTATGGAGCCTCCGCCGGCGACTTCCAGCGCCAACAGTTCGGACTGGGTGAGGGTGATTTCCCCTTCACCCGACTTGTTGCCTTTCTGAATGCTCAGCGGTTTGTTCCCTTTGCCGTAAAGCGCTTCTTTTTCTTGTTTGTAGACATATTTCAGTCCTCGCAGGCCGGAGATGTCGCGGTTGCCCATGAAGACGGTCAGGTCTGCAAATTCGTACTCTCTGCTGTTGAACATTGTTTCCTTGTTTATGTGGTTTTGAAACCGAGATCGACATCGATGTATTTGGCGTAACCGTTGGGCTTGACACGCAAGCCGGCGGCAATACGGGAGGTGGCGAGAATGTCCTGCTTGTAATCGATGGAACACTCCACGCCGGTATCGTCAGGGTCGGCGGGGTCGTTTCCGAGGTTCCCGTTGGCGGTCATGCTGCTGATGATGGCTTGTTCGACATCGCCCTGCACGGAGGCGCACCAAGCCGGGGAAAGGGTTCCATCCGTGGCGATAGGCACTTCGTCGTTGAGCGATTCGACAAGGGTGTTGTATGCGATACGGTAAGCCTTGTCTATGACCCGGCGGTTCGACAGCGAATTGTAATCGTCCGTGGCAGCCGTGGCCAGCGGGTCATCCGCAATGAAGTAACCCGACTTGCCCACAAACGTCCGGAACGTGATGTATCCTTTGTCATTGATGCTTTCCACATCCGCTTCCTCGACGGTTTTCCCGCCGACGAACATCTCCACCGGCGTAAGGGCGCCGCTTTTCACCCGGCTGATCTTACGCTGGACGTCCGTGGCGGCGATTCGCCCGGCAACGATGCCCATGGCCGCGTTCGGGCTGTCTTGCGACGTATCGCCGATGACGATGCCGCAACGGTCATGGTTCATTGTTTTCAGATCGGGCAGGCCGGTATCATTGCCGGAATAGGCATACCCTTCAATCAAAGTGAATATCGGGGCATAACGGTCGTCTGTGGCCCATTCCCCGAGAGCCTGCGCCTTTGGCAGGGCGGCGATGACATCGCTGTCCATACCCTCGGAATCGTCGAGCTCGTAGCTTTCCCCGGGTGTTTTGAAGGCGATGAGTCCCCGTATGTTGCCTTTGGCCGACAATAACAGCGATTTTGCGCCGCCGGCATTGTCCTTGTCGAGTACCGTGGCAAAAGCGGCTGTCTCGGCAAAACCCATGAGCCACAATTCCAGGCCGTCGCCGCCCTCCGCATAGAAATCCTTGACATTGCGGTAAAGGTTGGGATTGTTCTCGGAGGTAACGCCCAAACTTTCAAGGTCGGCGAGCTTTTTGAGAGAGTAAGCCTTGCCCAGTTTGAAATTTTCTTCCCCGGCCACCTCTGCCGCACCGATAGCGATAAAGCCCAGGCAACCGTCGTCCATTTCGGCCACTTGCCCGAGAGCCCCGTTCGAATAGGTTATTTTTACACGTGGTAACATGGCTTCTTTCTATTTTCGTTTGACTGTAATTACGTTTTTATCCCCGAGACGTTTCGCATGTTCCCGGGCGTCGTGCTCGTCGAAAAAGCCGAAATTGTCCGAGGTCATGAAAACCTTTTCCTGGTCGGGATAACAGGAGAGTATCCGCAATCCCTCTTTTTCGGTATCCGAAAGCGGTGGTTCCTCCTTTTTTTTCTTTGAACGGGTTTCTTTTTCCGCTCCTGCGGATTTGGACGCTTTATCGGTTTGGGGTTCGTTCTTTTCAGATTCACCCGGTCGGGTATCCATATCCCCCGCACCCGTTTTGTTTTCTTCGTTTTGCATTTTAATAGAGGTAAAATCGTTTATGAATGGTGTTTGAATTTCCGGTCGGGGGAGTTCGCGCGGGCCGCCGCGCGTATCCGTTTTCAGGATAACGGGCAGTGCGGCCCTGCCGTCGAGGTGAAACGTGCCGGTATCATGGACCGTTTCCAACCCCTACCTGCCGGCGGCGCGGGATCGGCCCGCGCCCGGAACCCGTATGGCTTATCCCCCTGCGGAAGGCTATTCGGTTGCCTGGCAAATAAGCGCGACACCTTTTTTGTCCGAGCGGATATAACTTCCTCCGGCACGTTGCAGGAAAGAGATGATATCGCCGTAATAAAGCGGGTTGCCTTCATCGTCGAAAAGAATCGACGCACCGAGAGCCCGGGATACGCAATCTTCCTGCCAGGCTATGCCGGCTGCCGAATCGGTCGCATCGGCGGCCGCGCTCCACTCCTTGAGGACTCCGGCTTTCGTCGTTTTGGCGACCTGGCCGCGTTTGTAGAACCGGAAGCCGGCATATTCCCCGATGACACCTTTTTCCGGATCGGCACCCGCCAGGAAGGCGACAACCTCGTTGTTCGTCATCGAGTTCTTCAACTGGTTGTACATGTAAGCGTCCAAGAGCATGTAACGGCCTGTCTGCGGAATGTTCTGCGAGTCGAAAAGCAGTTGGGCCGCTTCGACGGAGGCTTTGGTCATCGATTTGCGGTTCCCCGTCGCCGAGGCGATATGGGCGGTAACGGCAGCTCCTTCGGTGAATATCGTGTTTACCCCGGAAGGAATCCAGGAGTAGATGAGCGACGCGTGTATGTCGTCTGCCAGTTTGTTGCGGGAGCCCCGTATGATGCTTTCCCGTTTGTTGTACGAAAGCTCCACCTTGTCCGCATTGGGTATGCGGATAGGATCGACCGAAAATTCATCGATATCATACGAAAGGTCCACATCTTCCCGTGTGGTAACGGCTGCGGGAAAGGTGGTGCGGTTTTTCACCACGGAAGGCGCCGCACCCGCATTCGGTACATGGACCGTCTTCTCGTTTACGAATTCCGAATGGTCCACCGATTTGGAAGCGAAGGAATTGTCTGCAAACAGATTTTCGATAATGGATTTGATCCAGATTTGAACTTGTAATGCCATTTTATGAATTTTGAATGTTTAGCGTTGAACACATCTCTTTGTACTTTCTCTCGTACAGGTCGGGGTACTTCTCTTTCAATTCCGACAGACGGCCGGAACGGTCGATCTCGTCCCACGTCATCTTTGCGAGGCTTTCGCCTTCCCCGCCGTCGGCGATTTTCCCGCGCAGGCTCTGCCGGGCGGGCATGCTTCCGAGAATCTTACGGGTATTTGCGAAATCGGTCTCGAACAGCTTCAAGTAGGTCTCTTTCAGGTCGGCAGGGATTTTTCCCTCTTTTATGGCCTGCTCCACCTGGGCGGAGGCTTCGGCTTTCTCCCCGGCGGCTTTTTCTTCGGACAACCGTTTCACTTCGGACTCGGCTTTCTCTTTCGCCACTTGCAGGGCGGCGATCTCCTGTTTATGGCTCTCCTGTAACCGGGTGATGGCGGATAACACCTCCGTGTCCCCGGCGTTTTCAGGCAGCCCGAGCTTCAAAGCAATTTCTTTCATTGGCTTATGATTTGTTTGTTTATGAATAAGACGAACGGGGCACTCCCTTTCGTCGGATAATTCGATGACCCGGTCATTGTCGTCGTAAAGGACGATGCCCGCCGCATTCGGGTTGGAGGGTATGTCGACGATCGACACCTCGCGCAATTCGCATTTCGTTACCGTCGCCCGGGTCTGTCCGGGTTTAAGGTGCTCGGGGGCTTCGCTCACCTCTATGATACGGATTCCGATCGAGCAGGCTTTCAAAAAACCGCCTTCCACTTTATCCGCTATCTTGGCTGCAAAATCGTCTTTCTTGTCGAAAACGGGTTCACCGGACATGATGCCGCCTTCCCCGGCCCCGTAGTTCTTCCAAATGCCGATGGGAAGTATCTCGTCTTTCTTACCGTACAATGTGCGGTGGTGGTTGAACAGCATCACGGGGTTCTTTTCAAAGCGCGTCAGGTCGATGCCCGATGTCAGTACCCGGAAACCGTAACTGTTTAATTCTTCGTCTGTCCAGATAAGTCTTTTTGCCATTGTTTTTATAAAAGGACGGAGGCTTGGCAGGGCGGCAACTCACCCCCGTATGACAGTTCCCTCGGTTATCCGCCGGATTGCCGCTCCCGGCGGATCTTTCAAAAATGGTTCGTGGCGGGAGCGGGATTCGAACCCGCGACTTCGAGGTAATAGGCCTCGCGAGCTGCCTCTGCTCTATCCCGCTGTTTTCCGGCAAAAATCTCAATAGGTTTCCGCCCCGGCAAATTGTGTGGACATTCTGTACACTCTTTTTTGACACCCGCCGTTTGAAAGCGACTTTTGCATTAAAAAGATATTCCGAATGTCTCTTACCAAACAAGAAATCGAAATACGGAAAGGATACGCTTTCCGGCTTTTCATGAGCGGGGAATCCCAGAAATCGATAGCCCGGACCGTAGGCACCACGGAAGCAACGGTAAGCCGGTGGGCGGGAAAAGAGGAATGGGACAAGAAAAAGCAGGAGCAGAACACTTCGACGCTTGCCCTGGCCAACTCCATGATGGCGGCGGCCCGTAAAATGTCGGAACTCATCATCTCGAATATCGAGAACGGGAATACCGATATAGGGACGATCACCAAGTGCTCGGACAACCTGGTCAAAATCATGGCGGCGGCCGAACGTATCGCCAAGACCGTTACCCGGGCGACGGTCATCGACGTGGTCATCGCCCTCGACCGCTGGCTGGTGCAACGGGCGGAAGTCGATGAGCGCCTGTCTCCCGAAATGCTCGAATCGATTACCGGCTTCCACAGGAAATATATCGAATATATCACCTCAAACGAGACATGATGGCCGGAGAAAAAGAGAGATATAAAAAAGCGCTCGAACGTTATGCCAAACATCTTCAAGAGATACGGAACATAACGTCCGTCATACCTAAGGGTACAGACGCGGAATGTGCATCGCGCATGGCTCGGGCCAAAGAAGACTATGATTTTTTCGTGCATGCCTATTTCCCGCATTTGGCGACTTCCCGGTGCGGGAAGTTCCAGATAGAAGCGGCGGAATACATAAAAAACAATACCCGTGCGCGGTGCGTATTCGAATGGGCTCGCGGCCATGCGAAAAGTTCACACATATCGTTAATGATTCCGCTTTGGCTGAAAATACAGGAAAACCCCGAGCCGATGATCATGGTGCTCGTGTCAAAGAGTGCGGACATGGCCCGGCGGCTGTTGTCCGACTTGCAGGCGGAGCTCGAGGGGAATGACCTGTTTCTGCATGATTTCGGAAGGCAGAAAACGGACGGCCTTTGGACGGACGGGGAATTCGTCTGCGCCGACGGTTCCATGTTCATCGCCCTCGGACGCGGACAATCGCCGCGCGGTATCAAAAGGCGGGGGCTGCGGGTGAATTACATCAGCATCGACGACATCGACGACGATGAGATGTGCCGCAACCCCCGGAGGGTGGACGAAGCCGTCGACTGGTGCCTGAGCGCACTCATCGGCACCATGGCCATGGGGCGGGGACGGTTCGTCCTGGTTGGAAACCGCATCGGCCAATATTCCATTCTCGGGGAAATGGCCTCGCGCCCCCATTTTTACCATACCGTCGTGAATGCCCTCGACAAAAAAGGAAAACCGTCCTGGTGGCAGAATTACCAACTGTCGGAAATCAACGACCTGCGGGTGGAAGTCGGCGAACGGCGCTTTCAAAAGGAATACATGAACAACCCGCTGGACGAAGGGTCCGTTTTCGAGCGGAAGTATATCCGCTACGGCAAGATGCTTCCCTTGCGGGAATACCGCGCAATCGTCTCTTATACCGACCCGTCGTTCAAATCGTCGTCGAAAAACGACTTCAAGGCCACGCTTTTGGTGGGGCTGACCAAAGAGGGGAAGTTCCATGTCATAAAGGCTTACGCCGACCAAACGAAGGTGTCGGTCATGGTGGGGTGGCATTACGAGATAAGCGACTTTGTGGGGGATACGCCCGTCCGGTATTACATGGAGTCCAATTTCATTCAGGACTTGTTGATGGACGAGTTCCGCAAAGCGGGTATCGCCTCGGGAAAGCAGATCCCCATTACCGGGGACGGACGGAAAAAACCGGAGAAATTCGCACGCATCGAGGCGTTGCAGCCCTTTTTCCAACGCGGGGAGATTCTTTTCAACGAGGCGGAAAAATCGTCGGGAGGCATGAAAGTGCTCGAAGACCAGCTGCTGACGTTCCAGCGGGGAAGCAAGGCGCACGACGATGCGCCCGACGCCCTCGAAGGGGCCGTGTGGTTGCTGAGCAACAAAGTAAGGACAGCGAATACCCGTTACGTCGTCGGACACAGACCTAACCGTAAATATTGACATATATGTATTTATCCGCAGAAGAATTGAAAACAGCCATGTATGCCCATGTCGTCGAAGAGATTACCGGCGGGGACGTTTCAATCGTTTGCCAGGCCATCGAAGCTGCCGTGGAAGAAGCGAAGTCTTACCTGTCCAACCGCTACGACGTGGAGAAGATATTCTCGGCCGTCGGAGAGGGACGGAACGCCATGATTCTCGAAAACGTCAAGGTCATGGCCGTATGGCGCATCATCACCATCTGCAATGCCGAAACCATCTATGAGATGTGGAAAGAGCGCTACGACCGCGTGGTCGACTTTTTCAAGAACGTGGCCAAAGGGATTGTCGCGCCTGCCTTGCCGCTCCGGACGGACGAAAAAGGCAATATCGAACTGCAAGCCAAATTCGGCTCTAACCCCAAATTTCATCATTCTTTATAATGGAAAGAAAAAAACAGGACCATGCCCCTTCCGGGAGAAAACGGAAGAACGGGGCCTCGCTGGTGCACCGTGTCATCGAACGGCACGAGTCGATAACCCGGAAAGACATCGCCGACTGGAAAAAGGCCCGGATACAGGCTACCAACGATTACGAACCGAGGCAGGTACTTCTGCAAAACCTCTATGAGGAAATCATGCTCGACGCACTGATGTCTTCCCAGGTGGGACTGCGTATCGACAAAAGCCAGGGGGTGGACTTTTCGCTGGTGCAAGGGGGAAAAACCGACGAGGAACAAACCCGGATACTCAAGGACAGCGGCCTTTTCGACCAGCTGGTCGAGCTGATTGTCGAAAGCAAGTTTTACGGCTGTTCCTTGATCGAGTTTTCCTATACGCCCGACGGTATCCGCGCCGACCTCGTGCGCCGCCAGAACGTGGCGCCCAAGACGGGACGGTTTTATCCCGACACCTACGGGAGCGAATTCGTGTCGTACCGGGAAGAACCGGAATTCGGCCGGTGGCTCGTCGAACTATACCCCCGGGAAGGGGATTTGGGGCTGCTCAACAAGGCCGTCCCCTATGTGTTGATGAAGAAGTTCGCCATGTCGTGCTGGAGCGAGCTGTGCGAAATCTTCGGCATTCCGCCGCGCGTCATGAAAACGAACACGTCCGACCCCGAAATGCTCTCCCGGGCGGAACAAATGATGAAGGAGATCGGTTCGGCCGCCTACTTCATCATCGATACCGAGGAGAACTTCGATTTTGCACAGGGTGTCGCCACGAACGGGGAGGTGTACAAGAATCTCATCGATACCTGCAACCAACAACTTTCCCTGCTGAACCTCGCCGCCGTGCTGGGGCAGGATACCGTGAACGGGAACCGCTCGAAGGAGGAAAGTTCCTCCAAATTGCTCGACTCCGTGGTGAAGGCCGATAACCGTTTCATAGAATCCTCTTTCAACAGGATCATACTCCCGGCGCTCGCCTCCATCGGCGTCCTCAAACCCGGACTGCGGCTGGTCATCGCCAAGGAGGTCGATGTGGAAAAGCTGTGGAAAATGGTACACGAGGGTTCCCAGTACTATGATTTCGACATAGACTGGATACGCGAGACGTTCGGCATTGAGGTTACCGGATTGCGTACCGACACGGCTCCGGCGGTTTCTCCGGCTCCGGGGAATAAAAAGGACGGAAAAGCGGGTGCTTCCGGAAGCGGGGAAACACGGGAGATGCCGGATGATTTTTTCTTTTAAGGGCTGGCCGGCCAGCCTTGAAGTCCACCCTTGACGACCTCTATTTCAACGGTTCTTTAACGGCGTTGGAAGAGTGTTTGAAAGAGTTCGGGCAGTCGGTGACGGGAATGTTCCCTCTGGCGGACGGGGAGATGTTCGGCAGGATCATCGGGGAGATTGCGGACGATTTCGATGCGGCCGTCAACAAACGCCTGCTCGACATATACGCGGGCAACCTGCTCGGAGGCGTCCGCGGCGTTTTCGGGGATACCGGGTACGGAAGCCGTTATTTCGGCCTTGCAAACCGGCTGGAAGCCAACGCGGCCAGGTTTGCGGCTTACAAGGCTTACCATGCTACGGAACAGGTCAAGAGGCAACTGACGGCCCGCGTGTCGAAAGAAGAGGCCCTGAAAAGGGCCGAAGGGGCTTTGAGGGCGTTCAACAGGTACCAGGCCGCGGAATACAACACGGCCGTGGCACGCTGCCGGACGGCCAGGCAATGGACCGACTTCAACCGGGAAGGACATGCGGACATTTTCCCGAATATCCGTTGGTTGCCGAGCCGGAGCGCCGAAAGACGTCCGCAGCATGTACCTTACTACAACCGCGTATGGGCGAAGACCGACCCGTTCTGGCTGGAAAACCAGCCCGGCAACGAATGGAACTGCAAGTGCGACTGGGAGGAAACCGCCGATGACGTGGACCACGACGGGGTGAAGGTTACACCCCCGCCGGCGGGTCTCTCCGGAAATCCCGGCATCACCGGGGAGATCTTCTCGGAAAAGTCGATATATTTTACGGCCAACGGGCACGACCGGGTAGGCAGGGGGATATTGGAACTGGGCGAAGGCGGTTTCTTCGGCAAAGGGAAAATCGACGCGGCGGAGGTGCTGTCGCACGTGTTGCACGAGCCGGGCGAAATCGCCGGGAACATGGAGGTCGCTACCCTGTTTTGCCGGCATAACAAGGGGGTAAGGCGTATAAAGCTGCTGCCCAATGTGGTAAAAGAGGATGCCGGCCTGCGGCCCCGGTTCTACCCCAAAGGCCTGACACCGCGCGGGGCGAATAAAAATGCCGATGCCGTCATCGAATGGGACAACGGCGACAAGTGGGTCGTCGACTTCAAGTGCATGCAGGGGAACGGGGCGAAACTCAAAGAACGCCTATGCGACGCCTACGAGCAGGCCGACTATGCCGTCGTGAAGATATGCGGGGAAATAAAAGAGGTTCAAAAAGTAATCGAAACGGCCGGACGGTTCATGAGAGGGCATTATAAATTTAAAGGCCTTATTATATACAATTCATCCGATGAAGTTATATATCAGCATAAATAAAGGGGGTAAAATCCCCCTTTATCCAACGCAAATGACCCAGCCAGCGGCTCGATCGCGCGTTGTTCTGCAAATATAGCGATAATTTCCTATAAAACAAACAAAGAGGCGTTCCGCCTCTTTGCCCAACCCAAGTGTCCCAGCCAGCGGCTCGATCGCGAGTTGTTTCGCAAATATAATGATAATTTCTTACAAACAAACATTTTATGGCAAAAATGACTCCCGGACAATTCAAAGCGGAAATAGAACGGCTGCAACGCATCTCGCCCGACTTTATGGCCCGTATAGCCCCGTTGGTGGCGGCGAATACGGCGGTTGCGGAGTTTAAAGACAACTTCCGAACCGAGATCTTCGACGGGGTGAAGTGGAAAGAGGTACAACGCCGGGACGGGCATTCTCCGGCTTACCGGTATGCGGCAAGGCACCACCCGGCACGGACGACACGGAACATATTGACCGGCGATACCGGCGACTTGGGCCGTTCCATCGAGGTGAAGGAGGTGGGGGAAGGACGGGCTACCGTATGGACTTCCCCGCAGGAATTCGGCAGCAAGGAGCCTTACGGGGCGGTCCATAACGAAGGCTTGAAAGCGGGACGGGGCACCGGATTCATTATGCCCCGCCGCCGGTTTATGGGAGACACCCCCGGTTTGCGGGAGAAAACCGTGAAAGAGATCGGGAAAGCATTGGACCGGCTCTTCAAAAAATAAAGGCGGAGTCATAATCGACTCCGCCTTTTCATTTACTTCCGGGGTATAAGGTTATCTTTATCCCTTCGGGGTGTACGGCCATCCCTTCTCCGGCATGGCCCGCCGTGAATTGCGTCGCATAAGAGAGGGCATACACTTCGAACGTGTTGCCGACATGAAGTTTCCGCCAGTTCGTCCGTACCAACGGTGCGAACCCCTTTTCATAATACAGCTGCAGGGCATCGTGCACGCTCTCCATCAGTTCGATGGCGGCATATCCGTCTTCTTTCCGGGGGGCATACAGCGACGTGGGCGTGAGCCGCTGGTCGGCGATGGTGATCGTTACCGATACGTCCGCCAGTTGTCCGCCTTTGCCGGTTTCACTGAAACCGGCTTGTTCCAGGTCGATGAGCGCACAGGGATATTTCACCGCAGGCTGCTCGTAGCGTAACTGCCCCCAGTCCTTGTCGATGTATTTCAGCTCCGGCACCGTGGCGAGCCGTTCCTGTATGCTCAACAGCAAATCTTTAAATTGTCCCATCGTGATCGTTTTTGTCGAATAGTGATAACTGACCGGGTCTCTCCGGTTGTTCCCGGGTTTCCCGCAAAGGCGTGGCGATGTAACGCAGCAGGGTGCGGTAACACATCGGGTAAACGGGGTTGACGTACCGTTCCCAGACTTTGAAATAACTTTTGGCGTAATTCCCCGGCTCGTAATGCTGCTGGACGATGTCGCAGACCAACTTTATCCGCCGGAGGGTGTTTTTACGTCGACCGCCCATTGTTTTTCCCGGATTTTGTTTTACCTTTGTTACAACTTCCCCAAATTGTAACTCGCTTGCCGGATCCGGTGGGCGGGTTATTTTTTATACCCCGTCTTTACCCGTGTGTTTCATGCTTCGGTCATGCCGAGGGGGATCTGTTTCCATGCGCCGCTCTTTTCGTCCTTGTATTCGGCGTAAATGTAGGTTTTCGACAATTGAGGGATATAGGCCTCTTCTATGATGGTGATCCCTTCGTTCAGCCGTTCGTCGTTCAACTCGTTCGCCAGCTTGCGCAGTTGCAGGGCTTTGTTGGCTTTCAGGTTCCCTGCGGCGTCCCGGGAGAGCAACCGCATCATTTGGTTGACGAGCGCCCGCGTGGTGTCGTCTTTGATGAGCGAGAGGCACGCTTCTTTGACAATGGCGACGCCGTCGTTTACGGTGTCTTTCCAACCGTCGCACTGGTGGCGGCCGATGGTGATGCGGCGGGTACCGTCGGAAGTGGTGAAGGTATGGGACTTCTGGTCTTCTTTTACCCGGCGCAGGACATCGGCTTTCATCTGCAATATGGCGGAAAACCGTTCGAGGATTTCTCCCTTGACGGCCGAAATCGTTCCGCTCAGCTCTTTGAGCCGGGGAAGGGCAGCGGTTACTTCTTCATCGACCAGCTGGCCGTAGGCAGCACGGTCGCGTTTGGCTTGTTCCTTTGCCGTCTTGGCGGCTTTGGCCCGTTGGTAGGCTTCATACTCGGCGAGTTGCGCCTCCGTCATCATGACGGCCTGTTTCTTCTCTTCGTTCATGGTTGTATGCTTTTAATCCAATAAATATTTTTCTTGTTTCAGCAGCTCCTTTACCCGTCTGTCCCGGGAGGCTTTGCTCGGAAATACTTCCAATGTCCGCCATACGCCGTAAGTATCCGAATATTTGATTCTCGGCTGGTCGTTTTTGCTTCCGCCGTCTTGAGTTGCCCTTAATAATATATATCCGGCATCAAGTAATTTTTGAATGCTGGTTTTGTCCATCGCCGTAAGGTTTAATCGTTATCGAAATGTTGGTAAAAATCCATGTCATCGGCTCCGGGCTCGTCGTCGATGAGCATCGCTTCACTGTTGGCATAGGCCCAGTCGGCCAGTTCGCCGAGGAATTGTGCAGCTTCGGTCCGCTCCATCTCCGAAGTCTGCAACGCCAGTTCTTTCTTCACCCGTTCAAGGGCGGATTCGTTTTTCTTTTCCATAATTTTATTGTTTTGAAGGTTTCCATTCTATGGTAACGACGGCTTCGAGTTCTCCACTGCCCCTGCATACGGGACAATCCTTGTGTATAGGCTCTCCTATCTCGTTCTCGCCCCATATCCAACCGTTGCCCTTGCAACAGCTGCATACATGCCCGGGGCTGCAAAATACTTCCAGCGCGGCCTCGTCCGGTTTCCGGACAGTGAGGTATGGCGGTGCCACCAATTCGATGATGTTCTTTCTTGTGCTCATGTCTTAATCGGTTATTACAAATTGTACATAAAAATCAAATTCATCTGTCAGTCGCTTTATCTGTATCACGCCCATCGGGTTCCCGCCATAAGGGTACTCTATGATGCGGCGCTTGGTGATGCACAGGACTCCTTTCTTCCGAAGACGGTACAGGAGGTTTGCCCGCCTTTTTGTCTCTTTCTTGTTCATTGCTCCGAATATTAATTCAGCATGACGGACTGTTTTTTCCGTTCACCTGTATAGTCCCGAGAAATGCACTCCATCGTGATGCGTTCCACTGCATCGATGTCTTT
Organism: uncultured Porphyromonadaceae bacterium; assembly: GCA_900547555.1. Taxonomy (GTDB): domain Bacteria; phylum Bacteroidota; class Bacteroidia; order Bacteroidales; family UBA11471; genus Caccoplasma. Next base: position 66,292 of record URHG01000005.1, on the reverse strand, counting down.
TTGTTTATTTCGGAACGTGTTGTACAGGTTGCGTAGGCGTTCGGCAGGAATTTTGTTGAATGTCGTGTATCCTGTCGCCCGGCATGCAATGCCCTTGATGATTTCGGCGTTTCCATCACGGTTAATCTTGCGCAGGTAGCCGCCAATCGCCGCCATTACTTGCTTGCGTAATTTGTCCATCGTGTCGTTTTTCCCACCCTCCAATTGCATGGAAAGGGTGGCACAGACATTGATGAGGTCGTGCGTGTCGATGTCGGCACTGCTCTCTACCCCGAAACTTTCGACGATAGCCCGTTTCTCTGCCGCAGTAAGTCCTAAGCGGGAGCAAAGGGTATGGAACTTACGGAGTACCCCGTTGTGTATTTTGTCCATTGTGCACATACTTTTATGTTATTAAAGTTTATCGATCCAGTATTCATTGGCCCCCTGTTCCCATATGACGAAATCTTCTCCACCGCCAAAACGGGAGGAGATGAATGCTTTGTACCCCTCGACCCGTATCTTCACCTCGGAGAGCTTGCGGACATGTTGTGCGACGGCAGGATATGGCTTGTTGTTTTCCTCGTGCGCAATGAAGATGAACAGTTTTTCGGGGAACTCGTTTATCAACCCCATGAACGTTGCCCGGGTGAATCCTACCAAAGCCGTTATCGAATCGATGACTACCACATCGGGGCTTTTTCGTTTCCGGAGGCGTTCGCTCAATTCTTCAACGGGTTCTTTTGCCAACACAATGACCCGGCGGCCGGCTTCCTGCATGGCGGCATCTTTCCATGCGTTCTGGAAAGAGAGCGAAAGTCCTTGCTCCAATGTGTCGTATGCCGCACGGTCGACGAAACCGGAGAGGTATTTGAGCAGTTGCAGGGCAAAGTGCGTTTTACCGCTACCGCTTTCGCCGTAGATAATCCACGCGCCGCGCAGTTCGGGTCTGCCGAACGACTCGAGCCACCTGCCGGAAAAGTCCGCCACTTCAAACCGGGCATCGAGGACATTTTTATTGCTGATCGCCTTTGCCATGTGTTACTAATCTTCCGAGGTTTTAATTTTTTGCCCTAATTTGATGATGAATACCGGATTATCACATAACCGCTTTATCCAACATGGCTTTATCTCGCGGTACTCCTCATGTTTCTCTCCCGAGGCAATCATGTCGTACCACTTGCTTTTTAATACGAGGTCGAGTGTTTTTCCCATTTGAACGCTGTTTATTTGGTGGTTGAACGCCGCTTGATCGCATGAATTTTGCGCTTTACGCGACGCAGGTCATTGTCGCAGTCGTCGATTATCTCGTTGATAGCCGCTGGATCGCTTACCCCGTTGGCGATGCACACGGCGGCGACATCCTCGCCGTTCACAACCTGTATAGGTATGAACTTGCGCCCGACCCGGCTGTAAATCTCCTTATAACCTTTCCTGTTGGTGCGGACACCCTTTTTGATGCGTTTCTCGAGATAGTCGGTTGCGCAAAGCATGATGCCTACACGGTCTTCGAGCTTATTGTACAGGCTGATGAAAAAGTAGAGCACTTGGTCGCTCAACTTGTCCGCCTCGTCCAGCACCACAAGCGGTGTTTCTTTCTTTTTGAGGGCGATGATGATGTCGGACATCATTTCCGGCACTGTGCTACCCGTCGAGTCGATGCCCATGCATTGCAGGAGTTCCACCATGAAATGCTTACGGTTCCAGTATTCGGAACACGAGAGGTTATACACGTTGCGGTTCCGGGAGGCATAGCTCTTGATCGCTTCGCTCTTGCCGCAACCGGCGTCGCCCGTAACGGCAAACACAAGGGAATTGTCCTGTGCGTCTTGCAAAAGTCCGTACATGCGTTTGTAGCCTCGTGTCTCCACTACCACCCACGCCCTCGGGTCGTAGCCTATCTGGGAGGCTATTGTACGCCACATCTCGTCGCTGATAAGTTCCCAGTTGTTATTGAGTACTTGGGAAAGGGTTGCAGCACTGACGCCGCGCATGGAGTTGGCGGCTTTGTTCTGGCCGCCTTTTATGTCGCAGAACTCGGCCAGTTTGCTCCTGATTTGTTCTTTTTCCGTTGTTTTCATGTCTTATCCTTTTTTATTAGTACAGATTCAGGGTTTCTTCCTCTTCCATGTCAGGAACGGCAGGTTTTACTTCAACAGCCTCGATGTCTTCTATGTCATGGGCTTGCAGGCGGCGGGTCTGTTTGTGAACTTTGTTTTGTCCCCGGCTGTCGCATAAAAGCAGGCGGGCAGCAACATCGAGTTGCGGGTTGTCATTGAAAAGCTGTTCCACTTTCCGGTCCACGTCGCTGCGTTTCCGGGCGATATCCGCTTCAAGGAGTTTGTTGAACTGTCGCACCCGTGCGAGTGCTTCGGCGTCCCCCTCTTTGCGTTCGGCAAGCGCCATCGGTTGAACATGTTTCTGCTCGAGCATGAAACGCAGCGTTCCGTCCTCGTTCACCGCGAGCACATGGTCGAGATTGTCAGGATCGTACTTGACCGACCAACGGACATGCGCGTACTCCCGGAACTTGGGATCGAAACAATCGTAATCCCGTTTTATCCCGCCGATCGTCGGGCGTAATCCCGTCCCTTCGATGGCGTTGCGGAAACCGGTTTCGGCACCAACAGCGAGTAGGTACTGTTCTTCGGAAAGGGGCAACTTGCGCTCCTCGGGCAGTTCGGCAAATAGTCTCACATATTCCGCGCGTTTCTCGGCGCGTTCCTTTTCGATGAAACTCGCGAGTAGCCGCCGGCACTCCTCCTCGGTAGGGAATTCGTGGCGGTTCTTGTTCAGAAATTCACTGTTGGGCTGGCGGTTCTTGTCCGAGGTGATGCCGAAGCCCGACCAGTTTTCATAAAACTGGCAATACTTTTTATTGAAATACCCGAAAAACGGTTCGATAACCTTTGCCTTCGCATTGTGCGCCCGGGCGGGTGTGTACTGCGCTCCCATGACTTGATATATCGGGGTGAGGTTGCCCCGCCCGTAGTTGTCGCTCTGCAACTGATTGACACGGTACCGCTGTCCGAAAAGTTCGGCGGTGTGGTTCGCAGCATTGCGGAGGGCGGCTTTAATGAGTTCGGGGGTCTCACGCTCGCCGATCGCATACCCGACCGGGTAATTGATGCAAGGGTCGAGGACGATTACAATCGTGAGGCGGTTCGTGTAGGTTGTAACCGTGCGCCCGTTGCGGGTCTCCGTCTTTTGATAGAGCAGCTCCGCCGTCCAGCCGTCCGTCGTCCAATACAGGAGAGGCAATGTCGGGCGGGAACGTTTCACCTGCATGCTCTTTTGGTTGCGGAACCGGGTTTCCCCGAGACGGCCGCCCGATATCAACAGATCGTATTTTTCCCGACGTGTACGGATGGCACTTACGGTTATTTTCTTCCAGCCGAGATGCTCACCGATGCAGTTGTACAGCATGGCTACTTGCTCGTTGTCGAAATTACGAGGGTCTGACAATAACCTGACAATCACCCCGTCCTGCTCTTCCGTGATCACTTTGGCCGCATTGCGGGTCCCGTATTTGCCTGTTACCAAAACAGGATAGCCTTCGCGCAAATACCGGTTGAATTTTTCCTGCAACCTGCGCGGGTTTCCCGGCAGGGAGTGCGGAAATGCATCTGCGATCCGCGGCAATGCCTCTGCCGCCTTGCGCCAGAACTCACATTTGTTGATGCATCGCTTGCTTTGCCTGCGGTGCTGGCTGTCCGACCGTTCCAAAACGGCACGGAAGGCATTCAGTACAGCCGCATTATTGGCGTACTCGGTCTGTTTTTCCGTCGGCAAGAATTTACCGTCGTCCAATCGGTACGTCTGGAAAAAATGCAAAGCGGCACCGTCCGGCTCTATGCTCTCCATAAATGGTCTGCTTTCCGCTTGGGCTTTCATGTCCGGGTAACGGTGGTAAACCTCTGCTTTATATTTCAAGGGGAGACTATCGACAGCATACAAGGCTGGTAACTCCGCACTCGGTCGGCGAACCCGCTCGGCTTTCCCTCGAGAAACCATTTTCTTAAGCGTGTCATAATTGACAATCGCTCTCAAATCCTCGCAGGTTGCACATAATTTGTTGTTATAGTACTCCATGATACTGTCTTTATCTTGCTCCCGTGCCGGTATTGCTCCGGATAACACCCTCGCGTTCACGGGAAGAACCGCTATCTTTGCGTTGTCAAATCCAATTTGTTAGCGATTATGGACTGTTGTATTAATTGGTTGTAAATCTTCTGTAAGGAATAAAGTACGTCTCCCCACGAGTCGAGTGTCATGTCGTCAAAAGAGGCAAGGACTTTCCCGTCGATGATGATTTTGGCCATGTTCGTGTGGCGGCTCACTTCCAACATTACCCTTTGGCCGAACCGCTGCCGCATAATTCCTTTTCCATGATTATATTCCGTCATAACCCCTTTGGGCATATATCCATCAGGGTGGCGTTCCCCCGTATAAATCAACCCGCCACGCTCCAATGCGGCGGCACGGAGCATTCTTGCCCGGTCGCTGTTGCGCTCGTAGTTGAGGGCTCGCCGCAAGTCATTGCGCCCTACCTTGAATTTCTCACGTATTTCACGAAGCTCTGAAACCGGCAATAGGATTTGTTTTTTCATACATTATTCTCTTTTCCGTTATTTTCTTATCTTTGCTTTGTGGTTACATTGAAACCACTTTGCAAATATAAATCAAAACGATTTATATACAAAATATTTTTACATCTTTTTGATTTATCATGGATAAAATATCTGCATTGAAGGATAAGTGGTTTACAAATCAAGTTGCATTGCTTGGTCAGCAAGGAATTAGTAAATCAGAGATTTCAAGGAGATTAGATATATCTCCTCAACAATTTAACAATATACTTAATGGGAGTAGAGGACTTTCTGACAAATTTCTTGATAAGTTTATCGAGACCTTTGGTATAAACACTTTTGATTTAAAATTACAGGTAGATCAGGCTATTGAACCGATAGGTGTTCCTTATTATGATGTAGATTTTTGCGGAGGTTTTGATCTCATTGTAAACGATCAAACGTATGTACCTGCGGGGTATATTAATTTACCCCAATATAACAAAGCGGATAATTGGGCAAATATTACAGGACACTCTATGGAACCACTTATCAGTAATGGGGATATTATAGCTTTACGACAAATAAAAGATTGGCAAACATATTTGTTGTATGGTGAAGTTTATGGAATTATGACAGATGAGTGGAGAACGGTCAAACGTATACGTAAAGCATCAAATCCAGAAAATATTATTCTCGAACCCATCAATAAAGATTATGATAATCAAGAAATACCCAAGGCTATCATACGTGGTGTTTGGCAGGTTCTTGGGTGTGTAAAGAAATTTTTTTGATGTATCTATTATGTATTTTACCACAAATAATTGATAATAAGGAATATATAGTAAATACATGCATCTAAAACCTCATTTATTTTCGGTATTATAGGGGGTCTTATCGCTTAAAATGCGGCTTTTTTGATACCGTTTTTGTCCTTATAGGGGTGTTTATCTATCTATTTTGTCCCTTGTAATGTCCCCCCGTGTGTCCCTCTGTTGCGTATTTTTGATATTTTTTCTGCAAAATGAAATGTACAATTTTTTGAAGATATATTTGGGGTAGAATAGAGATTAAAACAGGTTTTATTTGGCAGGAGAGAATTATTATATCTCTCATAAAACGCCGAAATACAGCCTTTAAAGCATGAATAAGCACAAGAAAGGGCGTAATCGCATGATTTACGCCCACAGAATTATATCCAAATTATAAACTCAACCATTTGACGGCCTCAAAATTATACCGAAATTATAGCAAATTGTACATTTCATTTTTTTTGCCCCTATTGAACAAATACAAATAACAGACTAATAAACAATAAATTAACAACAGATATCCACAACTTATTTATGTGCATTTCATTTATCCCCCCGTAGTTGCTCCCAAAGCAGCTGCGCAACCCTCTAAGCCGACTGCTCGTAGAACGGCGGTGAAAAAAGTTTGATTATTACTCAATCTTATCCTCCTAATTAATGTTTTTTGAGAAAGGCCGTCGAATGACGGCCTTTCGTTTTTTCTTGTCAGTAAAGGAAAGAAAATTTATGCAACCGGTTCCCGATCGAGGTAAAGATAATCGTAATGTATGAGCGGTTTGGCGCCTTGTTTACCGATGAGCGTGCGGGCCTTTTCACTGTCGCAACTGATGCGTCCTACGCCTATTGTCCGACCGTCGGCCGTACAGATGCGCACGATGTCGTCTTTCTCGAAGTCGCCTTTGACATCGGTTACACCTATGGGCAACAGGCTCACGGCATGGTGCGAACATAACTTTTCGGCGGCTCCGGCATTGATATGCAGTTCGCCTTTGGCAAAACCTTCGGAGTGCGCAATCCATTTCTTGACGCTCGATGTCGCTCTTTTCGCCGGAAGAAAACGGGTACAACATACGTTTTTTTCGTTGCAGAGCAAGTCGGTGAGTATGTTGTCTCGTTTGCCGTTGGCAATGATTACTTCTATACCCTCTTGGGCTACCTTGCGGGCTATGTTGCATTTTGTGAGCATACCTCCACGTCCGAACGACGATTTTCCCGACTGTATGTATTTCGAAAGCTCGGTACGGCTTTCGGCCGATATTTCGGTGATGATACGGCTGTCGGGATCGTTGGGATTTCCGTCATATATCCCGTCGATGTTGCTGAGGATAATCAAGGCTTCAGCTCCCATCATGGTAGCGATCATGCCCGAGAGTTCGTCGTTGTCGGTAAACATCAGTTCCGTTACCGATACGGTATCGTTTTCGTTGACGATGGGTATGACCCCGTTTTCGAGCATAACCTCCATACAATGCTTCTGGTTGAGATAGTGGCGGCGGGTGGCGAAATTTTCTTTCATCGTGAGGACTTGTCCGCAGGCGATGCCGTGTTCCCTGAACAGTTCGTAGTATCGGTTGATCAGTTTGGCTTGCCCTACGGCCGAAAAAAGCTGACGTGCCGACACGGCGTCGAGCCGTCTGTTGTGTTCGATACCCAATTCGCTGCGACCCGATGCCACTGCACCCGAAGAAACCAGAATGACTTCGATGTTTCGACGGCGCAGGTCTGCGATTTGGTCGACCAGCGCCGAGATACGGGTTACGTCGAGTGTCCCGTCGGGACGGGTGAGGACGTTACTGCCTATTTTTACGGTGATACGTTTGTAACAGGGCATGGGAAAAGAAAAGTTATTTGTTCGATTTTTCGCGTATTTCTACCCGGCGTATTTTCCCGCTGATGGTTTTGGGCAATTCATCTACGAATTCTACGATACGGGGGTATTTGTAGGGGGCGGTTACATGTTTTACGTGATCTTGTATCTCCTTTACGAGAGCTTCTCCCGCACGATCTTTATACTCTTTCGATAGAACGATTGTCGCTTTCACCACCTGCCCGCGAATTTCGTCGGGAACACCGGTAATGGCGCATTCCACTACGGCGGGGTGGGTCATCAGAGCGCTCTCTACTTCAAACGGTCCGATGCGGTAGCCCGACGATTTGATAACATCGTCGGCACGGCCTACAAACCAATAATAACCGTCTTCGTCGCGCCAAGCAACGTCGCCCGTGTAGTAGATATTGTCATGGTAGGCTTCGTGAGTTTTCGCTTCGTCGCGGTAATATTCCTTGAAAAGACCTGTCGGTTTCCCTTTGTCGGTGCGGATAACGATTTGCCCTTGTTCACCGTCTTCGGCCGACCGGCCGTCGGGGGTAAGCAGGTCGACGTCGTATTGCGGGTTGGGTACGCCCATCGATCCCGGTTTGGGTTCTATCCAGGGATAAGTGGCTATGGTGAGGGTGGTTTCGGTTTGTCCGAATCCTTCCATGAGTTTGATTCCCGTGATGCGGTAGAACTCCTCGAATACTTTCGGGTTGAGGGCTTCTCCGGCTATCGTGCAATAACGCAACGACGAGATGTCGTATTTGGATATGTCTTCGCGTATCAGGAACCGGAATACCGTAGGAGGCGCACAGAACGAAGTGATATGGTATTTCTCGATCATGTCGAGGACGTGGGCCGGAACGAATTTGTCGAAGTCGTAGACAAAAACATTGGCGCCGGCTATCCACTGGCCGTAGAGTTTTCCCCATACGGCTTTCCCCCAACCGGTGTCGGCAAGGGTGAGGTGCAGGCTTTCCTCATTGAGGTTGTGCCAGTACGAGCCGGTAACGATGTGTCCCAGCGGATAGGTAAAGTCATGGGCGACCATTTTGGGGTTGCCTGTCGTGCCGGATGTGAAATAAAGCAGCGACGTATCATCGTTGGTATTGGCCAGTGCCGGACGCTCGAACGGTGCAGCGGCTTCAATGCCTGCGTGGAAATCGAGCCAGCCTTCGGGTACTTCGGGGCCGACCGATACGCGGTGTTTCAGTGTGGGTGAGTCGGCTACCGAACGATCGATATGACCGATGACGGGTTCTTCACCGACCGCGACGATCATCTTTATATCGGCGGCGTTGCAACGGTATATGATGTCTTTCTCGGTAAGCAGATGGGTTGCCGGGATACATACCGCGCCGATTTTATGCAGGGCGATGATCGAGAACCAGAATTCGTAACGGCGTTTGAGTATGAGCATGACCATGTCGCCCCGTTTTATTCCCAATGAGAGGAAAAAAGCGGCGGTCTTATCGCTCTCTCGTTTGATGTCGGCAAACGTGAAATCGATATGGTGGTCTTGTTCATTGGTCCAGCAAAGCGCTTTTTTCTCCGGGGCGATGCGGGCCCATTCGTCTACGACATCGTATCCGAAGTTGAAATTTTCGGGTACATTTATACAGAAGTTTTTGATGAAATCTTCTTGGGAGGAGAATTTCGTCTGTTTTAGAAATTTCTCTAACATAGTATCGGGGCTGATATTTAAAATATGATAGCGAGGAATTGTACCCGTTTTCCGTCGAGGGCTTTCATGCCGTGCGGACGGTTGGCATCGAAATAAAGGCTGTCTCCTTCATTCAGGGTCAGTTGTTTGTCGCCGATTTGCAGGGTCATACGCCCTTCGAGTATGTAGTTGAACTCTTGGCCGGGGTGGGTATTGAGATAGATGGGCGTTTCTTCATCTTTGGGTTCGACGGTAACGATGAAAGGGTCGGCTTTACGGTTCATAAAACCGGCTGCGAGCGATTGATATTTGTACGCTTTGGTTCTCTGTACGCTGGCTCCTTTCCCTTTGCGGGTGAGAAAATAACTGTTCATACGGGGCTCCTCGCCAAACATCAGTGCCGTAAGATCTATTTCGTAGTGGGCTCCGATTTGGTGTAAGATACTTACGGGAATATCTATATTGCCCGATTCCAGGAGCTCATACTCCCGAGGTTCGATTCCGCACACGGCGGCGACATCGGCGGTCGTCAAGTCGAGGACTTCTCTCAACCCTTTCAACCGGGTGGCGATTTGTTTGATTTGTTCGTTCATAGACAGTATTTTTGTCGTATATTGTCGGGACGAGGTTATCTGTTGCCCGATTGTAGATGTTTATTAATTGCAAAGATAAAAAATAAAAGTGAGAATGTGAATAAAGTAAGCTGGTTGTAATGGCTTTCGATAAAGAGGAAATCAAAGGAATAATGCAGGTAAGTACGGTGATAAAACCGAAAATACCGGTTGCATGGGATTGGTTGTCAGTATATTTATTATTTGGAGTATATGCGTGTGTTTTTGATTCTTTTTTATTTCTTTTGGCTATGATTCGCTATGTTTTGGCTAAATTTGTGTGTTTTAATAATCAAAATTTTATGACAGTAGATTTGTTTCAGAAAAAAATAGCTCGTGGTGAGCCGTTGGTTGGAGAGGAGATGATTGAGTTTATGCGCGAACAAAGCGATCTTTCCCGTCGTATATTGTTCGAACTTAATGGACATTATCATACACCCGAAGAAATTTGTGAATTGTTCTCGCAAATTATCGGACGGCCGGTCGATAAGAGCTTTCGATTGTTTCCTCCGTTTTATACCGATTTCGGTAAAAATATACATATCGGTAAAAATGTTTTTATCAATGCCGCTTGTCAGTTTCAAGACCAGGGTGGAATCTACATAGAAGATGATTGTCTGATAGGTCATAATGTTGTGCTGGCGACTTTGAATCATGGTTTTGAACCTTCCGATCGTCAGAATTTATATCATGCTCCTATACGGATTGAAAAGGGTGTATGGATCGGTGCACATGTTACAGTGTTGGCAGGGGTAACAATCGGGCGGAACGCAGTTGTTGCGGCAGGAGCCGTTGTTACAAAAGATGTTCCCGAAAATACGATAGTAGGTGGTGTTCCGGCAAAAGTCATCAGGAGTATCTATCCCAATAAATAGAGAAATCATGGAATATAAGATATTGAAAAACGGAGTACGTATGCCGATGGTCGGATTCGGTGTATTTCAAATACCCGAAGCTGATTGTGAGCAGGTAACGCTCGATGCGATAGAAACGGGTTGTCGGCTTATAGATACAGCCAGTTCTTATAAGAATGAGGAAGCTGTGGGGCGTGCCGTCGGGCATAGTGGGATAAAGAGGGAAGAGTTTTTTATCACGACAAAGGCTTATATACAAGAAATGGGATATGAGAATACTTTGGAATCATTTGAACGCAGTCGGGAAAAATTGCAGACCGATTATATCGACCTTTATCTCATACACATGCCTTTTGGTGATTATTATGGTTCATGGCGGGCTATGGAGGAACTTTACGCTCGTGGTGATGTCCGGGCCATCGGTGTTTGCAATTTTGATTCGGCGAGGCTGATGGATTTGTGTTATAATACCGATATTCGGCCTATGGTAGACCAAATTGAATTACACCCTCATTTTCAACGGGAAGAACAGTTGGGTGTAATGCAAGAACTGGGTGTCCAGCCCGAGGGGTGGGCTCCTTTGGCAGAAGGGTTGAAAGGAATGTTTGCTGAGCCGGTTTTGCAACAGATCGCTGGGAAATATGCCAAGACAGTCCCCCAAGTTATTTTGCGCTGGAATATACAACGAGGTGTGATTGTGATTCCCAAGTCGGTTCATAAAGAGCGAATGAAAGAAAATTATGATATTTGGGACTTTTGTCTTGATACCGTCGACATGGTACAGATTGCAACACTCGATAAAGGTTGCCCTTCGATGCTTGATGTAAACAAACCCGACGAGGTGAAACGCGTGTATGATTATTTGCGCAATCCGGTGTTGACCACTTTGGAGTAGTGATCGGGATTTTATTCCCCGACGGCCAGTAATGGCAAATTTGTATCTCTGCCGAATATCTTCTACCTTTGTAAAAAAGTTTGCACGATATGAAAAGAGTCCTTTGTCCCCGTTGCGACGGATATGTGGCTTTCGATGAGCGGCGTTGCGGTGCCGGGGAATCGCTTTTTCTGGTATGTTCTCATTGCGGGAAAAGTTTTTCGCTTTCTTATGAAGAAATTATTCGTCAGCCCGATACGACCGATTGCGGTACGCTTGTCGTGTTGGAGAATAATTGTTGCGAACGACAGGAGTTCCCGTTTGTACTTGGCGATAATGTGATAGGTCGCCGGAACAAGGGTACCGATGTGGATATTGCCATCGAGAGCAGCGACGCCGATCTCGAACGCCGGCACTGTATCATCCATGTCCGCCGGAATAAAAATGGGGAATTGGTTTATACCCTTCGGGACTGTTCTGCCCGTTCGGGGACTTATCTGCGGCAGGAACGTCTTGGAAAAAGAGATCAGGTGCGGCTGGAAAATGCCGATGTCGTTTCGATAGGAGGGACGACTTTTATCGTCCGTTTTCCCGATTGCGACGAAGAAGAATAAATCGTTCCGATGATAGAGGGTTTCCCGGAGATCTGTCCCGAAGAAATTCATACTTATAAAAGAAGAAATATGAGAAACATCGTTCTTTTCGATTTACCCGAGGTACATTGTGCCTGTCTGCCCATCACATTTACCCGTGCGGTGAGCGATGTGAGAGTGGGTATTCTTACCATAAAGGAAAAATGGCAACATTATATGGCGGGCGACTATACGGCCCTTACTGCCGGTTATTTGGCCGTGAAGTATCCTGCCGTTCCCGATGAGGCTCTTTTTATAGCCGGGAATTTGTGTCCCGATGCCGGCTTGGTAGCCGCTATCGGATCTCTTGTTTCCGGCGAAGCGCTTGTCGATGCCGACGGTGGATTGTTGGCTTTTTTAGGAACCTGCTCCGATTTCGAAGCCCGGCATTTTTTGAAATCGACGGTTTATAAGGAAGAGTATGTTCGGATAAACGCTTCGTATGACATTTTCCGGGAGAACGGTCGTGAAATGGAAAAGGATTTTCGCCTTCTTACGACCGGTCGCGTTTCTTGCCCCCTGCCCGATTCCTGCCGTCTTGTCGGAGATGCGACCTTTCCCGACGGTACACCGAAACTGTTTATAGAGGAGGGTGCCAAACTCGAATGTGTGATTCTCAATGTCAATAACGGCCCGGTGTATATAGGGCGCGATACCGAAATCATGGAAGGTGTGTGCATACGTGCGCCGTTTGCTGCCTGCACCCATGCTACGGTGAATATGAACGCCAAAATCTACGGAGCGACGACACTCGGCCCCTATTGCAAGGTAGGAGGCGAATTGAGCAATGTGGTAATGCTTGCCTATTCGAACAAAGGCCATGACGGGTATCTGGGAAATGCCGTCATTGGAGAATGGTGCAATCTGGGGGCAGATACCAATTGTTCGAATCTCAAAAATAATTATGCCGAAATCAAGTTGTGGGATTATGCCTCTCACCGTTTTAAAGCTACTGGCATGCAATTTTGCGGCCTGCTTATGGGCGATCATTCCCGTTCGGGTATCAATACAATGTTCAATACGGCTACGGTTGTGGGAGTAGGAGCCAATATTTACGGGCCGGGCTTTCCCCGTACGGTTATTGATTCGTTTGTGCAGGGTGGGGCGGAAGGATTTAAAGAAGTGCCTGTGTCGCGTGTGATAGAGATGGCCGAGCGTATGATGGCCCGTCGTGGCAAGAAACTTTCCGATGCCGAACGGCAAATCCTGCAATCGCTTTTCGACAAACCTTATCCTCATCAGGCTTAGGAGAAATGATATACCGACAGGAAACGGGTTGCACGGGAATTTCCCGTGCAACCCGTTTTGTTTTTCCGGCATAAGTCTCTGCCCATTTATCGGGCAAGGTCGAGTTTTATCGTAATGCCTATGTCGCTGTTGAGTGTGGGGTAGCTGCTCGAAGATATGAGCGGGGTGGAGATTTGCAAGTCGTAGTAGGCTTGCAGCGTGATATAACGACTCAACTTGTATTCGGCCGAATACTTCATATTGATGGCTTTATTTCCTGCTGTCGCTTGGGTATAATCTTGCTCGATACGACGTATGAGAGAGTGTGTTTTTGAGAAAGAGAAATCTCCGCGCAGGTTCAGGTCATTGCTGAAAGTGCCTTGTTGGCCGCCTTTCCCCGAGAAAAATCCTCTCAGGCCGGTAAATTTATAACCGACGCCTACGGTTATATCTTGGGTAACGGCTTCGACGATTTGTACCGAAGATATGCTCAGGTTGAGATTCCGGCTGTTTTTATAAGCGAGGCTGCCCGATAGATTGTTTTTCATGGTGAAGTCGATACCCAACAACGGAGAGAAACTTTCGATGAGGGTTACCGATGAAATGTCGTAGGGCGAAGACGGAACGGGATTTCCCGTTTGCGAGTCTTTTACATACCCCATATCACCACCTACCCCGGCCCAGTTGAGGTACGATGAGAAGCTGTTTACATTGTAGGTACACTTGTAAGCGTGCGAGATAATGAAACTCTTGAAGTGCTTCTGCATCTTTTTCAATTTCGACAGTCCATCGTATGTAACTTTCCAGTTCGGAATCAGTTTTCCCCAAGACGGGAATGCCGTAAGGTCTATCTGGTTGGCATCTTTTCCGGTGTAGGCCGAAATGAAGGCCGGAATCATGACATCGGCCGAGCTGGCATTTACGCCTCCGTTTATACGGTTGTATGGCTGTCCCGCAAGGTTTGCTTCACTGATGAAGTCAGCTGCGGGGTAACGGGTATTCTGGTATTTTCCTTCGAGTCGGTTGGCGATAATCTGCCGGTTTTGCAGAAAACGGTCGAAAGCGTCGGATTGGTATCCGTTTTCGGCCGATAGTTTCCGGAAGGCCGTAGATATGGCCATATGCGTCATGGTGAAACTTCCTCCTTGTATTGCCGGCATATCGTCGTACATGAAATATATCTGGTTGTTCCGGCTATGGCTGCGGGCGATATTCAGTGTGATTTTGAATCCTTTCAGCGGTTCGAGAACGATATCGGCCTGCATATCGTTGGTGCGGTTGTGGATAGCCGGGCTGATGAGCGACGAGTCTTGTGTCATCAGCCAGTTGTTGTCGACAGCATTGTCGATATAACCGGTTCCTACGGTAGCAAATGCAAATCCCAGTCCCGGAGCCATAGAGTTGTAACCGGTCGATTGTCCGAAGATGTCGCCGACCGAAGGTTCGAACGACGGTAAGGTCATCGAGCGGGTATTGGTATATTGTATATTGATGCTGCGCAGCATCATGGCGAAACGTGTTGCATACATTCCTACCTGATACCATTTGTTTTCTTCGGGACGTTTTCCCGGCAATACGGTAACGATGATACGTTGGTCGTCCCGGGTTTCGACGCGTATCGTATTGGCATCGACGACTTTGTATTTGATGGGATAGGCTTCGCCTTTGAGGGTGGCCGATACGATCGGTTTTTTACTGCCGAGATTGTGTTTTACGAGCGTCGATGTGTCGGCGCGTAACGTGATGGTTCGTTGGTATCTGTTGCGTTTTTGCGGGACTCGGCTGTTGTTGCCTCGGTTATTGAATTTCTGATTGACCGATTTCAGGAATTTCGATTTGTTATAGAGCGTTTCGAAATTGAATCGGCCGTTGACCGAGAGCCGTCCCTGATTGCTGATGGTGTTGCCGACCGATGTCGTATCGTCTATGGTGGCTCCGCGATTCCAGTTGTAGGTCGCGTTGTATGACGAGGTGAGGGTCATCCAGTTGAGCGAGGGTATGTTGTTGAGCGGGACATTGAGGGTCGCGTTGAAGCTCTGTTGGTATTCCCACGGCGTACCGAAATGACGCAGGCTGTTTTTTACCGAGTCTTTCCATATCGTATATTCCTCGGCAAAGAGGCGCTTGTTTACGGCTCCCGACGGTTCTTCGATGCGGGCATTGGTAGCTGTCGACAGGTTCATGGAAAGGCTTTGCAGGAGATTCCATTGTATAGCAAATTGCCGATCCCATAAGAAACTCTTGCTTACCGATACCGGTAAAGTAACATCGGTTTCGTCGATACTGCGCAATTGTTGTTCGTAATAATAACGCGAAATACTGGTGCCGAAAGAAATATTATTCGGCAGGTAGTTGATACCCATCTTTTTGAGTATGTCGAGGCTTTTCGACTTCGATTTTATTTTGTCGAAAGGTTTCCAGGGTTTGATGAGCGGCGAGTAACTGTATATGAGATTTCCGTTATAGGTGTTGGTATTCTCGTAGGCGGTTGTCGGGTCGTTTTCGTGTTGCTTGTTTTGTGAATAGCTGAAAGTGAAGTTTCCCGGGTCGTAGGGCATCGGGTTTTTGCTTTTAATGTCGACTTTGAATCCCGATAGGCTGAAACTCTTTACGGTAGACTGGGTAACGGAGAGTTGTTTTATCGAGTCCCGTGCGGCGTCATTGGCTGCTGCTTCGAGTGCGTCGGATAGCAGGATGTCTTGGTCGAGCGGGTTGTATTTTGGTAAGGACTTTTCCATCGAGTAAGAGTAGAAGATCGGAGCTTTGATTTTTGCTTTTTCCGGGAAAAAGCGTCCCACGTCGACCATAGCGGCGAAATTGTATTGATACAAGTCGTCGAGTCGTCGTTCGCTCAGGCTTTGGTCGATACCTCCGAATCCGGTCGTTTCTATCAACCCACTCATGTTGAGGGTGGCAATGTCTGATACGGCGAGGTTGAGATTGCCTTTGGCAGCCCAACCACCTTCCTCATTGAATCCTTTCAGTCGCAATTCATTGATCCATACGGTTGCGCTTTTGCGGCGTCCCGAGTTGTTGCGTACACCGACGAGTATGGTTTTGACATTCGACAACGATGGATTGCCCACAACCGTGATTTTGTTGGTCGGCTTGTCGGGATCGTAACTCGAATAGGGTGTCGTACTGCTGACTCCCGATCCTTTGGTATTCTGGGCGATGTTGCGCTCCTGTTTCAGGGAGGTGAGCAGTTCGAGAGGGAAGTCGAACATGTTGGCTTCCGGCCATACTTTTTCTTGGTCGGCCGAGCTGTAAGTGTTGTAACGTCCGGCGGGTGTGAGTTGCAGCGGAATTTCGTATTCGTAGTAGTTGTTGCAGTAGTCCGAACCTAAACGTATGAAGACCGACAGCTCTCCGTTTTTGAGATCAGTATCGTCGTCGATGAGTTGCTCGGCGTGTGTGAACATCTGCAAGTTTTTGTAGTTCCTCATATCCGTACCAGCGGTTTTGTATATGGCTCGCGCATTTTTCGATGGGAGGTCTCTGATAGTAAGCGAAATGGCTTGTTCGTTGAGCTGTGTAATCTGCGATTGGTCGGGAGATATGATACGGGTTACGCCCGGAGGTAGAACGTAATTGACCGGTGTCTGTCCGGCATTTTCTTCGATGTTTACGACCGATACATCTATGTCTCCTTCGGCAGGAGCATTGCTGCTGCCGCTTATGTCCGAGTGTAATTTATATTCGTAAGTCCGCCATTCTCCGCGTACCAGTTCGAGGGTTGCAAATCGCAGGTGGGTTTCTTTATTGAATCCGGTGAGGAATATACGGGCGAAGCGTATACTGGAGAAGTCCTGTATCGAACCGACGGTTTGTCGAGGTTCGTGTGAACCGTCGTCGCTATCGTCGCGTAAAGGAATTTTGAACTGGTACCATCGTACGGTCGAGGATTCTCCGTTGCGTAACTGTACGGTAACCGTACGCATGTCGGTGATGTAGTTGCTTCCCACTTGTAGTGCTTCGGGAGTGATTTTTACGGCGTATTGGTAATAGCGTTCGTATTCGTCGAGCGTGTTGTCCTGATTGATATCTTCGACATCGGGTACGCTGCGCGACGATTGGTAGTATTTGTCCCCGGCTTCGTCGGCAGAGAGGGAGTTTCCTTCGGTTCCATTGTAGTATTTGTATCGGGTGAGGATATCGGTTTCTTCTTGATTGAATCTTTCGCTCAGGAAGTACTGGTAATTATCCCGGGCGGGGTCGTTCAGCGGCGAATGAGGATCGGCCAGCATGCGGTTCAATACTGCGTTTGATAATTTGGCGCGTAAGCCTGCGACGAATTCCTGATAAGAGGAGAAGTTGAATTCTTCGTCATTGGAGAGACCGTCGAGGCCCACATCTTGGCGTACGCGGGCGCCGCTGCTGTTGTCGAAGGCATATGTGAGCGATTGTTGGCGCGAAACTTTTCCCCAGACGGTAGTGGCAAGATAGGTTGTATCGTTGTTGATGGGCAGTCCATTCTCGTATGACTTCATACCGTCTTTGAGAATATCTTCCGATACCTCTCCGAAGTTGAAGTAGAGCATACCGCCTTTATTGCTACCGTCTTCGTTATAGAGGAAAGGATCCATGAGCCAGAATTGCAGATATTCGATATTGGAATTGTCGAAATCGGTGATGTCCATTTTGCGCATGATGCCTCCCCAGCGCTTTTCGGGATTGAGCAGGCGACCTTCGTCGTCGATATTTTCGGCATCGGTATTATAGGGACCGTGTTCTTGGGGATAGTAAGAGAGGTTGAGTACCTGCATGACCGAGGATTCTCCGTAATTGAGTTCCTTGTTGGGAAATACCTCGGTGTATTCGACTTCGCGCACGTAATGGTTCGATAGTTGTTCGAGGTCGTTTTTGATGTGTGCTGGAGTGGCGGAGGAATTCCGTTGCGTGAAAATCCGGTCGATGTAGTACCAAGCCAATAAAGCCCGGTTTCTCCCGTAATCAAGATTGTTCGACAACGACGATTCGATAAACATCGAAGGAGTTGCCGACAGCGACCATGAGTAAGGCGTGCGTATGTCGATAGTCGTCTGGGATCCTTCGAAGTCGTCGAGGTAAGAGAGAGACGAGGCGTTTTTCTTTTCACTCGGAATAAGCTGGGCGAATTCGGCGGTAAGTGATAATCTCGACGGGGCTGTGGCCGTTACGGTGGGTATCTTGTTGAGCCAAGAGGTGAGCCATTGAAATTCGGTGTTGTAGGATGTGTTTACTCCCCACAGCGTATTGTTGAGGACCTCGCTACCGAGATTCACTTTCTCGGTAAGGGCTTTTTCCTTCATGTGCATGAGGGTAAGTCCCAGATTGAAATCCGGAGTAAAAGCGTAATTGAGGTCGAGACCTACCAATGTCTTGCGTTGCATGCTGAGGCTCTGGTTCTCGAAGGAGACGTCGATACTGGTACCCGAGTCGATATAACTCTGGTTGAGAATCGTTACGACGCCCATGTTGTAATCGACTGTATAATCGACGTTTTCGGTAAGTGTTACGCCTCCGGCCGTAACCCGCACCGAGCCCCGGGGTATGTTGAATGCGTTGAGGTGTATCTCGGAGCTGTATGATGCTTGGTATTCTCCTTTGAGAATGAATTTGTTTTTGTCGGCAAATTGTTTGGCGACGGTGAGCGTGGAATCATACAGCTCCTGATAAGCATAGGCCGAGGCGTCGGGTGTGCCAATCGCTTTTTCCAAGTGCGAACCGAAAGGCTCTACGACAGGGAATATGATACGTCCCGACGAGGGTAGTATCGTGTACCCCGATACGTAATCGAATATTCCGTCGGAATTGGTTTCTTCGTTATTATCGAGCCGGTCGAGGTTCATGACCTGCAACAATGTTTTTTCTTTGATGTTTCCTGCCGGCAGATAGGCGGTATTCGTCCCCGCCGAATCGTTCTGATAATAGATGTTGAGCCGGAAGTTTTCTTTTTCTACTTGGTATGCGCCCAACGAATAGACATTTTTCATCATCAGGTGCCAAATGGGTTTTTTGTTGGTGATGGTCGACCCTTTCAGCATCTTTACGTAAAGGCTTTGTTCGGTATCGGTAATGTCGCTCGAAAATTCTCCGACTTGATAGGTCTGTCCGTTTTTGGTATATTCAAAGGCTACGGCGAGGACTTCATCGCTCGATAGTTGGCTGTTGAGCGAGACATAACCGAGTTGGTTGTTGAGCGTATATTCCGATGAAGACAAAAGTCGGGCGCTTTCTATTTTCGCGTAATCTTCACCGCCGTAGATGCCATAACTTTCGAGCGGGCTCAGCGCTTGTGTTACCCGACTGATATAGCGGGCGTCGGGATAAGAAGTGATGATTTCGTTGTAGAGGCTGTTGGCCGCATTGACGGGATATTGAGCGTCCGATGTCGTCCAGTGGTCGCTGGCAAGATTGTCGGCAGAGGTTTCTCCCAAGTCGGCAAATGCAACGATGTTGCGGGCGTTATCGTATGAACCCTGTTTGTTGGTAACCCATATTTCTATACGGTTGATGGTGATTCCCGAGGTGATATAGGGAAGACGGGAAATGAATTGGTCGTAATTGTCCCGGAAGTAGTGGGCGAGAAAAAAGTGCCGGTTCTGGTCGTAGGCGTCGACGCCGATTTCGAACTCGGTGGTTTGGGAACCTCCTTTGCTGCTGACCGTTTTCGAATCGGTTTCCTGCTGGGAAACAAGTCCGGTAACGGTCAGCTTCCCGAATTGCAGCGTGGTTTTCAGACCGAAAAGCGAAGTTCCTCCCCGGATCAGTGACGAACCGGTCGTCATGCTTATGTTTCCTCCTTCGATGGTTTTGATGATTTGGTCTTCATCTCCTTCGTATTTGAGGCTCATTTTCTGTGCGTCGAAGTCGAATGTGGCATCGGTATTGTAGGTCATGTTGAAGCCGACTTTCGTACCGACCGAGGCATTGATGGTTGCCTGTATTTTTTCGTCGAAGTCGAAATAGGTCTTTTTTCGGGCGCTCTCCGAGAGTGCCGGATTGTCGATTTTATTGGTAACGAGGCTGAGGGTGAGGCTCATCGAACCGCTGGTTTTCAACCTGACGCCTCCCGGTCCGAATACCTTATCGAGAGCCTGCACGTTGAATTGCATATCAAGAAAATCGAATTCCGTACCGCCTTTGGCGAAATTTTCGGCATTTTTTGCGCGATAATATTCCTGCATTGACTTCTGGAAGGAATAATCGCTGTATTCGTCGGCCGTAAGCATAAAGGGGGTGGAGACCTCCATATCGCCGACTTTGGTGCGTATGACGTAACAGTTGGTTTTTATGTCGTACTCGACTTCGGTGCGGACATTCTCGGGCGTTTTCAGGTCGGCCGGCGGCAGGCTATGCAGGTCGTCGAAAGTCTCTATCGTAGTTTTCGCTACGGGAAAACGTGTCGGGGTACGGGGAATCGTGTCGTCGGGAACTGCGGTGCGCGAGACGTTTACAGCCTGAGATGCAGCAAAAGCGGAATAAATGCTTATTCCGCTTATAACCAAAAGAATATATATCGCATAAAGTCTCTTTCTCATCATCGGACGGCCGCCTGCGGGCGAATCGGTTTATCTTCACCCGACCGTCGATATACGTAATTACAGCATTTTCAATGCCGTTTTTATCAGACTTTCGACTTTCAGTGTCGGGTTTTCTTTTACCAGCTTTTGTACGACCTTTTGGGAGGCAGCTTGGGGAAATCCCAGCATCACCAGTGCGGCGACGGCCTCGTCTTGTAATTCTTGTTGTTGGGTCGTATGGCTTATAAGTAACGTATCACTACCCCCTTTTATTTTATCTTTGAGGTCAACAATTATTCGTTCGGCTGTTTTGGCGCCTATTCCTTTGACCGATTTGAGCATATTTACCTGTCCAGCAACGATAACCTGTTCGAGTTCGGCAGGGGAGAGAGACGACAGAATCATACGGGCCGTGTTGGGGCCGACGCCCGATACCGAGATGAGCAGCAGGAAAAGTTCCCGTTCCCGCCGGTCGATGAACCCGTAGAGCAGATGGGCGTCTTCCCGTATGGCTTCGTAGACGTAAAGACGGGCTTCCCGGCCTATGGCGAGTGTACTGTATGTGGTCAGAGAGATATTCAGGCCGTAACCTACCCCTTGACAGTCTATGACGGCAAGTGTCGGAGTAAGTTCGGCAACTTCACCTCGTATGTATTCGATCATGAGAAAACGTTTTTATGAGATTTCGTATCGGTAGCATGAGAGATTGTAACTGCTCCCACTGGAAAGTCGATAAAAAATCAGAGCGGTCTGCAATGCCGACGGCTCTGTCTGTGATTTTTCCCGTCGGGAAATAAACCGGAGAATATGTCAATCTGTCTCGACGGAGTTATTTCCCCTCTTTTCCGGCCCGTTTCGGGTCTTGCATTTTGCAACTGCCGTTGAATACGGCTTTGGGCTCGATGATCAACACTTGTGTAGCGATGTCGCCCTCGATGTTCGACGTGGCTTTCAGGGTGAGAACATCTTGTATAGTCAGGTTTCCGTTGACCTTTCCGTTGATTTCGGCGTTGGCAGCGATGATATTGCCTTGAATGCGAGATTGCTCGCCGATAATTACTTTCCCGGCACATTCGATGTTTCCTTGCAGCGAGCCGTCGATGCGTATGTCGCTTGCCGCGTTGATATTGCCTACAATGGTGGTGTTGACCGAGAAGTTGTTATGGATCATTCCGTTGGGTGTCTCTTTGCTCATGTCGTTCGCTTAATCTGTTGTTTGTATGCAAAAATACAATTTCCCGACAGAATAACATGCTTTTTCTCAAAAAGATTTACATTTGTAGAAAATAATTCTTCCGGAATATGAAAACATCGATCGAATTGAATCGTATGCGTTTTTTTTCTTATCACGGTGTCGCCGAGCAGGAGCGTCGGGTCGGTAACGATTACGAAGTGTCGTTGCGTGTCGACTATCCGTTGGAACGGGCTATGGAGAGCGATTCTTTGTGCGATACACTCGATTATGCCGCTCTTTATGCTCTTGTGGAAGCCGAGATGTCGATTCCTTCGCAGTTGCTCGAACACGTCGCCGGCCGCATACGGCGGGCAATCTCCGGACGGTTTCCTTGTGTGGCCGGCGGACGGTTGCGCATCGCCAAACTCACGCCTCCGATTCCCGGAGAGATAGGCGAGGCGGTTGTAACAGTGGAATGGTAGATATTCGTCGGGCGTATGTGCACATGTATATGTCGGTTCGCCGGCTCGTAAAATCGGAATAAAGATTTCTTATGCGTCGTTTTTTATTGTCATTTTTGTTTTTACTTGTCGTTGCAACCGGCGGGTCGGCGGCGAGGCCTTTCCGCACGGAATCTTTCGATGGCCGCGTGCGCACGTTGCAGGTGCGTCTGTCGGGCGACCTGCTTGCTCCGCCGGTCGCCTTGTTGGGTCATGACGAGGGTATCGTCATCTCCTTCGATATGTTGGCCGACGACCCCGAGTATCTCTATTACCGGGTCGTGCATTGCAACGCCGACTGGACTCCTTCGGGCCTTTCCGATGTGGAGTATATCGACGGCTTCAACGGACTTCCTGTCGATGATTACTCATTGTCGTTCAATACCTATCGCAATTATGTGCATTACCGCATCGTTTTGCCCAACGAAGAGGTGCGTTTCCGTCTCTCCGGCAATTATGCTGTGCTGGTCTATCCCGAGGGTAATCCCGACAGCTTGTTGCTCACGGCCTGTTTCTCGATCACCGAAAATCTGGTGGCGCTCGGTTGCGAAATAACGACCCGTACCGATGTCGATTACAACAAAGCTCACCAGCAACTTTCTTTCAAGGTGATGTACCCCCGGTACGAGATACGTAATCCGAGGGAGGAGTTGAAAGTCTATGTTACGACCAATGTCGGTTACGACGACGGCGTGATGGTGTCGCAACCGCTTTACGTCCGGAATCGGGAATTGGAGTATGCCCATACACCCCAGCTTGTATTCCCGGCCGGGAACGAATATCGCCGCTTCGAGACGGTTTCGCGACATTACAATACGATAGGTGTGGAGAGTATGCGTTATTTCGAGCCTTACTACCATGCCATACTCAAAACCGACTATCCCCGGGTTTCGGGGGCGTATGTCTATGACGAGACGCAGAACGGACATTTTTATATCCGTACCGACGACAGCGAGGAGGCCGATACCGAGGCCGACTATTTTGTCGTGCATTTCATGCTTGCTACCGGTGCACCGATTGAGGGTGAAGTTTATATCGACGGAGAGTTTACGCACGGCCGTCTCGATGAGACAACCCGTATGACCTATAACCCCGAAACACGGGTCTATGAGAAGGATATGTTGCTCAAACAGGGAGCATATAACTATCGTTACCTTTTGCAACGTCCCGGAAAAAAAGCCGATGCTGCGCCCATAGAGGGAAATTTTTACGAGACTCGCAACGAATATCAGATACGCGTTTACCACCGCCCGCAGGGTGCCCGTTACGATAGGCTCATCGGTTATACCCGCTGCCGTATGTGAGGAGAGGTGTTTTGGGTTGGAATGAGTTTGGGAAAAGAGAATCTTTTTGACGTTTCTTTCTATTTTTTCGGAAATAGATTATCTGATATTGATAGCAAAAAAGCACTGTTGATCTCTGGGCTTTACATTACGGTGAAACGGTTACGGATTGAGGAAAAAGACAAAAAACCTTGCAATGTATTCTTGCAAGGTTTTTTTGTGGTGACCCCGACAGGACTCAAACCTGTGACCTTCAGAACCGGAATCTGACGTTCTATTCACTAAACTACGGGGCCGTTTCGGTTGGCAAAAGTAAGAATTATTTGTAGCTTTGCAAAAAGAAACGATTTAAATCTTTGAAAAATGAATGTTCGAATAGATGAAAGCTGGCGTGAAAGGTTGCAATCGGAGTTCGACGCCCCTTATTTTGCACAGCTTACCGACTTTGTACGCCATGAGTATGCTACTACGCGGGTATATCCGCCGGGCAGCCAGATGTTCGCCGCTTTCGATGCTTGTCCGTTCGACAAGGTGAAAGTAGTCATTCTCGGGCAAGATCCTTATCACGAACCGGGGCAGGCACACGGCCTTTGTTTTTCGGTGAACGATGGTGTTCCGTTTCCGCCGTCGTTGCAGAATATCTTCAAGGAGATACACGACGATATCGGTACACCCGTCCCTATGAGCGGCGATCTTACCCGGTGGGCCAATCAGGGGGTGCTGTTGCTCAACGCTACGCTTACGGTGAGGGCACATCAGGCCGGTTCGCATCAGAACAAGGGCTGGGAGCAGTTTACCGATGCAGTTATACACCGTCTGGCACAAGAGCGTGAAAATCTTGTTTTTATTTTATGGGGAGCGTATGCCCAACGCAAAGGAGAGTTTATCGACCGTTCGCGTCATCTTGTCTTGCAATCTCCCCATCCGTCGCCGCTCTCGGCTCATAGGGGATTTTTCGGAAATCGTCATTTCAGCCGGACAAATGAATATCTTACGGCACACGGTATAGAGCCTATTTTGTGGTAAAATCATGATGGAAAAAGTTGATGTTGAAGCGCGTGCCCGCAAGGCCCGCGAATTGTTTATGAGCGGGTATAACTGCTCGCAGTCGGTGTTTTTGGCGTATGCCGATCTTTATGGTATCGACCCGGAGCTGGCATCGACAATTGTCGCGCCGCTGGGCGGGGGCATGGGGCGTTTGCGTGAGGTGTGTGGTGCGGTGAGTGCTGCGTTTATGCTTACGGGGTTGAAGTATCCCAATCCTTCTCCGGGCGACAAGGTGGCTAAGACCCGTTCGTATGCGGTTGTGCAAGACCTTGCCGAGCGTTTCCGCCGGGAAAACGGTTCTATTGTCTGCCGGGAACTTTTGGGACTGGGCAAAGGTGCAGATTCTCCGGTACCGTCAGATCGTACAGAGGCTTATTATAAGCGGCGTCCTTGTCCCGAGTATATCGAGATTGCGGCGCGTATTGTAGGAGAAAAACTCAATGAGAACGATAGCGTGGAATGATCTGCCGCATCGGGTATTATAAAGGAGAGGGCAACACCATTTTGGTGTTGCCCTCTCTTGTTATCGACCTTTTATAATCGTCGGTGTGCCGAATATTTGTTTTCTCGGTAACAGAATCTTCTCTGTTATGCACGCGATCACTATTTGTTTCCATCGGTTTTTTGTGCCGGTATCTGCGGGATTTCTATACCTTTCGTTTCCTGGCGGTTGGGGTGATTTTTCTGTTCTTCGGCTGTAAAATTTTTCCATTGTGCGAATTTTTCTTCGCCTAAGATTTTCTTTAATTTCTTTTCTCTTTTTTCTGCGTTTTTTTTCCGTTGTTCGGGCGAGAGGTTATTTATATCTTCTCTCGGAGGCATACCGGGACGGAATCCTTCTCTTTCGGGACGTTCTCCGCGCGGGGATAGGCCTTGCGGACGTTTGCTCCCGGGACGCGGGCCGTGCTTGGTCTGTTGTTCCTGTGCCTCTTGTAAATTGAGTTTGTAGAGTTTCTTGCATTGTTTCTCTGTCAATGAGAGTATTTCCCGCATTTTGTCGGTTTTACTTTGAGCGATTGTTTCGGGAGTAATGCGTTTGGGGTGATGAGCCGGTTTTCCCTCGATCGGTTGTGGGTTCTGAGCCCCGATACTTGCTGTTGCTGCTAATAAGAGGCAAGCGAAAAGAATCTTTTTCATATCTTTCTTTTTTAGAGTTTTGCAATTTAGACAAATGCTGGAAGGCCGGGTTTAACGGTTGTCGACCGATTATCTTTATTTCCCGATAAATGCAACCGCCCTGTCGACGAATCGGCAGGGCGGCAATAAAATATTTAGGGAAAAGATTACAAACCTTCTTCTCCGTAGGTGGCGATAATACCCATTTTCGATTCCTCGATAAAACGCAGGATATAGCCGATTTCGGGAGATGGCGTACATACGTCTTTGATACGCAGTACGGCATTTTCGAGGCTCGTACCTGATGAATAGATCTGGCGATAGGCGAGAGCGATGTTTTCGATCGTCTGTTCGCTGAACCCGTTACGACGCATCACAAAAGCGTCTATCCCTTTGTAGGTAATGGGGTTGTGCGCAGCCAAGATGTAAGGAGGTATGTCTTTGCCGGTACGGCAACCGCTTTTTATCAGCGACCAACTACCTACCCGACAATTTTCTTTGATGATGACACGTCCAGCCAAAATGGCTTTACTGTGGATATGGCAATCACCGGCCAAGTCGCAGTCGATGCCGAGAATACAATCGTCGTCGACACGGCAATCGTGTCCGATGCGGGTTCCTTTGAGGAGGCAGTCCCGATTTCCGATGACCGTTTCTCCTTCGGGAGTGGTAGCCCGATTGATGATTACATATTCGCGTATCATATTGTTGTCGCCGATAGATAAGCGCGTAGCTTCGCCTTTGTATCGGAAATCTTGAGGCTCGGCGCCGAGAATAGCGCCGTGGAATACGCGGTTGTTTTTCCCCATTGTTGTTCCCGCCAGTACGCTGGCATAAGGGAATATTTCGCAGTTGTCGCCGATGACGACGTTCTTGTCGATATAAGCAAACGGGTGTATCGTGACGTTATTGCCTATTTCGGCTTTGGGATCGACATATGCTAATGGACTGATCATAGTGTTACTTTTTAAGGTTTTTACTTAGAGTTTTCCTCTATCTCACGACCTCCGCCCAAAGCATGGTATAAACTTATGATTGATACCATGCTTTGGTAGGTGTCGGAAACTTGGGAAAGTTGTGCGTTCAGAAGCGATTGCTGGGCGGTAAGTACTTCGAGATATGTGGAAGTACCTAAATTCATAAGAGCCTCGGTCGAGGATACAGCGCGTTGCAGAGCTTCGATTTGGCGGGTGCGTTGTGCAAGTATCTCTTTGCAGGATTGGAACTCATATAAGGCATTGCTCACTTCTTGCCCTGCATTGAGTATTGTCTGCTGGAAGTTGATGGCTGCAATTTCCTGTTGCGCTTTGGCGGCTTTGAGATTGGCAATATTGCTACCTTGATTGAATATCGGTTGAACCAAAGAGGCGGCAGCGGACAACAATATTTTAGCTGGGTTCACGAGTCCACTTTGGTTACTCCAACCCGCTGAGCCCGAAATCACTATATTCGGATAGAAAGCCGAGCGAGCAATGTTGGTCGAGTAGTAAGCTGCAGCAAGAGACAATTCGGCAGATTGTACATCGGGACGGTTGGATAACATTTGGATGGGTACGCCGGCATGTACGATTTCAGGTAACGATTGTTCATCGAAAGAGCTGCGTTCGATTGTTTGCGGAGCTTGGAAAAGCAGTGTCGAAAGGCTGTTTTCTGTTTCTCTGATTTGTTGGCGCAACGATGGTATCGAGGCGGTGATAGAATAGCAATTGGCTTCGCTTTGTGCAATAGCTGCTTCGTTGTATGTGCCGGCCTCTTTTAGTGCTTTCATTGTCTCTACACTTTTCTGCCAAGACTTAGCTGTCTCTTCGGTAATGGCGAGCTGCTTATCGAGCATCAGCAATGTGTAGTATCCATTAGCGATCGTGGCGATGAGCTGTGTGCGTACGGCTTGTTGGTAGGCGCGGCTTTGCATGAGCGCGGCTTTGGCATTACGTTTCGAGTTGAGTACACGGCCGAAGATATCTATTTCCCAACTGGCTGTTATTGGGGCTGTCCAAGTCCATGTGCTATTATTGTTGAAATGTAAATTCCCATTGAAGCTGGCCATTGAAGCTTGAGGAGCCAAATTCAATGAAGGCAAAAATGCCAACTGGGCAGCACGGAAACTGGCTTGTGCAGCTTCCACTTGAAGCATAGCGCTTTGCAGGTCGCTGTTATTTTCCAATCCTTGACGGATAAGACCTTGCAGGATAGGATCGGTGAAAATTTCGGTCCAGGGTAGGTTCCCAATGTTCAGGCTGTCGGCCGCGAGGGTATCGGTTACCGATACCGTGTCGCGGAACAAGCCTTGTACGTCCACTTCGGGACGTTCGTATTTCTTATATATGTGGCAACTGTTGAGCGTTGTCGCCAATACAATGCCGCATATCGTATATGAGATGATTCGTTTCATACGTTTTTATTTAAAAATTACCGCAAGGTTATTACGATTTTGAGTATTGCTCGATTTCGGAAATGACGTCTTTGTTGTCGAGGTCGTTCCATGTCAACGGTTTGATCTTTTCCTGAATGATCTGGAATACGACAAACAATGCCGGAACGATGAATATCTGGCATATCATACCGATGAGCATTCCGCCGACGGCTCCGGCACCGAGAGTACTGTTACCGTTGGCTCCTACTCCGTGGGCGAACATCATGGGCAACAGACCGATGACCATGGCCAACGATGTCATGAGGATAGGTCGCAGACGAGCGGCGGCACCGTCGATGGCCGCATTGACGATAGGCATACCGGTACGGCGACGGTCGAGGGCGAACTCAACGATAAGAATGGCGTTCTTGGCCAACAGACCGATAAGCATGATCAAGGCGATTTGCAGATAGATGTTGTTTTCTACACCCATAATCCATGCGAATACGAAGCTACCGGCCAGTCCGAAAGGTATCGAGAAAATAACCGAGAGGGGCAGAATATAACTTTCGTATTGTGCACTCAACAACAGATAGACGAAGACGAGGCAGAGCATGAAGATGATAGCGGTCGTTCCGCTACTCG
This sequence comes from uncultured Porphyromonadaceae bacterium, assembly GCA_900547555.1. Taxonomy (GTDB): domain Bacteria; phylum Bacteroidota; class Bacteroidia; order Bacteroidales; family UBA11471; genus Caccoplasma. The sequence goes on along the minus strand of URHG01000005.1, from coordinate 37,633 downwards.
AGCTTTGCTCTTCACGGGTCATACCGGAGAACTCGTATCCATAACCTACGGGAAGCGTTTGCGACGCAACTTCTTCGATGGCTTTGATGGCTTCACCTGAGCTGTAACCGTCGGCAGGGTTACCGTTGACGGTCATGGAGGTGTACATGTTGAATCGGTTGATGTTGTCGGGACCGTACACTTTTTCCAACGTAATGAAGTTGGTGATAGGAGCCATTTCCGATCCGTTACGTATTTTGATGTTGTTCAGACTTTCGGGGCTGACACGTGCATTGGGTTCGGCTTGCATCATTACACGGTATAGTTTTCCGAAGCGGTTGAAGTTCGATGAATACATACCGCCCAAATAGCCCTGCAAAGCGCTAAGAACGTCGCTGGGACTGATACCGGCCTGTTTGCATTTGGCGACATCTACGTCTACACGATATTGCGGGAAATTGGGGTTGAATGTCGTTGAAGCCATAGCGATTTCGGGACGTTTCAACAGCTCTGCGATGAAGTCTTGGGCAACCTGATAGAAATTGTCGAGCGAACCGCCCGTTTTATCCTGCAAGTTCAATTCGAAACCGTTACTTACGCTATAACCGGGAATCATAGGCGGAGCGAAACAGAGTACGCGGGCGTCTTTCACCTGTGTGGCGAATTGCATGTAAAGAGCCCCGATTACCGAGTTGGCGTCCATGCCTTTACCGGTACGTTCGTCCCACGGTTTGAGTTTGCAGATAAATGATCCGTAGGTATTGCCTTGTCCGCCGAGGAAGCTGAACCCGATAATTTGGGTCCGGCTTTGCATGGCCGGATGCGCGCCGAGGATTTGATCGATTTGCATCATAACCTCTTCGGTGCGTTCTTGCGAAGTACCGGGTTGTAAGTCGGCTGTTACCATGATGGTACCCGTGTCTTCGTTCGGGACGAGCCCCGTAGGTGTAACATTCATGAGTACAATCAAGATGATGGTACCTATGATAACACCGAGGAACGAAAGCTTTTTGTGATGAACGAAGTGTGCAACACCGTTTTTGTATTTGGCGAGCATGTTGTTGTATGCGACATTGAAAGCGATATGGAATCGGCTTACAAATGTTTTCTTATGGCCTTCGCCTTCTTTATGCGGTTTGAGCAATATGGCACACAAGGCAGGACTCAGTGTCAAGGCGTTGATGGCTGAAAAACCGATTGCAAAGGCCATCGTGAGACCGAATTGGCGGTAGAACGTTCCCGATGTTCCGGGCATAAAACTTACGGGGATAAACACCGACATCATCACCAACGTGATGGATAAGATGGCTCCCGATAACTCCCGCATGGCGTCGATCGAGGCTTTATGAGGCGATTTGTAGCCCTGGTCGAGCTTGGCGTGGACTCCCTCCACGACGACTATCGCATCGTCGACCACAATGGCGATGGCAAGAACCAATGCACAGAGCGTAAGGAGGTTGAGGCTGAATCCCATCAGGTACAAAGCAAAGAACGTACCGATAAGAGATACCGGAATGGCAATGGCGGGAATCAAGGTAGAACGTAGATCCTGCAAGAAGATGTACACAACGAAGAACACGAGAATGAAGGCCTCGATGAGCGTTTTGATAACTTCGTGTATCGAAGCGTAGAGGAAGTCGTTGGAGTTCATCGTTACGGCGATTTCTATTCCCGGAGGAAGGGTCTCCTTGATTTCGTCGAGCAGGTCGTTGATGTCTTCGATAATGGCGGTGGCATTCGAACCGGCCGTCTGGTAAACGATTGCAGATACGGCGTTATGGCCGTTTTGGAAGTTTTTAAAATCGTAGGAGAGACGTCCCAATTCTATATCGGCGACATCTTTCAAGTAGAGGATTTCCCCGTTTTCATCGGCCCGTATGACCATATTCCCGAATTCTTCGGCGGTTTGCAAACGACCTTTATAAGTCAATACGTATTGGAACGACTGGTTACCTTGCGCACCGAATTGGCCGGGAGCAGCCTCGATATTTTGCTCGGCGAGTATTCCTGTAATATCGCTGGGCATCAGGCCGTATTGCGCCATAATATCGGGTTTCAGCCAGATACGCATGGAGTAGTCCGATGCCATGACGTTGGCATCACCTACACCGGGTACACGTTGAATGAGAGGTATGACGTTGATTTTGGCGTAATTCTCGAGAAATTCGAGGTCATATCGGTCATCGGGACTGAACAGCGAGAATACCATAAGCATACTCGTCTGTCGTTTTTGGGTGATGACACCCACTTGCGTAACCTCGGCAGGAAGCAGGTTCTGGGCTTTGGATACACGGTTCTGTACGTTTACGGCAGCCATATCGGGGTCGGTTCCTTGTTTGAAGTACACGGTGATGTCGGCCGATCCGGTATTGGTGGCGGTAGAAGTCATATATAACATGTCCTCAACACCATTGATCTGGTCTTCCAAAGGCGCGATCACACTACTCAATACCGTTTGCGCATTGGCACCCGTATAGGTCGTCGACACGTGGATAGTAGGTGGAGCAATGTCGGGATATTGTGTGATGGGTAAGAATAATAGTCCCAAAATACCCAGTATGACCATGAATATCGAAATCACGGTCGATAGTACAGGGCGGTTGATAAATCTGTCTAACTTCATAATTTTATATTTGCGAAGTTGTTTTTATTTGTTGCTTTGTGCTTGGCCTTGTTCTTGTGTGCCGGCCACTTTGATAGGCATTCCGTCTTTGAGCGAATTGACGCCTTCGATAACGATGCGGTCGCCTTCTTTCAGGCCCGAAAGAACCATGTATTCTTTCCCGTTGTCGATCGATGCGATGGTTATTTCCGTCGATTTTACGGTCGAATCGTCATTCAGGACATAAACGAATTTTTTGTCTTGAATTTCGTAAGTCGCTTTTTGCGGAATCAATAGGGCTTTATCGTTTTTCATCGGGATCAGAATATTTCCTGTACCGCCGCTGCGCAACAGACGATCGGGGTTCTTGAATGTGGCGCGCATGCTCGATGACCCCGTCTGCGTGTCGATGATTCCGCTTACGGTTTCGATTTTACCTTTTATGGGGTAAGTGGTTCCGTCGGCCAGTTTCAGAGAAACCTCCGGGAGTTTCGACAAGAAATTGTTGGCACCGTATTGGTGGGCCATCTCCATGATTTGTTTTTCGGTCATCGAAAAGTAAACATACATTTCGGAGTTGTCCGATACGGTTGTGAGCGGAGTTGTCGTGGCAGAAGATACGAGGCTTCCCACCCGATAAGGTATCGAACCTACAATTCCTGTGAGGGGGCTGGTAACACGGGTATAGGAGTCGTTGTTGCGGGCATTTACCAGTTGCGCTTCGGCTTGGGCCAGTTGGGCTTGGGCCGAGGCATAACTGTTTTCTGCCATTTGCAGGTCATATTCGCTGATGATGCCTTTTTTCTGCAATTCGCGTTTATTCTCGGCGGTGAGACGGGCAGTTTCGGTCGATGCTTTTGCCGCTTCGACATTGGCTTCGGCAATTTTGAGAGCGGCTTTGTAAGGAATCGTATCGACCACGAAGAGTACGTCTCCTTTTTTTACGAGGGATCCCTCGTCGACGAGAAGTTCGGTGAGGAATCCGCTGACATTGGGACGTATCTCGATGTCTTGTTTACCTTTGATACGGGCCGGGTAGTTACTGAACCACTCCATAGCCGAGGGTTGTAGAGTCATGACGGCATATTCGCGGGCAAATCCGCCCATGCCTTGTGTGTTTTTTCCTTGGCAGGAAAATAATGAAATGCACAGTATCGCGCAAGCGATGGTCTGAATGGATAATTTCAATTTCATAGATAATTGCACTTTTATTTTATCGTTGATTGTCTGTCTGGAATACCTATTGTGTCTTATTGAAGTGATTAACGATTGTTAAAATTTTATGGTTCAAAAGATCTCATTTTAAATAAAAAACACGGTAAAATACCTTATTACAAGGGATTTTCCGTCTTTTTCATCTGCATGGCAAAGATAGGTATATTGTGTATTATAGAGAGAGAAATAATGAAAATAAAATGAAAAAAATCGAGAAAATCCGACAATAAGTTGTATTTTCAGAAAGGAAAGTCTATATTTGTATAGATTTTCGGTATAAAATGGCAGGTAGTCCGAGGGAGACAATCGACAGATTGCGGGATCATGTGGACGAGTTGATGGCTCGCCATACCGCATTGGTAGAGCGATGTAAGTGTCTCGAGGTACGGTTGCAGGAAAGAGAAGAATCGATCGCTGCCTTGCAAAAAGAATTGGAAAATATCCATGCCAAATACAGAAGTCTGGCTATGGCGCAGGCCGTTGCCTCGCAAGAGGGCGATTGGACCGCGGCGCGCAGCCGATTTGATAAGTTGGTGCGGGAAATCGACAAATGCATCTCTCTCTTGAACGAATAGAACAGATGCGATGAACGATAAACAAAGTAAACAACGTATAACTGTTACAATAGCCAACCGCTCTTATACATTGTATGTCGAGCGAGAAAAGCTCAGAGAGCAAGAACCTCTTGCGCGGAGAGCCGCCGAGCTGATAAATAAAAGGGCAAATCAATATGAAGTGCGTTTCGAGGCTTCTCAGTATCTCGATTTGCAAGATTTACTCTCGATGGCTGCTTGGGATATCGCATATGATCTCCTGAAATTGGGGATGACGAACGATGCCGAGTTGCTGGCAGAAGATATACAGCGTATCGATGCCGGATTGGAAAGCTATTTGCAGCAAACCGGAAATCTTCCGGGAGACGATTGATAACATATTAAAAAACAATACTTTTATCCTGCACTGCAACAAGATCGCAAGCTCTTGATGTGGTGCTTTTTTTGAACATTAAAACAACGAACAAATGGAAATGATGACATTATTGTCGGTCGGAGCTTTGGTAGGTGTTGTCGTAGGAGTAGTCGTGTGTATGGTACTCTATAAGATGCGTCTCGGTTCCCGATCTCGCTCGATTCTCGATGAGGCCCGAGCCGAAGCAGAAACGATAAAAAGAGATAAAATGCTTGAAGTCAAAGAGAAATTTATCTCAATGAAAGCCGATCTCGAAAAACAGATGGCCGTACGCAGTTCCAAAGTGCAGGCGGCCGAGGCAAAAGCCCGCCAACGCGAGATACAGCTCAACCAGCAACAGCAGGAATTGCAACGCAAAAAGACCGAGGTCGAAGCGATTCGCACCAGTCTGACTACGCAGGTCGACATGGTCGAAAAGAAAAAAGCGGAATTGGAACGGTTGCATAAAGCCGAGGTAGAAAAACTCGAACATATTTCGGGATTGTCGGCCGAAGAAGCAAAAGACCGTCTTGTAGAGTCTCTGAAAGAGGAGGCCAAGACGCAAGCCGCATCTTATATCAATGATATTATGGACGAAGCCCGCATGACGGCTAACAAGGAGGCCAAAAGTATCGTTATTAAAACGATTCAGCGGGTAGCGACCGAGACAGCTATTGAAAATTCGGTAACGGTGTTCCATATCGATTCCGATGAAATCAAGGGTCGTATTATCGGTCGGGAAGGCCGTAACATACGTGCTCTCGAAGCGGCTACCGGTATCGAGATCATCGTCGATGATACGCCCGAGGCTATTGTGCTGTCGGGTTTCGACCCTGTGCGTCGCGAAATAGCGCGTCTGGCTTTGCATCAACTCGTAACCGATGGGCGGATTCACCCGGCCCGTATTGAAGAAGTCGTTGCAAAAGTGCGTAAACAGGTCGAGGAGGAGATTATCGAGACCGGAAAACGTACCGCTATCGATCTCGGTATTCATGGTTTGCACCCCGAACTGATACGTTTGGTCGGTAAAATGAAATACCGTTCTTCGTATGGGCAGAATTTGTTGCAACACTCCCGTGAAACGGCCAATCTCTGTGCCATCATGGCTTCGGAGCTAGGCCTCAATCCCAAGAAAGCCAAACGTGCCGGGCTTTTGCATGACATAGGTAAGGTGCCCGATGACGAACCCGAGTTGCCGCATGCACTTTTAGGTATGAAGTTGGCCGAAAAATACAAAGAGAAACCCGAAATCTGTAACGCCATCGGAGCTCACCATGACGAGACGGAGATGACCAGTTTGCTGGCTCCCATCGTACAGGTGTGCGATGCTATATCGGGTGCCCGTCCCGGAGCTCGTCGGGAAATTGTCGAAGCCTATATCAAGCGACTCAATGACCTCGAACAGTTGGCGCTTTCCTATCCCGGCGTTCTCAAAACGTATGCCATACAAGCCGGCCGCGAATTGCGGGTCATTGTAGGTGCCGATAAGATTGACGACTCGGAAATCGAGACGCTTTCGGCCGAGATCGCTAAGCGTATCCAAGATGAAATGACTTATCCTGGACAGGTGAAAATCACGGTTATCCGTGAAACTCGTGCCGTAAGTTTTGCCAAATAAGAACAGCCATTCTCCCGTCCGTCTTTTCGAGCTTCATTGGCTCGGAAGACGGACGGGTATATAAGTTATGACTATGGACAATAAACAACCCGAAAATATAAATAATACCGTACCCGATCAGCAACCGTCGCCCGATCAGTCGGCGGCTGTCGTGGCTCAGTGCGGCGGGAAGCTCCATTGCTACGATTGGTTGTCGGATATTCCCGAGTCGCACGATGATACCGAAATGGTCGAGGTACAGTTCAAGAATACACGTAAAGGGTATTATAAGAACTCGGTGCATTTGCGCCTCGAAAAGGGCGATGTCGTGGCTGTGGAAGGAAACCCCGGGCATGATATCGGAGTCGTTTCGCTTACCGGTCGTTTGGTATTGTTACAGATGAAAAAAAACGGGGTGAAGCTCGATAATCCCGATCTCAAACGGGTGTATCGTAAGGCAAAGCCCAACGATCTCGAAAAGTATAAAGAGGCTAAGGCGCGGGAACATTCTACAATGTTACGGGCCAGAAAAATTGCCGAGGATCTTCACCTCAATATGAAAATCGGTGATGTCGAGTATCAGGGTGATGGGAATAAGGCTATTTTTTATTATATAGCCGATGATCGGGTGGATTTTCGCCAGTTGATCAAGGTTTTGGCCGAAGTATTCCGTGTACGCATCGAGATGAAGCAGATCGGCGCCCGTCAGGAAGCCGGGCGTATCGGAGGAATCGGCCCGTGCGGACGTCAGCTTTGCTGTTCTTCGTGGATGAGCAATTTCGTATCGGTGGCCACCAGTGCCGCACGTTTTCAAGATATTTCATTGAATCCTCAAAAATTGGCCGGGCAGTGTGCAAAGCTCAAATGCTGCCTCAATTTCGAAGTCGATGCCTATGTCGAAGGTCAGAAACGGCTGCCTTCCCGGGAAATACCTTTGGAAACGCAAGACGGAACGTTTTTCCATTTCAAGACCGATATATTCAAACGTCAGATAACCTATTCTTCCTCGAAAGAGGTTGCCGCCAATCTTGTTACGATCGACGCCCGACGGGCATTTGAAGTGATTGCTTTGAATAAACGGGGCATCAAGCCCGATACGTTGGCCGTAGAGACGGGAAAAGAGCCGGTACGGAAAGAGTTTGAAGATGTTGTGGGACAGGATAGCGTTACGAGATTTGACAAAAAGAATCGCCAGAATCAGAACAATAATCGGAAAAAGAAAAAACGTCCGGGTGTAGATGCTGCCGTGCAGAATGGTGAAAGCAATCAAAATCAGACCGGTAATGCGCGTGGAGGAAACAATTCGTCCGCACCGGATTCCGCTGTTCGCCCGAATCCCAATTCCGGAGAGAAAAATTTCCGGCAGAATAACAATCGCCGTTTCGATAATCGCCGGAATAATAATCCGCGTCGGGACAATAATCGCCGTAGCAACGAAAACAATCCCGATAAAGATACTTCCCGACAGAAACCGGCATCGGATAAAAATGAGTAGAGCGGTATTTTATATAGTCCTTTTTCTAGTCTTTTTGTCGGGTTGCCGGTTCGCTCCGAATGAGACACAGGAGTATCGTCATCTCGATGAGAAAGGGTGGCATGCCGATTCGCTTGTGCGTGTCTCTTTGCCCGTGATCAATACGGCCGGGGTGTATGACCTTTGTATAGGAATGCGTTATACCGATGATTATCGATATAGTAATTTGTGGCTTTTTATAACGACGGTTTCACCCGATAGCGTGCAGACAACCGATACGTTGAATTGTGTTTTGGCCGATGAATACGGGCGTTGGCTTGGTGCGGGTATCGGCGCGTTGATGCAGCAGGAGATTCCGTTCAAATCATCTTTTCGTTTCGATAAATCGGGTATATGGCATGTCATTGTCCAGCAAGGCATGAGAGATACCCTCCTTCACGGTATAACCGATGTCGGTTTGAAAGTACTTCCGAAGTAATTTTTTTGTGGAGAGGATAACGTGAAGTGCAAGTAATCCCTTTTATTTATGTATGTTGGACGATAATGAGAAATTTAATCTTTGCTTTATTCCTGCTTGTAGTTTCGGCTTGTGTAAATGAAAAGGAAAGTTCGGTTACACAAGCCGAAACTATATGGGTGTTCGATGTAGAAAATGCCGATACTCTATTGCGGTATCATATCGATACCGTAAGTTATCTTTTGTTGGAAGAACAAGAGAATACCATGTTATTCGACGTTGATAAATTTATCGCCAAAAACGGATTGCTTTATCTTGCGGATTTTCGTACCCAAAAGATTGTAGTTTATGACAAGGAAGGAAATCTGAAATTTGTATTGGCAAACCGAGGAAATGGCCCTGAGGAATATTTGGAAATGAAAAGTTTTTCCGTGGATAGTTCCTCTATTTATGTAATAGATAATTATCGGCATAAAGTATTGGTATATAATGGGTATAGCGGGGTGTACGAGCGGCCGTTGAATCTTCCGTTCGTAGCGTGGGACATGGAAATATTGCCCGACGGATATTTTATATTTACCTATATCCCGTATCGGAATGGAAGACCCAATATGCAACAAGACCCCTATAAGATTTTTATTACCGACAAGGAGATGCGCATAAAGCGAAAGATGCTTGAATATACTGAGGGTCAGTTTGATTTTGTCGGTAGAAAGAAATATTTTATGCCATCTCAACAAGGAATCGTATTTACTTCGGCTTCTTCTGACGATTTGTATCTTTTTGTGGGAAAAGATTCGATGAGACAGATTGCGATAGAGTTTCCCAACAGAATACCCCGGAAGTTTCGGCAAAACTTGGATAAGATTGATAAGGGTAATTATAATTATTTGGCACAGACTCCTATATGGCATAAAAACTATATAATATTTATGCTCTCTCAAAGAGACTTTTTATATGATTATGTTTACGATATACCATCGGGACGATTATCGAAAAACGATTACTACAATGCCTATAAAGGGCTTCTGACACCCATTGGAAGTGATGGAGAACACCTTTACAGCTATTTATGCGATTACTTGGTGTACCAAGAACTTGTGGAGCATGGATTTACAAGGGCCGATGAAAAAACAGAGAACCTCTTGAAGCATGACGGTGCTGTGCTTGTCGTCTATACGATGCGTTAAAAACAAGTTATTTCAGAGTGTTCGGCCGAAGATATATTGGGGCTGAGACGAGAGGTATTCAGAGGTCGGCTGTTGGTAAAGGAACGAGGGGTGAGAATTTTGTTCTCGCCCCTCGTTCTGGTTCTATGTCGTTTCTATTTGCTGTCGTTTCTTGTCTTTCCATATTTGATAATTGTAAACGATACAAGCCGTTACGAAGTAAATACCGGTAAGGATCCATAGGTTGAGGAACGGCCCACGTACATCGCTGATGGTAGCACCTTCGGTGTTCATGCGGATAAAGCCTTCGACACCCCAAGTCGAGGGAATGAGTCCACCCAAAATTTGCCAGATTACGGGCATACGGTCGTACGGCCATGTAATGCCGCTGGCAAAGAGGAATATCATGGAGGTGAAGACGATAATCAGGAATACGCTTTCCCGTTCGCGAACGAAGACCGACAATGTTATACCAAAAAATATCGATGACAGCAAGAACGGGGCCATGAAGGAGTATATCTCCCATTGATTGCCCAGTTGCGGGTAATCGAAAAGCCATGGAATGATATGCAGCATATACATGGTCGTAACAATGAACAGGCTGTAATAGCAGATTGCTTTCCCTAAAACAAGGTGCAATACATTGTTACGTATTTTCTCCCGATTTTGATAGTAATGTCTCAGTTTCCTGTGTTCATAAAGGCCGCCGGCAAGAATTCCTATGCCGAGAATGATGCTCTGTTGCAAGATGACGACCAGTAGGGCGGGAATGATGAATGATGCGAAACCTCCTGACGGATTATATAGTACAAACGAGAAAGAAGGTATGGGGTCGGTTACCATATCGATTTGTGCAGGTGTCGCTCCGGTGAGCGTGCGGCTTTGCAATTCTTTTCCCATATCGAGAGAGACGTCGGTGAGAGTAATCAGGAAGTTTTTGTAATTCAGCAGCAAACTCATGTCGGAATAGAAAATTACCGGACTTTGTTCTCCTCGGGCCAATTTCTTGTCGAAGTCTGCGGGAATTTCCAAGATACCGAAACAGTCGCGTTTGTACATCAACTCTTTCGCTTCGTCGAGATTGGCGCAATAAGACAGTATCTCGGTATTGGGAGAAGCGTCGATCCTGCGGCACATCTCCCGGCTCAGTTGCGTACGGGAATTGTCTACTACGGCCAAAGGTACATCATATACTACCTCGGTATTGTATATGAATGCATACAGCAACGGGTAGGCAAAGGGCAGAGCAAAGAAAAAGAGCATGGCTCCTACATCGCGGAATACTGCTACATATTCTTTGCGCCAGATGTAGCAAATATCGGCGAGACCTGTTTTTATCGATTTGAAAAATCTGTTTTCCATTGCAGTATAGTTGTGAAATCAGGCGATGTACACTTGCTTGCGCAGTGCCCGTTTGAGCAGGGGCAGGAAGGGTAGAGCCAAAAGAATATATATAAACAGTGCCATGTAGTGCATGCGACTGTAATAGAAAGGAACACCGTTGAGGGCTTGGTCGGCGTATATGATGAAATAATGGCGTAGAGGCAGAATATCGGTAAGCAGATGGAATGCTGGATACATGGCTTCGGCCGGGAATGAAAATCCCGTCAGCGAGAATGATACGACACCGAAAAGGCCGCCGATACTCAATGCGATACGTAAAGAGGGGGCGATACAGATGAAAAAAATGCTCAATCCCTGCAACGCCATGACAAAGAGCAGCATGGCGGCCAACATAGGCCAAATGCCGTTTTGCAACGGGAATTGAAAATATCCGTAGAGCAGGGACTGGCATAAGGCTCCCATGATAAAAAACAATATCGTTTGGGGTAACAGTTTACCGGTAATCGCCAGCAATATGTTGTCATCGGCGGTTCTCAGCCATTCTCTCGATGTGGCGTGTTTTATTTCTGACCCGATAGAGAAAATGGTCGTAAGCAGTATGATGACTTCGAGTATGCCGGGAAGAAACGTATTGTTGAGATAGATTGAATAATTGGTCCACGGGTTGCCCAGAGGGTGCATATCTACGGTAATGGGTTGTATTTGTGGCATGATGTCGCGTTCGTATTCCCCCCGGGCGAGCAGTGTCTGCTGTACCGCTGCTGCGGCTGCAAGTGTTGTTGTCGTCTTGAAGCTGCGGAATTCCAGTGCGCTGGGTATGAAATACGCGCTGTTGGTATAATAAGAGATTTCTGGCCTGCGGTTGGCGTAAAGGTCGGCTTCGAAAGACGGCGGTATGATTACGAATCCGAAAATTTCGCTTTTTTGCATTGCCTTTCTCGCTTCGGTAAAACTGGTATATTCTGTTGTTATGGAGAGCGAGCTGACGGTAGTAAATTGGCGAGTGAGATTACGTGAGGTTGCCGAGTGGTCGAGGTCGACTATTGCGGTGGGCAATTCTTCGGGCAGGCCGTTGTCCATCAGCGAGAGGAAGAATGCGTAACTCAGCAATGGCGCGATAACGATAGAGAATAGGTAAATGGGGCGCGACACCAGTTGGTGCAACTCCCTGACGATTACCTTCCACAGTATTTTTGGACCTGTTACGAATTTCCCCATGACGGATATTTTTTTAATCGTGCGATTTCTTTACGAGGACCGACATTCCCGGACGCAAATTTTCTATCTTGACCGTAGGGCGAGCTTTGATTTGGAACGTGCGAGCATCGTATCCTCCTGTTGCTTTTGTGGCGCGCCATACGGCGTATGTGCCCATATCTTTGATGAAGTAAATTTTGAGCGTAACTTCTTTGTTCCCGAGTGCAGGGATAACGGCTTGTATCTCTTTTCCCATGGTGAAATCCTGTAAAAGTTCTTCTCTGACGTTGAAGGTTACCCACATGTCGTTGAGCTCCAATATATTCATGATGGGGGCGCCGGTTCCTACCAGTTCGCTGACGTGGGGAAATATTTCCGATATTTCTCCGTCGATAGGGGCGGTCAGGTATGAGTAGGCGAGGACCGATTTTACCTGATCTACACTCCCTTGCGCGGCACGTACCATAGCGGCTGCCGCTTCTTTGTCTTCGATTTGGGCGCCGTTGCGTGCCATTTCGTATTGCGAACGGGCTGCACTTTCTGTTGCTACCATAGCTTTGTATTGGGCTTCGGCTTCATCTCGTTTTTGTGCCGAAACGACGCCTTTCAGGTAGAGGGCTTCCATGCGGTCGAAAGATTTTTTTGCTATTTCGAGCCCGGCTATCGCTTGTTGCCACATGTCGTAGGCCGCTTGAATGATTTCACTGCGTGCCCCTTTATCGACTTTCTCGTTTGTGGCTTTGTATACACTTTCCATTGCCGAGGCTTGCATGAGCTTGGCTTCGGCGTCGGGTGATGAGATACGTACCAATGTATCGCCTTGGTGTACATGTTGTCCTTCTTCCACCCAGTATTCGGCGATGCGGCCCGGTAGTTTACCGGATATGCGTATTTGTGTGGCTTCGGCTTGTCCTTGTATGGTCTCGGTTCTCGGTTCCAAAAGGAAAAATCCGATGAGGGCGAGAATCACAATGACGATGATAATGGCTACCAATCCGATGGTCAAGCCTTTTTCTTTGTCTCTTTTAGGAGTATCCATTGTATGTCGTTTTTTTTGATTTGACGTCAGAAAATTAGTATTTCATATTTCCCAAAGCTTTGGAGAGATATACCTCACATAATTTGGTATCTATTTCGGCATCGATATGCTCCGATTGAGCTTTTAGCCATGCCGTTTGGGCTTCGAGAACATTATCGGTGGTGAGGACTCCTTCTCCGAATCCTACTTGTGCATTGTGCAGGTTCTCATCGGCTTTTTCGAGATTTTTAGCCGTCATACCGAGCCGTTTTCGTGCCTCGTCGACTTTGAATGTCGCTTGGTTGACCTGTAATTCGATTTTTTCTTTGGCGTCTTCCATTTCGAGGCGGGCGATGAGGCTTTCCGATTTGGCAGCTCTATACTTGTATACATTCTCTCCCCAATGCAATAGTGGTATGCGCACCAATACGCCTACGTTGAAAACCCCTTTGAATTCTTTTTCAAATCCGTTGAATAGGTTGGGGTTTGAAATCATGTAATTACCGGTGAGGGCGACCGTCGGCAACATACCCGAGAAAGCGACTTTTTGTTTGTTGTGGTAAATCTTTTCTGCAAGAGAAAGACTCTGTATTTCACTGCGGTTGGCAAATACGCTTTCCATGTTGAGAGGAGCAGACGGGGCTGTCAGCGTATTGTTCTCGATGGGAGTAACTTCGTCATAAAGCGAGAATTGACTGTCGATGGGCATGCCGCATACTTGGGCGAGTACCATTTTTGCGAGGCTCAATCCGTTATCGACTTGTGTGAGCGTGATTTGTGCTTCGTTTGCTCTGACGGCAACCGTCAGCCCGTCCGATTGTGTAGCGACACCTTCTTCTATCATCGCCTGCACGTTGTATTGCAGAGAATCGATGAGTGCGACATAACTTTCGGCGAGTTGTTTTTTATAGGTGAGCGATACTACCTGCCAGTAAAGTTCGTCTACTTGGTACACGACTTCTTGTGCGGCGGTATTTTGCTGGCTTTTGGCCAACTCCTCGGCATATCGGGTTATTTTGTTATATGCACGTAATTTCCCGCCCATATAGATAGGCTGGGTGAGCGTTACGGCTCCGGCCCACATGTTGCGAGTATCTGTACGGAATTCGTCGACGATTCTCTGCCCGACATTATTGAGGGGAGTGGCCAGATCGAGATTTCCGAGCGAAGCGAGCAGTTGTCCCAAAGCCGGATTCGTTGCGGCTATTTCGGTCAGCGATTGGCTTAAAGCCGTTCCCATTTGAGGCAGGGAATTTTTGAGATTGTCGTTGAGCAACGATATTTCCCGGGAATTGTAGATATACCCTCCGGTAACATCTATGCCCGGCAGGTAAGCCGTAAATGCTGCTTTACGATTGTAATGTGCTGCATTTATTTTGGCTTCGGCCATACGCAGTTGTTTGTTGTTGCGCAGAGCCATTTGCCGGCAAGAGTCGAGGGTAAGCGGCTGTTGTGCCCAAAACGGTATGGCGGTGAGCAGGCCGAGAACACCTATGAGGATACGCTTTTTCATTTTTTCGTTTATTGATGTTTATCTTTATATACAATTTTATGCCTCTATTTGTTGGAAAAGGAGTCGATATTTTTCAATTGGTTTTTTCTTTACGGTTGAAAAGCCGCTTCTTTCCCGAAATTGAAGTGAGATTGTTCGCTTATTCTTTTTTTTGTGGAGGCAAATATAGAATTTTTAATTTGGCTTTTTATCCGTTTTTCAGCGATAGATTTTACCTATTTTACCTATTTTCACAGGTTTATTCCCAATAGGAGATAGTATTCGACAAATCGAACAATTCGATCTCGAATAAAACAATGAGTAGATAGTCGCAGGATTAATCGTTCAAAGAAAAACTCTCTGTTCCAATAAGCTGATTATCGGCAAATATATCGATATGGTAGAGTCCGGAGGGCAAGTATTCTTCGACTTGCCATGTAAAGTACATTTTTTCGTCGTTTCCGGTGTAATCGATAATTTGTTGCAGGGAGTAGTAATATTCTTTATCTCCCGAGAGAAATGTATTGCCCCGATCTTTGACCAGCGTAGTACCGTCGGGTTTCTTGATGCATACGTAAATTCTTTTTTCTCCGGTAGGGGTCATTGTATTTCGGGCGATGGAGAAATTTATTTTCAACCGGGTTATTTTATCTTTGTCGGTACTGTTCCTACCTCGTTTGTTCAATGTGCGTATTTCGATGTTGACCGCTTCGAGCCGGGCGGCCAAATTGACTTTCTCGTTCAGTTCGTGATTGTCTTTTTGTAATTGGTTTGCTTCTCGGGTAGCTTTTTGGTAACGCGAAAGCGCATCGTTTTTTTCGGCTTGTAGTTGTCGGTTCTCCCTATTGAGCGAGTCGATGGTCGTTTGATAGATTTTGATGTTATTACGCAAGTGTTGTAATTCCTCGTGTAGAGAATCTATGGTGAGCGCATCTATGTTTTTCCGGTTGCGCAGCTCTTCAAGCAGGCGTTGGACTCTTGTTTTTTCCCGGTCGAGTTTCTGTATCAGAGAGTCGTTGTTGATCCATACCCTGTTGTTTTCGTATTGTCTGTATTCTTGGAAGATTGCCGTATATTCTTCTTCGAGTTTTTCCCGTTCGTTTTCTATATTTATCTGTTCTTTGAAATTTCTCATTTCCGACCGTTGCCAATAGACGTATGCAAGAAGAGCACCTGTGAGTATTATCAGAACGGCGCTGATAATAAGCCAAATGATTGAGACCTGCTTTTTCATTCTTGATTGTATTTGGAATTAGCGAAAATTTTGAATTTGGAAAATGAGCAAGGGTGTCCCGTTGTGCTGTGAATGGAAAATTTCTTTTCTCTTGTTAGCCAACAAGAAAGACCCTACTTCAAGGCAAAGATAATCACTTTCTGTGGTAAAAAACGATTGGTGCGCTTTTTTTATCAGATACATTTTAGAAATTTCTTCGGCAAAATAAATAGATATACCCGATTTTCCTTTGAAATTATGTTATCTTTGCAGCATTCTTAGGTAAAATAAGTGGTTGTGAAAGTGCGTATTCGTTTTTTATCGCTCGGATTGCATATCCTTATCATGTTGGCGGTGGCTGTTTTGGCTGTCGTCGCCCTTTTCTTTTGGCTCGATCACTATACGCGGCATGGAGATGCAGCGGAAGTGCCCGATGTCTGCGGATTGTATTATCTCGATGCCGACATCGCTTTATCGGAAGGTGGTATGCGCTCGACGGTAATAGACTCGATGTATATCGAGGGTATGGCCAAAGGCATTGTTCTTGATCAAGTGCCCCGTGCCGGAAGTACCGTGAAACACGGTCGTACGATATATTTGACCATAAATGCGTTGAGTCCCCGTAAAATTGCGGTTCCCGAGTTGCGGAATCTTTCGTATCGTCAGGCCGAGGCCATTGTCAAGGGGTTGGGCCTTTCTGCACCGCAAATTATTTATTGGAACTCCGAGTATAAAGACTTGGTCTTGAATGTAATGGCCGACGGCCGTCCTGTCGAGGCCGGAGATCGCCTGCCCGTAACGGCTCGCATTACGTTTTCTGTCGGTAACGGTGTGTATGCCCCGACCCGGAAAGTTATAGCCTCGAAAGACTCGTTGGCTGCGGATTCGTTGATGGTCGATTCTCTTTCTGTGGAAACCTTAGTTTTACCGGATTTTTAACTCGTTCCGACATGGAAGACGAGAATAAATATGACGATGATATAGAGCTTGACGACGGGGATACCCGGCAGATGTACGAGCATTATAAGTTCGTCGCAGATAAGGGGCAGGATTTGTTGCGTATCGATAAGTTTCTTGTTGCCCGTACGGGAAATGTTTCCCGTAACCGGATACAGCAGGCAGCCGAGGCCGGTTGTATTTTGGTGAACGGAAAACCGGTGAAATCGAATTACCGGATAAAACCGCTCGATGTCGTTTCCATTGTCATGGATCGGCCTCCCTATGAAAATGAAATTCTACCCGAGGATATTCCTCTCGATGTCGTATATGAAGACCGTGAAGTGCTGGTCGTGAATAAACCGGCCGGATTGGTCGTTCATCCGGGACATGGAAATTATACAGGGACGCTACTCAATGCATTGGCTTATCGATTTAAAGATGATCCCGATTTCGATGTAACCGATCCTCGGCTGGGATTCGTGCACCGTATTGACAAAGATACTTCGGGTTTGCTGGTTATCGCAAAAACGCCCGAAGCCAAAACCTCCCTCGGAAAACAGTTTTTTGAGAAAACGACGCAACGTAAGTATGTGGCGTTGGTCTGGGGGCGTATGGAAGAAGCCTCCGGACGTATCGAGGGGAATATCGGCCGTAACCCGAAAGATCGTTTGCAGATGACCGTTTTTCCCGACGGGAGTCAGGGGAAAACAGCGGTTACGCATTATACGGTGCTTGAACAGCTGGGGTATGTTTCGCTTGTGGAATGTCGCTTGGAGACCGGTCGTACCCATCAGATAAGGGTGCACATGAAATATATAGGACATACGCTTTTCAACGATGCCCGATATGGCGGAAATGAAATTCTTAAAGGAACGACGTTTGCCAAGTATAAACAGTTTGTGCATAATTGTTTCGAGTTATGTCCTCGGCAGGCGTTACATGCCAAGACATTGGGATTTGTTCATCCGTCGACCGGAAAGACGCTTTTTTTCGATTCGGAGTTACCTGCCGATATGACCGCCCTTATCGACCGGTGGCGTACTTATGCAGGTAGCAGGGAAGTAATCGGTTGAATATAAGATTTATCACGAATTATATAGAGTGCAATTATTTTGAGTAAAACAATGAAAAAACGTAATATTGCCGTGGTTTTCGGAGGATATTCTTCCGAGAATGTCGTTTCGCGCCGTAGTGCACAAGGAATTGCTTCGTTTCTCGATGCCGAGCGTTATGCCATTTATATGGTGGATATAGAGCGTGATCGTTGGACAGTGGAGCTCGACGGGGAAAGTCCGATAGATATCGATCGCAGCGATTTTTCGTTTGTATATGGAGGAGAAAAGATTCTTTTCGATCTGGCTTATATAACTATACACGGAGATCCCGGAGAAAATGGTATTTTGCAGGGTTATTTCGATATGTTGGGCATTCCCTATTCTTGTTGCGGGGTGTTTGCCGCTGCACTTACTTTCAATAAGTTTATCTGTAACCGGTTCCTTTCTCAGCTCGGTTTCCATGTTGCCAAGGCATTGCGTATCGGAGCCGGTGAAGAGGTTACTCCGCAACAGGTGGCCGATGCGGTAGGGTTTCCTTGCTTTATCAAGCCCAATCAAGGGGGGTCGAGTTTCGGTACGACCAAAGTGAAAACCCTCGATGAGGTACTTCCTGCCATAGCGGCTGCCCGTGCCGAAGATGACGGCGAGGTACTTGTCGAGTCGTTCCTGTCGGGTACGGAAGTCTCTTGCGGTTGTTATAAGACACAGTCGGGAATGACTGCATTGCCGGTAACGGAAGTAATCAGTAAAAATGAATTTTTCGATTATGAAGCCAAATACACGGCATCGAGGGTCGAGGAGATTACCCCTGCCCGTATCTCCGATGAGTTGACCCGCGAGATACAAGAACTTACCGCCCGCATCTACGACAGCATAGGGTGTAAAGGAATTATCCGGGCCGATTATATTATCGTAGACGACACGCCTTATTTGCTCGAAGTCAATACGACACCCGGCATGACAGTTACCAGCTTTATTCCCCAGCAGGTGCGTGCGGCCGGTCTTGATATGAAAAGCGTGTTGACCGATTTGATTGAGACGGAATTATCACACCGTTGAAGATTGCAAGAAAAAATTCCAATTCCCGATATTTTATGGAACAGACATTCGATTTCGACGAGATACGTCCCTATGAAGGAGAAGAAGTTGCGGCGGCAGCGGAGCGGTTGTGTAAGGAGGAGCTTTTTTGTAAGGCAATAGCTTATGTAGTTCCTGATACGGAAGCGTTTCTTCGCATATTGTCGGCCTGTCGTACCGTCGATGATTTCCAGTTGCAGTTGGCTTTGCCATTTCTGAATGCGTTGGCAAAGAATACATCGGCCGGGTTGACCCATGCCGGTTTTTCCGGACTTTCGCCGCAGGGGTGTTATACCTATATATCCAATCATCGGGATATTACGCTCGACTCGGCTTTTCTCAATGTCGTATTGCATGCCAATGAATTTGATACTTGTGAAATAGCCATAGGAGATAATTTGTTGATTTATCCCTGGATTGTCGATTTTGTGCGGCTGAATAAAAGTTTTATCGTCAATCGGAGTGTCTCTCGTCGACAGATGCTCGAAGTGTCTTGTCGCCTTTCTGCCTATATGCACCACGCCATACGGGATAAGAAACAGTCGATATGGATTGCCCAGCGGGAAGGTCGGGCCAAGAACTCCGACGATCGTACGCAGGAAAGCCTCGTGAAGATGTTCGCTTTAAGCGGAGGAGGAGATTTCCTTTCCAATATCCGGGCTTTGAATCTCGTTCCGGTTGCCATTTCTTATGAGTATGATCCTTGTGATTATCTCAAAGCGCAGGAGATGCAGCTCAAACGCGATGATGCCGGATACAAGAAACAGCCTTCCGACGATTTGAAAAATATGGCTACCGGTATTACGGGATATAAAGGCCGGATACATTTCGAGGCGGCTTCTCCTGTCGGCCCTCTTCTTGAACGGATACCTTCGGGAACTCCCCGGTCGGAGTTGGCCGTTGCTGTCGGACATATTATCGACGAGTCGATACATGCCCATTATCATTTATATCCGGGAAATTATGTCGCTTATGACGAATTGTGGGGAGAGGGTTCGATGTCGGGCTATTATACAGGGAAAGAGAAAGATGAATTTGATCGTTATCTGCAAAGCCGTATCGATAAAATAGATATACCCGGCAAAGATGAATCTTTTTTGCGGGAGCGTTTGCTCGAAATGTATGCTTATCCCGTGAGGAATCAGATAAAGGCTCGTTTCGATAAGTGAAAAGTCGTGGAGAAAGAAATTCGGTTATGCTTTTTGTTTTTGAAATAGAAAAACGGTCAGATGCACTGCATCTGACCGTTTCCTTTTTTTGAGCCGATAGGGGGATTCGAACCCTCGACCCCGAGATTACAAATCACGTGCTCTAGCCAACTGAGCTATATCGGCAAGCGGGTAAGCGATCTACATCGCGCCGCTACGACCTGCTACCCTTGCTGCGGTCAAGCCCTGGGGGGATTGACAGGGAGCTGGCCGTGTAGGACTTACCCGCCGCAAAAGTAGATAATTTTTTTATACCTGCAAGCACTTCTTTCCAAAAAAATGATGTTGTTTTTTGTAACGCGTTTATTTATAGCTTTATATAAAGTGCTTTTTTATTCGACTTTTGAGCCGGTAAAAACAGGTGTTGTATATTTTTATGGCTGTGAGCCGATGCAATTACAGTAAAAATCATACCTTTGTACGATGCAATAAATAAAAATCGTTTATGGTTGAGCAACCGAAAAAGACATTGACTTTCTGTGCGATGCAATATGGCATTTATATGGGGGCATATCTTTTTATGACGTTCCTTTTTTCGGTATGGAGCCGATATGCTGCTATATTCAATACGCTGGGAGCCCTGCTGCTCATAGCAACACCTGCGGCCGTATATCTTATTATGAGCCATTTTGTGCGTCGGCAGGGTTGGCCTTGTCGGTTTGTCATTCTATGGCTCTTAGGTATATGCGTGTTTTTTTTCGCGGCGCTGATAAGCGGTTTGGGAGAGTATGTGTATTGCCAGTATATTGATCCCAATTTTATTCCTGAGCAGATCGATGCCATGCTGAAAGTTCTGGAAAGTGCCGAGCTCGACTCTCCTCAAATGAATGATATTGTGGCGACGATGCGTTCGGGTTTCGAGCATGGGGCGCTTCCAACAGCCATCGAGCTGGTTTTTCAGATGATTTGGACAAAAGTCTTTCTTGGTTCGCTTCTGTCGATATTTGTTGCCTTTTTTGTGTGCGTGTACTACCATTTCCAAAAATCTAAATAACCGTCATGGATATATCCGTAATCGTTCCTTTGTACAATGAGGCTGAGTCGTTGCCCGAATTGTCGTCATGGATTGCCCGAGTCATGGACTCGAACCGCTTTACTTACGAAGTCATATTTATCGATGACGGGAGTACCGATGATTCTTGGCGGGTGATAGAGTCGCTCAAAGCAGAAAATCCTTGTCTGAAAGGCGTGAAATTCCGTCGCAATTATGGAAAATCGCCGGCATTGCATACCGGTTTTACCCGGGCGCAAGGCGATGTGGTCATTACGATGGACGCCGATTTGCAAGATAGCCCCGATGAAATACCGGAACTTTACCGAATGATTACCGTCGAGGGTTACGACATGGTTTCGGGGTGGAAAAAGAAACGTTACGACCCGTTGTCCAAGACGCTTCCGACAAAACTGTTCAATGCGACGGCACGCATGATTACGGGTATTCATCTGCATGATTTCAATTGTGGTTTGAAAGCCTATCGCAATGAAGTCGTGAAACATATCGAAGTTTACGGCGATATGCACCGGGATATACCTTTTCTGGTAAAAAGTGCCGGCTTTTCCCGTATCGGAGAGAAAGTCGTGCATCATCAGGCCCGTAAGTACGGAAAGACCAAATTCGGTATGAGTCGCTTTATAAACGGTTATCTCGACCTGATGACTTTATGGTTCTTTTCCAAATTCTCGGAAAAGCCCATGCATTTTTTCGGTTTGTTGGGCAGCCTCATGTTTGTGATAGGCTTTTTTGCGGCAGTTACCGTCGGCGCTTATAAGCTTTATGCCTTATGGCATGACATGCCTTATCGTCTGGTAACCGATTCGCCTTACTTCTTTATCGCCCTTACGATGATGATATTGGGTACCTTGCTTTTCCTGTCGGGCTTTTTGGGAGAACTCATTTCCCGCAATGCTCCAGGACGCAACCATTATAATATAGAAAAAGATATAGATGATCGATTGTCGTAAATATCGTATATTGAAACGTAGGATTACCGGTAGGGTGAGAGCTTTCGGAGTGCTTTTCGCATGTGTGTTGCCTGTGCTTTTTTCTGTGGCATGCAATACCGAGGCCTGTCTCGAAAGTAAAACGAGCATATTCAATGCAGCGTTTTATGCATACGGCGATTCGGCGGCAAAGGTGGTTGTCGATTCGGTGTCGGTCTACGGGGTGGGGCAGTTCAACGATTCGCTCCTTGTCGATACGGCCAATATATCTTCATTTCAAGCCACTTTGCGTAGCGACCGTGATACGACGCAGTATGTCATACGTTATGACCAGCATAATCTCAATCCCCGATATAAGAGGGATACACTCACATTTGTATACCATACCTATATCGAATTTGAGTCGGCCGAATGCGGAGCCATGTATAATTATGTCATCGATGACTTTCGGTACACGACATGGCAAATCGTCGATGCCGAGTTGATGACTTCCGAGGTAAATAATCAAGATGTCGAAAACGTTCGTCTCTATTATTATGTGGTCGAGTAATCGTTTCTTGGGTATATTGTGTGCTGTGATGATGCTGGTATTGTCCGGAATACCATTGTCTGCGGCAGAGAAGCAGAAAAGCAAGCGTCTTGAAGACGGTTCGCTTTATCGTTATCCGTTGTTGGACGGGTTGATTGTCGGTGTAGATCTTTTTCAACCGGTTGTTTCACTGTTCGGGCAGCAGTATGCCAATTATCAGGTGTCTCTCGAAGTGAGTTTCCATAATCGTTTTTTCCCGATTTGGGAAACGGGTATCGGGTGGGCCGACAACACGCCCGATGATGGAAATTTTACATATAAGGTGTCGCCGACGTTATACAACCGTTTGGGGGTGCTTTATAATTTCAATTATAATTCTACGGCTCCGGGGTATATCTATATGGGATTGTTGTATGGATTCTCGATCTTTTCTTACGATATAACCAATATCGATCTCAGCTCGGGGTATTGGGGTACCAATGATAAAGCCGCCATTTACGGTTGCTATTCGCGGGCGCAATGGCTCGAACCGCTTGCCGGTATACGGGTGAATCTGTATAAGGGGCTTAAAATGGGATTTTCGGTGCGATATAAAGTACTGCTCAAAGCCAAGAACGATGAGACGACCCGTCCGTGGATTATTCCCGGTATGGGAAAGCGAGGCGGAGGATTCGATTTTACCTACTCGCTTTATTATCAAATTCCGATCAAGACAAAGAAACGCAATGCGGTCACGGAAAAATAATTTTTATTTTTCTTTTTGTCGGTCGCTATGGCCGAGAGGTCTGTGGAATATTGAAAGATGTGCGGGCGGAAATTTATTTCCGCCCGCACATCTTTCAATACTTGTCCTACAAGCTTATATTTGATTGCTTATTTTGTGGCGTTGTAGTATGGATATGAGTTCGGCTGCATCGTATTTTTTTATCTCGTCTTCCCGATAGTCGAGAGTATACATCTGTTTATTGGCAAAGTCTATATCGAAGTCGAGTACCGGAGCGGAAACCGAGGCTTCTACTATCGGGAATCCGTCCCAGTCAAAAAATTGGAGCTTGTAATCATCTATGCCATTGTTCCCCGATGTTTTTACGATTACTCCGAAATAATCGGTAAAAGCGGTCGCGCCTTTATATATACCTTCCCCGTTTGCTCCTTCGGTTTCCAGAATCTGTTTATAATCGTCGAGTTTCCCGTCGGGAGTTATCGTTTTTGCAAAATCGTCATCGATGGAGTAAATGTTGATTTGTCGCATTTTTGCCGGTATTTCTGCAATTCGTTTGAGGGAGGGATTGAAAGCGAAGAATACGGAAAGAACATTCAGGTCATTAGCCGACTTTACCCGGTAACTGTTCAGTCGATCGATGTTTTTACTTTTTTTTATTTCGTCATTATCGTATATTTTTCGAACTAATTTCCCGGCTTGAGGATCTACTGTCAAACAGAAAAATTCGGACGGCGCGATTTCGTAAAACAACATGACTCTGTCATTCAGAAAATCGCGTGGACAATCCCGGGCTACCATTTGATTCTGGCGGATAGACTCGGACAAATCCACATCGAAATAACGTCCGCGAATAGCATTGTGTACAGCGGCTTTTATGTGCCCGTCCCGATGAGAGACGGCGACATGGTCGCATATCGGTATATGTATAAATTCCATCGGCCCCGGTCCGAAATTGAATAATTTTGTTTTGACTTTCAGGTCGGGTAAGCTGTATATCCACCATTTCTCTTTTTCTGCATCGGTGCTGACAATCATAAGGGTGTCGATGATTCTGAACGCGAGATTTCCCAAACCTTCCGTTTCTATCGGCGTTCCGTTTTCGAGTTGTATCGATGCCGGAAAACTTTGAATAGTCTCGGCATTGTCGAAACGTACGGTGTGTTTTCCTGTAATGTCGCTACAGCTGTAAATCAAAAGCAGACAGCCGAAGGCACAAAAAATTGTGTATAAGTCGTGCTTCATAGTATTTGGGGTATAGAAAAAAATAACTGTTTGTGTATAAGAATGGAATCCTTTTTGTTACATTGAGCAAATGTAATGAAATTTGGTATTGTTTTGAAACAAAAAGAGAGAAATGCTTTTGTTCGATTTTTCGGTTGTGTAACGCTGTTGATGTAAATATACAGACATATTTTTTGCTTACAGATGTAATTTATTTATCTTACAAATGCTATTTTATCTATGATATACTGTGTTTATGTGTAATATTTGTTGGCATATACGAGGGTGAGGTCGAAAGTATTGTGTTGCAGCTGCATATTTGGGGCTGGGATACAAGAGCCTGCTGCTGCCTATGGCTTGGATCGGGAAGGGAAATAACGAGTTTTATAATATCGAAAAAGCTGAAAAGATATATGCCGCAAGTACCCGGGTGGAAGACGAGAATACAGTTTTCGTTTATGATGTACCGTATGATTGATATATGGCGTGGTATGAAAGGATGGTGAAACGTATTAACCCGAGGTGTAAAATAAGAGGTATTTTTCTATTGATCTGAGTAATGTTGTATTGAATTTGAGATGTGGATTGTTGAAAATATAGGATGATATTTGTTCGCTTTAATGTATTTATTTACATTTGAAAATGTATATATCAATTAAATCCTTTGTCGTGAAAAGTGAATTTGTTAAATTCTTTGGTATTGTTATAGTTATAGGCTGTGGTAGCTTTGTTTATCAATTTCGAAAATCGGAGCCAATTTCAGATTGGGTATTGGTTAATGTAGAGGCGTTGGCTCGTGGCGAATCAGATGCATGGGAAGATTGTAGGGGGTGCAGCAGTGAATATCCGGGCGACTATTGTTGCACAATACAATAATGGAAAAAGAGTTACGCAAACCGAAAGATAATGAAGATAAAAATTAATCAAGGGCATAAATGAAGTGCATTGGATATTTTCTGTTGTTGCTTGTCTTTTTTTGTTGGAGTTGTGATTCGGAGAAAAAAGGTGCTTTATTCCCATTTGAGGATTTTGAGCCTCTTCAAGGGGAGGTCCTTTATGACAGTGTGTTTTGGGGGCGTCCATCGCGAATGCTTGTGTGTGATACGCTTTTGTATGTGGCCGATGCGTATGATGATAAGCTTCTTACGGTTTTGGACCTGAATACTGGTCATGTGCGTCGGCTTATCGATTATGGTAACGGACCGACAGAACTCATGCGAGTACAGGGTCTCTCGTATAATGACCAGACGGGTGTTGTAGGCCTGTATGACAGTAATCTGAAAAGGGTATTGTTTTATGATGACAAGACTCTCCGGGAAGAGGTGAAGCAGTTGCGTCGTCCCGAAAATATCGGATCACGTTTTTGGGATTTGGTCCCATTTGATGACGGGTATATTGCCAATGGTTGTTTTCTGCATGGCGAACAATTCGTGCGGTTTGGTTTGGGTGATGAGCCTGTATTGTTCGGAGAATATCCCGGCGATAAAAGAGGTATAGAGCAAAGATTGGCTTTTTTCTTGAAAACGCAGACATTGATGGCTGTAAATCCCAATCAGCGCTATTTTGCCGCAGCGGGCGTTTACCATGACCAGCTGGTTTTTTATAAATCGGAAAACGGAGAGTTGCTGAAAGTGAAGGAGTATTTCAGCATCGAACCTGAGGTGGAAACCCGAACCGGCGATAACGATTATGCCGGATTGTCGATACTTCCCGAAACAGTAGATGCTTATCAGGAATTATGTGCGACAGAGCAGCATCTGTATGCCTTGTATTATGGTGTTGCCGAGAAGGAAAAGAAAAAAGAAAAGAACCGACGGAGTTATATATTGAAGTTGACATGGTCGGGAGAATTGAGTGCCGGTTATGTAATTGATGGCTTTATTTCGCGGTTGGCTGTCGATGAGAAGAAGAATTGTTTTTACACGATAAGGCTGGTCGATGAGGAATATGTATTGATGAGATATGAGATGTGATTTCTTGCAGTTGTATGTTTCCCGGGATTTTTAGATATAACATAAAGAAACGGTAAGCCTTTCGAGTATTCAAGGCTTGCCGTTTCTTTATGTTGGAGTGTTGTAGAGAAAGAAAGGGTCAGAATTTTTGAGCCATTTGATTATCGTTGGAGAAAAACGTCGATTTGACGTTTTTGATGACGAGTTTGTGAGTCGTACTTTTAGCGGTCGGTTTTTCCGTCAGATAGGCTTGCGCTTTTTTTCGGGCGATGAAGATGCGGCTTTTTACCGTACCGAGGGGGATATCCATCTTATCGGCAATCTCTTGGTACTTATATCCCGATACGTACATGCGAAAAGGAATACTGTATTCTTTGTTCAATATATCTATGGCCTGTTCGATATCCTGCATGATACAACGGGAGTCGGCCGACTCGGAGGTCCCGTACATAAGGTCATTCGGGGAGGTTTCGTATTCTTTGTCGTTTCTCGATATGCGGACTTGGTCGGCGCTCCTGCATTGGTTGATGAAAAGGTTTCTCATGATTGTATATAACCAGCCTCCGAGATTGGTCGAATCGGTGAATTTTTCGTAATTGCAAAGGGCTTTTAAAAAGACCGATTGTACTAAATCGGAAGCATCATCTTCGTTCTTGGTTAAATAAAAGGCTGATCGCCATAAAGGTTTTTGATTTGCAACTAAATAGTCTGCCATTTCTTTCTTTGTCATAATTGTAAATTTTAATCGTTATAAAATAAGTAATATCGAGATGAATGCTTTTTTACTATATTATTTTTTCAGTTTCTATTTTTTGATATATCCGATATATAGAGGAATGATATTTTTTAATGCTTTTAATTCTTAAAAACTGAATGCTGCTATTTGCAGAGTGAAGATATTTTGTTTATTTTGTCATCAAAATATAGTAAATAAATTCATTTTGAAAGTGCTATTTGATTAGTGTTTCAGCAAAGATATAAATATAATTCAAATATTTACTATATTCAGTATATAAAATAACTATATTTAACTATATCATGGAAACAAAAGAAATTATAGTCCAATTAATCACCGATGTGGGACTGAATGCAAAGCAGTTTGCCGAGAGCATAGGGGCTACGCCTACTCAAATATATGATTTACAATCGGGGAAAATAAAGAAAATAACCGATAGAATGGCCGATAAAATACTTGCCCGATATAACAGATATAGCCGGTTATGGTTACTTACCGGCGAAGGTCCCAAGTATAGGGATTTGGTATACCACGAGGTTTCTAAGTTGGTACCGGAAAGTGTTATAAGCAGAACCGAAAATGAAATGAAACTTCTGTCTCCTGCGTTGGATTCGTTGTCTGTCGGCTGGTTGCCCGATAATGGGATTATAGAGCGGATAAAGAATGTCATAATAAACAAGGGGCTGACCGAAGAGGAGTTTGCTCATGCGATAAATGTTCCCGAAGGTACTTTGAAGGACGTGTTTTTGCGGGGCATACAGTCCGATATTATCGTTCTGGTATCTATTATCAGAACCTACAAAGACATATCGGCAAAGTGGCTGTTGACCGGTCTCGGTGATATGGGAGATTATAAAATCCCGGTATTGCCGAAAGAACTTTATTATGAAAAGAATGTGGATGTATATGACTATGTGAAAAAAAATGCCGGGAATATTCGCTATTCGTCTGTTATAAAGCAGTTTTCAAAATATAACCTCGTGTATGAAGTGTCGGGCGATTGGATGTTGCCCGATTTTAAGCCGGGCGATATGTTGGCTTTGGTCGAAGTTACTGAAAATGCTCCTATTATCAATGGCAGTCCTTATGTCATAGATACGATGAGCACAGGATTGATCTTCCGGTTGATTTATCAGCAGGAAGACGGATTGCTTTGCCGCTCTTTCAATGATGATCGGTTTGCTCCTTTTTCGATTGCGCGAGACGATATATACAATATATATAGAGTAATCGGTATGTTGCGAACGAATGTGTGATGCATTCCCGAAGTGCAGAAGCATGTGGAGGCCCGAATCTGTCGGATATTTTTGCGGCTGGAAATTTGGCGGTTATGCAGCGAAGTTGTTATCTTTGTCGGGAGAGCTGTTTGGGGACGGCATGACCGACCCTGCAAATTTGCTCCCGCTTGCGAAAACGAAGTATACATAGAATATTCATCAAAAAAGAAAATCCATGAAACAAATTTTCCTGTTTGTCTCCCTGCTTTTGTGCCTGAATGTGTCGGCCAAAGAGAAATTTCCCGACGGAACACCCATTCCCGATTGGTTTTATCAGAATACTCCCGTCGATATTGCTAAATTGGGCAAAGCTTACCGTATCACCGATTATGGAGTTGCGGCCAATGATAGTAATCTGCTTCAAACCGAAGCCATTCAGTCTGTTATCGATAAGGCGGCAGCCGATGGCGGTGGTGTGATTGTTGTTCCCAAAGGGACTTTCCTTAGCGGTTCTCTTTTCTTCAAGCCCGGTACCCATTTGCATATCGAGGAGGGCGGAGTGCTCAAAGGCAGCGACGATATCAGTAATTTTGCTATTGTAAATACCCGTATCGAGGGACAGTCGTTGAAATATTTTGCCGCGTTGGTAAATGCCGACGGTGTGAATGGTTTTACCATATCGGGAAAAGGTACTATAAACGGTAACGGTTTGCGTTATTGGAAATCGTTTTGGTTGCGTCGTAAAGTGATACCCAAATGCACCAATATGGATGAGTTACGTCCTCGTCTTGTATATATTTCCAATTGTAAAGATGTGCAGTTGGAAGGGGTTCGCCTTATGAATTCGCCTTTCTGGACGACACACCTTTATAAATGCGAGAATGTGAAATTGCTCAACCTTTATATATATGCGCCTTCGGCACCTGTAAAAGCACCCAGCTCCGATGCGATCGATATCGATGTTTGTACCAATGTTCTGGTGAAAGGGTGTTACCTTTCTGTAAACGATGATGCTATTGCACTTAAAGGTGGCAAAGGTCCTTGGGCCGACAAAGACGAGAATAACGGCGGAAACTACAATATCATCATCGAAGACTGCGTATACGGCTATTGTCATAGCGCTCTTACTTGCGGTAGCGAGTCGCTCCATGATCGCAATATCGTATTGCGTCGCATTAAGATATCCAACGCTTCGCGTCTGTTATGGTTGAAGATGCGCCCCGATACTCCGCAAAAATATGAATATATTCTCGTGGAGGATATAGAAGGCGATGCCCGCAGCTTCTTGTATGTAAAACCCTGGCGGCAATTTTTCGATCTTCAAGGCCGGGAAGATACGCCCTATTCTTATTCCAATAACATAACGATGCGTAATATCAAATTGAAGTGTAATGTCTTTTTCGATGTAAATCGTTCCGATGATTATTTCCTGTCGGATTTTACATTTGAAAATCTCGATATTACGGCTGCTAAGGACGGAGAGTTGAAGGCTGATTTGATCGATGGTCTCAAAATAAAAAATGTTACGATCAATGGGGTGAAGTTACCTAATCGTAAAAAATGAAAAGAGTATGGATAAGAAAAATGCTCCGCAGATAATGCGGAGCATTTTTTTATCCATTGTTATTCACTTTCGAGTTTTTTCTGTTTTATGTTGGGAAAGGTCGCTTTGGGAAGGTATTTTATTATCGATAAAGTTATTGTTTTGAAAACAAGGTGATGCACAGCGAGCAAAAAGCTAAACCGATACCCACGATTGTTACTCCGCTCCAACCGGCCAAACTCCATGCGCTTCCCGACAGGAATGTTCCCAAAGAGCCTCCGATGAAATAGTTTGTCATAAAAATCGTGTTGATCCGGTTCGATGCTTTGGGATTGAGCGAAAAGACAACGGTCTGATTGCTCAGTTGTATGCACTGCATACCGATATCGAGAATAAGTATGGTTACGATGACTGCCGTGTATGTATTTCCCCAAAGATAAGCTATAACCCATGCCGAGAGCATGAGAGCCGTGCCTAAAAGATTGAAGTTGCGTACGCCGATGCGGGAAACAAGACGACCTACAACCGATGCTGCCATTGCCCCGGCAACACCGCACAATCCCAGCAGTCCTACGACATCACTGCCTGCATAGAATGGGGCTTGTTCCATTTTAAACGTGAGAGAAGCCCATAATGCAAGGAAAGAGCCGAATGCAAAAGCCGCCCGCAGGGCACAAATACGGAGGAGTTTGTATTCGCGTATGAGAGCGAATAAGGAATGCATCAATCTCTTGTACGAGCCGGTGTAGTTGTTCTCGGTGTAAGGCATAATGCGCCATACGATGAGCGTGCATAATGACATGACAATGGCTGCGATAAAGTACATCGCACGCCAACCCAGCCATTCTCCTACCAACCCGCTTATGACGCGCGAGGCGAGAATCCCTGTAAGCAATCCCGAAACGATAAGGCCCACGTTGGCACCTTTTTTCTCCGGTCGGGAATATTGGGCGGCAATGGGAATGAATATTTGCGGCATGACCGAACAAGCTCCTACGGCAAACGATGCGGCCATTACCGTATGGAAATTGTCCGACAAAGCGATGCATAACAAGGCCATTGCCAGTATGGTGAAACTGTATGAGACGATTTTCTTGCGGTCGAATTTATCGCCCGAGGGTATGATGAAAAATAGTCCGCAGGCATACCCTACTTGTGTAATCATGGCAATGAGGCTTGCTCGCCATTCGTCGATACCGAGGTCGTTCCCCATCAGTGAAAGGAGCGGTTGACAATAGTAGATGTTTGCGACCGAGACGGCGGCCATACAGGCCATAGTGAAAAGCAATGAGGCGGGGACTCCTTCGTTGTCTTTCAGATGCAGATGCTTGCTCATCGATTGTGATTTACAGGGTACAAAAAGAAAAAACCTTACAACCGAAATTGTAAGGTTTTGTAGCGAAGCCGGGAATCGAACCCGGGTCTCATCCGTGAGAGGGATACGTGCTAGGCCACTACACTACATCGCCATCTTTTAAGACGCCACAAAAGTAGCTATTTTATGTATTCGCAAAAAGAATTTTACATATTTTAATATGTCTGACTTCTCATTGCCTTGCAATTTGTGTTTGTTCGGAGGGAAGGTCGAAAAGTCGACAGGCGTTTTTATAGGTAATCGTTTCTATTTCGAGGGTTGCCATGTGCAATTCGTTGGCGATAAATTCTGCCGTATGTCGGACAAAAGCCGGCTCGTTCCTTTTTCCCCTATGAGGTACCGGTGCAAGGTAAGGGGCGTCGGTTTCGAGCAAGAGGCGGTCGAGAGGGATTGCTGTAAGCGTCTCTCGTAGCGAGCTTTTTTTGAAAGTAACGATACCGTTGATACCGATGTAGAAATCGCCCGATTTGAAGATTTGCGAAAGCTCTTCCGCCGAGCCGCTGAAACTGTGGAATACGCCTCGCACGCCGAGATACGATAACTTGTGCAATACCGATAATATGGGGTCGAGTGCTTCCCGACAATGTATGATGACGGGTAATGAGTGTCGGGCGGCATATCGGATTTGCAGTTCGAACGCGTCGATTTGCTCCTTTTGATAGCTCTTGTCCCAGTAAAGATCTATGCCTATCTCGCCGACGGCCTGATAGGAATCTGTATCGAGCATCTCGAAAATGCGATCGAGGTCTTTCCGATAATTTTCGGTTACAGAGGTCGGGTGCAATCCCATTGCGGCCGAACACATGTCGGGGTAGGTATTGAGCGTATGCTGCAATGCATCGAGGGTGTCGAGGTCGACATTGGGTAACATCAGCCGGGTAACACCGTTTTCGAGAGCCCGGTGTACGACGTCGTCGCGGTCGTTATCGAATTCGGGCAGATAAATATGTGTATGAGTGTCGAAGAGCATGTCGGGTTATACGTTACGTTCCATCAGTCTGGCGGCCAGTTCCCGTAATTGTGCTGTTCGCTTAGCATCGATTGTCAGGGAGTCGAGCTGTTGCAGACACAAAGCGTAATAACTTTCTATTTTTTCGAGGCAGAGATGGTCGATGCCCAGTCGGTTGTAAAGAGCTGTTACGGCGGCTATTTTTTCGGCCGGGTCGTAATCTGTACTCGAAATCCATTTTGTCAATTCTTCGTAATCCTTTCCCTCAGATAATCGCAGGGCATTGATGAGCATATATGTTTTTTTGTTGTTGAGAATATCTCCGCCGATATTTTTCCCGAAAATCTCGGGGTTGCCGTAAACGTCGAGATAATCGTCTCGCAACTGGAATGCCAAGCCGATGTTTTCTCCGAATTTATAAATCTTGTCTGCGTCGTCTTCATTGGCCCCGGCGATAAGCGCACCTATTTTTAAAGCGCCTCCCAAAAGTACGGCTGTTTTCAGGCGTATCATGTCGAGATATTCTTCTTCTTTCACATCGTTTCGGGATTCGAATTCCATATCGTACTGTTGTCCCTCACATATTTCAAGAGAAGTTTTCAGGAAAACGTCGCATACGGCTTTCCGGGATTTTTCCGGTGTTCTCATCATGTGCATGAAAGCGATGATCTGCATGGCGTCGCCCGATAAGATGGCGGTGTTCTCATTCCATGTAACATGTACGGTAGGTTTCCCTCGGCGCATGTCGGCTTTGTCCATGACGTCGTCGTGCAACAACGTGAAATTGTGGAAAATTTCGATACCGGTAGCGGCGTCGAGAGCTTCGCGGTAGTCTCCGTCGAAAAGTTCGCAGGCCAACAGGGTCAGGACGGGACGTATGCGTTTCCCGCCTAATGACAATTCATAACGTATGGGGTTATATAGCTCTGCCGGTTCTTGCGGATATGCGATAGATTCGATGGCCTTTTGTACGATGGCGATGAATTCCTCGGGTGTGTGCATAACAAATATAAGTATAAAATGATTGAAAAACAGTTTCCCAAAAGTACGTTTTTCTTTTGTATTTGCCGGCAAAAGTCGGAGAAAAAAGAATCTTTAAAAATGAATCTCGATATACTTCGGTGTGCTTTTCCCCGTTATACAAAAAGATTATGTATCTTTGAACGCGTTATGAGAGTACGTCCCTTTATTCATTATCTAAGGACTTTTGTCGTTGGTGTCGCACTTTTGCCGCTTTGTTGCATACGGGCGCAAGAAGGTAAAAGCTCGTTCGACGTACTCAATCTGCCGGTTTCTTCGCATATCAACGCTTTGGGAGGCAATAATATTTCTATTGTGGAAGAAGATATTACTGTCATGTATCACAATCCGGCGTTGGTGGGGCAGGAAATGAGTATGCAGATGGCGGCCAATTATATGCGGTATGTGGCGGGAGTCAATTTAGGGGGCGTATCGTATGCTCAGGCTGCCCGCAAACACGGTACTTGGGCGTTGGGGTTGCAGTTTGCCGGGTACGGTACAATGAAACAAACCGATGAAACGGGAGTTATTACAGGCTCTT
The DNA here is from genome assembly GCA_900547555.1 of uncultured Porphyromonadaceae bacterium. Taxonomy (GTDB): domain Bacteria; phylum Bacteroidota; class Bacteroidia; order Bacteroidales; family UBA11471; genus Caccoplasma. The sequence goes on along the minus strand of URHG01000005.1, from coordinate 3,901 downwards.
TCAACCCGAAGGATATTTTGTTGAGCGGCCTTTATGCCCATGATATTACTTCCTCCCTTCGGGGAGGAATACATGCCAAGCTGCTTTATTCGTCGTATGAGAGTTATACGGCGTTGGCGGTGTTTTTCGACTTGGGTATCAATTATTATCATGCAGAGAAAGAACTGTCTCTTTCGTTGGTTGTAAAAAATCTCGGAGGCCAGTTGAAAAAATATGATACCGAAAATATCGCGATGCCCTGGGATATTCAACTCGGATTTTCAAAAACACTGCATAATGTGCCGTTCCGATTCTCTATTACGGCGCAACATCTTACCCGTTGGCATCTGCCGTTTGAGAAGGTGAACGATGCGGGAGAACTAGAAGTAAAAGATAGTTTTGCATCCAATTTGTTCCGACATTTGGTATTCGGTGTCGACTATATACCCAGTCGGAATTTTTACTTGGCGATAGGATATGATTATAAGCGTAAAAGTGATATGACGACGGCTGGCCGTCGTATTTTATCGGGCTTTACGGCAGGAGCGGGTGTCAGGGTGAAAATGTTCGGTATCGGGGTTTCGATGGCCCAACATCACGCCAACGGATTTACTTTCATGACGAATATTACAGCCGATATCTCTCAATTCCTTAGATAATATACATTATAACAGATAAAAGTTATGCAACCTCGTAAGATAGTCATTGCGATCGACGGTTACGCTTCGTGCGGAAAAAGTACGATGGCCAAAGAATTGGCGCGTAAAATAGGATATGTGTATATTGATAGCGGAGCCATGTATCGGGCGGTAACGCTTTATTGTATCGAGCAGGGTCTTTTCGACGGAGGTGTTTTGCAGGTCGATGTTTTGCATGAACGGATCGATGATATTGACATCTCGTTTGCTTTGAATCCCGAGACCGGCCGACCGGAGACATTGTTGAACGGCCGAAATGTAGAACGGGAAATTCGCAATATGGCGGTGTCGGATAAGGTAAGTTATGTCGCGGCAGTCGGTTTTGTCCGGAGTAAATTGGTCGCTTTGCAACAAGCGTTGGGAAAAGAAAAAGGTATTGTTATGGACGGCAGAGACATCGGAACCGTTGTGTTTCCCGATGCCGAGCTTAAAATTTTTCTTACGGCATCGCCCGAAGTACGAGCCCGGAGACGGGTCGATGAGCTTCGGGCAAAAGGTCAGGAGGTTTCGTTCGATGAGGTATTGCATAATGTGAAAGAGCGGGACCGTATCGATGAAACTCGCTCTGTCGACCCTTTACGCAGGGCCGATGATGCCATTCTGCTCGATAATTCTTACATGACATTGGCGCAACAAGACGAGTGGCTTATGCAACAATATCGTCGGGCGGCCGGTCTTGAAAAAGAAGAGTGATATGACGCGAATAGAGATAGACGAAAATTCGGGCTTTTGTTTTGGTGTTGTCAATGCCATACGTAAGGCCGAAGAAGAGTTGGCGAAGACAGGGCGACTTTACTGCCTCGGAGATATTGTACACAACAATAGCGAAGTCGCCCGATTACAAGAGAAAGGGCTTGTTACGATCGATCATGAGACATTTGCCCGGTTGCATGATGTGAAAGTGCTTTTGCGTGCGCACGGTGAGCCGCCCGAGACCTATCGTATAGCACGGGAGAACCGTATAGAAATCATCGATGCCACATGCCCGGTGGTTTTGCAGTTGCAACGCAAGATCAAACAGTCGTATGAGCAGAGCAATCCTGAAAAAGAGCAGATTGTTATATACGGAAAACGGGGTCATGCCGAAGTGAACGGATTGGTGGGACAGACCGACGGTCATGCTGTCGTGATAGAAGGAGTCGAAGATTTTGATCAAATAAATTTTTCAAAAAAAATTCGACTTTATTCTCAGACGACAAAGTCGGTCGAAGGTCTTCAATCGGTGGTGAGTGAAATTACCCGTCGTAACGGGAATCTGCCGCCCGAGTATCACGATACTATTTGTAGGCAGGTCGCAAACCGCATTCCCAATATACGTAATTTTGTGCGTCGGCATGATCTGGTGCTTTTTGTTTGTGGGCACAAATCGTCCAATGGAAAAGTCCTTTATGAGGAGTGCCGTAAAGAAAATCCGAATACTTACATGGTCAGTGATGTTGCCGAGATAGATACGTCGTGGCTTCACGGTCGTAGCAGTATAGGTATATGCGGAGCGACATCTACGCCGAAGTGGTTGATGGATTTGGTTGCCTGTTTTATTACGGAATATATAGAAAAAGAAAATTAGCAAGATGAATATGTCGGGTCGGGCTGCAAATATTTTGCAGCCCGACTTGTATGGCGACGTTTCATTGGAGCGGATTTTGTTATTCGATAGAATAGAAATTTTTCCCTTGATGAATTATGTGTAAGAGTGTATTTGGTATTTGGGTGTTCTCCGGAGGTGCATTTTTACAATATGACGATTATTGGGCATATCTGTTGTGTATTGTTATGGGAGTCGAATGGGGGGAGTAGAATATATAGATGGGGATAAGATAGTTTTTTGGGGGGGGTATAGGTTTGAGGGGAGGGGGAAAGGGGAAAGTGTGAGGGTAATAAGCCAAAGATTATCCCTGTTGACCATTGCGGAGGAAGAAGATATTTTTGGGTAAACGGAGGCCAATATGATTTTGTGATATAATTTGAGGAAAAAGAATCGAAAAAAGTTTATGCTATAAGGTGGTGAAATATAGGTATTTGAAGGATAGTTGTAAAAAAGGGGATAAAAAAAGTGCATAAAAAATTTGGAGGGTAAATAGGAAGTCTCTATCTTTGCACTCGCTTTTCGGGAATAACCGATACGCACTGCGGGAGAAGCGGTGAGGAGAGAGCGAAAAAGATCTTTGAGAGAATGATAGACAAAGTAGTACGAGACGAGTAAAAAAGTCAACGTCAAAACCGGCGAATCGCGAGCCTTACCCTGTATATAGGGGAGAAAGAGGCAAAGTTTTCGATGGAATTATAAGAAAAAGAAATAATACAACGAAGAGTTTGATCCTGGCTCAGGATGAACGCTAGCGACAGGCCTAACACATGCAAGTCGAGGGGCAGCGGAGAGGTAGCAATACCTTTGCCGGCGACCGGCGCACGGGTGAGTAACACGTATGCAATCCACCTGTAACAGGGGGATAACCCGGAGAAATCCGGACTAATACCCCATAATATGGGCGCTCCGCATGGAGAGCCCATTAAAGAGAGCAATTTTGGTTACAGACGAGCATGCGCTCCATTAGCCAGTTGGCGGGGTAACGGCCCACCAAAGCGACGATGGATAGGGGTTCTGAGAGGAAGGTCCCCCACATTGGAACTGAGACACGGTCCAAACTCCTACGGGAGGCAGCAGTGAGGAATATTGGTCAATGGGCGAGAGCCTGAACCAGCCAAGTCGCGTGAGGGAAGACTGCCCTATGGGTTGTAAACCTCTTTTATAAGGGAAGAATAAGTTCTACGTGTAGAATGATGCCTGTACCTTATGAATAAGCATCGGCTAACTCCGTGCCAGCAGCCGCGGTAATACGGAGGATGCGAGCGTTATCCGGATTTATTGGGTTTAAAGGGTGCGTAGGCGGCACGCCAAGTCAGCGGTGAAATTTCCGGGCTCAACCCGGAGTGTGCCGTTGAAACTGGCGAGCTAGAGTACACAAGAGGCAGGCGGAATGCGTGGTGTAGCGGTGAAATGCATAGATATCACGCAGAACCCCGATTGCGAAGGCAGCCTGCTAGGGTGAAACAGACGCTGAGGCACGAAAGCGTGGGTATCGAACAGGATTAGATACCCTGGTAGTCCACGCAGTAAACGATGAATACTAACCGTTTGCGATATAATGTAAGCGGTACAGCGAAAGCGTTAAGTATTCCACCTGGGGAGTACGCCGGCAACGGTGAAACTCAAAGGAATTGAC
>URHG01000004.1 GCA_900547555.1 uncultured Porphyromonadaceae bacterium | reverse complement strand
TCATTCAATGGTACCGAACGCGGTTTCTCGTATTGGTGGAAGCTTTGCTCGTAAGCCGCTTTCTTGGCTTTGTGTTGGGCAATGTTGCGTCCCATAGAGAAGAGAGGAGTAAGCAAAGACCCACTCAATAAATGAGCCGGAGACTGGAACAAATTCTTTATTTCATCGCTTTCTACTCCGAACTGGGCGGTGAGTGTTATCTTGGGAAACATGTTGGTAAATGCGATACCCACTTCGGCGTTAGCAGCCATAAGGGCTTTTTCTGCGGCCCTGACGTCGGGGCGACGTTCGAGCAACGATGAGGGAAGTCCAGCCGGCAATGTTTGCGGTAACCGGTTTATCGAACGGTCTGTTTCTCGCGGAATGTTTCGGGGAAATGTACCGGTAAGCAGGGCTATTTCATTTTCTTTTATGACGATAGAACGTTCGAGATCGGGTACGAGAGTAGCTGTACGGGCCAACTCTACCTGTGCCTGTTGAAAAGACGTTTCCGAAGTAAGTCCCCCTTCAAAACGGAGTTTGGCCAGCCTTACACCCTCTTCCCGGGCGTGCAGCGTCTGTCGCACGATAGAGAGTTCATGATCCAAAGCGATAAGTTCGAAATACGATTGTGCGACTTGTGCGACAAGACTCACTTGCAGGGCACGTTGGTTTTCGATCGCTTCGAGTAATTGCGCTTTCCCTCTCTCTGCACCCCAACGAAGATTTCCCCACAAATCGACCTCCCAAGACAAAAGCAGTTTGATGGAGTGTTCAGGATCATTACTATATGCGTTCCCACCGTAATTTTCGGCGTCTTTATCGGCATAGATACGGCCGTCGATTTGGGGAAAGATTTTACTGAAATCGACCCGTCTCAAAGCCGCCAGCTCCTTGACGCGTGCAGAAGCGGCCAACATGTCTTTGTTGTGTTCGAGCGTTTGGCGGATAAGATTTTGCAGTATCGTATCGCCGTACACTTCCCACCAATGCATGTCGGCTATCGAAAAAGTATCGGGTGTCGAAGTTGCCGAATCCAACTGTGCGGGCAGATTCATTTCGGGACGCGCATACTTTTTACCGATTTTACAAGAGCTTACGGCAAGTAAAAGTATGGCGCAAAGGAGAAGAATATATCGGTACTGTTTCATGATCGTTTCACTTTCTGAGAAAATTTACCTTTCAATCTATAAATATATACAAAGAAGAAGGGAACGAGCAGTATGCCTACCGCTACGGCGGCAATCATGCCGAAGAATACTCCCGTACCGATAGCCTGACGGCTTGCCGAGCCGGGACCGGCAGCCAGTACCATAGGGAGCATACCCAGAATGAAAGCCAGCGAAGTCATGAGAATAGGCCGGAAACGAAGCCGTGCCGCCGTAAGCGTCGCTTCGATGAGCGGAGTTCCGGCATCGACTTGTTCTTTGGCAAATTCGACAATAAGAATGGCGTTTTTGGCCGCCAGACCCATAAGCATGACGAGACCTATCTGAAAGTAGACATCATTTTCGAGTCCGCATATCCATACGCCGATGTAAGCACCCAGTGCGGCAACGGGCAGGGAAAGAAGAATGGCTATGGGTATGATCCAACTTTCATAAAGGGCGGCAAGGAAAAGGAATACGAAGATGAAGACGAGTGCCAATACCAGTCCCGTTTGTCCGCCGGCTTTTTTCTCCTGATACGATAATCCACTCCATTCGACGCCGATATTGGACGGAAGATGTTCTTGCACGATTTCTTCGAGCGTCGTCATCGCTTGTCCCGTACTGTATCCTTTCGCTGCCTCTCCCCGGATTATCGATGTATTGAACATATTGAACCTTTTGATACTTCCGGGTCCTGTGGTGTAGGAGGCATCGCCGAGGGAAGTCAGCGGTATCATCGCATTGTCTTTTCCCCGGACGAAGAAAAGGTTCAGATTTTCTTTGAATTTTCTATAAGGAGCTTCGGCCTGAATGTATACCCGATAGATACGGTTGAACATGTTGAAGTCGTTGACATATACCGAGCCTGTGTATGCTTTCATCGTGGAGAATACGTCGGCAAGCGGAACACCTGCGAATTTTACTTTGTCGCGGTCGACATTGAAGTAGAGTTGAGGTATCTCGGCCTGCAAAGACGAAGACAGGCCGGCAAGCTCTTTCCGTTGCGATGCGTAGAACATCAAGGTGTCGACGGCTTGTATGAGGTTGTCGAATGTGGCGTCGCCGCGAGCTTCGAGTTGCATTTCGAATCCGCCCGAACTACCCAACCCCGGAATGACGGGAGGAGTCGAAAGATAGACTTTGCTTTCGGGGTATTTTTGCAGTTCGTCCCGGATACGGTTCATAACGTCCTCTATCGTTTCGTCGTCGCGTTCCTGCCACGGTTTCAGAATGACTGTCAGTTCGCTTCTGCCCTGATTCGTTCCTACCCGGGGACTGCTACCCGTTACATTTTGTACATAAGCGACTGCCGGATCTTGCATGATAAATTCAATAGCCCGCTCGGTTACTTTGCGTGTTCTTTCGAGCGTTGCCCCCTCAGGAAGCTCCAATTCTACTTTGAAATATCCTTGATCTTCGGTCGGTAAGAAGCTGGTCGGAATCGTGCGGTTGAGAAGCAGAATCGCGACAATACCTATTCCGAAGGCGAGCATTACCCGTCGTGGATTGGAGATGCATGCCGTAATACCGTGCATGTATTTACGGTTACCGGTGTGCAGCCACATGTTGATGTAGCGGAATACGACGTTTTTCTTTCGGTTGGGATTATCGGGTTTCAGAATAAGAGAGCACATGACCGGGCTTAGAGTGAGCGCCACGACTGTGGATATGATGACCGATACGGCAATCGTAACGGTAAATTGCCGGTATAGCATACCTGTGATACCCGACAGGAAACTTACCGGGACAAACACAGCTACCAATACCAGCGATGTGGCGATGAGGGCACTGCTCAATCCGTTCATCGCCTTTTTCGTCGCTTCGTAAGGCGAGAGTTTTTCGTCTTCCATGATACGCTCGACATTCTCTACGACAACGATGGCATCGTCGACGACGATACCGATGGCGAGAATCAGTCCCAAAAGGGTGAGCATATTGAGGGAGAATCCGAAAATGAGCATGAAACCGAATGTTCCGATCAAAGAAATCGGTACGGCTACAATGGGAATCAGCGTTGCGCGCCAGCTTTGCAACGACAAGAAAACAACGATGATAACAAGGAAAAGGGCTTCGAAAAGCGTTTTGTACACCTCATGTATCGATTCGGAGATATAAGTGGTCATGTCGAAGGGTATCTCGTAAGCGAGACCTTCGGGGAAATTGCGGCTTATTTCCTCCATTGTCGTCTTGACGCTCTCGGCAACCTCCATAGCATTGGCGCCGGGGAGCATGTAGATGTTCAGTACGGCGGCATTCCCTCCGTTGATACCGCTCTCGGTATTGTAGGAGGAGGCTTCGAGGGAGACGCGGGCTACATCGCTCAGACGGATAATGGAACCATCGGGGTTGGCCCGCACGACAATGTCTTCGAATTGATTCACGGTCGAGAGCCTTCCTTGTGTGGTAATGGGGATCGTGATGTCGACTCCGTTGATGGGCTGTTGTCCCAACACACCGGCAGCCGCTTCGCTGTTCTGGTCTTTCAGTGCGGTTTGCAGGTCTTTAACGGTAAGTCCGAAACTGGCTAATTTATCGGGTTGTACCCATATCTGCATGGCGTAATAGCGGCTTCCTACGTTCGACACGCGGCCTACCCCGGGGATACGTCGCAAGAGATCCAGTACGTTGAGGGTTGCAAAGTTACTCAGGTAGATTTCGTCGAATTTGGGGTCGGTCGATGTGAGGCAGATCGTCATCAACTGGCTGGCAGCCTGTTTCTCTACCGAGATACCGTTTTGTACAACTTCTCCCGGTAGGCTCGACTCGGCCAGTTTCAACCGGTTCTGCACTTCGACGGCAGCAAGGTTGGCATCGGTCGATACGTCGAACGTAACGGTGGCCGAGAATCCTCCCGAGTTGGAACTGCTCGACTCCATATATATCATGCCCGGTGTACCGTTCAACTCTTGTTCGATGGGAGTGGCTACGGCCTGCGATACGGTGAGTGCGCTTGCTCCGGGATAGGAGGCGCTGATTTTTACGACCGGTGGTGTTATTTGCGGGTACTGGTCTATGGGGAGGAGGGTCAACCCTATGAATCCGACAATGACGATGAGAATAGAGATGACGATCGAAAAGACCGGGTGATCGATGAAAAAATTGACTTTCATGACGGCGTGTTTTTACGGCTGTTCGTCCAAATATTCGTTATCGATTTTTATCTTCATACCCGGCAGCAGTTTATGGTAGCCTTCCACGACGATTTCTTCACCGGCGGCCAGTCCGCGTTCTACGACTACCAGATTCTCTTGTTGCGGTCCCAGTTCGATAAATCGTTTTTCTGCCGTTCCGTTTTCACGAGCCACATATATATAAGCTCCGCCTTTCTCGATGATGACGGCTTTCATGGGTACGGTTACGGCGTTTTCGCGCACGTCGAGCAACAACAGTACTTTGGTCGATTGGCCCGGTAGCAATACATGGTCGGGATTGGGCATCTCGGCACGCACCGAGAATGTTCCGGTCAGCGGGTCGACTTGCGGCTCGGCAAAGTCGACAAGCCCTTTGTAGGGATATTGTGTATTGTCGGCGAGGGTGATCGTGATATAAGGTTGCCACGAACGATTCTCTACTTTTTGCCCCAAGTTGACGTTACGTTCCTTGCTTTTCAGGTAATCGAGAGCCGTCATGCTGAAATCGACCAGTACCGTATCGCTTTTGACGATGGTAGCCAGTTGCGATTTCCCGTTTGTGCCGACTAAGGTTCCGAGGTCTACCAGCCGTTCGCTGATATTTCCTGCGATCGGGGAACGTACGACTGTATAGTCGAGTTCCATTTGAGCTTGGTCGAGATCGGCTTGGCTCATGATGACCGAGGCTTTGGCGCTTTCGTAAGCTGCAACGGCATTATCGAGGTCGAGTTGGCTGGCTGCATTTTGCTCATAAAGCGGACGGATACGTTCGAGGTCGTGCTGCGCTTTACGTTCTTGCGCCCGGTCCTTGTTCAACTGGGCCGAGGCTTTATCGACTTTCGCCTTATATTGCCGTTGGTCGATGATGAACAATGTCTGGTTTTTCTTGACATAGGTTCCCTCTTCGAAAAGCATTTGTTCGAGAAAGCCTTCTACACGGGCGTGTACTTCGACAAATTGTTGCGCACGTATGCGGCCTACATATTCTCCGTATACACCGACGTCGTTCTGTTCGGCTTTCATGGTTGCCACGATGGCAAATTCTTCCGCCGGCTTTTCTTTGCGGGAAAAGATGCAGTATGCACCGATAGCAACGGCGATAAGCAGGAGTGTGCCCCATACTTTTTTCTGGGTGAGAAAATGCGTGTTGACATGCAGGGCGGGTCGTTTCATAAGTGGAGTCCTATTATTTTGATGGTATTTGTTATATGGTCGCTCCGGTTTCGACCGGTATCAATTTGTGCGCAAAGGTACTATACTTATATGGAGGAAAACGCTCTGTATGCTGTTTTTATTACGGAAATAAAGTTTTTTTAAGCTCTTGAACATCATATAGTAGGAGAATTTATGCCTTGTATGTGTTTGGACTGATTTTTGAATCTTTTTTGTCAAAAGGTCTTTGGTATTTATGAGAATTAAACTAAAAATCCCTTAAATATGGTATTTGCTAACAGGTAAATCATCATATATAGGTATTGTCGCCCCGAGTGTATAGAAATACTTTTGCATCGATTTTTTAATAAAAGTCATTATGTTTTTAAGAAAGTACATATTAACGGTTCTTCTGCCGGTTGCAACAGTCCTTTCGGCAGAAGCGGGAGATAAACGTAAGGGTTTTTCTTTCCGTCAAGATTCGGTTTCTATCGAGACCGGGGCTGCCTCCGATAATTCCTACGATGGATTCTGTAAATTTCGTTTCGGCGGATATGGCGAGATGTTGGCCAATTTTATGGATTACGGCATTAATCGCTATACGGGAACGTCGTATGGAAATACCCGTCAGAATCGGGCGGAAATATCGATTCCCCGTTTTGTCTTTGCATTCGATTACAAATTTACTCCCAAATGGATTCTCGGTGCCGAAATCGAGTTTGAAGCGGGTGGTGCCGGGACGGCTGTAGAAATCGAAAATTCGGAGAACGGAGAATATGAAACCGAAATAGAAAAAGGCGGTGAAGTGGCTCTCGAACAGTTTCACATCACACGTCTTATTTTACCCGAGTTGAATGTACGGGTCGGGCATATAATCGTACCGGTAGGGCTGACCAATTTCAATCACGAGCCGATTAATTTCTTCGGGACTTCCCGCCCAGAAGGAGAAACCACTATCATACCCTCGACATGGCATGAGACTGGTCTCGAAATTTTCGGTACGCTGGGGCATCGTTATGCCCGTTTTTCCTATGAGGCAATGGTTGTGGCAGGATTGAATCCCAACGGGTTTGACCGTAATGAGTGGGTTGCCGGTGGAAAACAAGGACTTTTCGAAGTCGATAATTTTACTTCTCCAGCGTATGTGTTGCGTGTTAATTATGAGGGCGTTCCGGGCTTGCGCATCGGAGGGTCGGTTTATTATTGTCCCGATGCCGGAAAAAATTCAGACCAATCCCAAACTTATGCAGGGAGAGGAAAAATTCCTGTCAATATCTATTCGGCCGATGCGCAATACAAAAACCGTTATGTAACGGCCCGTCTCAATATGATATACGGTCGTCTCGGTAATTCGGCCGTAGTAAGTTCGGCCAACCGGCGTTTGCCTAATGCTTCACCTTATAGTCGATTGGTTCCCGTGGCTAAAAATGCCGTCAGTTATGCCGGAGAGGTCGGTGTCAATCTGGCTTCATTTTTCCCCGGAGTGAAGAAATTCCCGGTTATTTATCCTTTCGGCCGCTATGAATATTATAATCCACAAGAGAAAGGAGAAGCATCGCAGACGATGGAAAAACGTTTGCAAGTAAGTATGTGGACGGTCGGCCTCAATTATTTCGTCCTTCCCAATTTGGTGGTAAAATTTGATTATACGACCCGGCAAATCGGTACAAGTCGCATGTTCGGCGCACATGGGCGTTACAACAGCGAGAATGAATTCGGCCTCGGCATTGCTTATGTCGGTTGGTTTGTAAAGAAATAGCAAATATATTATCAATCTAAAATTATAAATCTGTTATGAAAAAGAAATTATTTCTTGCCATGAGTTTGGCAATGGGACTTTTTGTGACTACGTCGTGTTCCGATGATGATAACAACGACAATAACAATGGTAACCCGACGATAAACTCAAATTATGACCTTGCTTATACCGCCGAAAATGCGACTGCTTGGGGCAATTACATGATGCGTGTTGCCGAGTTGTTGCGGGACGATGCTGCCACCCTTTATGCCGACTGGAATGACTCCTATAACGGCGGGGCAAGTTATGCTTCGATTTTCAAAAGCCATAATAATGATACTTATGGGAGCGCATTGTCGTGTATAGAAGAGATTATCGACGGTTGTGTAACAATTGCCGATGAAGTAGGCGATAATAAATTGGGCGACCCTTATGATCTTTATATGCAAGGTAATACGACCGAAGCGCTTTATGCCGTAGAGTCGTGGTATAGTTGGCATTCGCGCGATGATTATACCAATAATATCTGGTCGATACGGAATGCCTATTTCGGTTCTTTGGATTCGACGGTCAATGCCAATTCTATTTCGGCATTGGTAGCCAGCGTAAACACATCGCTCGATGAACAGATGAAGACGGCAATTTTAAATGCAGCTGCCGCTATACAAGCTATTCCGCAGCCGTTGCGTAATAATATCAACAGCAATGAAACTTTGGAGGCGATGGAGGCTTGTGCCGATTTGAGCGCAGCACTCTCTACTTTGAAAAAATATATTCAAGATAATTTAGGCGATAACGCTGCTCTTGAAGGAATTATCGATACTTATGTAGATGATGTGATACTTCCTACATACCAATCTTTGAAAGAAAAAAACAGCGATCTCTACGATGCTGTTGTGGCTTTCCGAGCCAATCCCAGCAATGCGGCTTTCGAAACGGCTTGCCACGCATGGCTTGAAGCACGTGAACCGTGGGAAAAGAGCGAAGCGTTCTTGTTCGGCCCCGTAGATGTAGAAGGTCTCGATCCCAATATGGATAGCTGGCCTCTCGATGTCGATGCTATCGTACAAATCCTTACGACCGGAAATTTCGGTGCTCTCGATTGGGACGATGACAGTGAGGCTGAGGCCGCTCAAAGTGTACGCGGATTCCATACTTTGGAATTCCTCCTCTTCCAGAACGGTGCGCCCCGTACTATCGAGTAATTGGTGTCGATACAATCAGAATCAAGATGTGGTCTCTAACCAAATGGTTACTGGGCTGCATCTTGATTGTTTGCGAATAATAACAGCACGAACGATAAATACGATGAAACATAAATTTTTTCTTTTGGGGGTATGGCTTTCGTTCTTCTCTCTTGTTGCGTGCAACGATGACGAAGGAATAACCGTTGCGGATATAGATGTGCCCGAAGGCTACGCCTTGTCGGCGGGAACGTCGACGATATTTATCAATTCGTCGAAGGCTTATGATTCTGAGGCCGACTGGGTAACAGGTTCTCTTTCTACCCGTTTCAATCGTGGAGACCGTCTCTACGATGATGTGCGTACCAGCAGCAATGGATATGGTGGCGGTCTCGGACCTGTCTATGCGGGTTATTCCTGCGGCAGTTGCCACCGGAATGCAGGACGTACCAAGCCGACATTGTGGAGCGAAGGAGGGTCGGGCAGTACGGGCTTCTCGTCGATGCTGGTATATATTACCCGCAGAAACGGGGCTTTCTTTCAAGATTACGGACGAGTACTTCATGATCAGGCAATCTATGGAGTGGAACCGGAAGGAAAACTCTCGGTCGAGTACACATACGAGACGTTTTATTTCCCCGACGGAGAGCCTTATACCTTGTGCAAGCCTACCTATACGATTACCGAGTGGTATGCCGACAGTATAAAACCCGAAGACCTTTTTTGCTCGGTGCGTATTCCTTTACGGCATGTGGGTATGGGGCAGATAATGGCTCTCGATCAAACTGAAATCGAAGCACTTGCCGCTAAGAGCAATTATCCCGAATATGGTATCAGCGGGCGTTGTAATTATATCAGCGAACGGGGTAAGACGATGTTGGGGCTCTCGGGCAATAAGGCGCAACACGCCGATTTGACTGTTGAACTCGGTTTTTCGAGTGATATGGGAGTTACCAACAGCCGTTATCCCGAAGAGATATGTCGCGGACAGGCACAAGTCAATCAAGGTAGTATGATGGGACTTTCGTACGACCAGCTCGATGTTTCGACCGAAGAGATGGAAAATGTCGACCTCTATATGCAAACGCTCGGCGTTCCGGCTCGTCGGAATGTGAACGACCCTCAGGTAATACAGGGTGAAGAGAATTTTTACCGGGCGAAATGCCACTTGTGCCATACCCCGACATTGCATACCCGTCCTCGCGGATCGGTACTCCTCAATAATACCCAACTTACTTGGTTGGGCAACCAGACGATACACCCTTACTCCGATTTCCTTCTCCATGATATGGGATCTGAAATCATGGGTGTGGGACTGAATGATAATTACGTGAGTGGTTTGGCCCGGGGAAATGAGTGGCGCACGACACCTCTCTGGGGTATAGGTCTGCAAGAGAAAGTCAACGGACACACCTATTTCTTACACGATGGTCGGGCCCGGAATCTCGTCGAGGCCATTATGTGGCACGGTGGTGAGGGAGAGGCCTCGAAAAACCTTTTCAAAAACATGAGTAAAGATGACCGCGATGCATTGATTGCGTTTTTAAATTCACTTTAAACCTATTTGTAACAAGTATATGAAAAAGATATTTTTCCTCGTCATGTTGTCGGTCCTTTCTTTGTCGGCCATGGCGCAGTATGCCGAAGATACCGAGAACGGTATTGTATCGCTTGCCGGGAAAGAAGGATTTACCTTGAAATCGAAAAAAGGCGATTTTGTATTTAAACCCTATTTGTTGGTACAAGCCAGTGCCAATGTCAACTGGTATGATGATGAGGGGCTCGACAAAGCGTACAATCAAGATAATGTCGCTAATACGGGTTTTGCCATACCTTATGCCGTATTGGGATTTACGGGAAAAGCATTTGGAAAATTGACTTTCAATCTTTCGATAAATGCCGCAACTACGGGGGCTGCCATTTTACAGCAGGCGTGGTTCGACGTGCAGATGAAAGAGACATTTGCCGTGCGGGTCGGAAAATTCAAAACGCCTTTTGCACACGCTTATCTTACGACGCTCGGCGAGACTCTGATGCCTACACTTCCCGTCTCGCTTACATCTTCGGTTATTATGCCCTATTCATTGAATGCCGTTACCCCTAATATAGGAACCGGTTTTGATATTGGTTTCGAATTTCACGGAATGATAAAAGAAAAGTTCGGATATGAGATAGGGCTTTTCAACGGGACCGGAAGTACGGTGAATTTGGCGACTAAAACGTTGAGCGACGATTGGCATATTCCGTCGTTGCTTTATGCCGCCCGTCTTACCTATATGCCCAAAGGAGTGATGCCGGCTACTCAGGGAAGTCCCCATCTGTTGCATGAAGATAAGTATTTGGTGGGTGTCTCGGGTTCGCTCAATGTCGAGAGCGAAAATGAAAGCACGAATGATGCACGTGTCGGTGTGGAGTTTGCCATGTTGAAGAATCGTCTTTACATCGGAGCCGAAGCCTATTATATGCATGTCGGGTTTACCAAACGTCAGAAAATAGACGAAACCTATAATTATCTGGGAGGTTATGTACAAGGCGGTTATTTTGTCTTGAACTGTCTGCAAGTAGCCGCCCGTTACGATTTCTTCAATCGTAACGGCCTCGATACGAAAGGTTTCTTGAATATGCCTGCCGTGGGATTTAATTATTTCTTTCCTAAATGCAACCTCAAATTGCAGGCGATGTACCAGTTCATCGGACGTACCGGCCACGAAACCCAACTCGACCGCGATAACGACGATTTGGGGTTGGCGATGCACAGTGGGACGGTGCAACTGCAATATACTTTTTAACGAGGAGGGTATTGTATGAAAATGAGGAATCTGCTCCTTGCCGTAGGACTGTTGCTCGGCTTCGTGGCTTGCGACGATGGTCCCGTCGAGGAACACTATGCCCAGATGTCTCAAGAAGGGCGTACGGTAAACTTGACGGCCCATATTACCGGACTCGATAGCTGGCCGTCGGAGTTCAGTCTCGTGGTGGCGGGATTCGGGGAGAAGGAGTATGCCATAATTTCCAAAACTGTGGTTCCCGATTCCGATGGAGAGGCTTCGGTTACTCTATCGGGGGTAAGTATGGAGGCGACGACTGTCGAGTTGTGTATGATCAATAAGTTGCGTAAGCGCATCGTTTCGTATTATACCGTCGATTGTACGGGTGAGGGCGATGTTATCGATATGCAGGTCGGAGATGTCAATGTCGATATGTTCGATGCCGTGCAGAATGAGGTCTTCGATAATCATTGCATCATGTGTCATGGCGGTAGTACCAGTGCGGCAGCTGGCCTTTATTTGACCGAAGGCCGCAGTTATGATGCGCTTGTGAATGTACCGTCAACTCGTCGTCCCGGATCGGTATTGGTAGAACCCGGAAGTTCGGAGGATAGTTTTCTGCATTCGGTCTTGATGGGAGATGCTCCCGAAGACCGTCACGGGCATGAGGACATCTTATCGGTATCATATATGCACCTTATCATGCTGCTTGACGAGTGGATAGACAATGGTGCGAAAAAATAATTTTAACAAGAACCGAAACTTATGAAAGAATATACGAAACAAAGCCTGAATGGAGGAAATGTCATTGCCGAGTTATGTTGTTTTGCTCCGTCCGGTAAGACAGCCGAATACCATGCCATATTACATGTTGTCGATAAAAAGTGCCCTTTTGAAACCCAGAAAGATTCTCTTTTCTCTGCATTGACGGAATTGCTGGGGAGTGAAAAGCTGCAATCGGCACGACCATTGTTCAAACGCTATTTTTTGAGTGATGTTACCAATCAGGCCGGAGTCGTACGAGAGGCGGAGGAAATGCTTCCCGAAAGCTGGCGCAGTACGGTTTCCTATATCGGACAACCGCCGCTCGATGGCAGCAAACTCTCTGTATGGGTGTACGGGGTTGCCGGAATGGAAGTTGTTAATGAGAAGTATGCTTTGCGTCCTGAGCGACAGTTGTGGCAGGAGAAACATACCGAGCTTTGCGATAATCCGGCTTCGGAAAAAGATCTGCGTATGATCGAACACCCCGAGATGGATACGGTGGCTTCGCACAACGGTTATGTTCACTATTGGACGGGAGGATTGGAGTGTAAGGACGATGATTCGGCTTACCAGACCATGTATTTGCTTAACGGTTACGAAGAGCGTTTGCGGAATGTCGGTTGTACATTGTCCGATAATTGCGTGCGTACATGGTTTCTCGTGCAGAATGTCGATGTGAATTATATCGGAGTCGTAAAAGCCCGTAAAGCCAATTTTGTCGGGCAGGGACTTACCGAAAAGACTCATTACATAGCCAGTACCGGTATAGAAGGGAAGAGTCCCGATGCCCGCACATCGGTGCATCTCGATGCTTATGCCGTGAAAGGAATCGAACCTTCCCAGCAGCAATATTTATATGCTCCGACTCATTTGAATCCGACGTATGAATATGGGGTTACTTTTGAGCGTGGTGTACGGGTAAAGTACGGTGATCGCAGCCATTATTACATCAGTGGTACTGCCAGTATCGACAATAAAGGAAATGTGTTGCATGTCGGTGATATAGAGGCGCAAACGTATCGAATGTGGGAAAACGTGGAGAAATTGCTCGAAGAGGGGGGGGCTTCGATGGATGATGTCATGGAAATGTTGGTGTATTTGCGCGATATGGCCGATTATGAAACGGTGCGGGCGCTCTTCGACAAACGCTTTCCTCATACACCCAAAGTCTTCTTGTTGGCGCCTGTTTGCCGTCCTACGTGGCTTATCGAAATGGAGTGTGTCGCATTGAAGTCCGAATCGAATTCTGCATATCGAGATTTCTGATGAAGAAAAAACTTCAAAATATATGTTTGGCTTTGGTGGTTGCCGTCATTCTTTTGTTGTCGGCAACTACTTTTTTTGAAAAATACCGAGGTACGGATTGGGCCTTTTCTCATGTTTACGGTTCGGTATGGTTTACGGCAATGTGGACACTTTTGGTAGTTGCCGCTCTGTTTCTGCTTTTGTTGCGTCGGGTTTCTTTACGCCCTGCGGTTTTGTGTCTGCATTTCTCTTTTGTCGTTATTTTATTGGGGGCATTGCTGACACGGTTTACGGCTTATGATGGCGTGATACACCTGAAAGAGGGAATTCCGACATCGGATTATCTGACCGGAGAAAAGGAAAAAGCACGTTTGCCGTTTACGGTTACACTGACTCGTTTTTCCATCGATTATTATCCGGGTACACATGCTCCGTCCGATTTTATTTCG
This sequence comes from uncultured Porphyromonadaceae bacterium, assembly GCA_900547555.1. Classification (GTDB taxonomy): domain Bacteria; phylum Bacteroidota; class Bacteroidia; order Bacteroidales; family UBA11471; genus Caccoplasma. The sequence continues at coordinate 85,154 of URHG01000004.1, read as the reverse complement.
GAGATCGATATTCGGCCGTTTTCGGGAAATGTCGCGTCTTATCGTATTTCGATGAATCGTATCGCCGTGTATGAGGGTTGGCGTTTTTATCAGTCGTCGTTCGATGAGGACGGTAGAGGCAGCTGGCTTTCTCTTAGTCGGGATATTTACGGCATTCCGGTAACTTATGCAGGTTATTTTTTGTTGTTTCTCTCTTTTGTATGGCTTTTGTTTGATCCACAAGGACGTTTTCGGCAGTTGGCACGACATCTTTCCCTGACGAAACTTGCGATGATTCCGTTTTTTTTATTGGTTACTGGTAATCTTTATGCTGCTCCTACAACATTGTCTCCTCGAAGTGCCGAAGAATTTGGAACAGTACAGGTACTTTTCAATGATCGTATTGTTCCTGTACAGACATTGGCCATCGATTTTACCCGTAAACTTACGGGGCGGGATTTCTATGGAGACTTTACACCCGAGCAGGTTTTCACGGGTTGGCTTTTCTTCCCGCAAGAGTGGCAGTTCGAGCCGATGATACATATTAAAAACAAGGAATTGTGCCGTTTGCTTGGATTGAATGAATATGCTGCTTTTGCCGATTTTTTCGACTCGGAGCGACAGTATCGTCTCGAACCCTATTGTATGCGGGCTTATCGGGACGGAAGCCAAGATGCTTTCAGCCGTGCCGTGAGGGAAGTCGATGAAAAGGTTCAGCTTGTCATTATGCAGCAAAGCGGAGAAATGTTGCCGGTATTTCCTTTTGAAGTCGATGGCCGTACGGTATGGCGTTCGCCGGTCTCGGAATTACCCGTTGGGGTAGATACGGTGGTTGCACAAGTTGTTCACGGAATTTTTCCGTTGATGTATTCGGCGATTAAAGACAATGATGCTGCTGCGTTACATGACGCGATTGAAGGATTGAAACGTTTTCAACACAAGATGGGGGGAGAGACGGTCTTGTCCGACAGTCGGATTACGATTGAAAAATTGTACAATACACTTCCTTTTGCTACGATACTCTCTCGGGTTAATTTGGTTGTCGGTCTCATTGCATTTGGCTTTTATCTTTGGTGGACGGCGTGTCCGGGAAAATGTCGTAGGAACAGACGGGCGATAGAGTGTATTTTTATCGGTTGGCAGGTTATTTCGTTGTTGCTGCTTTCTTTTGTCATTGTTTTGCGCACAGTTATCAGTGGGCGGTTACCTTTCGGAAACGGCTATGAAACGATGTTGTCGATGGCTTGGTTTGTTCTTTTATTCGCATCTGTGTTTTGGCAGCGATTCAAGTGGGTGTTACCGTTCGGATTGCTGTTGTCGGGATTTTCATTGTTGATCAGTCATATCAACCAAATGAATCCGCAGATTACGCCTTTAATGCCGGTCTTATCATCTCCGTTGTTGAGTCTCCATGTGAGTTGTATCATGGCAGCTTACGCTCTATTGTCATTTACGTTTCTCAATAGTCTGTCGGCTTATCTTGTTCGATGTTTTTCTTCCGATTCAGACATTTGGCATATACAGGCAGTTTTCTCTCGGTTTCTGCTCTATCCGGCTTTATGTCTGTTATCTTTGGGAATCTTCATCGGGGCCGTTTGGGCAAATGTTTCTTGGGGAGCCTATTGGAGTTGGGATCCGAAAGAAGTATGGGCGTTGATTACGTTATTGGTCTATATGTTGCCGGTACATACCGGTTGGTTGCCTGCGTTCGGTCGGGATAAAGTCTTGCATCTCTATCTTTTAGGTGCGTTTTTTACCGTACTGATGACCTATTTCGGTGTAAACTATTTTCTCGGGGGTATGCATAGTTATGCAGGTTGAGAAGTATTGCCGACCTTTTTTGAAAAATACAGATATTGTTAAGAAAAACTTTTTACGAGCAAAACACCCAGAAAAAATAATGCCGTACCTCCGATAAGGCTGGTCAATGTATAGAGAACAATCGTTGTGTATTGTCCAGTTTGAAGCAACAAGACGTTTTCTTGAATGAAAGAAGAAAAAGTGGTGAATCCTCCGCAAAATCCAACCATGAGCAATAGTCTGATTTCATCGGAAAAAATAGGGCAACGACTCGAAAGTCCGAATAAAAGACCCAAAAGAAAACATCCGGTCAAGTTGACGATGAATGTACCCCACGGAAAAGAACCGTCGAGACCGTGTGTTCGGGTAAACTGGGCAATGAGATAACGTAACGCTCCTCCCGCGAAACTTCCCAGTCCTACCCATAATAAATTCCTTAGTATCATAATACCGTTTTTTTTCGATAAATTCGTACTTTTGGATATAAAAAACAGTCTCGTTTAGAGACTGTTTTTTTACTTGTCCGATATGATCAATACTCCTCCTCGTTGAAGAAGAAGTCTTCTTTGCTGGGGTAGTCGGGCCAAATGTCTTCGATACACTCATAGATTTCACCTTCATCTTCCATTTCTTGAAGATTCTCGATGACTTCGAGCGGAGCTCCCGAACGCATGGCATAATCGATAAGCTCGTCTTTGGTGGCAGGCCAGGGTGCATCTTCGAGTTTCGATGCTAATTCCAAAGTCCAATACATAATGAAATTATTTGAACGGTTTTGAATTTTTCCGCAAAAGTAGAATAAAAATTTTCATTTGCAACCTTTATCCCAATAAATTTCTTCTTTTTCTTCGGATAAGTTGCATTGACGAGAAAGAATGAAAAGATAATCAGACAAACGGTTGATGTATCGCAATAATAACAAATCGACCGGGTGGGTAGCGTGCAATTCGCAAATGCGTCTTTCGGCCCGTCGGCAGACGGTGCGACATACATGAGCTTGTGCGGAGGCTGTCGTTCCTCCCGGAAGTATAAAGTTGCGTAGAGGGGGAAGTGTCGAGTCGAGAATGTCGATACGCTGTTCGAGTCGTTCGACATCTTCGGGGTATATCCGACTGGCATCTCGCAAGGCTGTGTCGCTTGTGTCGGTGGCGAGATACGAACCTATGGAAAAAAGCCGGTGTTGTATGTCGAGCAACGTATGTGCGTCGTCATGCATATTTGGAGGCAGTAAAGTCCTGAGAAATCCGATGTGGGCGTTCAATTCATCGATGGTGCCGTAGGATTCGAGTCGGATATCTTGTTTGGAAACACGCTTTCCCCCGACAAGAGATGTTTCTCCCTTATCGCCAGTGCCGGTATAAATGTTACTTTTTTTCATATCTTTTTTCTTTATAATGCCGGTACGGGTGGCCGGGTTTGCAGAATTATTCTTTTTTCAGAAAGCGACGATATAGTTTTGCTTGTTGAGTTTGGGGTTACATGTTGCTATGACCAGATTGTAGAGGTCGAATGTAACTCGTATTTTCCCGTTCTTCGAGAAATTTTCCCAAGTACGGAAAATTTCTTTTTCTTGTCTTATTCCGTCGACGATTATGATACTTTTTTCGCATAAGAACGGGCCGATTTGCTCGAATGCTTTCTGATATTGCGAGGCATCGGAGAGGCTGTGCAAATAGATAAGGTGCGGCTCGATCTTTTCTCTGTGTAAAAAAGAGAGCCCTTCGGGAATCGTTTGGTCGATATAGGTTACATTTCCCGGCAGGTGCATAAGCAACTGTTCTGCGGTTGCACGGCGAATGGGATCGGGTTCGATACAAAACAGTCGGGCAGTCGGACATCCTTTTTGCAAATAAAGCGTTGAATATCCCCCTTCGCTTCCGCATTCGATAATGCATCGGGGTTTGAAGCGGTTGGCAATGCGGAACAGCAATCGGCATTTACGTTTATTGAAATTCGGTCTGTCGTGTAAAGTCCGGTGCAGATCCTCGATTTGCTGGTAGGCGTAATAGTCCGATTTCTCTTCAATGACTTTCGTGATAAGGCCGTAAGCAAAAGGAGAATGTACGCCATAACCTTTTCTATGGCGTATTTTGCGTATTTTGCGCAGACAGAATTGTTTTACATTGAGACGGCTGTACATGGACATTTATTTGACTTATACAAAAATAAGCGTTTTCCGGTATAAATGAAAGTTTTTTTTATGTGGATACGGTTGTGTAACCGTCGTTTTTTCTCATCTTTGTATGAGATAGAGGTCCTTTAAAAGTTAATATGGATATGGAAGAGGAAATGATAAAGCCGTGGAAAGTGGTGAATAGCCGTTATTTGGCAGAGAAACCCTGGTTTACGGTGCGGGAAGAGCGGGTGCAACTGCCGAATGGGAACGAAATACCGAATTATTATGTTTTCGAATATCCCGATTGGGTAAATGTGATTGCTGTTACCGTCGACGGAAAGTATGTTTTCGAGCGTCAGTATCGGCATGCGGTGGGATTGGTATCGTATGAGCTATGTGCCGGAGTGTGTGAACCCGACGATGCTTCTCCACTTGAAGCGGCTCGTCGGGAATTGCTCGAAGAGACCGGTTATGGTAATGGCGAATGGGAGGAGTTGATGATTCTTTCGCCCAATCCCGGTACGCATACCAATCTTACTTATTGTTATCTGGCTCGGAATGTGGAACGGATAGAAAGTCAGCATCTCGAACCTACCGAGGATATTGCCGTAGAGTTGCTTTCTCTCGAAGAGGTGCGGGCTTTGCTCGATTGCAATGGGGTATTGCAGGCTTTACATGCCGCGCCGTTGTGGAAATATATCTCTATGTCGTCGGAAGGAAAAGTTTGATGTGCAGGTTATTTTCATATAAATGATAAACGCCCCGATAAAACTATCGGGGCGTTTTATTCATTAAGGAGAACTATTATTTCATACGGGCAGCGAAAGCGGCCATTTTTATAGCGGTAACCGCTGCTTCATCGCCTTTATTCCCATATTTTCCTCCGGCTCGGTCGAGGGCCTGTTGTTTGTCATTGGTGGTAAGAACTCCGAAAATGACCGGTGTTTCGAGTATTGCGTTGAGGTGTGTTGTCCCTTCGGTAACTCCTTGACAGACATAATCGAAGTGCGGAGTGTCTCCTTGTATGACACAGCCGAGGACAATAACGGCATCGGGGCGGTAATGTGCTGCCATACGTTGCGCTCCGAAAGTTAACTCGTAAGTTCCGGGAACATATTCCACGAAAATGTTATCGGGCTTTACTCCGTGTTTTTCGAGTGTGTTGCAAGCTCCTTCGAGAAGTTTACCGGTAATATCGGCGTTCCATTCCGCACATACGATTGCAACACGCAACAAGGGGGAGTGGGGTACGGTGTTGTTGTCACAAGAAGATAGATTTTGATATGCTGTTGCCATGACAGTAGTTTTTTACAGAGAGTATAAAATAAAAAGGGTATCTCCGAGAGGTACCCTTTTGGTTATGGTTGTACTGAGATTAAAGTTTTGCCTGAGCACGTTCGATATATTTGTCTATATCCCGGGCGATCGATGAGGTGGCGTAGTCGTTCTTTATTTGGTTATAAAGTGCGAGTGCTTTATTATAGTCGCCTGTCGCTTCGGCGATAGTTGCGGCTTTTTGTAGGTAGAACGGCGAGAAGAGAATATTGTCGGCTTTCTTGGCCGCTTTCTCAAAAGTCGCCATAGCGTCGGCCGTCTGGTCCATATTGGCATAGCAATTACCGATCATGCCCAAAACGTTCGGCGATACGAATTTATCGTCGGCTTTGAATTTCTTGAAGTAGTTGAGGGCTTCATTGTTGTTGCCGAGATTGAAATAGCAAATACCTGCATAAGCGGCAGCTAAGTTGCCGGCATCGGTGTGCGAATATTCATTTGCAATGGCTTCGAATCCGATATAATCGGCACCGTTACCGTTGAGTGCCAATGCAAAGGAGTCGGCATCGAGGTAGAACTCTCCTTTGAACATTTCGGCATAAGCTGTTGCTTCGCGGGGTTCGAAGTAAAAATGACGCAACCCCAGCCATGCGCCTACGGCGATGACGACGACTAATATTACAATGGAAATACCTTTTTGATTCTTTTCGATAAATTGTTCCGACGATGAGAGAACTTCGTTCATTTTATCAACTTCGTCCGGAGTGTTTTGTTTTTGTGCCATATTTTTTGTCGTTTTTATAGCTTGGTAATTGTTTTGAGCAGACAAAAGTACGCTTTTATCTTTAATAAATAAAAAAATCGGCCTGATTTTTTGCGTGTTTCGGTTGTCGGTGAGGTGGTGAGCGGTATTTTTTGAGGAAGAGAGGCCGGTAAAATGAAAAAGTTTGCGTACGTTTGCAAGGTGTAAAAAAGGTTTTCTTCATGATTCTTTCCCGGTTATCGATTGTTAATTTCAAAAATATAGCGCAAGCCGATTTGGAGTTTTCTCCCGGCTTGAATTGTTTTTTGGGCAATAACGGCATGGGGAAAACCAATTTGCTCGATGCCCTTTATTATCTCTCGTTTTGTAAAAGTTCTACGTTATTGGCCGACTCGCAGAATATCCGGCACGGTGAGGATTTCTTTATGTTGCAGGGATTTTATACCTACGACGATGTGTGCGAGGAGATTTATTGCGGAATGAAACGCCGGCAGAAAAAAGTATTCAAGCGGAACAAGAAAGAGTATAGCCGCCTGTCCGATCATATAGGACTGATCCCTTTGGTTATGATTTCTCCGGCCGATTCGGAATTGATACAAGGAGGCAGTGAAGAGCGTCGGCGATTTCTCGATTTGGTCATTTCTCAATTCGACAAGGCCTATCTCGATAAGCTGATTCGCTACAACAAAGCGCTGATGCAACGGAATACGTTGTTGAAGCAAGAGATATCCGATCCTGCCATGTATGAGATATGGGAAGAACAGATGGCTCTTGCAGCGGCCGATATTTATCGGGCAAGAAGGCGTTTCCTTGCAGAATTCATTCCTGTATTTCAGGAATTCTATGAGACGATCTCGGGGGGGAGCGAGGAGGTGGGACTCACTTATGTCTCGCACATCGAGAGGGGGGATTTGCGCGATTTGTTGGCCGAAGTGCGTTCTCGCGATTTGATTCTCGGTTATACTTCGCGCGGTGTGCATAAAGATGAGTTGGAAATGACTTTGGGAGAGTATCCGATGAGACGCATCGGTTCTCAGGGACAGAATAAGACTTTTTTGATAGCCTTGAAGCTGGCACAGTTCGATTACTTGAATCGGAATGGACATACTGTGCCGTTGCTTTTGCTCGATGATGTTTTCGACAAACTCGATGCACAACGCATGGAACGTATCATTTCTCTTGTTTCGCAAGAGCGTTTCGGGCAGATTTTTGTAACCGATACCAATCGGGAATATCTCGATGCCATAGTGCGTCGTGCCGGGGGGGATTATCGGTTGTTCAAGGTCGAGAGCGGGGAGTTCTCGATAATAGGAGAATAGAGCCATGCAACGAAAAGATGCTCAGAAATTGAGTGAATTGCTTCCGCAGATTCTGGCCGACCAGCAACTCGACCGCCGTCTCGACGAGACACAAGCGGCGGTTTTGTGGAAAGAGATTTTCGGTGAAGCGGTCGCCCGTTATACGACGCAGGTATATGTCAGGGCGGGCGTGTTGTATGTCTCTTTATCTTCGGCTGTTTTGCGCAATGAGTTGTTGAGTTGTAAAAAGTCTCTCTTGCATCGCCTCAATGAGGAGATGGGGCGGCTTGTAGTAAAAGATATAATACTTCGATAGATATGACAGAGCAGACGACATTCCGGCATTCGGTGCCCGTACAGTTAAGATTTAACGACCTCGATCCATTGGGTCATGTCAATAATTCGGTATATTTTACTTTTTACGACTTGGGAAAAGTGAAATATTTTGCAGCCGTGCGGCCTCAAATGATAGAATTGCGCGAAATAGATTTGGTGATTGCCAATGTGAATGCAAATTTTCTTTTGCCGATTTATTTACATGAGGAGATCGAAGTCCAGACCACGACGCTTTCGATAGGAAATAAGAGTGTGAAACTTTTGCAGCGTATTGTCGGTGTGAAAAACGGCGAGGTGAAAGCCGTTTGTGAAACCATACTGGTGGGGTTTGATTTTAAGAGCGGTGCTACGAAAGTTATTTCCGATGAATGGCGAAAAGCCATAGAGACGTACGAAGGTCGCTCTTTTTAAAGGATAAGAAAAAAGGTCTGTAACCAAAGTTTACAGACCTTTTTTTCGATGAAATCGCCGTTTTAGCGTTCGTAAGTATCGATGTGGCGTTTCTTTTTTTCTTCCAGTATTTCGTCGATGGCAATGAGTATACCCGATTCTTCGACGTCTCCGAATTCGTCATTGATAGCTGTTCCGAACATGCGCATCGTCGGGGAAAGGCTCATATAGCTGTTTACCAGCGGGGGAATGTTGAATCCTAAGGCGCGCACTTCCTGATTCAGTATTTTGTAATCTTCTTTGAAAGAGTTGTTTTCGGGAAATATCCTTTGCAACTCTTCATAATTGCTGTTCGTTTCGAGAGGTGTACGGGGCCACACGAGTTTTTCGGTATCGGCAAAATGCTTGTTGAGGAAGTAAAGTATCATGTTGCGCCCCTTTATGGAGAAGGTGGGATACATGGTTACTTTCCCGAAGAAATATTTGATTTGGGGGTAAATTACGACAAGGGCGCCTAATCCGTCCCACAAATTATCGAGGGCGAAAAGACCTTTTGCTCCGGCTCGGGTCGATTGGTATTCGAGAGAAACGAATGACCGGCCCAATTCGATGGTGTGCGGCATATATTCCCGAATGAATTTCGGAGAGAAGTCGAACATGTGCGAAATGGCGATGATAGGCCGACCCTCTTTGTCGTATTGCATGTCCTCTCCCAGTATGAAACGATAGCCGCCCAGTATCTCTTTTGCATCGGGATCCCATACGATGAGTTGTTGGCAGGGTTTCTCCATCGTGTCGAACATATCGATGTCGATCTCTTTTCCGGTTCCTCCGCCGGCCGACCGGAATGCGATTTCCCGCAGACGGCCGATTTCTTGCATGGTATAGGGTGCGTTTTTATAATTGACGACATAGATTTCGTTTCCCCCTTTGTTGGTATGGCGCAGAAAACGCTCCGGCGTGAGTTCGGCCATTATTTTTCCTCTTTCAATGGGGGCAATGATTTCTTTCATATCCGTTTGGGTTTATTTAGACTGTCTCTGATGCTGTAAACTTGTTCTTTGACGTATTGCGCCCATTCCATGCGTGTTTTGGAGTTGTCGAAAGTTTGCCAGGGAATAGGTTTGCCAAAGTGTATGGTAAATGTTTTCTTTTCGCTTTTGAACATTTCGTCGGGCAGATAAATCAATTCGATGTTGAATTTCAGCCCCAAACGTTTTCTCCATCGGGCGAAGCGATAGAAGAAACTCGAATTATAACCTTCGAACCATACGGGAATCACATCTCGTTGATATTGTACGCTTTTGGCAATGAAGGCTTTGTTCCATGTGAGGTCGCATATCTCTTTCCCTTGTCTGCGGGAAACGAGTCCGGCCGGAAAAACGGCCATTTGCCCGTTTCCTTCGTAGGCTCGTCCGAGGGCATCGGCCTTGTTTTTGTCTTGTTTCCCGTATTTATTGATGGGGAGAAAATTGTCCGATAGAGGCTCTATCGCCATCAGTAGGTCATTGACGACAAATTTTATATCTTTGTTGTAGCGTCGGCCCAAGACCGATATGAGTGCTACGCCGTCGAGACCGCCCAGCGGGTGGTTCGATGCAAAAATGAAACGACCTTTTGAAGGGATATTTTTTTCTCCGTCGATACGCAAAGTGATGTCGAGATATTCCAATAATGTTTCGGCGAAATCTACGCCCCGCACGTCGGGGTATGCTTTCAGGAAACGGTTGATGCGTTCTTGTTGAATGGTGTGTTTGATGAAGTTGAAAACAAATCCCGGAATCTTTTTGAAAAGCTTCGGTGATTTTTGTTTTACAACTTCCTCTACATCAACCTGTAATATCTTTTTTTCTGTCATCGTTCTTATGCAAAAACGGACAAAGATAGTGATTCTTTACAGAAAAGGACTTTTTTAATTAAGAAAAATGTATTTTGCATAGCTCTCGGTCTGCTTATTTTACTCCTTGATATCCAGAAAGCAATCGGGTGAAGATGCTCGAAAATTGTTGAAAAAAAAATGAAAAATATGATGTGTGTCCGTGTTTTTCTTACTATTTTTACCCGCTAAAACAAGTACTCGAACAAACTGATGCAATCTTCTGTCTATCATATACCTGCATTGCTTGATGCTTGTATGGCTGGGCTGGCTGTACGACCCGACGGGACCTATGTCGACGTTACGTTTGGCGGCGGCGGTCATTCGCGGGCCATATTGGAACGACTTGGCGACAAAGGGCATCTTTATGCTTTTGATCAAGATGAAGACGCTTGTGTCAATCGCATCGAGGATAACCGTTTTACGTTTGTGCGGAGCAATTTCCGTTTTTTAAAGAATTTCATGCGTTACTACGATGTGGATTCTATCGACGGGTTGTTGGCCGATTTGGGCGTGTCGTTTCATCACTTCGATGCTTCGGAAAGGGGGTTTTCTTTCCGTTTCGATGGCGCGCTGGATATGCGTATGAATCGTCGGGCTCGAACGACGGCAGCCGATGTCATCGAGAATTATACGCAAGAACAGTTGTCCGATATTTTTTATCTTTACGGGGAGTTGCGTTCGGCCCGAAAAATTGCCGGCGCCGTGGTGTCTGCCCGCAGAATACAAAAGATCGATACGACGACACGTTTGGTTGAAGTCGTATCACCTTATATCGACAAGCGGCAGGAGAAAAAAGAGTTGGCGCAGTTGTTTCAGGCATTGCGTATCGAGGTCAATCAAGAGATGGAGGCTTTGCGCCGTATGTTGTTGTCGGCATGCGAGCTGGTACGTCCCGGTGGCCGGATAGCGATTCTTACCTATCATTCGCTCGAAGACCGCTTGGTGAAAAACTTTTTTAAGACCGGTAATTTTGAAGGTCGTGCCGAAAAGGATTTTTTCGGTCGGATTGAATCTCCATTAAGGCCTGTCAATAACAAGGTGATAGTGCCCGACGATGATGAGGTGATTCGTAATCCCAGGGCGCGCAGCGCAAAACTTCGTATAGCTGAAAAATTGTGAAGGAGATGTTGATGGACGATAGCAAAGAGGAAAAGGATAAAACGAGCGTTCCCGACGAGGTGGCGTCTCCCGAGTATTCTACGCGGATTGCTCTTTTCTTGAAAGAACTTTTCGAGGGGGAAATCGTGTCGTTCGATTTTTTCTATCGGAAGTGGAAAGCGTGTCTTATCCTGCTCATACTTTTGTTCTGTTATATCGGTAATCGTTATAGCTGCCATAGAAAAATGGCCGAAATCGAACGGTTACGTACCAAAGAAACCGAACTGCGGTACGAGGCGACCACTTTATCGTCGGAGTTGACGGGGGTAAGTCGTCCTTCGCAGATAGAGAAACTGTTTGAAGAAAAAGGTGTCGATATACATGCAGCCAAAACTCCTTCATATAAATTAAAGCGAAAAAAATATGAAGAGTAAAGGTCTGCATTTCCGCTATTTGCTTATTGTGCTGGTTATTGCCGTGATATGTATGGCGATACTTTTCAAGATGTCGCGTACGATATTCGTCGAGAGAGAACAGTGGCAAGCCAAGGCAGAGAAGCCTCTTTATGATACGGTTCCCGTTTTGGCGACAAGGGGAAATATTTTGGCTGCCGACGGTCGTTTGTTGGCGACGACGATGCCTCGATATACCATGTATATGGATTTTGCGGCTGACGGATTCAATCGGGATACGTTCGATCGTTATCTCGACCCGCTTTGCCGAGCTTTGGCACAGATGCCCGGCGATCGTACAGCCGAAGGATATAAAGCTCATTTGCGACAGGGCTTGACTCATAAACACCGTCGGCATTATCGGCTTTCTTATGCCCGCCTTTCTTACGTGCAGATGAAAGAGATTCTGGAATACCCTTTCTTCAATCAGAAAAATTCCAATAAAAGCGGTCTCGTTTTTGAAGAATTGTTAAGTCGGGAACGACCGTTCGGATTGTTGGCTACCAGTACGGTGGGCAGCGTATATGCAGGTATGGTAAATGGCGAAGGGCGAGGAGGAGCGTCGGGAATAGAATTGTCTTGCGACTCTTTGTTGCGTGGAATAAACGGAAAAAGGGTTAGGCAGAGGGTTCAGTGGCAATGGGTAGAGGAAATACTTGGGAAGCCGGTTGCAGGAAAAGATATTGTTACGACTATCGATGTCGATATACAGGATATGGCCGAGTCGGCTTTGTGGGAGAAATTGCAAGAGACGCAAGCCGATTACGGCGTGGCGGTAATCATGGAGGTCGAGACGGGAGCCATACGTGCGATTGCCAATCTCGATCGTCAGTCCGACGGGTCGTATAAAGAAGGTGTAAATCATGCCGTGAGTGATTTGGTCGAGCCTGGATCGACGTTTAAAACCGCTTCGATGATGGTTGCCTTAGATGCAGGAGTCGTGCGTCCCGATGATATTTTTTATGGAGAAAAAGGAAAATTCATATATGCCCGACAGCCCATGTATGACCACAATTACCGGAAAGGCGGTTATACCGATATTACGGCTGCTCAGGCGATATGGTATTCGTCCAATATCGGTATCTCCAAAATTGTATTGAAAGGATTTGAAAAAGACCCTAAAAAGTTTGTCGACGGTCTTTATGCGATAGGCCTGAATAAAGCGGTCGATTTGGATATTCCGGGTACATTGGCTCCGGTTATCAAATATCCGGTAACGGCCGATGGCAAGCCCAATCCCGCATGGTCGAAATTGTCGCTGCCGTGGATGAGTTTCGGATATGAAGTATCTATTCCGCCTGTTTATACGCTGATGTTTTATAACGGTATCGCTAATGGCGGTAAGATGATAAAACCGTATATAATAGCTGGAATAAGCGAAAACGGAGAGTTAATAGAGGAATTTGAGACCGAGGTGATTACAAAGCAGATGTGTAAGCCGCAAACATTGAAGGAAATACAGCAGATGCTTGTCGATGTGGTACAACAGGGTACGGCTCACGGTCGCAAGGCGGTCAGTTCGGATTATGTGCAGATTGCAGGGAAAACCGGTACGGCTCAAATTCATCAGGGAAAAGCCGGATACAAAGGAAATATAGTACGCCATCGGGTCTCGTTTTGCGGATATTTCCCGGCCGAGAATCCCAAATATTCGGGTATTGTCGTCGTATCGGCTCCGCGAATAGGTTATCCGTCGGGCGGTACGATGCCGGGTGCGGTGCTCCGCACGGTTGCGGAAGAGATGTATGCCCGGGGATTTTTGCCCGGGGAGGGAACGGTTTCCCGGGATACGGTATTTGCCAAAATGCCGGCCATAAAGAAAGGCAACCTCGAAAATACGACATACGTGTGCCGACGTCTTTCTTTGCCTTATACTTCACCCGAATCGGTCGGTGGAGGTGAAGAGTGGGTGTCGGTCAAGTCTAAGGATTATACGATTGTCATGGACCGTATCGAACCCAATCGTTATACAGTCCCTTCGGTCGTAGGAATGGGTGCACGCGATGCCATTTATCTTTTGGAAAAGGTGGGCTTGCGGGTTTCTGTCGAGGGGCGTGGGAAAGTCGTGCGCCAATCTATTCCTGTGGGGCGTCGTGTTTCCCGAGGCGAAAGAATAACTATCGTATTGAAATAAAATAGTAAATATGCAACTGAGAGATCTTCTTGGAAAGTTGAATGTAACGAAAGTCGTAGGAAACGACTGTGTCGAGATAACTTCGGTCGAGGCCGATTCGCGTCGTGTGGCCGAGGACTCATTGTTCGTTGCCGTGCGCGGTGTGTCGGTCGACGGACATGCTTTTATCGCGAAAGCCGAAGCGCAGGGGGCTTCGGCTGTGGTGTGCGAGGAATTACCCGATGAACTGTCGCCTCGGGTAACGTATGTCGTAACCCCCGAGAGCCGGGAAGCTTTGGGTTTATTGGCTTCGGCATGGTATGGCGAACCTTCCCGTCAGCTTACTTTGGTAGGGGTTACCGGGACAAACGGCAAGACGACTATCGCCACGTTGTTGTATGAAATGTTTCGCCTTTTCGGGGAGAAAGTAGGCCTTTTATCGACGGTCTGCAATTATGTCGATGACCGGGCCGTGCCCACCGATCACACTACACCCGACCCGTTGACTCTTCATCGCCTATTGCGGGAAATGGTCGATGCCGGTTGTCGTTATGCATTTATGGAGGTGAGTTCTCATTCGGTCGACCAGCGCCGTATTGCCGGGCTTGAATTTGCCGGAGGTATCTTTACCAACCTTACCCGGGATCATCTTGATTATCATAAAACCGTACAGGCTTATCTCAAAGCGAAAAAAAGATTTTTCGACGATCTGCCCGGAGAGGCATTTGCTTTGACGAACGCCGATGAAAAAAACGGGGCGGTGATGTTGCAAAACACTCGTGCCGAGAAACATGCTTATGCCTTGAATACGTTGGCCGATTACAAGGGACGTATCATCGAGAGCCGTCTCGATGGTACAACGCTCGAAGTAAACGGGCGTGAAGTGGAGGTGCAGTTCGTGGGCAAGTTCAATGCGTACAATTTATTGGCTGTATATGGTGCGACTTGTCTTTTGGGAGAAGATCCCGAGAAAACCCTGATCAACCTTAGCCGGCTTGTACCGGTATCGGGACGTTTCCAGACGCTGCATGCTCCGCAAAAATATACGGCAATTATCGATTACGCCCATACGCCCGACGCTCTTACCAATGTCCTTACTTCGATACGCGAAGTCGTGGGGCGCAAGGGACATATCATCACCGTTGTAGGGGCAGGCGGGAATCGGGATAAAGGAAAACGCCCGCTCATGGCACAGGAAGCTGTGAAGTGGAGCGATAAGGTAATACTTACTTCCGATAATCCCCGTTTTGAAAAACCGCAGGATATTCTCGATGACATGATTGCCGGGCTTGATGCCGTTCAACGCCGCAAAACATTGATGATCGCCGATCGCCGGGAAGCGATTCGTGCCGCAACGCAGTTTGCACAACCCGGCGATGTGGTGCTTATCGCCGGAAAAGGACATGAAGATTATCAGGAAATAGAAGGTGTAAAACATCACTTCAACGACAGGGAAGAGGTGGAACGTATATTCAATGAGTAATTAAGTAAGAAATGTTGTATCCGTTGTTTCAGTTTTTCGACGAGTTGGATATTCCCGGGACGGGAGTATTCCGATATATCTCTTTTCGTTCGAGTATGGCGCTTATTTTATCGTTGTTTATTTCTACGATTATAGGCCGGCGCATCATATCCCGGTTGCAATGTATGCAGATCGGCGAAATTGTGCGGAATCTCGGACTCGAAGGGCAGATGAGTAAAAAGGGTACTCCCACTATGGGAGGAATTATTATCATAATTTCCATTCTTATTCCCTGTTTGTTGGTGGGGCGTCTCGATAATATTTATATGATTCTGATGCTCGTTACGACTGTTTGGATGGGGGCTATCGGTTTCCTCGACGACTATATGAAGCTCAAACATCATAACAAGGAGGGGCTTCACGGTCGATTCAAAATTTTCGGACAAGTCGGCTTGGGACTTATCGTCGGGTTGACGCTCTATTTGAGCCCCGATACGGTGATTCGTGAAAATGTTACTGTCCAGAAAGACGATACCGCCGAGATACAGTATCTTCCCGAGAATATCAAATCGACACAGACGACGATTCCTTTTGTGAAAAATAATAACTTCGATTATGCCGATCTCGTCCCGTTTTTGGGAGAACACGCACAGACGGCCGGTTGGATTATTTTCATTCTGGTAACGATTTTTGTCGTAACGGCAGTATCGAACGGGGCAAACCTTACCGACGGTCTCGATGGCCTTGCAACCGGCTCGTCTGCCATCATTGGGGTGGCATTGGCTATTATGGCCTATCTGTCGGGGCACATAGCTTATGCCTCATACCTCAATATTATGTATATACCCGGGAGCGAAGAACTTGTCGTCTTTTCGTGTGCGTTTATCGGTGCGACGATCGGGTTTCTCTGGTATAATGCTTTCCCTGCACAGGTGTTTATGGGCGATACCGGTAGTCTTACCATCGGCGGTATCATCGGTGTGTTTGCCGTGCTGATACATAAGGAGCTGCTTACTCCGCTCTTATGCGGGATATTCCTTATCGAAAGCATTTCCGTGATTATGCAAGTATCTTATTTCAAATATACCAAGCGTCGTTATGGTGAAGGTCGACGCCTCTTTAAAATGGCTCCGTTGCATCACCATTTCCAAAAAGCCGGTGATAGTATCGAGGCTTTATGGAAAAAACCGTTCGCACCGATACCCGAATCGAAAATTGTGGTTCGCTTTTGGATCGTCGGTATTATTTTGGCCGTATTGACATTGGTAACGTTGAAAACTCGATAAGGAGGTAAATATGAGCAAACGTATTGTCGTATTGGGAGCCGGTGAGAGTGGTGCCGGTGCAGCTGTTTTGGCGAAAGTCAAAGGTTTTGATGTTTTTGTCTCGGATATGTCGGGAATAAAAGATGTCTATAAAAAGCAACTCGATGATTACGGAATCGAATGGGAGGAGGGTCGTCATACGGCCGAGAAGATTCTCAATGCCGATGAAGTGGTGAAAAGCCCCGGTATACCCGAGACCGCACCTATGATACAGGCGTTGGAAAAACAAGGAACACCTGTTATTTCGGAAATAGAATTTGCCGGTCGCTATACCGATGCTCAAATGATTTGCATTACCGGTAGTAACGGGAAGACTACTACGACGCTTCTTACATATCATATATTGAAAAAAGCCGGCCTTAATGTAGGTTTGGCCGGGAATGTGGGAAAGAGCCTCGCCTTGCAGGTGGCAACCGAACATTATGATTACTACGTGATCGAGTTGAGCAGTTTCCAGCTCGACAATATGTATCGTTTCAAGGCCGATATTGCCGTGTTGTTGAATATTACGCCCGATCATCTCGACCGTTACGGATACGATATGCAGAATTATGTCGATGCAAAATTCAGGATTACTCGGAATCAGACCGAAAACGATGCGTTTATTTTCTGGAACGATGATCCTATCATAACGAAGGAGTTATCGAAATACTCGCTCAAAGCCCGCCTTTATCCCTTTGCCGAGACGCATGAGGAGGGAACGAGGGCTTATATCGAGGACGACCGTCTTTGTATCGAAACGCCGGGAGAGTTGTTCGATATGAAGGAAGATGAACTCTCTTTACCGGGACGGCATAATCTCTATAATTCGATGGCGGCCGGTATTTCGGCCCGCATTCTCGAAATCAAGAAAGAGAAGGTACGCGAGGCATTGTCCGATTTTAAAGGTGTCGAACACCGTCTCGAAAAAGTGGCCGATGTGCGGGGTGTGTCATTTATCAATGATTCCAAAGCGACCAACGTCAATTCGTGCTGGTACGCATTGGAGAGTATGACCACACCCGTGATATTGATTCTCGGCGGAAAAGATAAAGGCAACGATTACACCGAAATCGAGGCGCTTGTCAAAGAGAAAGTCAAAGCCATCGTGTGTATGGGTGTAGACAATCGTAAACTGCATGATTTCTTTGATGGAAAAGTTGAGATGGCCGGCGATGCGTTATCGATGAGTGAGGCCGTAGAGAAAGCTTTTGCCGCAGCACAGCCCGGCGATACAGTGTTGCTCTCGCCGTGTTGTGCGAGTTTCGACCTGTTCAAAAGTTATGAAGACCGGGGTCGGCAATTCAAAGAATGCGTGCGCAGTTTATAATCAGGTTTTGTAAAAGGAGTGTGCGGTGATGAGTGAAAATAATACGATATTCAAAGGCGATCGATATTTGTGGGGAGTATACTTTTTGTTATGCCTCATTTCTATCGTAGAAGTGTACAGCTCGTCGAGTTTCCTGACACGTCGGGGCGGCGACTTTTTGGGCCCTGCCATGCGACAGATCTCTTTCGTATTGGCCGGTACGGCGCTGGTAGTCATTATGCACAATCTGCATTACAAGTGGTGTAAGTTGTTGATGGCGTTTTTAGTGCCTTTATCGCTCGTTCTTATGCTTTGGGTCGACATTTTCGGCTCGAATGTGAATGATGCCAGCCGTTGGCTGAATATTTTCGGTGTATCGATTCAACCGTCGGAATTGGCCAAGTTGGCTACGATTATTACGTTGGCGTTTATATTGGCGAAATTCCGGTCGAAAGAGACGGGAAATGTAACCTCCGGAGCTTTCAAGTGGAGCCTTATCGTGGCAGGAGTTTTCTGTTTTCTCATTGTTGTCGATAACTTTTCGACGGCGGCTTTGCTGGGCCTCGTCAGTTTTTGTATGATGATGGTGGCCGGCGTGGAGACGAAAAAGTTGTTGACATTGGTCGCTGTTGCCGTCGTAGCGTTGGCTATACTTATACCGGTCTCGGTCGAGGTATATGAGTATGAGAAGAGGGAAAAAGAACCGTTTCCATTTCTCGGAGTCTCGCGTTTGTCGACGGTAGGCGGACGCACGGTACGATTTGTCGAGAATTTTGGGAAGCCGGCGTATGAGGAGCCTATCGATAAAGACAATTATCAACCGCAGCATGCCTATATGGCGGTGGCCAACGGCGGAGTTTTGGGTGTATTCTTGGGGAATAGCCGGGAACGAGATTTCTTGCCACAGGCTTTTTCCGACTTCATCTATGCCATTATTATCGAAGAAATGGGTTTGGTCGGCGGTATTGTCATCATGTTGCTTTATATGTCGATGCTTTTGCGAGCGGGTGTTATCGCCCGACGGTGCGATAAAGCTTATCCGGCTTTTCTCATTACGGGATTGGCCATGATGATCGCTTTTCAGGCGTTGATCAATATGGGCGTTTCGGTGGGACTTTTTCCCGTTACGGGGCAGACACTTCCGCTGGTGAGCCGTGGCGGTACGTCGTTCCTTATTACCAGTGCGTATTTCGGTATCATGCTTAGTGTAAGCCGTTTTGCCAAACAGACAGGGAAAAATGAAAATGTAGAAGAACCTCTTGTGGAGGAGACCGGAGATATTTCCGCTCCCAATCCTGCACAGATGTAAGAGATAAATAAAGAATAAGTCATGTCGGATCAAATAAGAATGTTGGTAAGCGGTGGCGGAACCGGAGGTCATATATTCCCGGCCGTATCGATAGCCAATGCCGTGAAAGAAAAGTGTCCCCGGGCCGAAATCCTTTTTGTCGGAGCCGAAGATCGAATGGAAATGGAGAAGGTCCCGGCGGCCGGATATAAGATTGTGGGACTTCCCATCAGCGGTTTTTCCCGCAGGCATGTGTGGAAAAACTTCCGTGTGTTGTATCGCCTTGTAAAAAGTATCGGACGGGCTCGTACGATTGTAAAGACGTTCTGCCCCGATATTGCTGTGGGTGTCGGCGGTTATGCCAGCGGTCCCACATTGTGGGCTGCAGCCCGTCGGGGTATCCCTACTCTTATACAGGAACAGAATTCTTATGCCGGCGTAACCAATAAACTTTTGGCCTCGAAAGCGGTGAAGATCTGTGTCGCTTACGAGAATATGGAACGGTTTTTCCCGAAAGAGCGTATCGTCCTGACCGGAAATCCCGTACGGCAATCGTTGCAGGATATTTCGTGTACGCGGGAAGAAGCTGTTGCTTTCTTCGGTCTCGACCCGAAGAAAAAGACGGTTTTGGTCGTCGGGGGAAGTTTGGGGGCACGCACTATCAATCAAAGTGTTATCTCTGCGCTCGATCGTATTCCCGGCGATGAGGTGCAGCTTATCTGGCAGAGCGGGAAGTATTATGAGGAAAGCGTGAAAGCAGCTCTTGCCGGCAAAGATTACGATTATGTCGTGCAGATGCCGTTTATCTCCCGTATGGATATGGCATACAAGGCGGCCGATTTGGTAATATCCCGTGCCGGAGCTGGTTCTATTTCGGAACTCTGCCTGTTGGGAAAACCGGCTGTTTTGGTTCCTTCTCCCAATGTGGCGGAAGACCACCAGACGAAAAATGCGATGGCACTTTCAGAAAAAGGGGCGGCTTTACTTATACCCGACAACGAAGCGGTAGCTCGTCTTGTCGATACGGCGATGGATATTGTACGGAACGATGTTCTGCTTGAAAAAATGCAGCAACGCATTCTTTCGTTGGCACAACGTGATTCGGCGGCCCGTATTGCCGATATTATTCTTGAAATCGTAGCGGAGAAAAAATCGAAATGAAAGCCTTGACATCATATACATCTGTTTATTTTATCGGTGCGGGCGGTATAGGCATGAGTGCGCTCGTGCGCTATTGTTTGGCAAAAGGATATGCCGTTGCCGGTTATGACAAGATCCGTTCGGCACTGACCGAGGCTCTTGAAAAAGAAGGTGCGGAAATGTTTTACGACGAATCGGTCGATTTGATACCTGCTTCGTTTCGAGATCCCGAGCATACGTTGGTCGTTTATACTCCGGCCGTACCCGATACGCACGATGGTCTCGTCTATTTCAGAGACCATGTATTTACCGTGATAAAACGGGCGGAATTGTTGGGTCTTATTACCCGTGAGAGCCGGGGACTTTGTGTTGCCGGGACGCATGGCAAAACGACGACTTCGAGTATGACGGCGCATATTTTGGCACAATCATCGGTCGGTTGCAGCGCTTTTCTCGGCGGTATATTGAAGAATTACGACAGTAACCTGATTCTCTCCGATAAAAGCGATTTGGTCGTTGTCGAAGCCGATGAGTACGACCGTTCATTTCATCACTTGCAGCCGTATATGGCGGTGATAACGGCAACCGATCCCGATCATCTCGACATTTACGGAACGTATAAAGCCTATCTCGAAAGTTTCCGGCATTTTACCACGTTGATACGTCCCGAGGGCGTATTGATCGTAAAAAAAGGATTGCCTTTGCGTCCCGAGTTGGCCGCAGGAGTACGATTGTATACCTATTCGCTCGATGACGGCGGAGATTTCTATGCCCGGAATATTCGTATGGGCGACGGCAAAATCCTTTTCGATTGGGTTTATCCCGGAGGTGTCGTTGCCGATGTCGATTTGGGCGTTCCTGTGCGGGTGAATATCGAAAACGGGGTCGCTGCGATGGCTCTTGCATGGCTCAATGGGGCTGCACCTGAAGAGATGCGTCGGGCCATGAACAGTTTTGCAGGGGCACGTCGGCGTTTCGATTTTTGGATACGCGAGGGCAAGACGATTCTGGTCGATGATTATGCCCATCACCCCGATGAGATAAAAGCTAGCCTTTCGTCTTTGCGGGCATTGTATGCCGGTAAAAAGATTTCGGTCGTATTCCAGCCTCATCTGTATAGTCGGACACGGGATTTTTGCGATGAATTCGCTGCGGCGCTTTCATTGGCCGACGAGTTGTTTCTGCTCGATATATATCCGGCGCGGGAGCAGCCCATACCGGGAGTTACTTCCCGGATTATTTTCGATAAGGTAAAATGCGAAAGGAAAGAGCTTTGTTCCAAAGAAAAGTTGCTCGAAACGATAAAAGAACGTAACTTTGAAGTCCTTATAACGTTGGGCGCAGGAGATATCGACCGCCTTTTGCCTGTGATAAAAGAAGAGATACTTGCGAAATGAAACGCTTCTTTACTTACATATTGGCCTTGTTTCTTCCCGTTTACTTGCTGGTTTCGCTGGTATGGGGGAATGCTGTGGCCCGTAACAGGACATGTGTGGGGCTGTATGTAACGGTTGTGGACAGCGCGCAGACACAATATGTCTCGGCCGATGAGATACGGACTTGTCTTGACAAGTATGTTCCGACGGATAAAGAGACTACTTTGGCAGAAATAAATACCGAAGAGATTGAGGCCCTCCTGTCGGAGAATCGGCTTATTGAGGAGGTACGGTGCTATAAAACGCCGTCGGGGTTACTGCGTGTGGATATTTCCCAACGAGTACCCATTTTGCGGGTGTTGGGCGATAGTGTAGCCTATTTTCTCGATGAACACGGCGAAATAATGCCAGCCGGTTTGCCCGAGGCCGTCTCCGTACCGGTGGCTACCGGTCATATATCATCGGCTTATGCAAGGGAAACCCTTTATCCTTTTGCCTGTTTTTTACGGGAAAATGCTTTTTGGCAGGCACAGGTCGAACAGATTTATGTCGATAACCGGCAGAATGTGGAGTTGATTCCCCGGGTGGGAGACCATCGCATCTTGATGGGCGAACTTACGGCGTATGAGGAGAAATTGGATAATTTACGGTGTTTATACGAACAAGCTCTGTCGGAGTGCGGTTGGAACAAATACCATACCATCAATCTCAAATATAAGGATCAAGTGGTGTGTACACGACGAAAATAGAATAGGAGAAAATGGATATGCAGGACGAAAAAAGATACATTGTAGCAGTCGATTTAGGCTCCTCTCATATTACCGGAGCTGCCGGTCATCGCGATGACGACGGTCGGTTTACGGTCGATGCGGTAGAAATCGGAGAGAGTAAAGACGGTATCAAACGGGGACGGGTCATCAATGTCTCTGATGTCGCACTTAAACTCTCGCAAATATTCCGCCGTATCGAAGCCCGTATTTCGCCGAGTAAAATATCGCAAGTATATGTAGGTGTAAGCGGACAATCGATACGTTCGATCGAGTTTCCGGTGGTGCGGACGATTTCTTCCGAATCGCCTATCGACGACTCTCTGCTTACCGAGCTTGAAGCCGAGGCTCGCGATCGGATATTGGAAAATAATTTGGTCGTTTTCGATGTGATTCCCGGGGAATGCCGGGTAGATGGTCGGGCTACCGAAAACCCATGCGGTCAGTACGGCTCTGAAATACGTGTCTCGTATCGTCTTATTGTGGGGAACGAGATTCACAAACGGAATATCGATCGGGTTTTTGAGCAGGCCAAAATGCCTATTGCCGGATATATCTGCATGGCTAATGCGGCGGCGATGGCCGTCCTCTCCGAAGAAGAACGCCGGCAAGGTTGCGCTTTGCTCGATTGCGGAGCCGAGACAACGACTCTTTCGCTATATAAAGACGGATATTTCGCCTCTATGATAACCATTCCGTTGGGAGGGAACAATATTACTCGGGATATTTGCTCTTTGCATGTGAAAGAGTCGGAGGCCGAGTCGATAAAGAAAGCTTATCAGCCTCAGATCGACGGAACGATTACGGTAGATTGGGGCATGAAGGATTATTATTTCGATTTTACCGCAGAAAAAATCGAGGAGGTGATAACGGCCCGTTTGGGAGAGATTATCGCCAATGTCAAAGCACAGCTTTTGAGTTCGGGGTATATGCGTTCGCTGACATCGGGCATCACGCTTATCGGCGGGGGTGCTTCGATGAAAGGCCTGAAAACGTTGTTGGCAAAGGAAACCGATTTCGATGTGTGCCGGGGTACGCTTTTAGGCGTTTCGTTGGTTCCCGGAATCAACGGTGTCGCTTCGGTGCAGGTTATAGGCTTGTTGCTGATGGGAAAAGAGATATGTGCGGCACCGCCTGTCGTTGAGAAAAAAGAAGAAATTCCTGCTCCCGAGAAAGAGCCTCAACTTCCCCCTCAGCCGGAACAGCCGACTTCGGGTACTAAATCATCGAAATCTCCGATATGGAAGACGATTTGGGATACGATGAAAGAGGAAATGGATAAAGAAAATTAACCGAAAACACCTTGCTTATGGACGAATATAATGATAAACCGCAGTTCGATGTCGTCGAACGTTCGGAATTGCCGGCCATCATCAAAGTGATAGGTGTCGGTGGCGGTGGCGGAAACGCTGTCGAGAACATGTTCAAGACGGGTATTAAAGATGTAACATTTGTCTTGTGCAATACCGATAAGCAAGCCATGCGCGGGACAAAGATTCCCCGTACGCTTCTTCTCGGGCCGGGTCGCGGGGCCGGGGGCGATCCTCTTGTAGCTCGGCAGTTGGCCGAAGAGAGTGTCGAACGTATCAAAGAGTTGCTCGACGATGATACCGATATGGTGTTTATTACGGCCGGTATGGGAGGTGGTACCGGTACGGGAGCTTCGCCGGTCATTGCCGGGGTTGCACGCAGTCTGGGTATTCTCACGGTGGGTATCGTTTCTATCCCGTTTGCATGGGAAGCCGAATTCAAAATCAAGCAGGCTTTGGACGGTGTGGAAGATTTACGTAAGAATGTCGATGCGCTTTTGGTCATCAACAATGAAAACTTGCGTAAGGTCTATCCCGACTTGACGTGGCTCAACGGTTTTAAAAAGGCCGATGAGACATTGACCGTAGCCGCAAAGAGTATCGCCGAATTGATTACCGTGAAAGGATATATCAATCTCGACTTTGCCGATGTGCGCCGTACTCTCGAAAACGGCGGCGTAGCTGTGATGAGCAGCGGCTTCGGCGAGGGTGAGCATCGTATCACCAAAGCGATCGAAGATGCTTTACATTCGCCTTTGTTGGCAGCCGATAATCTTTATAAGGCCAAACGCATACTCATCAATCTTTATTTGAGTTCCAGTGCCGACGATCAGGTCGTTATGGACGAGTTTAAGGAGTTGAACGAGTTTATGGCGCGTTTCGACGGCGTAAAGACGATATCGGGTATTACCATCGACGATACACTCGAAGGAAAGGTAAAAGTTACGATTTTGGCTTCGGACTTCGGAGACGGAGTAATGGATATGGGGAATGCTTATCCCGGCGATAAGGAATATGTGATTCTTACAGTCGCTCAGATGGACGATAATGCCGTGTTGGAGAAAATCGACCGTACCCCGGCTTACGACCGACCCGGAGATTTTGCCAAACAACTTTTGCGTCATACTCCCGGTGAAACGAGTGCCGAAGATGTGAATTACAACGGTAATGGAGTAATACTTTTTGATAAGACCGAATAGAAAATTAAAATCGAAAGAATATGAGTTTATTTGACCAGATCAGTAATGATATCAAAGCCGCCATGCTGGCACGCGACAAACAACGCCTCGAAGCCCTGCGCGGCATAAAGAAAGAGTTTATCGAAGCCAAAACCGCCAAAGGTTCCGACGGGGAATTGCATGACGATGTCGCTTTGAAGATTTTGGCCAAAATGGCCAAACAGCGTCGGGAAAGTGCCCAGATCTACACCGAACAGAATCGTCCCGACTTGGCCGAACCCGAGCTTGCCGAAGCCGCTGTTATCGAGTCGTATCTCCCTCAGCCCATGTCGGAGGCCGAACTCGAAGAGGCGATAAAGGCGATTATTGCCGAGGTAGGGGCAATATCGGTCAAAGAGATGGGTAAGGTCATGGGGGTAGCTTCCAAAAAGTTGGCGGGGAAAGCCGACGGGAAAGCTATTTCGGAAAAAGTAAAGGCTTTATTGTCTTGATGTGTAGAAAATATGTTTATTATAAAATTGTAGATTATGCTTACACTTGCCGCAATTAAAGAGAATCCCGAAGAGATTATTCGGAAGCTGGCAAAAAAACATTTCGACGGCCGCGAGGTGGTTGCCAAAGTTTTGGATTTGGATAAGGTGCGTCGTTCTTCGCAAATGGAGTTGGATAGTCGTCTCTCCGAACTGAAAGGCCTTTCGGCTCAGGTCGGCAAACTTATGAAAGAGGGAAAAAACGATGAGGCCGAGGCCGTGAAGAAAAAAGTCTCCGAAATGAAAGAGGCGAACAAGAAACTCGAAGAAGATATGGCTGCCGCAGAGAACGGCATTACCGAGATACTCCTTTCTGTACCTAATACGCCGTGCGATATGGTTCCCGAGGGCCGCACGGCCGAAGATAATGTCGTGGAACGTTCGGGCGGTGCAATACCCGACCTGCCGGCCGATGCGCTTCCTCATTGGGACTTGGCTCGTAAATACGACCTTATCGATTTTGAACTGGGAGTGAAAATTACCGGTGCGGGTTTTCCCGTATATAAAGGTAAAGGGGCCCGTTTGCAGCGTGCGCTCATCAGCTTTTTCCTCGATAGTGCCCGGGAAGCCGGTTATCTCGAAGTGCAACCCCCTTACGTGGTAAATGCGGCTTCGGGCTACGGAACCGGACAGCTACCCGATAAAGAGGGCCAGATGTATCACTGCAACGAAGATGACCTTTATCTGATTCCTACTGCCGAAGTCCCGGTAACCAACCTTTACCGCGATGTCATTCTCGATGAAGCCCAACTTCCCATTCGTAATACGGCCTATTCGGCATGTTTCCGTCGCGAAGCTGGTTCGTACGGAAAAGATGTGCGCGGGCTTAATCGCCTTCACCAGTTCGACAAAGTCGAAATCGTGCAGATACAACACCCCGACCGTTCTTACGAATCGCTCAAAGAAATGGTCGATTATGTACAGACACTGGTGGAACGTCTCGAATTGCCGTGGCATATTTTGCGCCTTTGCGGTGGAGATATGAGCTTTACTTCGGCAATCACATTCGATTTCGAGGTCTATTCGGCGGCACAGAAACGTTGGCTCGAAGTGAGTTCCGTGTCCAATTTTGAAAGCTATCAGGCCAATCGTCTCAAATGCCGTTTCCGAGGGGCCGACAAAAAAATACGTTTGGTACACACGCTCAACGGCAGTGCATTGGCATTGCCCCGTATCGTGGCGGCCCTGCTCGAGAATAACCAGACACCCGAGGGTATACGCATACCGAAAGTCTTGGTTCCTTATACAGGATTTGATATGATCGATTAGTCTTGTTGGGAATGTTTCGATATTTACAAAAGAGAGTTTCGGCTCTCTTTTTTTGTTGATGAGAATAAGAAAAGACGGATTTTGCTTGTTTCGTCTTGAAAAAAAGATTAAATTGCAAATAAGTATCATCAGACTTTTTTATTATGAAGACGACCGCAAAACGAATTGTTATCATGGGGGCTACTTCGGGTATAGGAATGGAGATAGCCAAATTGTGTATTGCTGCCGGTTGGCGGGTGGGGATTGCCGGTCGTCGGGCCGAGCCGCTCGAGAAACTCCGCATGTCTGCTCCGTCTCAGGTCGTGGCGGGTTGTATCGACATTACACGCGAATCTTCTGCGACCGAGTTGATACGCTTGGTTGAAAAATTGGGCGGTATGGATATATATTGTCATGTATCGGGTATCGGAGCGCAGAATCCGACTCTCGATCCTGCCGTCGAGTTGCGGACGATGGAGACCAATGTCATGGGGTTTACCCGCATGATAACGGCTGCGTATAATTACTTTGCCCGGCAGGGTAACGGTCATATTGCCGTGATTACATCTATCGCCGGGACTAAGGGTTTAGGCTCTGCGACTGCCTATTCGGCGTCGAAACGAATGCAGAATACCTATCTCGATGCTCTGTCCCAATTATCGCATATGCGGAAACTGAAAATCGCTTTTACCGATATTCGTCCTGGTTTCGTGGCAACCGATTTACTCAATAAGGAGCATCGCTATCCGATGTTGATGCCGCTTCGTCCGGTGGCTCGCAAAGCTTTCCGAGCTATCGTGCGTCGTCGCCGTCGGGTGGTTATCGATTGGAAATTCTCTATTTTGGTATTCTTTTGGCGCTTCATTCCTGCGGGATTGTGGGAGAGAATGCCGGTCAGTGTGATAAAGAACGAGTGATTATATTTTGTATGAAAGAAAAAATCCCGGGTAATCAACTTGCCCGGGATTTTTTCAAAATATATGATTACATTTTGTCGCTGACGAAAAGATGTGTCGAGGCTCGGAATTCACCGCCGGGTGCGATATAACGGAATCCGTAGGCTTCGGGGTCGGAGAGGTTGGGGGCGTTGGTGGCCCAACTTTGCGGTTCGGGGCAGGCATACGGCACGTTACCGCCGTTGTTCCAAAGTGTCCAGTATTTGAAGTTTTCGTCCACTTCATAGCAGGCCGACCAGCCGCTGGCCGTATCGGTCATAATGGCTCCGTTGTAGGGCCGTCCGTTGATTTCGAGTGTCTCGTTTACCAAAGCCCATTCCATGGCTTCGCCGCAAGGTGCGATGCCGTCTTTGCGTAAAGGGGCTTCGGCCGGCGATAAGTCTAGCAGTTTTTCTGTCGGAAGCGTCCGTTCATTCATTTCCATGCGCTTGCCTGCGGAGAGACGTATACGGTAATTCTCGGCTTTCCCGTCGGGAGTGAAAGGTACGCGGATAGGTGTGTGGAAACCCATGCCTACGGGCATATCTTTGTCGCTGAGGTTCTCAAATACGGTGGTCTGATGCAAGCCGTCGACGTCGAGCCGGAATATCATGCGACAGCAAAATTCGTGAGGAAAGTCGCGGAAGATGGCGTTGTTGAAAAGATTGCTGTAATAAACGGCTTCTATCTCGACAAAATCTTTTCCTTCAACAGTACGGGATACGGTGAACGGTTCGCTTTTGATGATACCGTGATGGTAGTTGTTCTGAGCCGGAATGGTGATGGGGTATTGATATTTTCTCCCTTCGAATGTATAAGTTCCGTCGGCTATGCGGTTCGGCGGGAAGAGCAGGGGTAATCCGTAAATTTGAGGACGCTCCTTGAAGTTCTCCATCTCTTCGGCATCAGGGGTACGCAGTATCTCGATACCCGTGGCGGTGTGTTTGAGTTTTACGACATTGGCACCTACCGAGGGTACCATGACGGCTTCGTAACCTCCGGCGGTAAAATGTACGGCCGGCATTCCGTTGAAATTGATTTTCTCGATCATGATATATTTGGATTAGAAAGATGTTTCACTTCTCAAAAATAAAAAATATTTCGCATCTGTTGCTATTCGTCGGGCTTTTTTAGGTAATTTTATCGTGGTATCGGTACAAAAACGGCCACACATTTTTGTGTGGCCGTTATATTGGCAGATTGTCTTTATTAAAGATTGAGGGCGCTGTTGGTCTTGCGTACAGCTTCTGCACTGGCTTTGAAAAGAGCGGTTTCCTCGTCGTTGAGTTTGAAGTCTATGACTTTTTCCCAACCTGTGCGGCCTAAAACGACAGGAACGCCGATACAGATGTTGCTTTCTCCGTATTCGCCTTCGAGATAAACGCTACAAGGAACGACTTTTTTCTGGTCGCGGATAATGGCTTCGGCTACATAGGCTGCCGCTGCACCCGGAGCATACCAAGCCGACGTCCCGAGCATCTTGGTGAGTGTGGCTCCGCCTACCATAGTATCGGCAACCACTTTGTCGAGAACTTCTTTGTCGAGGAGTTGCGTAACGGGTACACCTTTGTATGTTGCCAATCGGGACAAAGGT
Organism: uncultured Porphyromonadaceae bacterium; assembly: GCA_900547555.1. Classification (GTDB taxonomy): domain Bacteria; phylum Bacteroidota; class Bacteroidia; order Bacteroidales; family UBA11471; genus Caccoplasma. The sequence continues at coordinate 56,214 of URHG01000004.1, read as the reverse complement.
ATCATTGTCGTATCGCCGTGTCCGCCGATGACTACACCTTCGATTTCATTGGGATTGGCATTGAGAGCTTTGCTCAGATAACATTTGAAGCGTGAGCTGTCGAGTGCTCCACCCATACCGATAATACGGTTCTTGGGCAGGCCCGAGGTCTTTTGTATCAAATAGGTCATCGTATCCATCGGGTTGCTTACGCACACGATAATAGCATTGGGGGAGTGGGCCAATACGCTTTCGGTAACGGTTTTTACGATACCGGCGTTTACGCCGATGAGTTCTTCACGGGTCATACCCGGTTTGCGGGGAATACCCGAGGTAATGACAACGACGTCCGAGCCGGCTGTTTTGGTATAATCATTGGTTACACCGTTGACTTTGGTGTCGAATCCGAGCAGGGTTGCAGTCTGCATCATGTCGAGTGCTTTGCCCTCGGAGACGCCTTCTTTAATATCAAGCAATACGATCTCGTCAGCAATTTCATTGAAAGCCAAAACATTGGCGCATGTTGCGCCTACATTTCCGGCGCCTACGACTGTGATTTTTGCCATAATCTTTTAAAGTTAAAGGGTTATACAATCTTTTTTACGTGTTTTCAAAAACCGATTTTTCTACTCTACAAAGGTATAGTAGATTTTCTTTTATGGAAAATTTTCTCTATTTAATTTTGTAAAATGCTGCGATTGGGATATTCGACGATTTCATCTGGGTCGATCATGAAAGGAATTGTTTGACAGAGAAAAATCTATTTTGTAAACTTTACCTGCCAAAATGGGTTGTAAAATAAAAATTTTCAAGGGGATAGAGTATATTGGGCACTATTTTTCTTGAAAAAAGATGCGAGCATAAAGATAAAATAGCTACCTTTGCATCGCAAAATCGAAAGATTCATTTTGAACAAATTCGGAATAAGAATCGTTATTATATAACCTTTTAAATTTTAGAACAATGATTAAAGTAGGTATTAATGGTTTCGGCCGCATCGGACGTTTCGTTTTCCGTGCCGCTCAAAAGAGAAACGACATTCAAATCGTTGGTATCAACGACTTGTGCCCCGTAGATTATTTGGCATATATGCTCAAATATGATACGATGCACGGCCAATTCGACGGCACTATCGAAGCTGATGTGGAAAACAGCCAGCTGATCGTAAACGGTAAAAAAATCCGTGTTACGGCCGAAAAGAATCCCGCCGATTTGAAATGGGACGCCGTAGGTGCTGAATATGTTGTTGAGTCGACCGGCCTTTTCTTGACCAAAGAAAAAGCTCAAGGTCATATCGACGCCGGTGCTAAATATGTTGTAATGTCGGCTCCTTCGAAAGACGATACCCCCATGTTTGTTTGCGGTGTAAACGAGAAAACCTATGCAGGTCAGAAATTCGTTTCTAACGCATCTTGCACCACCAACTGCTTGGCACCCATCGCCAAAGTATTGAATGACAAATGGGGTATTACCGACGGTTTGATGACTACCGTACACTCTACTACCGCTACTCAAAAGACCGTTGACGGTCCTTCTATGAAAGACTGGCGTGGTGGTCGTGCCGCTTCGGGTAACATCATTCCTTCGTCGACCGGTGCTGCTAAGGCCGTAGGTAAAGTAATTCCCGAATTGAACGGTAAACTTACCGGTATGTCGATGCGTGTTCCGACTCTCGACGTTTCGGTTGTAGACCTTACTGTAAATTTGGCAAAACCCGCTACCTATGCCGAAATCTGCGCTGCTATGAAAGAAGCTTCGGAAGGTGAACTCAAAGGTGTGCTGGGATATACCGAAGATGCTGTCGTTTCGTCGGATTTCCTCGGCGATACCCGTACTTCTATCTTTGATGCCAAAGCCGGTATCGCTTTGACCGATACTTTCGTTAAAGTCGTATCTTGGTATGACAATGAAATCGGTTACTCCAACAAAGTGCTCGATCTCATCGCTCACATGGCTACCGTAAACAAATAAGATATTTATTTCTTATCATAAAAGTCCGAAAGCTGCCCGATACACGGGCAGCTTTTTTTATGTTTCGAGCGGGCAATAAGTACGATAGTTTTTGAGATAGGCGTTTATCCATTGACGGGCTTTGCTGCGTGCTTGTTGCATAGATCCTATGATGTGCAGTTGCGTGCGGCGGTCGCAACTTTCTACGTCGAAGTCGAAATCGCTTATTTGTTCTCCTTTTTTATCGAAGCGGGCTCGGCAATGCAGGCGTAACGGCGTGCTGCTGATACTTGTCTCGTATTCGCTGCAATATCGGTTGTCGACGAGGTCGTCGTAATCGAAATGGGCGATAAATTGTCCGGCACATAAGAGTGCCAAATGGTGCGTGTTTAATTCTATCATATATATAATCCTTTTTTGTATCCGGTGGGGAAGGACGACAAAAGTCCAAAGTCCGAAGGTTCCCGTTCCTCCGATTAAACAATCCTAAAAAGAAAGGTCGTCCTTCCCGTCGAATACCATTTTATAAGAATGTAATTGGTATAAAACCATGAGTATGAAATGACTTAAAAAAGTATGGAAATAAAAATATGCCTAAAATAATAGGATATTTAAAACTCTTTACTTACCTTTGTCTGCACAAATATATGGTAATATAACCATAGAGTCGTGTGATATTTATCAAATCGGAAAGTCCAATAAAAAAATCCCGCTATGACCAACGATGTACTTATAGGACGAGTCAGGGAGCTGATACGTATTCTGCAAATTACCCAAAATGAATTTGCCGACCGTATTAAGACCGACCGCTCCAATTTCTCGAAGCACGTGAACGGCAAGTTGCCCATCAATGATTCTCTCGTCAACAAAATAGTTGTGGGGCTGGGAGTCTCGAAAGAGTGGCTGCTCAGTGGAACGGGAAACATATTCTATATGACACCTCCGCAACACAGCAAGGCTATTTCGTTGCCGGCGTCGGCCATATGTACCGACGTGCGGAAAGGTGCCAAGGTGTACGATGTCGATGTAACAGCCGGTAGTATGGGGCGCAGCATGATGTTTTCGAGCGATCGCCTGATAGGGGCGATAGACGTTCCTTTTATCAGTCCCGACAGTAGTATTGTGCGGGTAAGCGGCGATAGCATGCAGCCGGTTATATGCTGCGGCGATATGGTGGCCATAAGGGAAGTGCGCAATCTCGACCTTATTTTTTGGGGACAGATTTATGTTGTGTTGCTCGATGATTACCGTATGGTGAAGTATATACGTAAGCATAGCGATCCTTCGATGGTGATTTTGCGCAGCGCCAATAAGGAATATGACGATATAGAGGTGCGGAAGAGCGATATACGTGATCTTTTTGTTGTAGAACATATCATACGTTTCGACAGTCGTATGTAAGACTTGTATTATGGGAAAAAATAAATTACAGAAATTCGATGATATGAGCGGTTATCCGCACGTATTCCAATACCCGTTTGCCGTGTTGCGGGAAAAAGGTTTTGACATGAAAGGCCGGTGGAATACCGATTTTTTTAAGAACGATAATCCCATCGTCCTCGAACTGGGCTGCGGTAAAGGTGAGTACGCCGTAGGACTGGCCCGAAAGTATCCGTATAAAAATTTCATCGGTATCGATATAAAAGGTGCTCGTATGTGGACGGGGGCTAAGGCTTCATTGCAGGAGGGACTGTCGAACGTGGCCTTTCTACGTACCTCGATAGAGCTTATCGATCACTTTTTTGCTCCCGGTGAGGTGTCGGAGATATGGATTACTTTTCCCGATCCTCAAATGAAGAAGGTACGTAAACGTCTTACCTCGACTCGTTTTATGGAACTTTATCGTCGTTTGTTACGTCCCGACGGACTGATACATCTCAAAAGCGATAGTCCGTTCCTCTATACATATACTTGCGAGATGGTGAAAGCCAATCATTATCCGGTACGGGTCCAGACCGAGGATCTCTATCATTCGGGAATAGATGACGATATCCTCTCTATCCGTACTTTTTACGAACAGCAATGGCTCGACCGGGGCATGACGATCAAATATATACAGTTTGTATGCGAGCATCGAGATGTCTTGGTGGAACCCGATGTGGAAATCGAATACGATTCTTACCGGAGTTTCAACCGGAGCAGACGAAGTGCCGCTGCTTCGGGCAAATGATTCTGAAATCTTATTTTATATTATATGGCAATATATCCTAAATTGATTCTCGACGCGCTGGCAACGGTGCGTTATCCCGGTAACGGCAAAGACCTTGTTGCTGCGGGAATGGTGGAGGACGATATTCGTATTGAGGGGAATAAAGTCTCTTTTTCTCTCATATTCGAGCGTCCAAACGATCCTTTTCAGAAATCGGTGGTGAAAGCTGCCGAAACGGCGATTCTTACCTATGTAGGCGAGGATGTCGAAATCAAAGGTAATATACGGGTGAAAAGCAGGCAGGCGCAGGCTCCAGCTCCCGGAAAACTTCTCCCACAAGTGAAAAACATTATCGCCGTATCGTCGGGTAAGGGCGGAGTAGGTAAATCGACCGTCTCGGCCAATTTGGCGGTTGCTCTTGCTCGGTTGGGCTACAAAGTGGGCTTGCTTGATGCCGATATTTTCGGACCGTCGATGCCGAAAATGTTCGATGTCGAGAACGAACGACCTTATGCCGAGCGTATCGATGGCCGCGACCTTATTATTCCGGTCGAGAAGTATGGGGTGAAATTGCTTTCGATCGGATTCTTTGTGAGTCCCGACAGTGCCGTGGTATGGCGGGGCGGAATGGCAAGCAATGCTTTGAAACAACTCATTACCGATGCCGACTGGGGCGATCTCGATTATTTTGTACTCGACCTGCCGCCGGGAACGAGCGATATACACCTTACGCTCATTCAGACGTTGGCGATTACCGGTGCTATTGTTGTTTCCACGCCACAACAGGTGGCTTTGGCCGACGCACGTAAGGGTATCGATATGTTTACTAACGATAAGGTGAATGTTCCCGTTCTCGGATTGGTCGAGAATATGGCTTGGTTTACGCCGGCCGAATTGCCCGAAAACCGGTATTATATTTTCGGGAAGGAGGGAGCGAAACGACTGGCTGAGGAATTGCATATTCCGTTGTTGGGACAAATTCCTATCGTGCAGGGTATTTGTGAAGGGGGAGATGAAGGACGTCCGGTCGCTCTCGATGAAAGTACGGTTACAGGTATGGCTTTTTCCGACTTGGCCCGGACGGTGGTCGATGCAGTCGCCCGACGCAATGAGACATTACCGCCTACACATATTGTAGAGACGCATAAATAAATGCCTTCGGTATTTATTTATCTGTCCGGAATTTGTACAAAAACAGGCGTGCCATTTATAAATGGCACGCCTGTTTTTACAAGAATCGATAAAGTATGATTTTATCGGGGTAAGACGTTGATTTTGAGCTTGGAATAAGCTCGTTCGGCTTTGGCAAGCGCTTCTTCCACCGTATCGGCACATGCCAAAATAACCCCTAAACGGCGATGTCCGTTTACTTCTGCCTTGCCGAATATGCGTATTTGCACATCGGGTTCGCTCAGAACCTCTTCGAGATTGTCGAATTCGACTTTATCGGTATCTCCTTCTACGACGATAGCTTTCGATGCGGACGGAGCATGGAAACGGATTCCCGGAACCGGAAGCCCCAAAACGGCGCGGGCGTGCAGGGCAAACTCCGACATGTCTTGTGAAATCATGGTTACCATGCCGGTATCGTGCGGGCGGGGCGAAACCTCGCTGAATATAACTTCATCGCCTCGGATAAACATCTCTACGCCGAATATGCCCCAACCGCCCAAAGCTGCCGTAATTTTTCCGGCAATCTCTTCGGCTGCTTTCAATGCTTTTTCGCTCATTGCTTGGGGTTGCCACGATTCCCGGTAATCGCCGTCGACCTGATGGTGCCCGATGGGTTTGAGGAATGTCGTCCCTCCGATGTGGCGGACGGTGAGCAGTGTAATTTCGTAGTCGAAATCTACAAATCCTTCCACAATGACGCGTCCGGCTCCGGCCCGCCCGCCTTCTTGTGCATAATGCCAAGCGTGGTCGATGTCCGATGCGGAACGGACGACACTTTGTCCGTGTCCCGATGAGCTCATAATGGGTTTTACGACACAAGGCATGCCTATTTCCGAGATCGCTGCTTCAAACTCTTCCCAGGTCGAAGCAAAGCGGTAAGGAGAGGTTTTCAGGCCTAACTCCTCTGCGGCAAGGCGTCGTATGCCTTCTCTGTTCATGGTGAGGAATGTAGCTTTGGCCGTAGGAGTAACATTGTATCCCTCTTTTTCGAGTTCTACGAGAGTAGGCGTAGCAATGGCTTCGACTTCGGGAATGATGTGGTCGGGTTTCTCTTTTTCGATGATTTCCCGCAATTTCACTCCGTCGAGCATCGACAGTACATGAGAACGGTGTGCTACTTGCATGGCCGGAGCATTTGCATATTTGTCGAGGGCAACGACCTCCACGCCGTAGCGTTGCAGTTCTATGGCTACCTCTTTACCGAGTTCGCCCGATCCGCAAAGTACGACTTTGGTACCGATTCGAGAAAGGGCTGTTCCAAGTTTTGTCATAGTGTAAGGATTTTGGGTGTAGTGAGAAAAGAGAAAATCGGGATAAAGATTCCCGATTTTCTTCTGTGAGATTATTTTTTTGTGATACGGAACCAATCGACATCGAGCCAGCCGCTATCGTTGCTTTCCCATGTACGAGTACAGAAGAGCCCCACTTTGGCACCGATCCATTTTCCTTCTTTGGCGGTAAACGGCGTCCCTATGGGAGTGAATTTTTTACCGTCGAGGCTGTAATAGAATGTGCATTCGCATTTGTAATCGGCTTTTTGTGTCGGCTTTTTGGCTCCGGCTTGTTTTACTTTGACACGCAGATAAAGTTCATTGCCTTCGAGCTTGACGGCGGCATTCTCTTTTTCGATCGCACCGCGATCGGCTTTCTTACAGTCGGCTTGTACCAAATAGATGCCATCGGCTCGGCTATCGAGTGCGAGAACGGCATAGTCGAGACCCATTACGACAAGTCCGGCACGTTCTCCGACCATAGTTTTTCCTTTGTTTTCACGAGGCATGAATTTAACTTTGGTGGTTGCCGTGAAATCTTCTGTGGGGAATTTTTGCAATAACAGATTAGGTACGTCGTAAAGGCTCTTCATGCCCGGTGTGCAGTGGGAGAAAAGACGTAAGGTCGATGCGTTGGCATCGCAGAAGTACCAAAGTGCACTGGGATTTCCGTGCCATTGCCATTGCAGGCCGAGATCTATACTGTCGAATTCGTCGCTGTCGGCGGGTGTTGCCTTTGGATAGGTTTTTCCTACGTTGGGTTTTTTGTAGGTAGAGACGGGTTCTCCGCAACCGTCGCCGTCTTTATCCACTCCGATGACCGGCCAGCCGTTCTCGAGCCATTCCATAGGTTGCAGATGGACGACGCGCCCGTATGCTCCTTTGTCTTGGAAATGTATGAACCAATCTTCCTTTCCATCGGGGGTATCTACCCAACCGCCCTGGTGAGGACCGTTAACATCGGTATTGCCTTGGGCCATTACGGTACGGGCTTCGTAGGGGCCCCATACATTCTTGGAACGAAGTACTACCTGCCAACCTGTGGCTACGCCGCCGGCCGGAGAAAAGATATAGTAGTATCCGTCGCGTTTGTACATTTTTGCACCTTCGATGGTTGCATTACCGATATGTCCGTCGTAAATAACCCGGTCAGATCCGATCGATGCCGTTCCGTCGGGAGTCATTTCTATCATACCGATAATACTTTTCACACCTGCACGGCTACCTGCATATCCGTGTGCAATATAGGCTTTGCCGTCTTCGTCCCAGAAGGGGCAGGGGTCGATGATTCCTTTGGCGGGATGTACGAGAATAGGTTCGTCCCAACGACCGGCGGGATCTTTTGTCTTAATGATATAAATTCCTCGGTCGGGGTCGCCGTAACAAACGTAGAATTCACCGTTGTGGTAACGTATGCTGGGGGCCCATACTCCGTTCCCGTGTTGAGGTTTGGAAAAGTCTTCTTCGGGTTTCAGACGTTCGGCCGCATAGCCGATGAGCGTCCAGTTGACAAGATCTTTCGAATGAAGAATCTGCAATGCCGGGATACAATTGAAACTCGATGAGGTCATGTAATAATCGTCGCCTACACGGCAGACATCAGGGTCGGAATAATCGGCATCGATAATAGGGTTTTTATATTTCCCGTTACCGAGGTCGGGAACCCACACTTCCGAGAGTGATTGAGCCGAAAGGCTGCCTGCCAGCAGCAGAAACGCAGCGATGAGACTGTTTTTTTTCATGGGTGATTTTGTTTTTAGGTAATTTATATGAGTTGTTGTTTTTCAATTGTTTTGCCACCAATTCCCGCCGAGGACATTTTCGCGCGTGTATTGTTTGGCTTCTTTTTTTGACAGTTGGCGACTCCATGATACCCTCTTTTCGGTAGAGGCGCCCTCTCCGTAGTTTTTGTATTCGGAATAGCGGGCCGTTTTTTCGTTTTCGGGATTACGCCAGTTTTCCCAGCCTTCGGGACGAATTTGCCGACCTAAATCGCAATTGATGAAAGTTACGGCAGCATAAGCGCGCCAGGGGCGTCCCAGATATACTTTGGTTACATTGTCAGCTGCGGAGAGGCGACAGTTATGGAATACGTAACCGAAAGGATTTTCTTGTGCTGATGAAGCAGCTGTGATGTAAGAATTTTGCTTGCTGAAAATTTCGCAATTCTCGAACCAGCATGTTGCCGGACCGAAAATAAAATCGGTCGTACCGTCGATATAGCAGTTCTCGAAGTAGACCCGGCTTTTTTCATTTCCGGTAAAAACGGTATCCTGATTCCCCTTCAACCGGCAGTTGCGGACGATGATCTGATCGCCTTCGGTATGCAGGGCGACAGCTTGTCCTACTCGGCCGGCCGTATTTTCGATAGTGAGATTTTCTATAGTGATTCGATGTCCGGCAGCCAATACCGTATGGCTACGAAATGTTCCCATTTTGGCAATAGAGTCTCCGAAATATATCAGGTCTTTTCCTGCATAGTCTCCGTAAGAAATAATTGTACTGTCAGCGTTTTCTCCTTCGAGGGTGATGTCGCATTTCCAACTCGGTATAATGAGTTTTTCATTATATACGCCGTTTTTGATAAAAACCGTGATAGGAACGGGGGTATAGTCTCGGATTGCATATATGGCTTCTTGTATGGTCGTGTAGTCGCCGCTGCCGTCTTGTGCGACGATAAGCAATTGTTTGGTTTTTTCGGCTGCCGAAAGTAAGGTACACGACAGCAAAAACAACAGGAAAAGTTTGAACCGATTTTTCATGGTCGTAATGTTTATGTTTTCGGGCTCTAAGGTACGATTTTTTTTCATTCCCGAGGTGCTCGTTTGTGGCAAAATAGGTGGACTTTTGGGTTTTTTGCGAAAAAAAAGAAGGCGGTGTGCAATTTGCTGCACGCCGCCTTCCTTTTTGTTTTATGTCAGATATGACTTATCTGATGAGTGATACTTCCAAGTCGTTTTCAACTTCGGTTGTAGAGACTTTGTCTTCACGCGACAACCAACCTAAGGCAGCGAAAATTTGTTTGTCTTTCAGCTTGGTTGCTTTTCTCAGGTCTTTTACGGTCATAGGACCTTTTTCGTTCAGTGTATTCCACACCAAACCGGCATTCATGCCAATTTCTTCCCTTTTCATAATCGGTAAAATTTTATTCTAGTTAGAGAGTTTGATACAAAGATATAAATTTTATTTGTAAATAGGTAAAAAAATAAAAGCTATTTTTCAGGGACGAGAAATAGCTTTTAACGAAGACGGCGGAATTTATATCGTTTTTGCCGATTTTTTACGGAATAAATAGAATTTTAGTTATTCATTTCGAGGCAGAGCATGATAAACGGTGCAACTCCTTTGGGGTCGTTATCACGGACGACTTCGTTTACGTAATAGTCGAAAGATCCGTCGCGGTACGGTTTCCCGCCCAAACCGGCTACTCCGCATACGTTGGTGAGCGACACGAGTCCTTTTTCGTCGACCTTAATGAAGTTGTCGAGAATGCCTTGATAGGCTTTTTGGGCCATTTCGAGGGTCGATGGGTCGAGGTATCCTTTACGCACGCCTTTGGCGATGGCATAAGCATACATCGGAGTGCAAGACATTTCCAGATAATTGCCTTCTCTGCCGGTCTGGTCGATGACTTGGCTCCAAGCTCCGGTTTTGGGATCTTGGTATTTGGCCAAATTTTTGACGATGTTTTGCAAAGTCGTTATCATTTTGTCTCGTCCGGGTTGGTTCTCGGGCAGGTATTCGAGTGCATCGACGATGGCCATCATGTACCAACCCAGCGCACGACCCCATACATGAGGTGCACGACCGCTTTTGTCCGACCACGGCAGGGCTTTTATTTCGTCCCATGCATGGCGATACAGACCGGTTTCTTTATCGTAAGTACGTTTGGCTACCAAGAGGAATTGGTTGACGATGTCGGCATAAGCCCGGGTGTTGTTGTTATCGAATGTCGCGGTATATTCGGCATAATAAGGTTCTCCCATATAGAGACCGTCGAGCCACATTTGGAAAGGATATACTTTTTTGTGCCAAAAGCCGCCTTCCGATGTGCGGGGTTGTGAGGCGAGTTGTGCACGCAGGGTATCCATGGCGATTTTGTAACGGGGGTCTTTTTCACGGTCATAGAGACGGAAAAGTATTTTTCCCGAATTTACATGATCGAGATTGTAATTGGTTTTCTTGTATCCGTAAATGATACCGTTTTCATTGATGATGGTATCGGCATAATCTTTGACGTAAGTATAGAAAGGAGCTACTATTTTGGCATATTTTTTATCTCCTTTATAACGGTCATACACATCGAGGAACGACTGACATTCGAGACCATGACAATAATTCCATTTTAGTTTCTGACTGAAATCGAGCATCCAACCTTCGGGATTGCGTATAATCTCCGATTGAGCCATGCGGATCGACATAGGAAGATCGGGGTTTACATCGAATTTTTGTTTTTTCTTGGCGTCGATGTTACCGCAACAACCGAGAGCCAGTGCTGTGAAGAACAGGATTTTGAAGGTCTTTTTCATAAACGGGTATTTAAAGTAATTTCATGGAGTTTGCGATATTTATCAGCCTTACTTTTCTTGAGGATTCCAGCCGTCGTTACCGCCCAAGACTTGTTTGATCGAGTATCGGGAGGCTTCTTTTCTGTTCAGCTGGTGCGACCATGCGACACGGCTTTGTGTGTTTGATCCTTCACCCTTGTTTTTGTATTCGCAGTAGCGAGCGGTCTCTTCGTTGGAGGCTTTTCCCCAATTATGCCAACCTTCGGGACGAATGTGTTTTCCCATTTCGCATTTGGTGAACAAGACTGCCGCATAAGGTCTCCACGGGCGGCCCAGATATACTTTCTCGACACCATCGTCGGCAGTGAGACGACATTTGTTGAAAACATATCCGTAAGTTACGTTTTCGGGTGTGGAGGCTGCCGTGATGTAAGAATTTTGTTTGCTGTGTATGGTACAATTTTCGAACCAAGCGGTCGATTTACCGAAAATGAAGTCGGTCGTACCTTCTATATAACAATTCTCGTAATATTGGCGGGAGTTTTCTCCGTAGGTGTAAAGGGTGTCTTGGAATCCTTTCATCTTACAGTTTTTGAATACGCATTTATCTCCGGCTACAAACAACGCTACAGCTTGGCCTACCGGACCGGAACTGTTTTCGAATGTTACGTTTTCGGCGGTGAATCCGTTTCCATAAACAAAGAATGACGATGATCCCGAAGTACCTATATTGTCGCCGAATACATTCTTTTTAGATGCATAATCGTCGTAAGTGAGAATGACTTTATCTACATCTTCGCCTATGATGTGGATATTGTTGCGGTTACCCGGTACGGTAATTTTTTCTTTATATACACCGTTGCGTATGTATATGGTTGTGGGGCGTTTGCTGAATGCGGGAACAGCATCGATGGCTTTTTGCAGTGTGAAGAAATCTCCGCTCCCGTCTTGTGCCACGACATAGTCGTATCGGCGGATATAAGGGGCGAGTTTGGGTATTTTTTTCTCGATGGAGTCCACTGCCATGCCTGCGATGATGCGGGCACCTTTTACTTTGAGGTGAGTGTCGTCTTTGCGGCCGTCGGGTATTGCGGGGCATGTTCCCGGTGTTATCCACATGAAGAGTTCTTTCGATGGCTCGTCTCCGAGATTATTCACGAGGGTTTCGGTACTGTTGTTGAGATCGATACATACGACTTTCATTTCAGCGGCAACTTCTTTGCAAGCCGAAATGTAACGCCCGTGCGTATCGATGAGTTTACCGTCTTCTCCGAATTTTCGTCTTATGATAGAGGTAAAAAGTACGGGAATAGCTCCTTTTTCGCGGGTTTGATTGATGTAAAACCTCAGATTGTTTTTATAGGCCGTGTCGGGGTCGGAGTAGCGATCGGGTTTCTTTTTCTGGTCGTTATGCCCGAACTGGATAAATACATAATCGCCTTTTTTCAACTGGTCATATACAGCATTCCAGCGGCTCATGAAGCTGAGAGAGCTGCGGCCGTTTACGGCATGGTTATCTATCTTTATTTCGGGAGAGAAAAATCCGGGTAGTACATGGCCCCAGCCCCGTTCGGGATTCCCTCCGGTAAGAGATTTGTTGGCCATTGTCGAGTCTCCTATCATATAGATGACGGGCTTTTGTTTGTTCGACAGAGCCATGAAAGAAGTGATCACGCAAATTCCCAGTAAGTAGAAAAGAGTACGTTTCATGGTAAAAAGGATGTTTTTTATTGAATCAATGCGACAAAAATAATAAAAATAATGGAATTCTTGATTTTAATAAAGAAAATCTCCGAATTCTTAATGTGGGAAGCCGTAGTTTATGGGATTTTTAATATCTGTCCGGGTTTTAGGTTGTTCGAGTTTAATGAATTGGCGTTTTTCAATGCTTGAACGGTAAGCCCCGGAAATTGCCTTGAAATTTCCCATAAACTATCTCCCGGTCTTACTTTATAGTAACGAACGCCGTTTTTTACCCATGTCTCGGCTTTACGAGTTGATTTTGTTGCTGTTGTTTTTGCCGAAGAACGGGTTCTTGCGTATGACGAGCTTACCGCCAACCGCATACCTGGGTAAATATTGTTGCTTTTGAGATTGTTCCACTTTTTCAGGTTTGCGACGCTGGTACGGTATCGATGTGCAATGACCGACAGATTTTCGCCCGAGCGTACGCGGTGATACCCTTGTATGGGTGAACTGGACGCTTTGGCCAACTCTGCGGTGATGCGTCGGGCATAAAGTTCGGACTGGTGGTTGCAAATCGAATCTTCATTCTCGACGAAGGCGTATGCCGACTCTTCCGGCAGAACGAGGAAATAAGGACGTTTGGCCGTAGCCGGAACGACATCGCGACGGTATTGCGGATTGAGTTGCCTCAATTCATTGATTTCGATACCAAGAACATCGGATATTTGTTTGAAGTGCAGTCGCTTGGATATTAGTACGGTGTCCGTTTCTGAGGGCAACTCTATTTCTCCCGGCTGTATGTTATGCAAGTCATAATAATTCATGATATAATTGGCGGCGATAAAAGCTGGTACATATCCGCGGGTTTCCCGGGGCAGATAGGGGTATATGTCCCAATAGTCGCGTTTTCCCCCGGAACGGCGTATGGCTTTGTTTACGTTTCCCGGGCCGCAATTGTATGCGGCTATGGCGAGAGTCCAATCTCCGAAATTATCGTGTAGCTGTTGCAGGTATCGCAACGCTTGTTGGGTCGACTTGTATGGATCGCGTCGCTCGTCGACGACACTGTTTACTTCGAGCCCCATCATACGGGCTGTACCTATCATGAATTGCCATAGTCCCGTCGCACCTACCGGAGATACGGCGTTGGGGCGTAGAGCCGATTCGATGACGGGTAGGTATTTCAGTTCGATAGGCAATCCCATTTTGTCGAGTTCTTGTTCGAAGATTGGTTCGTAGTAAAGATTCAAGGCAAGTAATTTCTCTACCAGTTCCCTGCGTTTCTCGGTATATAGGGAAATGTATCCTTTGACGACACTGTTGTAGGGAAGCTCTATGATGGCAGGGAGTGCACAAAGTCGTTGTATGTATACAGAGTCGGGGTAGTCGATATTGCCTCCTTTGCGATTGGCAGGAGGTTGTAAATGGTCTACTTCTTCGCTGATAAGCGTATCGACGCCATTGGCAAGACCTTCGGGGAGAACGATATCGTTATCGGTGATCGTATCTTTTGCCGTCAGTTTATGGGGCGTGGCAGGAACTATCTTTGAGGCAGGTTTCGTTTTCAATGTATCGGGCGAAACGATGAGGGCCGTATCGATAGGCTTTTGTGTGAGTAAACTGTCTGCCGGGGTTTCTATAACGTTACGTTTTCTGTCTTTTCTTTTCTTTGCCGCCGATGACGAGGCGGGAAACAGAAAAAACAGGCATAATAGCAATGATATGGTCGATTTCATAAAGGTCTTTTTAGAATGTTATGGCGCATTGGAACCCTATCGAAGCCGTCGAATATCTGACGGGTTCTATGACGGTGGGGGTAACTTTCATGGATAGATTATCGGAAATATCGAAATTGTAGAGATGCGCATCGACATAAGCCTCGATCATGGCAACAAAATATACGCCGATCATTGAGATGATACATAGATCCCTATATTTGCGATAATAGTCTTTCTTGCGTTTCATGGCGCTTTGCAACCAAGCCATGTTGGCTTCGATCCATTCGGGATCGTTACGTCGATTGTAAGCGAGAAAATTGATGAAACTGTTGGTGTTGGGATCATTATCCATTGCATCGCGATAGGCTGTGGAGTAGTCGTTGAAGTAACGGGCATTCCAGTTGGTTGCATATATAAGCCCCAAATATCCGCCGATGAGGATCGGTAATTTCCAATAACTGCGATTATAAATTTGTCCCAATCCGGGGCAGAGGGCTGAGTACCAGACGGCTTTTACTGGATCGGGGCTGAATGCGTTGGTGTCGATTGCCGCGACCGTTTGTTTCAAAGGGGCGTCTTCGACCCGGTAATAGGGTACGTCGACGGTTTTTACACTGCTATCGGGTCGGGAGATATTTGTTTCGGAATTATCACGACCATTCCTATCGGTGGTGTCGAGATTTTCTTGTGCGACCGACGGCAATGATATGAAACTTATTAAGCAGAGCGTAATAAGCCTCATGTTGTACTGTAAAAGACGTTTTCGGCTCAAAGTTTTTATTTCAGTTTATCGAAGAGGGCGATAAGTCGTTCCAGTTCTTCTTCGTTTTTAAACGGAATAGAGATTTTCCCTTTACCCTTGGCATTGCAGGTAAATTGTACCGGTGTTTTGAAAAATTCGGAAAGATGGTGGCGTAGAATATCATATCCCCCGGTCGTTTCGTCCGACTCTTTTTTTTTGTGCGATGCGGGAGTCTCTGCGCTCATTTCTTTGGCCAACTCTTCGACTTTTCTCACCGAATATCCGTATTCCTGAATTTGTTCATAAAGTTGTAGTTGCCGGGCCGGATTATCGACCGAGAGAAGGGCTCGTGCATGTCCCATGTCGATTTGTTTGTTTTTTAACCCGATCTGTATTTCGGCAGGAAGTTTCAATAATCTCAGGTAGTTGGCGATTGTTGCCCGTTTTTTCCCTACGCGCTCGCTGAGCCGGTCTTGGGTGAGATGGTATTGCTCGATGAGCTTTTGAAAGGTCAAAGCAATCTCCACAGGATTCAGGTCTTCGCGCTGAATGTTTTCGATGAGTGCCATTTCCATGACGGTCTCATCTTCGACGGTACGTACATAGGCCGGTATGGTTTCGAGACCGGCCAGTAACGATGCCCTGTATCGGCGTTCGCCCGAGATGATTTGGTAGCTGTCATCGGGCATCTGTCGTAAGGTAATGGGTTGTATGATACCGAGTTCCCGTATCGAAGCCGCCAGTTCATTGAGGGATTCTTCGTCGAATTCCTGTCGGGGTTGTCCCGGGTTGGGCTTGATGAGGGATAGTTTTATTTCGTTGATCGATGATGACCCTCCGGTTTTCACATCGTCCATAGTAATGAGGGCGTCGAGTCCCCGGCCGAGGGCATTTCGTTTGATGGTCGTCATATTTTCGTTTTTCTTCGCTCCGGCACTTCCGGAAGCTGTTTGTTTCTATTTCTTTTCTCTTTTGATAAGCTCTTTGGCGAGTTGCATGTGGTTGAGGGCTCCTTTGGAGTTGGGATCGTACATGAGTACGGGTATTCCGTGACTGGGAGCTTCGCTCAACCGGATATTGCGCTGTATGACCGTGTCGAAAACCAGCTCGCGGAAGTGCTTTTTCAACTCTTCGTAGATTTGATTTCCCAACCGCAGACGGGAGTCGTACATCGTAAGCAGGAAACCTTCGATGGCGAGGTTCGGGTTAAGTCTCGACTTGATGAGCTTTATCGTGTTGAGCAGCTTGCTGATTCCTTCGAGGGCGAAGTATTCGGCTTGCACAGGAATAATTACCGAGTCGGCTGCTGTGAGCGAGTTGACCGTGATCAGTCCCAACGAGGGCGAACAGTCGATAAGTATGTAATCGTATTCGGTTTTTACCTCTTCGATAAGATGCAGTAGAATCCGCTCCCGATTGGCGGTGTTCAGTAGTTCGAGTTCTGCTCCTACCAAGTCGATATGCGAACATACGATATCGAGCCCCGAAACGCATGTCGTGTCGATAGCTTCGCGTAAAGAAGCTTCTCCGATGAGACATTCGTATATCGAAATGTTTTTCTGAGTGATGTCGATACTCAGTCCCGACGACGCATTGGCTTGCGGGTCGGCGTCGATGAGCAGTACTTTCCGGTCTAAGGCTGCCAATGAGGCTGCCAGGTTGATCGTTGTCGTGGTTTTTCCTACGCCGCCTTTTTGGTTGGCTATTGCGATGATTTTACCCATAATTGTCTTGTTTTTACAAGGCAAAGGAAATCTTTTTTTCTTTGCGTTTTTGCAGCTTGTTGCCGATTATTGCTTGTGCTGTTGATAAGTCGTTTCGGCTGTTGAAAAAACTGCTTTGTTTTCGTTTTTTTATTGACGGGGAATAACCGCGTATGGGAAACATGAACACCGTGTATCGATTTTGTTTTCATGCCCTCGTGAGGTTATCTCATGGCAAAGATACGAATTTACCGAAAAGATTGATAGGGTTTTATCTATTTTAGCATTCTCTATCCTTCTCTTGCCGGATAGCTTCTTGTGGGACGATGTGGATTTTCGTATATTTGCCTCATAAAATGCTTGATTATGTCTTTATGTGATTATAATTCCGGTCGAAAGCCTCGTATTCTCATTGCCAACGACGACGGTATCGGAGCGAAAGGGTTGCGTTCTTTGGTCGATTATGTTTCCGATTTGGGAGATATACGGGTTGTTGCGCCCGATAGCGCTCGTTCGGGGCAGTCGGGAGCGATAACATCGGGTGTGCCGCTTTTTTTGAAAAAAATGGATTCATTTTCCGGTGTAGAGTTTTATGCTTGTAACGGGACACCGGTCGATTGTGTGAAATTGGCGTTGCATGTTTTCTCCGAGTTTCGTCCCGACCTTATTTTGTCGGGAATCAATCATGGTTCTAATGCCGGAGTGAGTATCCTTTATTCGGGAACGATGGGGGCTGTACTCGAAGGTTGTGTGGTGAATATCCCTTCTGTGGGATTTTCATTGCTTTCGCATGATGCCGATGCCGATTTTTCTCTGTGTCGGGATTATGTGCGTCGTATTGTTACACGGGTTTTGTCATCGGGTCTGCCCGATGGAGTATGCCTGAATGTCAATTTCCCGATACTGCCTGTTCGGGGACTCCGTGTATGCCGTCAGGCCCGGGGTTATTGGACCGAAGAGTATGAATTGCGTGTCGGAGATAAGGGGCGGGAGGAGTATTTTCTTACCGGTCATTTTGTCAACACAGAGCCCGAAGCAACAGATACCGATGAATATTTTTTGGCGAACCGATATGTTTCGGTCGTCCCTTGTCTTTGCGACCAGACGGCTTATGATAGAATATCGGAGATTTCTTCCCTTTTTGATTGAGCGGCATTGCCTTTGTTGTTGATCCGATTTTCCGTTTTGTAGGAAATATACAATTATTGTGAATAAAAAAACGAATCAAGAGTCGGGAAAATGGAATTTTGACCGATAGGTAATCCTTTTGTAACCAGTGTTGTATAGGTCGTATGGCCGATGAAAAAAAATGACGATGAGAAATTTTTGATAAAAATGCATCGTTATAAATTTTTATGCGTATATTTGCAGGCTGAAAAAGAATAAATATGCAACGCTATGAAAGATAAGGTCAACAGATTAGAAGCTATCAAATCGATTGTAAGCGCCAATCGGGTCGGCGGACAGGAGGAGCTGTTGCAGCGTTTGCGTGAGCAGGGTTTTGATTTGACGCAAGCTACCTTGTCGCGGGATCTGAAACAGTTGCAAATCGTGAAAGTCTCTTTGCCGGCCGGAGGCTATCAGTATATTTTGCCCGAATTGGCGGGGTTATCGCGTCGCCCGAAAATTTCACGGGGTGGTTCCTTTGCCGCTTCCAACGGGTTTCTTTCTATTTCTTTTTCCGGAAATATGGCCGTTATAAAGACTCGTCCCGGTTATGCGGGAAGTACCGCATCGGATATCGATGCCCATACACTGCCCGAGTTGTTGGGCACTATTGCCGGAGACGATACCGTTTTGCTCATTTGGCGCGAAGATGTGAGCCGGGAAAGAGCTGTCGAGGCATTACGCATAATTATACCGAATATTCAATTATAAAAATACATTTCGACTTATTCAAAAATTAAAATGGAATCTCAGGATATTGAAGTGATGGTTGCCGATGCCTCCCACGAGGTGTATGTCGATACGATATTGGATACCATCAGAGAGGCCGCCAAAGTGCGTGGAACCGGCATTGCCGAGCGTACTCATGAGTATGTAGCACAGAAGATGAAAGAAGGAAAAGCCATTATCGCCTTGTGCGGTGATGATTTTGCAGGATTTACCTATATCGAATCGTGGGGAAACAAGCAATATGTCGCCACTTCGGGGCTTATCGTTCACCCGAAGTACCGGGGACTCGGATTGGCGAAACGTATCAAGCAGGCTTCTTTCCAGTTGGCTCGGTTGCGTTGGCCGTGGGCGAAAATCTTTTCGTTGACGAGCGGGGCCGCCGTTATGAAGATGAACACTGAATTGGGATACGTTCCCGTAACGTTCAACGAATTGACCGACGATGATGCTTTTTGGCGCGGTTGCGAAGGTTGCATCAACCATGATATTTTGGTGGCGAAGAAACGCAAATTCTGCATTTGCACCGCTATGTTGTACGACCCGAAGGAGCATCAGGAGAAAGATCATCACCATCACGAAGAAAATAAATAAAAAACGAGATATGGAAAAGAAAGTTGTCGTTGCTTTCAGCGGCGGATTGGATACGTCGTTTACCGTTATGTATCTGGCCAAAGAAAAAGGTTATGAAGTATATGCCGCTTGCGCCAATACCGGCGGATTCAGTGACGAACAGTTGAAACAAAACGAGGAGAATGCTTATAAATTGGGGGCCGTGAAATATGTAACACTCGATGTAACGCGTGAGTATTACGAGAAAAGCCTCAAATATATGGTTTACGGAAATGTTTTGCGGAACGGTACTTATCCCATCTCGGTAAGTTCCGAACGTATTTTTCAGGCGTTGGCTATTGCCCGGTATGCTCAGGAGATCGGCGCCGATGCGATAGCTCACGGTTCTACCGGTGCGGGAAATGACCAGATACGTTTCGACATGACTTTCCTTGTTCTTACACCCGGGGTCGAAATCATAACACTTACCCGCGATATGGCTCTTACCCGGCAGTATGAAATCGACTATCTCAACGATCACGGTTTTGCCGCCGACTGGACAAAATTGAAGTACTCGTATAACGTCGGCCTTTGGGGAACGTCGATTTGCGGCGGAGAAATTCTCGACTCGAAGCAAGGACTTCCCGAAACCGCATATCTCAAACAAGTTACCAAAACCGGCAGCGAAGAACTGCGCCTCGAATTTAAGGAGGGAGAATTGTGCGGTGTCAACGGTATCAAGTACGACGATCCCATCGAAGCGATACTCAAAGTCGAAGAAATCGGGGCGGCTTACGGTATCGGTCGCGACATGCATGTGGGAGATACCATCATCGGTATCAAAGGACGTGTGGGTTTCGAAGCGGCAGCTCCGATGCTTATTATCGGCGCTCACCGTTTCCTCGAAAAATATACGCTCAGCAAGTGGCAGCAGTACTGGAAAGACCAAGTGGCCAACTGGTATGGAATGTTCTTGCACGAGAGTCAGTATCTCGAACCCGTAATGCGCGACATCGAAGCGATGTTGCAGAGTTCTCAGCGTAATGTCAACGGTACGGTTATTCTCGAATTGCGTCCTCTTTCGTTCTCTACTGTCGGTGTCGATTCCAAAGACGATTTGGTAAAAACCAAGTTCGGGGAGTACGGAGAAATGCAAAAAGGCTGGACGGCCGAGGACGCCAAAGGATTTATCAAAGTAACGTCTACTCCGTTACGTGTCTACTATACCAATCACAAAGATGAGGAGTTATAAAAATGGCTTCTGTGAAAAAGCTCTATCGGTCGTCTGATAACCGTATTTTTGCGGGTATCTGCGGCGGATTGGGCGAATATTTCGATGTCGACCCTACGGTGGTACGCGTTGTGTATGTATTGCTTTCGCTGCTTACTGCTTTTATGGGGGTATTGGTCTATATTATTTTATTGTTTATAATTCCCAAGCGTCCTTGGATAGAGGGTTGACGGGAAATAAAGATGACGTTCATGATAAAAGTTGGAATCATAGGCGGAGCCGGATATACGGCGGGGGAGTTGTTGCGATTGCTCATCAATCACCCCGATGTGGAAATCATTTTTGTAAACAGCGCCAGTAATGCGGGCAACCGCATTACCGATGTGCACAGCGGGCTTTACGGGGAAACCGATCTGATCTTTACCGATGAATTGCCTTTGTCCGAAATCGATTGTCTCTTTTTCTGTACGGCACATGGCGATACACGTAAGTTTCTGGAAACGCATACCTTGCCCGACGAGTTGCGAGTCGTCGATCTTTCGATGGATTTCCGTATCGAAAGCGAAGAGCATGATTTTGTATACGGCCTTCCAGAGTTGAATCGTAAACGTATAATCCGGGCACGGCATGTTGCCAATCCCGGTTGTTTCGCGACCGCTATACAATTGGGGTTGTTGCCGCTGGCGAAAAATCTGCTGCTGAACAATTCCGTACACATTACGGCAATTACCGGCAGTACCGGTGCCGGTCAGAAACCGACATCTACATCGCATTTCAGTTGGCGTAACAACAATATGTCGGTCTATAAGCCGTTTACCCACCAGCATTTGCCCGAGATACGGCAGAGTCTCTCGCAGTTGCAGCACAGTTTCTCGACCGATCTCAATTTTATTCCCGTGCGAGGAGACTTTGCTCGGGGAATTTTCGTGTCGATGTATACCGAATGTCCCGTAGAGCTCGATGAGATTCGCCGATTGTATGAAGAGTATTACGATGACCATTCGTTTACATTCGTAACCGATGCCAATCTCGATTTGAAACAGGTGGTGAATACCAATAAATGTTTGTTGCATCTCGAGAAACACGGAAATAAGCTGCTAATCCTTTCGGCCATAGACAATCTGCTTAAAGGAGCGTCGGGACAAGCGGTACATAATATGAATCTGCTTTTCGGCCTCACCGAAGTGGCCGGTTTGAAATTGAAACCTTCGGCATTTTGATAAGGGTTAAAAACGAACGATTATGAAATTATTTGATGTATATCCTCTTTTCGATATCAATGTCGTACGGGGAAAAGGCTGTCATGTGTATGATGACAAAGGAAACGAGTATCTCGATCTTTACGGCGGTCATGCTGTGATTTCGGTAGGTCATACCCATCCTTATTATGTGGAAAAGCTGACGAAACAGCTCAATCAGCTTTCGTTTTACTCCAATTCGGTAATCAATACGCTTCAAATCGAATTGGCCGATAAGCTCGGCCGTGCGTCAGGATACGACGATTACAGTCTCTTCCTGATCAATTCCGGGGCCGAGGCCAATGAGAATGCGTTGAAACTGGCATCGTTCCATACCGGAAAGAAAAAAGTCGTTTCGTTTGCGCACTCTTTTCATGGTCGCACGTCGGCTGCCGTAAACATAACCGATAATCCCAAAATCATAGCGCCGATAAATCATACTTTCGAGGTCGTGTATCTCGCCCTGAACGATATAGAGGCCGTGCGTCGCGAGTTGTCGGCCGGCGATGTGTGTGCTGTCGTGATCGAGGGCATACAAGGGGTCGGCGGTATACAGTTGCCCGATGACGAGTTCCTGCGCCAGTTGCGGAATGCTTGCACCGAGACGGGTACGGTGCTTATCGTCGATGAGATACAGTCGGGCTACGGTCGTAGCGGAAAATTCTTCGCCCATCAGTATGCCGGTATTCGTCCCGATATTATCACGATGGCCAAAGGTATGGGAAACGGATTTCCCATAGGCGGATTGCTTATTAGCCCTATGTTTGCTCCCGTGTACGGCATGTTGGGCACGACGTTCGGAGGCAATCATTTGGCATGTACTGCGGCTATTGCGGTTCTCGATATTATGGAGAAAGAGGCTCTCGTCGATAATGCGGCCCGCGTGGGAGCATGGCTCATCGAGCAGTTGAAACAGTTGCCGGGTATCAAAGAGGTACGCGGACGCGGATTGATGATCGGTATCGAATTTGAAGAGTCTATCAAGGAGTTGAGGACTTCGTTGCTTTTCGATTACAAAGTATTTACGGGAGTTGCTGGTACAAATGTGATACGTCTTCTGCCGCCTTTGACACTTACGATCGATGAGGCGGCTGAGTTTATGGATCGGTTCAAAAAAGTCTTATCAAAAAAATAAGTGTGATGAAAATTGCGATTATCGGAGCCGGAAATATGGGCGGGGCCATTGCGAAAGGATTGGCACAAGGTACGGTGATAGCCGCCGGAGACATCTGGGTTTCCAATCCCTCTTTGTCGAAACTCGACGATTTGAAAGCATTCGATTCCCGAATCAATACGACGACCGACAACCAGAAAGCCGTCGATACTGCCGATTGGGTGATCTTGGCTGTGAAACCGTGGTTGATCGATATGGTCGTGAAATCGATCAAGTTCCGACCGGAGCAGGTCGTCATATCGATTGCGGCCGGGGTTACTTTCGAGGCGTTGGCAAAATGTCTGGGCTATGAACGGACGATATTCAGAATGATTCCCAATACGGCTATTTCGGAATTATCGAGTATGACTCTTATATCGTCTCGCAATGCGTCGGCCGAACAGGAGCAGATTATTCTTTCCCTTTTCAATGAATTGGGTTTGGCTATGATTATCCCCGAGTCGCAGATGACGGCTGCCATGATCGTTACGTCGTGCGGGATTGCGTATGTATTGAAGTATATACATGCCGCGACCGAGGCCGGGGTGGAGATGGGAATCGCTCCCGGTACGGCGATGAAGATGATTGCCGAGTCGGTAAAGGGAGCGGCCGAACTTATTCTCCATAACGATACCCATCCTGCCGTAGAGATCGATAAGGTAACGACTCCCGGCGGGGTAACTATCAAGGGCCTCAATGAGCTGGAACATGCTGGGTTTTCTTCTGCTATTATCCGGGCGATGAAAGCTTGTCTGTAATATCGAAGAGCAGGAGACATCTCGCTTTGTCATAAATCCTTGTTCCGTACGTACGTGCGAAACAGGGATTTTGTCTTTTTAGAACGGAGGGAGGAAGCAGATAGGAAAAAAATTTTGTGTAGCCCCCGATTTGCACTATCTTTGTAAAATCACGTAAAAACAAAAAATATGTCTGTCAATAAAGTAATCCTGATAGGAAATGTAGGAAAAGATCCCGAGGTAAGATACCTCGATAACAATGTGGCTGTGGCCAACTTTCCCTTAGCAACCACCGAGCGCGGTTATACGACACGAGCCGGAGTACAGGTTCCCGATCGTACCGAATGGCACAATATCGTGTTGTGGCGAGGTTTGGCCGAAACGGCCGAGAAATATGTGCGTAAAGGAACGCAACTTTATATTGAGGGCCGTATTCGTACCCGTAATTACGAAGTCGACGGTGCGACTCGTTATATCACCGAGATTTATGCCGACAATATGCAACTTTTGGGGCGTCGCAGCGACCAACCGGCAGGAGATGGCATGAATAATAATATGTCGACGGCGACTCCTTCGCAGCCGGCTGCAACTCCTACTTTTACTCCGACCGATGCGTCGGACGACCTGCCTTTTTAATGAAATTATACGAAAGTGTATAAACGAAACCCGGAATAAAACGCCGGGTTTCTATTTATATATGCTCTTGTAAAAAAATATTAAAACATTTCTTGCAATCGGATATGCGTGCAAAATATCGTTAGTTTTGCAAATAGTATGAAGAGAAATTTTCCGAAATCTCTTTTTGTGCCCAATCGGTACGGATTGAAAAGGCCGTCCCGTTATGTTTAACTAAAACTTATCTGTTTGGACCCTGATAGTTATTTATCGAGCTTTTTGGCTTCGATCGAGGTATCTCCGATTACATGGAGTAGTGCCATATTTCTTATTTCAGCTCTTTTTTTCTTGGGAGTATCGGCTTTTATGTCGGCTTCTGAAATTGCCTTCTTCTCGCTTTCTTCCCGGGATATGGAGAAAATCGATTCTGCCGTGACTCCGCGAGATTCCCGTGTTTCCGATTTGTTGTCCCGGTCGCCCTATTTGATGATGGAAATTTTCATCGTAAATAATTTGGCGAACATGGCGGTGATTATGTCGGGCATTTTTTTCTTATCGGAAATTTTCGATTTTTCACGAGCGCCATGGTTGGGATATGCGATTGAGTTTGTGTTGTTTGTTTTCCTGATCTTGTTGTTCGGAGAGATTATGCCCAAAGTGTATGCCCGCCAGAATGGCTTGAAGATGATGCGTAGGGCTGTGCCGGTACTGACTTTTCTCGAAACTTTTTTAGGCGGAGTGTCGAAATTGATGGTACGGTCGGCATCATATATCAGTCATCATTTCGCTCATAAGGAGTCGTCTATTTCTATGGACGAACTGTCTCATGCCGTAGAGATGACGCATGCCAGTACGGGGGAGGAAAAGGAGATGTTGCAGGAGATTGTACGATTTGGCGACAAGACTGCTCAGGAGATTATGACGGCGCGTACCGACCTGACCGATGTCGATATCCATATCGATTTTCGTTCTTTGCTTCGGGTCGTAGTCGAGACAGGATATTCGCGTATTCCCGTTTATGACGGTTCTCAGGACAACATCAAAGGGATTATCTACATCAAGGATTTATTGCCCTTTGTTTCCCGGGACGATGATTTTGACTGGCGTCATCTTTTGCGTCCTGCCTATTTCGTTCCCGAGGACAAGATGATCGACGAACTGCTTGAAGATTTCCGCCGGCAGAAAATACACATGGCGGTGGTGGTCGATGAGTTTGGCGGTACGTCGGGAATCGTTACGCTCGAAGATGTTCTCGAAGAGATTGTCGGGGAGATTAGCGACGAGTATGATGAGGACGAGTCGCTGTATACTTGTATCGACGATCGTCATTATATATTTCAGGCTAAAATTCCGCTTGAAGATTTTTATGAAGTGGTACATGCCGATCCCGAAGAATTTCATATCGATGACGATGTGGAAACGTTGGCAGGTCTGATTCTCTTTGTTACGGAAGATTTTCCCAAACCTCTCGACCGGGTGCGTCTCGGGCGTTTCTCGTTCCAGATTCTTGATATAGATAAGTATCGTATCGAGAAAGTAAAAGTAACGATAGAAGATGAGAGGGAGTCGCAATAGGGGGCGGGGCGTTTGTTGGGTATTGCTCTTTTTGTCGCTGTTCGGGACGGGGTGTCGTTCGGGACGGGGGGATATTCCTCGACCCGAGGGCTTTATGCGTATCGAGCGTGTCGATACGGTTTATCGACGTATATACCCGTATTTCCCTCTCTCTTTCGAAATTCCTTCTCAGGCGGCTTTTGAGCAAGATGTAGCCTCTCCTTCATGGATCAATATCGTCTATCCCCGTTATGGTGCGACTTTGTGGTGCAGCTATGTTGCCCTGACGACCGAAAACAAAGAAGATTTTTACGCCGAAAGCCGGGATTTGGTATATGTACATGCTGCAAAAGCGTCATCGATCACGGCGCAAGGTTATGCCGATGATGAACGTCGTGTATATGCGGTTTTATACAATTTATCGGGACAAGCGGCCACGCCGTTGCAGTTTGTCGTTACCGATAGTACGGCGTATCTTTTTCGGGGAGCACTTTATTTCGATACTCCGGTGCGGCGCGATTCGGTAGCTCCGGTTGTCGATTATATAACCGACGATGTAGCTCGCCTGATAGAAACCTTACAATTACGGAACTGATGCCTTTTTATGCTGTTTTAGATCGATTTCCCGGAGTACGTGTCGCTTTATGGCGTCTCTATGAGGATAGCGAAACGCTTTGCGGATTTTTCCCGGAGGAGTCGAAAAGCGTTTGCGATAAAGCTGTCGATGGAATAACGGCGGAAAAGAGGCGGCGGGAGCGATTGGCGGCTCGGTTGCTGTTGATACGTTTGGGGCAGACGGGAGACATTGTTTACGATCGTCATGGAAAGCCCGAAATTTCCGATGAATCCGCCCATATTTCTATTTCCCATACACAAGGGTGGGTCGTTGTTGCAGTGGCCGACAAGCCGGTCGGTGTCGATATTGAAACGTGGGGAAAACGGGCTTTGAAGGTATCAGAACGTTTTCTCGGTGAGAAAGAGAGGGAAATGTTGAAGGTCGATGTACCCGACGACGTGGCAACACTGTTGTGGTCGGCCAAAGAGTCGATGTTTAAGATTTTGGGAATCGAAAGCGTGGATTTTGCCCGGCATTTACGTATAATCCCTTTCCGGTACACACCTTCTTCTGATGAAGCCCGACGTTTTGAGGCGGAAGAATCTCGTTCCGGCAAAAACCGTCATTTTCGCATTTATTATATCTGTCTTCCCGATTTTGTATTGACACTGGCTATCGAATAGAATATCCGTGTTTTCTGT
Source organism: uncultured Porphyromonadaceae bacterium (assembly GCA_900547555.1). Taxonomy (GTDB): domain Bacteria; phylum Bacteroidota; class Bacteroidia; order Bacteroidales; family UBA11471; genus Caccoplasma. The sequence continues at coordinate 29,105 of URHG01000004.1, read as the reverse complement.
CTCCCCATTTGTTATCTTTTTCTTTTTCGATGTTATTCCGGTAAAAACTATGGGCGATAGGTGTGTTTCCGGCGTATGAAATAGTCGATGACGATGTTCCGACGGCCTTCGGGCGTTTCTTTCAGTATGTTGGTGTCGGGCTGTTCGTGATAGCGTTTGCGCTCTTTCCGGAAGTGATTGTGGGCAAGCCATACGGCGCGGGCGTGCTGCCATTCTCCTCCGGCGATATATCGGGCGAGGGCGATCGTGTCGAGCAATCGGCGTATGATGAGAATTCTGCGACCTTCGCTTTTCGGAAGGTTTTTATAAAGCATCAGCAGGTTGTTGCGAAAATTGAGGTAGGTCTTGCGCGGTTCGCTGGCCGAAAGCGTAGCGCCGCCGAGATGGTACATACGGCTTTGCGGTACGGTGTATATTTTGTATCCCAATAGTTTGACACGCCAGCAGAGGTCTATCTCCTCCATGTGGGCAAAGAAACTTTCGTCGAGGCCTCCGGCTTTCAGGTAGACCTCCCGACGGATAAAGAGGCAGGCTCCTGTCGCCCAAAAAATCTCGGCCGGCGAGTCGTATTGTCCTTCATCGTTTTCGATAGAGAAAAAGATACGTCCCCGGCAGTAAGGATAGCCGTATTTGTCGAGAAATCCACCTGCCGCACCGGCATATTCAAATGCTTTTTTGTCTCGGTAAGCAAGTAATTTGGGTTGGCATGCGCCTGCTTCGGAGTGGGATTCGCAGAAGTCGAGCAATGGTGTAAGCCAGTCGGGAGAGGCCTCGACGTCGGAGTTGAGGAGGACGACGTAAGGATACGGCAGTTTTTTTATGGCGAGATTATATCCCCGGGCATAACCGTGATTTTCTTCCATTTCGAGTAGTACCACATCGGGGTGATTCTTTTTTAACCACTCGACCGAACCATCGGTCGATCCGTTGTCGGCAACAACGACGTCGGCTATGTCGGTCGGTGTATTGGCACACACCGAGGGTAGAAACTCTTTCATCAGGTCGAGTCCGTTCCAGTTGAGTATGACGACTGCTACTTTTTTCATGGAGAGGAATTATAAATGCCGGTGTTTCCAGCGGTTGTGGGTCCAAAGCCAGTATTCTGGGGCTCGAAGTATCGTTTGTTCCATTAGCCCGATGTATCGGTCGGTGATTTCGAAATCGGGACGGGTACGCGGATCGAGTTCTATTTCCCGTATGGTGGCCCGATAATAACCCCGTTTTATGACTTCGACGTCGAAATACATGACGGCAATGTCGAGTTTTTTGGCAATGATTTCCCCTCCGGTGAATACTGGAGTGTCTTGGTTGAGGAAAGTTGTCCAGTGATGTATATTGGCGGGAGATGGCGTTTGGTCCGAAATGAATCCTGTTCCCGATTGTTTTCCCGATGCACGTACCGACAGGAGGGAACGCAGCGTACCGGCTTTGGGTATGCAGGTAAGACCGAAACGGGAACGTATTTTCAGGAATAACCGGTCGAACCATTCGTTTTTCAGCGGGCGGTAGATCTGTCCCAAACGGGTGTTCGGGGTATTCATCCATAGAGAGATCGACGAGATATATTCCCAGTTACCGTAATGCCCTAACATCATGATGACCGAACGCCCGCTGTTGAGCGTCGATTCCAATAATTCCGCATCGACGAATTGCATACGCCTGCGCATTTCATCATCGCTGATGTGCAATAACTTGATCGTCTCGAAAAAATAATCGCAAAAATGCCGGTAGAATCGTCGTTCGATGGCTTTGCGTTCTTGCGGAGTCTTTTGAGGGAATGCGTTTTTCAGGTTCTTGCGCACGATGTGCAGCCTGTAACGGCTTACATGGTAGACCAGAGGATAAAGCAGATCTGATAAAATATATAAGATGCGGAGAGGAAGCAGAGCCAGTAACCGCAGAGAAAGGCCGAACGGTGCCAGACAAATATTTTGTAAAGTATGCTTCTTCATATTGTTTTATAAGAGTTGCGCATGTAAAGCGGGAATATCGTTTTTTTCGATGAAATCGCCTATTTTTACATTGCATACAGTATTGATGAGGCTCTTTTCGAAAGGGAGTTCCACTCTCACGTAGTTGTCGGTAAACCCATGCATCGGGGCATTTTTTGCCGGGTGTTCAAAAAGCACGGGCCGAGTTTTGCCTATTTGAGAAGAGTAGAAACGGTGCAGTTTCTTTTCCGATATTTCGAGAATGCGGCGACAACGTTCATGCCTGATTTCCTGCGGTACGACGGGCTCTATTTTCAGAGCTTGCGTACCCGGACGTTCGGAATAGGTGAAAACATGTAATTGGGAGATGTCGATGTTGTCGATAAACCGCGCCGATTCGTCGAAAAGTGTGTCGGTCTCTCCGCGCATGCCGACGATGAGGTCGACTCCGATGAAAGCGTCGGGCATGACTTGTTTGATATGTTCGATGCGTCGCGCGAAGAGTTGCGTGTCATAGCGTCTGCGCATAAGGCGGAGGACTTCATCGCTACCCGATTGCAAGGGTATGTGGAAGTGTGGCGCGAAATGTTTCGATGCGGCGACGAAATCGATGATTTCGTCGGTCAGTAGATTGGGCTCTATCGATGAGATGCGGTACCGGTCTATGCCATCGATTTTTTCGAGTTCCTGTATGAGTTCGAAAAATGTCTCTCCGGTCGTTTTTCCGAAGTCTCCTATGTTCACTCCCGTCAGGACGATTTCATGGCCGCCTTCACGAGCCACGTTACGGGCTTGCTCTACAAGGTCGGCGATGTGTCCGTTGCGGCTTCTTCCCCGGGCGTAAGGTATCGTGCAATATGAGCAGAAATAGTCGCAACCATCTTGTACTTTGAGAAAATAGCGTGTACGATCGCCTCGCGAACACGAAGGGGCGAAATTATCGATTTTCTGGCTGGGGGTGGTAAATATTTTGTCGGTTTCTTCTTTCTTTTGCAGTTTGTCGAGGTATCGGGCTATCTCTCCTTTTTCTCCTGCGCCCAGTACCATATCGACACCCGGTATGCCGGCGATCTCTTCGGGTTTGAGTTGTGCGTAACAACCGGTTACGATAACGACGGCTTCGGGGTGTTGGCGGGAAATACGGCGTATGGTTTGCCGGCATTTTTTGTCGGCGAGTTCCGTTACCGAGCAGGTGTTGATGATGCAGATGTCGACGGGTTCTCCGTTTCGGGCGCGACGTATGCCCCTTTCTTCGAGCATGCGTCCGATGGTCGAAGTTTCGGCGAAATTGAGTTTGCACCCCAAAGTATAATAAGCAGCGGTTTGTGGTCCGAATGTCTGGCGGTCGATCATCTGGTTCTATTTAATGACAGATTTCGATACAAAAGTAATATTTCACGTATAAATAAACCGTAATAGCAGACACTTTCTTTTTATTTAACGCCATGAAATACTCTTTTCTTCTGAGGGGAAAAGGAAAAAAATTATGAATCTTTTCTGACTTATCGAGGAATTTGTCATCGTGCCTGTTTGGGTTCACCCGAAATGGTGCGTATGGTACCGTCGGGGTTATATTCCAGTTCACAGACTTTCATGCTGCGCAGGTATGATACGCCTCCCGACGGGGCGCTATCGTGGAAAAAGAGGTACCATTTGCCTTTGTATTGACATATCGAGTGATGGGTCGTCCAGCCGATTACGGGTGTGAGTATTACTCCCGTGTAAGTGAACGGCCCGTAGGGGTTGTCGCCTATGGCATAACAGAGCATATGAGACGTGCCGGTCGAGTAAGAAAAGTAATATTTCCCGTTGTATTTGTGTACCCATGCCGCTTCAAAAAAACGATGCGGATCTCCGCTTTTGAGAGGGTTCCCGTTTGTGTCGAGGATCATTACCGGGCGCGGGTCTTCGGCAAATTCGAGCATATCGTCACTGAGGCGTGCTACCCGTGCGGGAAGAGCCTCTTCGTTTTTTCCGGGAATGATACCGCATTCTTGTGCCTTGTTATCCCGATAGCGTTGAAGCTGTCCGCCTTGCAAACCTCCGAAATAGATATAGTATTCGCCGTTGTCTTCAAATACAGCAGGGTCGATGCTGTAACTCCCCCGCATGGGATGGGGCTGAGGAATGAAAGGACCGTAAGGCTTTTCGCCTACGGCTACACCGAGGCGGAAAATGTCGTTTTTGTCTTTGGCCGGGAAATACATGTAATATTTTCCGTCTTTACAAGCGACATCGCAAGCCCAAAGTTGCCGGCTTGCCCACGGAATCTGTTCGAGAGAAAGAACAACGCCGTGATCGGTAACTTTGCCGTTTAGAGGATTTTTTGTCGAAAATACATGGTAGTCGCGCATGTTGAAGTGATTCCCGTCTTCGGGATTGGTAACTCCCGATTCCCAGTCGTGGGAAGGATAAATATAGACTTTCCCGTCGAAAATATGTACCGATGGGTCGGCCATGTAATCATCGGGAAACAGATAGCGGGCGGGTGTCCCGAGGGGTTCTTCTTTGGCTTCATTTTGTGCCGTGATAGAGAATGATACGGACAGGAAGACACATAAAACACACAATGTGAGAATAGACGGATTTTTCATTCGAAGTATTTGTTTTTTTGAGTTGGAAATAAGTCGGTTGGGTATATTGCGGTAGAAATAAATCTGTTTGTTGTAAATGTGAAAAACGGGCGGCACACAATGCGGGTCGTCTGCTTTTTATTCTGGAATGCTATATGCGTTGCCAAAGATAATGAAATATCTCGAAAACCTTGATAATCTTTTCCTTCTTTACCTATTCGGTATCATTATTTGTTTTTTTATTTTACCTTTGCGGAAAATATATTTGTTATCTCATGGTAGAGGAAAATTTCATCAAAATCTACGAGAAAAGTTTCAAGGAGAATTGGGACCTGCCGGCATTGACCGATTACAATACCCGCGAGACATTTACTTACGGCGATATGGCCCGACAGATAGCCCGTATACATCTCTTGTTACGGCATTGCCAGATACGCCGGGGCGACAAGATCGCTCTTATCGGGCGGAATACTCCGCGTTGGGTGATGGCTTTTTTCGCTACGGTTACTTATGGGGCGATTATTGTTCCTATTCTACAAGATTTCAATCCCAATGATGTACATCACATCATAAACCATTCCGATGCTGTATTGCTCTTTTCCGGCAGTTTGGCGTGGGAGCATATCGAAATGGAGAAACTCAATCAGGTGCGGGGTGTCATTTCCCTCGACGATTATGGTTGCCTCGACCAGAGAGACGGAGAAGATATCATGCAGTATCTTGCCGATATCGACCGGCATTTCGAGAAAACTTATCCCGACGGTTTTTCCCGTAACGATATAAAATATGCCGAATTGGGCAACGATAAGGTGAGTCTTATCAATTACACCTCGGGTACGACGGGATTCAGTAAAGGCGTGATGCTTACCGGAAATAATTTGGCGGGGAATACCTGTTTCGGCATGCAATCGAAACTACATTACAAAGGTAGCAAGTGCTTATCGTTCCTCCCTCTGGCTCATGCTTACGGCTGTGCTTTCGACTTGCTGACACCGTTAGCTGTCGGGACGCACGTTACTCTGCTGGGCAAGATCCCTTCGCCTAAAATTTTATTGAAAGCATTGGAGGAAGTGAAACCCAATCTCATCATCTGCGTACCCCTTATTCTCGAAAAGATATATCGCAAGCAGATACTTCCTATGCTCAATAAGCGTACGATGCGTTGGGCGTTGTCTCTTCCGGTACTCGACAGCCGTATTTACGGGCAGGTTTGCAAGAAACTGGTCGATGCTTTCGGCGGACGTTTCGAGCAGGTTATCGTAGGCGGAGCTCCTTTGAATGCCGAGGTGGAAGCATTCCTTCATAAAATCAAATTCCCGTTTACGGTAGGTTACGGAATGACCGAATGTGCTCCGCTTATCAGTTACACGCATTGGCAAGAATTTATTCCCCGCTCATCGGGACGTATCCTTCCCGGCTATATGGAAGTGAAAATCGACTCGACCGACCCGCAACTGATACCCGGAGAAATCTGCGTACGGGGCGAAAATGTGATGAAAGGGTACTATAAAAATGAAGAAGCAACGGCCGATGTATTGAAAGACGGTTGGTTGCATACCGGCGATATGGGTACGGTAAGCGAGGACGGAACCATCTTTATCAAGGGACGCTATAAGACGATGATACTTGGCGCTAACGGGCAGAATATCTATCCCGAAGAGATAGAGTCGAAACTCAATAACATGCCATTTGTCATGGAGAGTCTCGTTATCGAAAAAGAAGGAAAGCTCGTTGCTTTGGTATATCCCGATTTCGAGGCTGTCGATACGTATGGTCTTACCCAAGAAGATCTGCCGGTTGCGATGGAGGAAGTGCGCCGCAACCTCAATAAAGAGGTGGCACCTTATGAAAATATCGCGCACATATATATTTATCAGTCGGAGTTTGAGAAGACACCCAAGCGCAGTATCAAGCGCTATCTGTATACCAATTTTACTCCGTTGCCCGATAAAAAGGAAGAATAAAAAACTATTCTGGTAAAAAAGATATTAAAAAGTTTACTGCAATGAACAAAAAAGCATTTCTGTTGATTCTTGACGGCTGGGGCATAGGCGACCGGGCCAAAGACGATGTGATTTATAACACACCTACTCCGCATTGGGATAAATTGTTGGCGGCTTATCCGCATTCACAATTGCAGGCTTCGGGAGAAAACGTCGGCCTGCCTGACGGCCAAATGGGGAACTCCGAAGTCGGACACCTCAATATCGGTGCCGGTCGCGTCGTATATCAGGACTTGGTGAAGATAAACCGTGCTTGTGCCGACAAGTCGATTTTCTCTAACCCCGAGATTGTCAGTGCCTTTACATATGCCCGCGAGAACGGGAAACAGGTTCACCTTATGGGCCTTGTCTCCGACGGTGGTGTGCACAGTTCTCTCGATCACCTTTTCGTTTTGTGCGATATTGCTACCGAGTATGGTATCGATAAGACGTTTGTGCATTGTTTTATGGACGGCCGCGATACCGATCCGCGCAGCGGAAAAGGGTTTATCGAGGCACTCGAAAAACATCTTTCGGGAAAGAAAGGGGCTATCGCCTCGATTATAGGCCGTTATTATGCTATGGACCGGGACAAACGTTGGGAACGGGTGAAAGAGGCTTATGATCTGCTTGTCTATGGAAAGGGAACTCCCGCTACCGATATGGTTGCTGCCATGCAGGCTTCGTATGACGCCGATGTTACCGATGAATTTGTAAAACCGATTGTCCATGTCGGAGCCGACGGGAAACCCTTATCGGTCATCGAGGAGGGCGATGTGGTTATTTTCTTCAATTATCGCAATGACCGTGCCAAAGAGCTGACCATCGTACTTACCCAGCAAGATATGCCCGAAGCGGGAATGCATACCTTGCCTTTGTATTATTGCTGTATGACCCCTTATGATGCCAAGTTTACCGGATTGCATATCCTTTTCGATAAGGAGAATGTAATAAATACGTTGGGCGAAATTGTGTCGAAAGCCGGTCGTAAGCAGCTGCGTATTGCCGAAACCGAGAAATATGCGCATGTAACGTTCTTTTTCTCGGGGGGACGTGAAAAGGAATTCGACGGCGAAGACCGCATACTGATACCTTCGCCCAAAGTTGCAACTTACGACTTGAAACCCGAAATGAGTGTTTATGAGGTGAAAGATGCGCTCAATGACGCATTGGTTTCGGGAAAATACGATCTTGTCGTTTGTAATTTCGCTAACGGCGATATGGTGGGACATACCGGTGTGTACGAGGCCATCGAAAAAGCGGTTAAAGCAGTAGACGAGTGTGTGGGTTCGGTAATCGATACGGCCGTGGCCAACAGTTATGAAGCTATTATCATCGCCGACCACGGAAATGCCGATCATGCCTTGAATGCCGATGATACGCCGAATACGGCGCATTCGCTCAATCCCGTGCCTTTCGTATATGTAACAGCAAATAAAGAGGCGCAAGTAGAGAATGGTATTCTCGCCGATGTCGCTCCCTCGTTATGTCATATCATGGGAATAGAGCTTCCTGCCGAAATGACGGGTAAATGTCTGATAAAAGATTAAAATACAACGAAGAGTATATGTTGCAGATAGGCGATACGCTTATCAGTCTCGATGTCATCGAGCGGGATTTTATCTGTAATCTTTCCGCGTGTCGGGGCGCCTGTTGCATCGAAGGCGATGCGGGAGCGCCGATTACCGAGGATGAGCGGCTGGTGCTTATGGAGTTGCTGCCTGAGGTGTGGAATGATTTGACTCCCGCTGCCCGAGAGATAATCAACTCGCAAGGAGTGGCTTATGTCGATGAGGAAGGCGATTTGGTAACATCGATTGTTGGCGGTAAAGATTGCGTCTTTACCTGTTATGGTGAGGACGGCATGTGCATGTGTGCTATTGAAAAGGCGTATCGCGAGGGTCGTGTATCGTTTTACAAACCTTTGTCGTGCCACCTTTATCCGGTGCGTGTAACCCGTTATCCCGCTTTTACGGCAGTCAATTATCATCGTTGGAAGATATGCAAGGCGGCCGAAGTATTGGGTCGGAAAGAGGGTGTGAAAGTCTACCGCTTTCTGCGAGAACCGTTGATACGCTGCTTCGGGGAAGAATGGTATGACGAACTCGACCGGACGGCACAGGCCTATTTGCAGCAAAAGGACTCCGGCGAAATATAATCGGTTATAAAAATAAGAGGCAATCAAAATGATTGCCTCTTGTTGTTTTAGGGAGATTTCAGAGATTAGTATTGTTCCGATTCGTTGGGGAAGTCTTGTTCCTTGACATCGGATATGTATTGCTTCACCGCGTCGGTTATAATGGCATGCAGGTTGGCATAGCGGCGCAGGAAGCGGGGAGAAAAGTCTTTATTGATACCCAACATGTCGTGCATGACCAGCACCTGACCGTCGACACCACCTCCGGCACCGATACCGATGATGGGAATAGTTACCTCTTCGGCTACCCGGGCAGCGAGTTTTGCCGGTATTTTTTCCAAGACGATGGCAAAGCAACCGAGTTGTTCGAGCAAATGGGCGTCTTTAATGAGTTGTTGTGCTTCGGCCTCTTCTTTTGCCCGCACGGCATAAGTTCCGAATTGATTGATCGATTGGGGGGTAAGTCCGAGATGTCCCATGATGGGGATTCCGGCACTGAGAATACGGACGATGGATTCCTTTATTTCTTCTCCACCTTCGAGTTTGATGGCATCAGCTCCGGTCTCTTTCATAATGCGTATGGCCGATGCCAAAGCCTCTTTGGAGTTTCCCTGATAGGAACCGAAAGGCATGTCGACAACGACAAGTGCACGTTTTACGGCGCGAACGACCGACTGTCCGTGATAGATCATCTGGTCGAGGGTCATGGGCAGTGTGGTAACATTTCCTGCCATGACGTTCGAGGCCGAGTCGCCGACCAGAATTACGTCCATGCCGGCACGGTCGATAAGTGTCGCCATAGAGTAATCGTAAGCGGTAAGCATCGATATTTTTTCGCCGCGTTCTTTCATTTCGATAAGGCGGCGTGTAGTTACTTTGCGGGTATCTTCGGTATAAGTTGACATGATTTTTTTGATGTGTTGAATTTTCCCACAAAGGTAGGATTTTTTGGAATACAAATCTTTTTTATTTCTTTTTTATTTTTGTAAGAGACGACCTATTCGTATGTGTAATATTCGATTACACGATGAGTTGTTATCGTGTCCTTTCCCGAGTATTGCGTGCGTACGGTCCAATTTCCAAGTTCGTCGTAAGTGTAATCGAATGTCGAGTCTTCTTTTTGACTACCGTTGACCGAGGTTATTTTCGATACATCGTTGCGTTCGTTGTAAAAATAGATTTTTTCACGGCGGGAACGTCCGTTGATTACGATTTCGAGTTTTACATCACCTCCCGGTGTATAATAGGTCGTTGTAGTATTTTGCGGAGTGGTGGCGTTATAACTTTTCGAAGATATGAGGTCTCCGGCTTCATTGTAGGTATATTCGGTTTTCCGTCCGCTTTTTACTCCGTCGATGATGTCGGTACGCGTAGCCAATCGGTCATTGCCGTAATCCAGTTTACATATTTCCTGTTCTTTCCCGTTTTCTCCTGTTTCCACGATGCGGGTTATTTCTCGCCGATTGTTATAATAATAGGTCTTTTTCCATAGCGGTGTAGAAATGGAACTTAGTGTGAAATCGGGGTGGTAGAGATAGCTTTTTTCCTCGGTTTTCCCGTTTTTCTTTGTTTCGACGAGAAGAAGCTGTCCTAACTGGTCGTACAGAGAGGTAACTGTACTTTTTATTTCTTTCCCGTTTTGTTTGGAGATTGTGGTTTCCTGTATGCTTTTGACATACCCTTTGAGATTGTTTCGAGACCAGTGCCAATTACTTTTTTGCAGATGTCCCAGCCAGTCGTTGAGCGGCGCGATGTAGGTAGAATGGGGATAGTCCCGTAAAAATTTATCGTACGCATATTGCGTCGGCTGCTGGGTAATGTTCAGGTAGTCGAACGACTCGATGGCCGATTGCGCCTCTTCTTTCATCGGGTGGTCGGGATATTCCGCGAGCAGTTGTCGATATGCTTCTCGTGTATGGGTTTTACGTGCTTGGGCGTAGGCAAGGCGGTATATCCGGCTTTGTGCCTCTTCGATAAGTGCCGATTGCGGATATAGCTCGATGAATTTTTTATAGGCCTCGATTGTATTGTCGAGTTGTGCGAAAGTCGTTTTATCGGCCAGTCGGGTTATCTCTACGACATGTTCGGAAGACGCATAGTGCGATAAGAAATAGTTATACCCTTCGATTGTGCCTTTTTCTATGGCTTGGCGGTATGCTATGTCTTCTTGCTTTCGGGCGGCAGATTCTACCCATTTGCTTTGCGGACACAAATCGATGAATCGGGCATAGCTATCTTCGGTATTTTCCCGGCAGGCGAGGTTGTATAGACTTTGTTCTATCTGCGTGCGTATGCTGTCGAGAGAGTTGTCTTTTTTGTCGAGAAACTTGATGAGAGTACGTTCCTTACTGTTGGGTAACAACGATTTATTGAATATCTCATAAGATTTCTGTGGGTTGTAGGCTTTATATTCCGGGGTATTGAATAATAAGCAATCGCACAGATCTATGAGCAACAGGTCGCTTTTTTTCTCGTTATCATAGATTTTGTTCCGTTTTTCGATGGCTTTTTCGATTTTCTTTTCGATAATTAGGTCGTATATCTGTCCCGGATTTTGAGCATGCAAAGCGGCACCTCCCCCCAAGAGAAGAATTATGAATAGAAAGGTTCGTACTCTGTATATTGTCGAAAGCATGGTGGACCGGGGCTCGAAAAGGTTGGGAATCTGTTGATAATTTAAATCTAAGCAAAGATAATAATACTTCTCCGATAGAAAATGATTATAAATTCATTTTAGCGAAATTCAAGGTTTTTTCTCTCTTAAAAAAAGAATGCCGCCCGACTTGGGCGACATTCTTTTACTTACTTGTTTTGCTTGGATATACCGTTAGTGAGAGTGTGATAATTGTGCGTCCATAGCGGCGGCAGCTCGTCGCCCGTCGCCCATGGCAAGAATGACGGTGGCTCCTCCCCGCACGATATCGCCTCCGGCGTAAAGGTCGGGCAGATCGCTTTTCATGGATTCTTGGTCGACGACTATCGTTCCCCATTTACTGATGTTGAGACCCTTTACCGTGTTGGGTATGAGCGGATTGGGCGATACGCCGACGCTGACGATAACCACGTCGATGTCGATTTCTTCAATGGCTCCCGGTATGGCGACAGGACTACGGCGACCCGATTCGTCAGGCTCACCCAATTCCATTTTTTGTAAGCGCATTTTGGTGACGTGTCCTTTTTCGTCTCCTATGTATTCAATGGGATTATGCAGTGTGAGGAATTCGATCCCTTCTTGTTTGGCATGTTTTACCTCTTCGGCGCGAGCCGGCATTTCGGCTTCGCTGCGGCGATATACGATGATGGCGCGTTCCGCACCCAAGCGCCGTGCTGTGCGTACCGAATCCATTGCCGTGTTTCCTCCGCCGATGACGGCGACACGTCGTCCGTGAAAGACCGGTGTGTCGGCATCGGATTCGGCGGCGTGCATGAGGTTCACTCGGGTCAGGTATTCGTTGCTTGACATCACCCCGATGAGATTTTCTCCCGGAATATTCATGAAACGGGGCAGACCGGCGCCGCTGGCGACGAAAATTCCTTTGAATCCCATTTCATGCAGATCTTCATAGGAGAGGGTTTTCCCGATGATACAGTCGGTGATGAATTCGACACCCATTTTCCGCAGGTTATCGATTTCCACGTCCACAATACGGTTGGGCAGGCGGAATTCGGGAATTCCGTATTTCAGAACTCCGCCGATTTCGTGGAGAGCTTCGAATACGGTTACCGAGTACCCTTTCTTTATCATGTCGCCGGCAAAAGAGAGTCCGGCAGGTCCGGAACCGACGACTGCTATTTTTATGCCGTTGCGGGACGATATTTCCGGTGTGGAGATTTGTCCGCTTTCCCGTTCGTAGTCGGCAGCAAAACGTTCGAGGTATCCGATAGCGACAGGTTGTTTTTTGAGTTTCTGCAAATAGAAACATTTCGATTCGCACTGTTTCTCCTGCGGGCAAACACGGCCGCATACGGCAGGCAGCGCACTGGTCTCTTTCAGCGTTTTTGCCGCTTCGAGAATTTCTCCCCGTTCGATATTTTTGATGAATTTGGGTATGTTTATACCCACAGGGCAGCCCGTAATGCAAAGCGGATCGGGGCAGTCGAGGCAACGAGATGCTTCGATGAGAGCCTGTTCCCGGGTGAGACCTTGATTTACCTCCTCGTTGCATGTTATGCGGTAGTCGGGGGGAAGTTCGTTCATCTCCGTACGGGAGATGTTGATACGATCTTTATTGGGTTTTGATTTGCGGAGAGCTTCACGCCATGATGCTGCTCTTTCTGTGTTCAGATATTCTTTGTTGTCCATGAGTGGTTGCGTTTATTCGATTCCTTTATACGAAGAAAGTCGCATGATCATTTCGTCGAAATCGACTTGGTGAGCATCGAATTCGGGGCCGTCGACGCATACGAATTTCGTTTTTCCGCCCACAGTAACGCGACATGCACCGCACATACCTGTACCGTCGACCATGATCGTGTTGAGCGATGCCATCGTAGGAATATCGTATTTTTGGGTAAGGAGCGAAACGAACTTCATCATGACGGCCGGGCCTATTGTAACACACAAGTCAACTTTTTCACGGTTGATAACCTCTTCTACGCCATTGGTAACGAGTCCTTTTTTTCCGTATGAACCGTCGTCGGTCATAATGATTACTTCATCGGAATAGGGACGCACTTGTTCTTCGAGGATAATCAGCTCTTTGGTACGTGCTGCCAATACCGTAATGACTCGGTTCCCGGCTTTTTTCATGGCTTCGACGATGGGCAGTAAGGGAGCGACACCTACGCCTCCGCCGCAACAAACGACGGTGCCGACTTTTTCGACATGGGTTGCTTGTCCCAGCGGCCCTACGACATCGGTGATGTAATCGCCGACTTCGAGGGAACATAATTTCCGGGTCGATTTTCCGACGGCTTGTATGACGAGGGAAATGGTTCCTCGTTCGGGATCGGAAGATGTAATGGTCAAAGGAATGCGTTCTCCTTTTTCTCCTGTACGGACGATGACGAAGTGTCCTGCTTTACGGGCTTTGGCAATGAGCGGAGCTTCTACGTCGAATTTGACGACGTTGGCAGAGAAGTACTCTTTGCTGATTATTTTATTCATGTGATAAGTAGTGTGATTATATTGGGTTGCAAAGGTATGCAAAATTATTGAGAATCGATGGATTTTATAGGAAATCGATATGAAATGCCGAAAAATCCCGGCAAATCGTTTCTGTCCTGCCGGAGTTATATGGCCGGTTATTTTTCTTTCCGCTTCTGTTTGAGCTTTTGCCGACGATGGTTCCACAACTTACGGCGGCGGGAGAATTTTTCGAAGAAATCGCGTACGGTTGTAAGGCGGGTATAGTTGTGTTGTACGTCGATAGATAGGGGATCTGAGGTAAACGTGAGTTGTTCGTTTTCTTCGCCGAATTGTTCGGGGAAAAGTACGATAAAGTTATTTCCGGCAAAATATCGGGAAAGTTGCAGGGGAAGTTTTTCGAATTCGCTGTTGTATGAGAGAGACGTGTGGCGGGCGCTGACAATGACGAGCAAGTCGTCTTGCAGGACAACGCCTGTAAGTGTGAGTATATCGGCCCAGTCGTCGAGCACTTCAAATTCGCAGGAGATACCGTATCGGCTGTGTCGCAATACGTTTTTCAGAACGGTGATGGTGTTGTGATGAGCGTAGAAGATAACCCGGCAACCTATTTGTTTTCCGATATTGGCAATACGGTCTATCCATTTGGTAAAGCCGCTTTCGTATTCGGCTTTTTCGGGAACGGCGACGACGATACGGGTCGTCATGTTTATAGGTATGATGCACTTGGTGATAGCTACCATTTTGTGGGTGCTCTTCAACAAATTCTCTATTTTCGAACCGAAAAAGCTGTCGACGATATTGCTTTTGTGGTGCAATCCCAGTATGACGTCCGAGATATTTTGCTCTTTGATGGTGTGAATGATTCCGCTGGTGATATTTACATCGTATCGGGATAAGCCGGTAAGTCGGGTATCCGATGCTGCCGCGATTTTTGTGGCTCTGTCCAACAAAATCTGTCCGGCTTCTCCCGAACGTAATACGGTCTTGTTGTCATCGATGACATGTAAAGCATAAAGCGGTTGTTGCTTATGCTGTCCCTTTGCCAAAACGGCAAGGTTCACAAGGTTTTCCAGCGTATCGGGGTTGGCAACGGGTATAAGAATGCGCGCATGGCCGGTATTGTCTCGGTTTTTATCGGGGTCTTCGGCCGGTTGCAGGGTTGCCATTTTTTGTGCGGCGCGTTCGGTCGCAAAGGAACTGATGGTACATGTTACCAAAATCATGATAATCGTACCGTTGAGGATATTGATGTCGAATAAACCGATGTCGTAACCGATGAGTACAGCGGCAAGGGTGGCGGCTGCCTGTCCGTTGCTCAGTCCGAAAATCATGGCCCGGTCGATTTTATCGAGGCCGAAGTTCTTTTGGGTAATCCAAGCGGCCAACCATTTTGAAATCGTGGCGACGACCGACATGACGATTGCGACAAACAGTGCTTCCCAACCCGAAAATACGACGGACGGGTCTATGAGCATACCCACTCCGATGAGAAAATAGGGAATGAAAAGGGCGTTGCCTACAAATTCTATTCGGTTCATCAGCGGAGATACCGAGGGTATGAAACGATTGAGTACGACACCTACGAAAAATGCTCCGAGAATCGGTTCGAGCCCGGCCGGTTTGGCCAGAGCCGAAGCGAGAAAGACGAGAGCCAATACGAAGATGTATTGCGATACGTTGTCGTTGTATTTTTTGAAAAACCATCGGGCGATGCGCGGAAAGACAAAAAGAATAAACAAACTGTATGCGATCATAGAAAGAAGGAGACGCACCCAGAACCATTCGTTGATGGTCCCCGTCTGCATGCCTACGATGACGGCGAGTATGATGAGTGCCCCTAATACGGTAATGATCGTGCCTGCTATGGTAATGGTTACTGCCGGACGCCTGCCTACACCATACCGGAGTACGATAGGATAGGCCACCAACGTGTGCGACGCATACATGCTCGCCAACAGGATCGATGTCGTGAGGTCGAGATGTAACAGGTAGATACTCGATAATGTACCCAGTATCATGGGGATTATAAACGTGTATATGCCGAATGTGATGCCGCGAAGTTTTATTTTACGGAAATCATTCAAGTTCATTTCGAGCCCTACCAGAAACATCAGGTAGAGCAAACCGACATTCCCGAAAATTTTGAAGCTGCTGTCATAAGCGAGGAAATCCAACCCGTGCGGGCCGAACAAGGTTCCGGCCAAAATCATACCGATGATGTGGGGAATACGCAGTTTGTTCAGCAACAAGGGGGCAAACAGAATTATAGTCAGCACGATAAAAAATATCAGTACCGGATCGGTAAACGGTAATGCGGGTAAGAATCGGCTGATATCCATGATTCTGAAAATTCTGCGGTATGATTTCGGTTCGAAAAATGAATGAACAAAAGTAAGAAAAAAGACGATATGATCGGTCTCGAAAGACGGAAATCGTACAGGAAAACGCCATTTTTGATAAAAAAGTGGACGTTTGAGTATGAAATATAAGGAAAACCGTTAATTTTGCCAAGTTTTAAAATCGAAATATCTTTGTCGGTCGAAAGCGACAACTGAAAGATTCGAGCTGTTGAATAGTCATAAAAAATAAGATAAGAAATGAAAGTAGCCATTGTCGGAGCCAGCGGAGCTGTGGGACAAGAATTCCTGCGGGTCTTGGCCGAGAGAAATTTTCCGATTGACGAATTGTTGCTGTTCGGTTCGTCTCGCAGTGCCGGAACTTCATATAACTTCCGGGGTAAAGATATTGTTGTGAAGGAATTGCAACACAATGACGATTTTAAAGGTGTGGATATTGCTTTCACGTCGGCGGGAGCTGGTACGTCGAAAGAATTTGAGAAAACCATTACCAAATACGGGGCTGTGATGATCGATAATTCCAGCGCTTTCCGTATGGACGATGACGTGCCTTTGGTCGTGCCCGAAGTCAATGGCCCCGATGCCAAAGTGCGTCCCCGAGGGGTGATTGCCAATCCCAACTGTACGACGATACAGATGGTGGTCGCATTGCAGGCCATAGAAAATCTCTCGCATATCAAGTCGGTGCATGTTGCAACTTACCAAGCCGCCAGCGGAGCGGGAGCAGCAGCTATGAACGAGCTTGTACACCAGTATGAAGAGCTGATGAAAGGTGAAGCTCCTACGGTACAGAAGTTCTATTATCAGTTGGCTTATAATGTGATACCTCAGGTCGACGTGTTTACCGACAACCTCTACACCAAAGAGGAAATGAAAATGTTCAATGAGACCCGCAAGATCATGCACTCCGATGTAAAGGTCAGTGCCATGTGCGTGCGTGTCCCGGTGATGCGTGCACATTCCGAGGCTATTTGGATCGAGACCGAACGTCCCGTGTCGGTCGAAGAAGCCCGTGAGGCTTTTTCCAAAGCCGACGGGGTCGTACTTATGGACGAACCTGCCAACCGTGTTTATCCCATGCCTCTCGATATTGCTGGGAAAGATCCTGTATATGTGGGGCGTATCCGCAAAGATATCTCAAATCCGAACGGGTTGACTTTCTGGGCGGTAAGCGATCAAATAAAAAAAGGCGCAGCCTTGAATGCCGTGCAAATCGCCGAATATCTGATACGTAAAAATGCGTTGTAGCATCCGGTTTGTCGTTTTATGTATCGTATTCTTTCCATATGTCTGCGAGGCGTCCTTTTCGGGTCGCCTCGTGTCTTATCGGATATTTGAAAGTGGAATGATGGAAAATCTTTTTTCCGACGAACGGCTCACTGCGCCGTTGTCGGCTCTTTTTCTCGAAATCGATAATCGTTGCGGATATTCCGGGCTTCCGGTTATCGGCATCACCAGCAATCACCGCTCCGGAGAAAATCTTACTTGTATTGCCGATCCTTATGTCGAGGCCGTACGTCGTGCCGGCGGTGCTCCGTTGCTTTTGCCCGTGTGTGCCGATTCTGCCGTGCTGGAACGTGTCATCGACCGTATCGACGGCCTTTTGCTGACGGGCGGGGGCGATTTTTCATCGGCAGTTTTGGGAAAAGATCTTTCTCCGTTGGCCGATTGTACCGATGCCGGAAGGGACATTACGGAATTTTCCCTTTTGCGCATGGCTTTGCGGCGTCAGCTTCCTGTTTTCGGAATTTGTCGGGGGCATCAGCTCATTAATTTGGCATTGGGAGGGACGCTTTACCAAGACCTGCCTTCGGAATATCCGGCCGGTGCATTGTCCCATTCGCAAGAAAATGATAAGCAGCAGCCCTCCCATGATGTTTCTCTTGTGGAAGGGTCTCGCCTTTCCCGTTTGTTGGGAAAAGTGCGTATAGGGGTCAATTCATTGCACCATCAGGCAGTGCGGGAGGTGGCCCCGTCGTTACGGGCCGTCGCGTTTTCGTCCGACGGGGTGAATGAAGCTGTCGAGAGCCCTTATTATCCGGTTTATGGCGTACAGTGGCATCCCGAGCAGCTTTTGGCCGGAGGAGACGGAACGTCTTTGCCTCTTTTCGAGTATTTGGTCGATGAGGCGCGCATATATAGGCGGGCTCGAACTTTTCACGAGGAATATGTGTCGCTCGATTCGCACTGCGATACTCCCATGTTTTTCCCGGAGAAGATAGATGTCGGCCGACGCGATTCCCGCCTGAAAGTGGACTTGCCGAAAATGGAAGACGGGGGTATCGATGCGACATGTATGGTGGCTTATCTCCCGCAAGGGAAAAGAGATGAAGAAGGTTTGAAATCGGCAACGGAAAAAGCCGATGCGATACTGGGAGAATTGGGCCGACAGTTGGCGCGTTATCCCGAACGTGTGCAGCAGGCGTTTGTTCCTGACGATGTCTGTCGCCTGAAAAGAGCCGGGAAGAAAGCCGTTTTCATGGGAATCGAGAACGGGTATGCCATAGGTCGCAATCTTTCCCAAGTGGCGCGTTTCCGTCGTATGGGAGTTGTATATATGACGCTATGTCATAACGGCGACAATGATATATGCGATTCGGCAAAGGGGACAGGTGAACACGGCGGTTTGAGCCCTTTCGGCCGCGAAGTCGTGCGGGAGATGAACCGCGTGGGAATGATGGTCGATTTGGCCCATGTCTCCGAAAGAAGTTTCTATGATGCGTTGGAGGCGAGCCGTGTACCGGTTGTCTCGACGCACTCTTCGTGCCGGGCTTTGTGCGATCACCCGAGGAATTTGACCGATGATCAGATTCGGGCTCTTGCGGCTCGTGGCGGAGTGATTCAGATTTGTCTCTATGAATATTTTTTGGCGAAGGGAAGAGAACCCTCGATGGCCGATATTGTCGCGCATATTGATCATGTCGTGCAGTTGGTGGGCGTCGATTATGTCGGTATCGGTTCTGATTTCGACGGTGGCGGAGGTATTCCCGGTTGTGAGGCGGCCGATGAACTGATAAATATCACAAAAGCCTTGTTGAGAAAAGGATATACCGAGGAGATGCTCGAAAAAATATGGGGAGAAAATTTTCTCAGAGTAATGAGATGTGTGCAGAATGCGGCAGAGAATTACTCTTAAAAAGTGTAAATATAAATAGGCGGGTCGATATTTTTGTTGAAAATCTTTTATCTTTGGAAATCAAAACCTATACCATGATGAGACGTCGTTTTTCTTTGCTTTCTGTGCTCCTTTGTTTGGGGAGTTTTGCTGCAATACTTTTTACGACGGCTTGTCGCCAGCCTTCTTCCTCTTCTTCACAGACGCAGACATCGCCACATGTTGTCGATGTGCCGGATTTCGATGCCGACTCGGCTTTTGCTTATGTCGAACGTCAGGTGGCATTTGGTCCTCGTGTGCCCAATACTCCGGCTCACCGGAATGCGGCTGAATATTTGGCGGCAGAATTGCGGCGGCATGGAGCACAAGTGGCTTTGCAGGATTTTCGGGTGAGGGCTTATGACGGAACAATGCTCGATGCCCGTAATATCATTGCGTCTTATTCACCCGAAAAAAAGGATCGGGTGTTGCTCTTCGCTCATTGGGATACACGCCCTTATGCCGATAATGATCCGCAGCAGAAAAACCATCGATTGCCTATCGACGGGGCAAATGACGGGGCGAGCGGTGTGGCCGTTTTGCTCGAAACGGCACGTCAGATACATGCTCGGTCTCCACGGATAGGAATAGATATTATATTTTTCGATGTAGAGGATTATGGCCAACCTTATTTCTCCGACCGTCCCGAGCAGGGAGATTCTTGGGCACTCGGTTCTCAGTATTGGGCCCGTAGGCCTCATAACCCGGCTTATCGGGCGCGTTACGGTATTTTGCTCGATATGGTGGGCGGGAAGAATAGTCGGTTCCCGCGTGAAGGCGTTTCGATGCAACAAGCTCCCAGTATTGTAGACAAGGTTTGGAAAGCAGCTCAGTCTTTGGGATACGGAGACTATTTTGTTGATGAAAGAGGTGGCTATATCAATGACGACCACGTATATGTGGGGCGTCGTGTACCGAGTATCGACATTATCGCCTACGATGAGTCGCAGGGAGGATTTGTACCTCAGTGGCATACGCTCGACGATACCCTTGAAAATATCGATAAGGGAACGCTCAAAGCTGTGGGTCAGACGTTGTTGTGGGTAATATATAACGAATAAGAAATACAGAATTTGAAAAATGACGACTATTGATCAGATACAAGATGAGGTCATCGATGAGTTTTCGGCTTTCGATGATTGGATGGATAAATACGCATTGTTGATAGAGTTGGGAAATTCCCTGTCTCCCCTCGACGAACAATTCAAGGTCGAAAGCAACCTTATAGAAGGTTGTCAGAGTAGGGTATGGCTTCATGCCGAATATCGCGACGGAAAAGTCTTTTATCGGGCCGAGAGCGATGCTGTGATTGTGAAAGGTATCGTTTCGTTGCTAATCAAGGTTTTGTCCGGTCATACTCCGCGAGAAATTCTCGATACACATCTTTATTTCATCGAACAGATAGGGCTTACGGAACATTTGTCGCCTACCCGCTCGAACGGTTTGCTTGCCATGGTAAAACAGATGCGGCTTTACGCTATGGTGTTCAAGGCACAAGAAGACGAACAGAAACAATAATAGTATAAACCTAAACTAAGAAAGAACATGTTTAAAAATCAACCTAAGGGTTTGTATGCTTTGGCGCTTGCCAACACGGGCGAACGCTTCGGCTACTACACGATGATTGCAGTATTTGCTCTTTTCCTGCGCGCCAATTTCGGTCTTGATGCCGGGGTGGCCGGAGCGATTTACAGTACATTCCTCGGTCTCGTTTATTTTATGCCCCTTATCGGAGGTATAATGGCCGATAAATTCGGATTTGGAAAGATGGTTACCATCGGTATTACCATTATGTTTGCGGGTTATTTGTTGCTTTCCCTCCCATTGGGAAGCGATACGATAGCAATGATATGTATGCTTTTGGCATTGGCGTTTATCAGTATCGGTACGGGTCTTTTCAAAGGAAACTTACAAGTGATGGTGGGTAATCTTTACGACGATCCCAAATATGCCTCGAAGAGAGATGCTGCATTTTCTATTTTCTATATGGCGATCAATGTGGGTGCACTTTTTGCTCCTACGGCTGCGGTGGAAATCAAAGAATGGGCAGAGACAAGCCTCGGGTTCTCTTCAAATGATGCTTACCATTTCTCGTTTGCCGTTGCTTGTGTGGCCTTGGTTATTTCTATGGCGATTTATTATGTATTCCGCCCGACATTCCGTCATGTAGAGGGGGGGCAACGAAAAGCGGGAGATGTGGTGGCAGAGGATAATCTCTCTCCGGCCGAAACCCGGCAACGTATTATTGCCCTTTGTCTGGTATTTGCAGTTGTAGTGTTTTTCTGGATGGCATTCCATCAAAATGGATTGACGCTGACCTATTTTGCTGATGAGTTCACTGCGAAGAGTTCGGAAGGACTTCAAAGTATGTTTTTCAGTGTATGGAATCTTGTCCTGATCATCATCGGTGTATATGCACTTTTCTCGCTTTTTCAGGGAGATACGAAGCAGACTAAGGTTATTTCGGGGGCCATCGTATTGGGTGTCATTGCCATTTTGGCCTATAAGTATTTTAACTTGTCTGGCGCTATTGCCGTGTCTGCTCCTATTTTCCAGCAATTCAATCCGTTCTATGTCGTGGCATTGACCCCTGTGTCGATGGCAATTTTCGGTGCGTTGGCCAAACGGGGCAAAGAACCTTCTGCGCCTCGCAAAATCGCTTACGGTATGTTGATCGCTGCTGCCGGATTTGCCATTATGGCTTTCGGGTCGCTGGGTCTGCTTACACCCGATGCTCAAGCAGAGGTTGTCAAGTCGGGAGAAGAGGGGACATTGGTGTCGGCAAATTGGCTTATTTCTACCTATCTTGTATTGACGTTTGCCGAGTTGTTACTCTCTCCGATGGGAATATCTTTCGTCTCGAAAGTAGCTCCTCCCAAGTTGAAAGGAATGATGATGGGTGGTTGGTTCGTAGCGACGGCTATCGGTAATGCCCTCGTTTCGGTCGGCGGTTTTTTGTGGGGTGGTTTGCCTCTGTGGTTGGTATGGTCGGTATTTATCGTACTCTGCCTCTTGTCGGCGCTCTTTATGTTTGTGATGATGAAAAAGCTCGAAGCTGCTACCAAATAAAGAATGATGGTTTATAATAAAAAAGCCAACCTTAAAGGGTTGGCTTTTTTTATTATGGAGGTGTTTCTCGTTTTTTGGGGGTCGTGCCATCATTCAAAAAGCGAGTGCTGTTCTGCGCCCAGCAGGTTGAATGTCTTGCGATGATAGGGCGTAGGACCGTATTGTGCAATGGCAGCCCGGTGTGCGCGAGTGGGATACCCTTTGTTCTCATTCCAGTGATACTGTGGGAACTCTTCGTGCAATTTTGTCATGTAATCGTCTCGATATGTTTTGGCAAGAATCGAAGCTGCGGCGATAGAGAGAAATCGTCCGTCGCCTTTTATTTCGCAAGAATAGGGTATGTTATGGTAGGGAACGAAACGGTTTCCGTCGATGAGCAATGCCTCGGGGCGAGTCTTTAAAGCGTCGAGGGCACGATGCATGGCGAGAAAAGAAGCTTTCAGAATATTGATTTCGTCGATTTCTTCTGGCATTACGACGCCTATGGCCCATGCGATGGCATTCTGTTCGATGACGGGGCGCAAGGCATAACGTTGTTTTTCGGAGAGTTGTTTCGAATCGTTGAGCCGTTCGTCTTGAAATGTCGGTGGCAATATGACAGCCGCCGCATATACGGCACCGGCCAAGCAGCCGCGACCGGCTTCGTCGCAACCCGCTTCGATGCGATTCTCTATTTTATAGGGGAGTAGCATAAATGGTGTTTTCCGTTACAAATGTAGAAAAAAGTTTTTCGATATATATCTGTTATCCCCTTTTTTGTAAATTAATATATATCTTTGTAACAAACAAAAGGGCTATGAGACGCAAGCTTATCCGTAAGTACAAGAAGGCAAAAGTGGATTTTGAACTTTCCCGGAAAAATTTTGTTCGTTATTTCCGTTTGAGTATGAAGGCACGTTTTTGCGGAGTGCGCGATATTCCTTATAAGGAGATACCGATTGTCATCAATAACTTCAATCGGTTGGAAACCTTGCTTACACTTCTTCATGGTTTGGAAGTGCGGGGATATAAAAATATATACATCATCGATAACGGGTCGAGTTATCCGCCTCTACTCGATTATTATCGGGAATGCCCTTATCCGGTATATTTATTGCATAAGAATGTGGGGCATTTGGCGGTATGGGAGACCGGTATTTATAAACAGTTTACCGATTCTTATTTTGCTTATACCGATTCCGATTTGGAAATTCATCCCGATTGTCCCGATGATTTCATGGAGAAGTTTGTTTCCTTACTGAAAAAATATCCGAAAGCATTAAAGGCGGGTTTCTCTATTTGTATTGATGATCTGCCCGACTGTTATCAGCTGAAAGATAAGGTTCGGGCATGGGAAAGTCAATTTTGGGAACAAGAGGTAGAGCCGAATGTTTTCTTGGCGCCCATTGATACAACGTTTGCCGTGTATAAGCCTTATTTCAAAGGCGAACTTGTCGATTTCGATTATGTTTATTTCCGTACGGGATTTCCTTATTCTGTGCGGCATTTGCCTTGGTATGTCGATAGTGGGAATCCGTCGGAAGAAGAACGGTACTATATCGAACATTTAAAAACCTCGACTCATTGGTCGGAACAAAATAGATAATTCCGGAAGCTGTTGGGGTGGATATTTCAAATTTGATTGCAGCTGCTTGAATTTTCTTGCGGTGTATTGCGACATGATTTTTCCGGAAGGTAAAAGACATCGTTTACGCATTTAACTCATTGAGCTGATTTTCTTTATTTGAAGAATTATTCTTGTTTTTGTTTGGTAATTAGTGTTTTAGTTGCTATCTTTGCGGTGTTTTTCGCCCCGAATTTTGAGACGATTGCTTATAATTCTTTGATTATAAGTGTTTTGCCTGTATGTTGCGGGGTGGATACAAAGATGAAAACCAACGAATAAAAGAAGATTTAAAGATTTAAAAAAGTTTAAAAGATGCCTACAATTCAGCAATTAGTAAGAAAAGGGCGGGTTGTTTTGGAAGACAAAAGTAAATCTCCTGCACTGGATTCATGTCCTCAAAGACGTGGTGTGTGTGTGAGAGTATATACGACGACTCCCAAAAAACCTAACTCTGCAATGCGTAAAGTAGCACGTGTGCGTTTGACCAACGGAAAAGAGGTGAACTCTTATATTCCGGGAGAAGGACACAACTTGCAGGAACACTCAATCGTATTGGTTCGTGGTGGTCGTGTGAAAGACCTTCCGGGTGTACGTTATCACATTGTTCGTGGTACTTTGGATACAGCGGGTGTGGCTGGTCGTACACAAAGACGTTCTAAATACGGTGCTAAACGCCCGAAAGCCGGACAAGCAGCAGCTCCTGCAAAAGGTAAAGGTAAAAAGTAATTTGAAGCCTGGCTGAAATTCCGAAAAGAAAAAAAAGTATTTTAATTTAAGTTTTTGGTTTGTTGGAATAAGCTATAAAGGTTGAGTAAATGCTTCGGTGGAAGCGTTGAAGTAAACAAGAGTCGCAGCCCCAAACAAAAAACATTATTTTTTTAAGAAAAATGAGAAAAGCAAAACCAAAAAAACGTGTGATCCTTCCGGATCCGGTATTTAATGACCAGAAGGTTTCTAAATTCGTAAACCATCTGATGTATGATGGAAAGAAGAATACCTCTTACGAAATCTTCTATGCTGCATTGGAAACAGTAAAAACAAAACTTCCTAACGAAGAAAAGTCAGCTTTGGAAATTTGGAAGAAGGCTTTGGATAACGTAACTCCTCAGCTGGAAGTTAAGTCTCGCCGTGTGGGTGGTGCTACATTCCAGGTTCCTACTGAAATCCGTCCTGAACGCAAGGAATCAATCTCAATGAAAAACTTGATCCTTTTCGCTCGTAAACGTGGTGGTAAGTCAATGGCAGATAAATTGGCTGCTGAAATCATCGACGCATTCAACGAACAGGGTGGTGCCTTCAAGCGTAAAGAAGATATGCATCGTATGGCAGAAGCTAACCGTGCATTCGCTCACTTCAGATTCTAATCAAGTAATAATTAAATAAGTAAAGGACGAAAATGGCTAAAAATGATTTGCATTTGACCCGCAATATCGGTATTATGGCTCATATCGATGCCGGTAAGACAACCACTTCGGAACGCATTTTGTTCTACACCGGTCTGACCCACAAAATTGGTGAGGTTCATGATGGTGCAGCTACAATGGACTGGATGGCTCAGGAGCAGGAACGTGGTATTACTATTACCTCTGCAGCGACAACAACTCGTTGGAAATATGCAGGCAATACTTATAAGATTAACTTGATTGATACTCCGGGACACGTTGACTTTACTGCTGAAGTAGAACGTTCATTACGCGTTTTGGATGGAGCTGTTGCTGCTTATTGTGCTGTCGGTGGTGTAGAACCTCAGTCGGAAACAGTGTGGCGTCAGGCTGATAAATACAATGTGCCTCGTATCGGTTATGTTAACAAAATGGACCGTTCTGGTGCTGACTTTTTTGAAGTTGTTCGTCAGATGAAAACTGTGCTCGGTGCAAATCCTTGTCCTGTTGTAATTCCTATCGGTGCGGAAGAAAACTTCAAAGGTGTTGTTGACCTGATTAAGATGAAAGCCATCTTATGGCATGATGAGACTATGGGAGCAGACTACAGTGTAGAAGAAATCCCGGCAAACTTGGTTGACGAAGCTAATGAATGGAGAGAAAAACTGCTTGAAAAAGTAGCAGATTTCGATGATACTTTGATGGAGAAATTCTTTGATGATCCTTCTACTATCACTGAAGAAGAAATCTTGCGTGCATTGCGTGCAGGTACTTTGAAGATGGACATCGTTCCTATGTTCTGCGGTTCTTCGTTCAAGAATAAAGGTGTTCAGACATTGCTTGATTATGTTTGTGCATTCTTGCCTTCTCCGTTGGATACTCCTGCTATCGTGGGTACTAACCCGAGCACAGGTGCGGAAGAAGATCGTAAACCCAGTGAAGATGAAAAAACTTCAGCTTTGGCATTTAAGATTGCAACTGACCCCTATGTAGGTCGTTTGACTTTCTTCCGTGTTTACTCAGGTAAAGTAGAAGCCGGCTCTTATATTTATAACACTCGCTCCGGTAAAAAAGAACGTGTGTCACGTCTGTTCCAGATGCACTCAAATAAACAGAACCCTGTTGAAGTAATTAGTGCTGGTGATATTGGTGCAGGTGTTGGATTCAAGGATATTCGTACAGGTGATACTCTGTGTGACGAAGAAGCACCCATTGTATTGGAATCTATGGAATTCCCTGATCCGGTTATTGGTATTGCAGTTGAGCCCAAAACACAGAAAGACTTGGATAAGCTGTCTAACGGTTTGGCTAAGTTGGCTGAAGAAGACCCGACATTTACAGTTAAAACTGATGAGCAGTCAGGTCAGACTATCATCTCTGGTATGGGTGAGCTCCACTTGGATATTATTATCGACCGCTTGAAACGTGAATTTAAAGTAGAATGTAATCAGGGTAAACCTCAGGTTAACTACAAGGAAGCTATTACAAAAACTGTTGAATTGCGTGAAGTTTATAAGAAACAGTCCGGTGGTCGCGGTAAATTCGCTGATATTATCGTAGCAATTGGTCCGGTTGATGAAGACTTTACTCAAGGTGGATTGCAATTTATCGATGAAGTGAAGGGTGGTAATATTCCTAAGGAATTTATTCCGTCAGTTCAGAAAGGTTTCCAAACTGCAATGAAGAATGGTGTATTGGCAGGTTATCCGCTTGATTCACTGAAGGTAGTCTTGAAAGATGGTTCATTCCACCCGGTTGACTCTGACCAGTTGTCATTTGAAATCTGTGCTATTCAGGCTTACAAAAACGCTTGTGCTAAAGCGGGTCCTGTATTGACTGAGCCTATCATGAAATTGGAAGTTGTAACTCCCGAAGAAAACATGGGTGATGTTATCGGTGACTTGAACAAACGTCGCGGTCAGGTAGAAGGTATGGAATCAAGCCGTTCAGGTGCTCGTATTGTTAAAGCAAAAGTGCCTTTGGCTGAAATGTTTGGTTATGTAACGGCTTTGCGTACTATTACTTCTGGTCGTGCAACTTCATCTATGACTTATGACCATCATGCTCAGGTGTCTAGCTCAATTGCTAAGGCAGTACTTGAAGAAGTGAAGGGTCGTGTAGACTTAGTATAATAAAGAATAATTTGGGGCAACGGGTTAGCGAATGACTCTTAATCCGGCCCCACTTTATATGTTTTTTTAATCATTTTATAAATAACAATCTAATGAGTCAAAAAATTAGAATTAAACTGAAATCATACGATCACAACTTGGTGGATAAGTCTGCTGAAAAGATCGTGAAAACAGTGAAGGCTACAGGCGCTATTGTTAGCGGTCCTATTCCATTGCCTACTCACAAACGTATTTTCACTGTAAACCGTTCGACTTTCGTTAACAAGAAGTCACGTGAACAGTTTGAACTTTCTTCTTATAAGAGATTAATCGATATCTATAGCTCAACAGCTAAGACAGTAGATGCTCTGATGAAGTTGGAGTTACCGAGTGGTGTAGAAGTAGAAATTAAAGTTTAATCCATTAAAAATTAACTGAAATGCCAGGATTATTAGGAAAGAAAATCGGAATGACATCCGTTTTCAGTGCTGATGGTAAAAATGTACCATGCACTGTTATCGAAGCTGGTCCTTGTGTGGTTACTCAGATTAAGAGTGTCGAAAAAGATGGCTATGCAGCTGTTCAGGTAGGTTTCCAGGACAAAAAGGAAAAACATACTACCAAACCTTTGATGGGACACTTTAAAAAAGCTGGTGTAACTCCAAAGAGACACTTGGCCGAGTTCAAAGATTTTGAAACAGAATTGAATTTAGGAGACGCAATTACTGTAGAATTGTTCAATGACACTGCTTATGTTGATGTTGTTGGTACTTCTAAGGGTAAAGGTTTCCAAGGTGTTGTAAAAAGACATGGATTTGGTGGTGTAGGTCAGACTACTCACGGTCAGCACAATCGCGCTCGTAAACCGGGTTCTATCGGTGCTTGTTCATACCCTGCAAAAGTATTCAAAGGAATGCGTATGGGTGGCCAGATGGGTGGTGACCGCGTGACTACACACAACTTACAGGTATTAAAGGTGATTCCGGAACATAACTTGCTGTTGATTAAGGGTTCTGTACCGGGTTGCAAAGGTTCAATCGTAATAATTGAAAAATAATGGAAGTTAACGTATTAAATATTAAAGGTGAAGACACCGGAAGAAAGGTTACGTTAAGCGAATCAATCTTCGGAATTGAACCCAATGATCACGCTATCTATCTGGATGTTAAACAGTTTATGGCTAATCAACGTCAGGGAACTCACAAATCTAAGGAAAGAAGCGAAATCAGCGGTTCTACTCGTAAATTAGGTCGTCAAAAAGGTGGTGGCGGTGCACGTCGTGGTGATATCAACTCTCCGGTGTTGGTAGGTGGTGCTCGTGTATTTGGTCCTAAACCTCGTGACTACTGGTTTAAATTGAATAAAAAAGTTAAGACATTGGCTCGTAAGTCAGCTTTGTCTTATAAAGCACAAGCAAATGCAATCGTTATTGTTGAAGACTTCACTTTTGAAGCTCCTAAGACAAAAGATTTCGTTGCAATGGTAAATAATCTTAAAATTGCTGACAAGAAGTTGCTTTTGGTTTTGCCGGAAGCTAATAAAAACGTATATTTGTCAGCTCGTAACATCGAACGTGCTAACGTAGCAATAGCTTCTGCATTAAATACTTACAAAGTATTGGATGCTGAAACACTTGTTGTTACAGAAAGTTCGCTCAAAGCTATCGAGAATATCTTATCTTAATTTAAAAAGGAGGCTTAGATAATGGGAATTA
>URHG01000003.1 GCA_900547555.1 uncultured Porphyromonadaceae bacterium | reverse complement strand
TTTTAGCACCCTTCAGAGCCTCAACGGTTTTCTTTATAATATGTTCTCTTGCCTGTGTAAGCACTTGAATTGTGACATCATCAGGAATAAGATTTTCGTCAATAAGACGGCGAACAAATTCAAATTCTGTATGCGACGCTGCCGGAAAACCTACTTCGATTTCCTTAAAACCGAGCTTTACAAGGAATTTGAAAAATTCGATTTTTTCTTCTGTCGTCATAGGTGAGTAAAGTGCCTGATTACCGTCACGAAGGTCAACACTGCACCAAATCGGAGCATGAGTTATTTCATTGTTCGGCCACTGACGATCCTCAAGCGGAATCGGATGGTACATTTTTTGATATTTTTTATAATTCATAATGAACACTGCCTTTCCGGCGAATACGCCTAAAATAATATATGAAATTTCTAACTAAAAAAGCTGAGCCACAATGTGACCCAGCATAATTTCAATACAGTTCAGTACAGAAAAACAAAACTGAAGACCACATTGTCGATTCAGCTTAGGAGTAGGAGGTTATTCAAATTTGCCTTTGAAAATTTATCCATAATTCCGTACCTCTTTCTATACTATATGGCTATTCTACAATAAAATCAAGGCTTTGTCAATATTATTTTGAAAATTAATATATAGAATTTATAGGGTGAAATTGCGGATTATATAGTTGTAATTGCGGACGGTAATGTTCGTGCATTTGGTGAGGGTAAAGATGTTCTTCCTCAACTTTTGAAAGAAGAAAAAGAGTCAAAGTGTCCTCTCGGTAAGGATAAGAAAGGCGTAGATGCACTCTATTCGGGATTGTTGCAGATTATAAAGGAGCGAAGCGTGTCGATGGATTCGGTATCTATACAAGGCTTCGGAACTTTCGAGCCTCGTAAGAAACTCGAACGCGTTACAGTCAATCCTGCAACGGGAAAGCGTATGCTTATTCCTCCCCGTATCGTGCTTACATTCAAACCGGGAGCTGTATTGAAAAACCGGATTAAAGAAAACTCTGCCCGATGAATACCAAAATTTCCCTTCCTGAATTGATCGACCAGTTGAGTCGGAGAAGCAACTGTGCCAAAAAAGAGGCGGAACAGTTTCTGAAAGAATTTTTTTCATTGGCAGCTGATACGGTCGTACAAGGAGAAAATCTTAAAATTAACGGCTTGGGCCAGTTTCGGTCGGTCTGGGTCGAACCGCGCGCCAGTGTCAATGTCCGTACCGGAGAGCCGATAGAAATTCCCGGGCATTACAAATTGTCGTTCGCTCCCGATAAAACGATGAGAGAGGCCGTCAATGCTCCGTTTTCTTGTTTTATACCCGAAGTTTTGCCCGATGATGCCGAAATCGTTCAAGGAGAAAACAGCACATCTTCTGATGACGTCGATGAAAGTTTTTCCGATAAAATCATAGAAGGAGAGTATGACGACACCGGTGATATGAAATATGAAGATGGTGTGTCGGGGTGCCCGAGCGAGAAAATCGTTGCAGAACAAGAAACGACAACTGCGGAGGAGTTTCCTGTTTCGGTTGAAACGGAGTTGCCGGAAGAATCGGGCAGCGAGGAGTCCGTATCGGTTTTGAATATCTCAGGAGATGAGCAGGGAAAAGTCGAGTGCGAAGAACCTATAAAAAATCTTTCGGAAGAGGAACTCGATGCTTTGGCCGATTTTGTACTGGAAAAAATAGCGACCGATAATATCGTACAAGAATCGGCAGGGAAAGAAGACAGCCCGGAGGTTGCCGACGAGAGCGTAGCGATGACGGAAGATATTTGTGCGGAATACCGGGAAGGTAAGACAGAAGGAGAAAGTAATCCTCCCGGTGATAATGTTGTAGAAGAAGGCTCTGTTTCCGGTAGCGAGAGCTTCGAAGAAGACTTCCGGGAAGAAGAAAGTATTTCGTTATGGGATAAAATGCAACGACGCCCGCTTCTTACCGGTCTGTGCTCTGTTTTGTTGCTTTTATTGGTGATTGCCGGAGGTACGGTATGGAATTTGAACCGTCAAGGTATCACGCTGGGAGATGCATGGAATTACTATTTTCCTTCGGAGCAGCAGGTCGTAGAAACACCTTCTATGGAGAAAAGTGCCTTTTCGCAGGCTGGAGAAGAACCGCTTGCAGAAGAGAACAATATTCGGCCTACGGTTGTTTCAGAAAAAGAAACGATGTCGAGAGGAGAGAAGGTCGACCTTCAAGCATTGCCGCCGGTTGCCGCACATCGCTTGGGCGTAGGCGACAGGCTTACATTATTGGCTCTCGAATATTATGGCAGCAAAGATTTTTGGGTGTATATCTATGAAGAAAATAAAGAGCGTATGCCCAACCCTAACCGTCTCTCTGTCGGCCTCGAAGTGGAAATTCCCGATCCCCGTAAATACGGTATCGATGCGGCAGATCCGCAATCTTTGGCGAGGGCGAGGAGCTTTGCCGAGAGGCTGAAAGAAAAATTCGAGTGAGTATCAAGCCAAGTCGTCGTTTCGATAAGGAATGGCGACTTAGTTTTTTTTAATAGATGTGTATGGACGTTTTAACACTGTAAATGTTAAATGTGAAATAAACATTTCTATTTTTGCAACAAGAAAAAAGAAAAATCGTATAATCATAGAAAACTCAATAAATTATTATGAGCCAGACAGTAGATATCAGAGAGCTTAACGAGCTGATTGCCAGCAAAAGCTCATTTGTAAACATGATTACTATGGGTATGGACCGCGTTATTGTGGGGCAGAAACATCTTGTCGATTCGTTGATGATAAGCCTTCTGTCCAATGGGCACATACTGCTCGAAGGTGTGCCGGGATTGGCCAAAACCCTTGCTATCAAAACGTTGGCTTCGCTTATCGATGCGAAGTATAGTCGTATACAGTTTACGCCCGATTTGCTTCCGGCCGATGTTGTCGGTACGATGGTGTATAGTCAGGCCAAAGAACAATTTCAGGTAAAGAAAGGACCGGTTTTTGCCAATTTCGTCCTTGCCGATGAAATAAACCGTGCTCCGGCCAAAGTGCAAAGTGCTTTGCTCGAAGCCATGCAGGAACGTCAGGTAACTATCGGTGAAAATACCTATAAGCTCGATGACCCGTTCCTCGTAATGGCGACTCAGAATCCTATCGAGCAGGAAGGAACATATCCGTTGCCCGAGGCTCAGGTCGACCGTTTTCTTTTGAAGGTCATCATCAATTACCCCAAGAAGGAAGAAGAAAAACTTATCATACGTCAGAATATTTCGGGTGAGCGTACCGAAGTGAAACCGGTACTTAAAACCGAAGATATAATCGATGCCCGTAAGATTGTGCAACAAGTCTATATCGATGAGAAAATCGAGCGTTATATCGTAGATATCGTATTTGCTACCCGTTTCCCGCAAGATCACGGGTTGGCCGATATGAAAAATATGATTGCCTTTGGGGCTTCTCCCCGTGCGTCGATCAATCTGGCTTTGGCTGCGCGTTCTTATGCTTTCCTCAAACAGCGTGGTTATGTCGTACCCGAGGACGTGCGTGCCGTATGCCATGACGTGATGCGTCATCGTATAGGACTTACCTATGAGGCCGAGGCCAATAATATTACCACAGAAGAAATCGTAAGCGAAATTCTCAATAAGGTCGAAGTGCCTTAATCGTCATATTTCCCGTAAAGGAGAATAAGTATTATGGATACAACCGAGTTGCTGAAAAAAGTCCGCCGCATCGAGATAAAGACACGTGGACTCTCCCGAAACATATTTGCCGGGCAATACCATTCGGCTTTTAAAGGAAGAGGTATGGCATTTTCGGAGGTGCGCGAGTACCAGTTCGGCGATGATGTGAGGGATATTGACTGGAATGTAACCGCTCGTCAGCAACGTCCTTATATCAAAGTTTTTGAAGAGGAACGGGAGATGACGGTCATGTTGCTGGTCGATGTGTCGGCCAGCCGTAATTTCGGTGCTGTGGGTGAATTGAAGAAAGAGATGATTACCGAAATCGCAGCGACACTGGCTTTCTCGACGATACAAAACAACGATAAGATCGGAGTCATCTTTTTTTCGGACCGTATCGAAAAGTTTATCCCTCCTCAAAAAGGGAAAAAACACGTCCTTTATATCATACGCGAATTGATCGACTTTACACCCGAACATACGGGAACCGAGCTTTCGCAAGCGTTGCGTTATCTTACCAACGCCATAAAGAAACGGTGTACGGTATTTTTCATCTCCGATTTCATTACGTCCGAAGATTTTTCCAATGCCATGACCATCGCCAACCGCAAGCACGATGTCGTAGCCATACAGGTATATGATAAGCGTGAGACCGAATTGCCTCGGGCGGGACTTGTCAAGCTGCGTGATGCTGAGCGTGGTAAAGAAGTGTGGGTCGATACGGCGTCACGGCGTGTGCGTGACGGTTATGCGGCGTGGTGGAACGAGCGGCAGAAATGCATGGAAGATTCTCTGAAAAAAAGCCGGGTGGATATGGCGTCGGTCGCTACCGATGAAGATTTTGTCATTGCGTTGATGAATCTTTTCAAGCGTCGTTTATAAAAACACAGTAAGGTAAAAAGAACATGAGAATGAGAAATAAAATAGCGAAGCATCGCCGGTCTGTTTTTGCATGGGCGTTTGTCGCGGTTCTTGTATCGGTATTGCCGGTACGGGTGGTTGCTGCCGATGTGTCGGTTCATGCGTCGATCGATTCGCTGGCGTTATGGATGGGCGAACAGACTCGTATCCGCCTTGAAGTTGCTCAGAACGAAGGCGAGCAAGTATGGTTTCTGCCGACCTTTTCCGATACGTTGGTAAGAGGTATCGAAGTTTTGGAAGTTTCGCGTCCCGATACGATGAAGCTGGGTAACGGCCGTATACAGATAGACCGTAGTCTGTTGGTAACCTCGTTCGATTCGGGCTTTTTCTATATTCCTCCGTTCCGATATGTTGCCGGCACAGATACGTTGAGCACAGAGGCTCTTAGCCTTAAAATTTTGCCGATGGAGGTCGATACGACACAGTCTATTGTCGATATCAAGGGGGTGCGTGCTCCGTCGTCGGCCTGGTGGCTTCTTCTTTGGGACAATATGCCGCTGTGGGGATGGATCGTGCTTATCGTCATTGCGGTAGCGGCAGTTGTCCTCCTTGCCTATTGGATATATCGGAAATATTTCTCTCGAAGTCGGGAAAAAGTAGAGTACGAAGATCTTTTACCTCCGCATGAAAAAGCGCTTTTGGCACTTTCTCAACTGCGAGACGAAAAGTTATGGCAGGAAGGGCGTGAGAAAGAATATTACACGCATCTTACCGATATTTTGCGGGAATATTTGTTCGGTCGTTTCGGTATTCAGGCTATGGAGATGACGTCGTCTCAGATACTTTCTATTCTGAGGTCGAATCAGGAAACGAAAGTCCTGAATAAACAGATGAAAGAAATTCTCGAAATGGCCGATTTCGTGAAATTTGCCAAAGTAAAACCCACACCCGATGACAACGAGGCTGCCATGCGCAATGCCGTAGCGTTTGTAGAGGAGACACGTCCCGAAGAAATTCCTGCCGATGACGCCGGAGCCGAAACGTCTGTCGGGGCGGAAGAGACCGAAACCTCGGAACGTCGGTTTACAGGAGAAGAAAATCCGGTCGCCGGAGAAGAATCTGCCGAAAGCGATTGGGAGAAATATGGACCCTCAAATAAGCGTCGATTATGAATTTTGCACATCCGTCATATTTGTGGCTTTTCTTGTTGTTTATCCCGGCTGTGGTGTGGTATATCTACAAACACAAGAAAGCCGAGGCCTCTTTACAGATTTCTTCGACTTATGCTTTCGACCGTATGGGAAATAGCTATAAGAAGTATCTGAGACATCTGTTGTTCCTTTTGCGTTTGGGGGCTGTTGCCTGCTTGATTATTGTGTTGGCCCGTCCGCAATCGACCAATTATTGGAGTAATCAGGCGACAGAGGGTATAGACATAGTCATTTCGCTCGATATTTCCAGCAGTATGTTGGCGCGAGATTTTCAGCCCGATCGTATCGAGGCGGCAAAAGATGTCGCTTCGCAATTTATCTCCGGCCGCCCCACCGATAATATCGGTCTGGTTATTTTTGCCGGAGAAAGTTTCACCCTTTGTCCCATGACAACCGATCGTACCGTTCTGCTCAATATGCTGAAAGAGGTGAAATGCGGTATGATCGACGATCCTACCGGCATCGGCGACGGACTTGCTACGGCCATCAGCCGTATCAAAGACGGCCCGGCCAAGTCGAAAACGATTATACTTCTTACCGACGGAACGAACAATACCGGGGATATTACGCCCGAGACGGCTGCTCAGATAGCAAAAACGTTCGGTATCCGGGTATATACGATCGGTGTCGGTACCAAAGGAGAAGCTCCTTATCCTGTCATGTCGCCATACGGAATAACCTATCGCAATATTCCTGTCGAAATCGATGAGGTTACGTTGCAGAAGATAGCCGATACGACCGGAGGTAAATATTTTAGGGCAACCAATAAAGATGTCCTTAAAAATATTTTTTCCGAAATCGATAAACTCGAAAAAACCAAGTTGGTCGTAAAAGAGTTCAGCAATAAGGAAGAGTTGTTTGTTACATGGGGTATAGCTGCGCTTGTATTGCTTCTCATAGAGATGCTTTTGCGGCATACTCTGTTACGGAATATACCATAAACGTCATTGCCATGTTTCGATTTGCAAATCCCGAATATCTTTATCTGCTCCTGCTGTTGCCGGTAGTATGGGCTATCTATTTCTACGGTGTATGGCGTAATCGCCGCAATATGGCCCGTATAGGGCGTGCCGATGTATTGGGCGGGTTGATGCCCGATGTTTCCCGATATAAACCCGGAGTGAAGTTTTTCCTGCAACAGCTGGCATTGTTGGTATTGGTTTTTTTGATAGCCCGTCCGCAAATGGGTGCCAAGCTCGAAGTTGTGAAGCGTCAAGGGGTGGAGATAATGATCGCCCTCGATGTGTCCAATTCGATGTTGGCCCAAGACATAGCACCTTCCCGCCTCGAACGGTCGAAGATGTTGTTGTCGAGATTGTTCGATGACCTCGATGAAGATAAAGTGGGGCTTATTGTTTTTGCCGGCGATGCTTATATGCAGCTCCCTATTACGACCGATTTCGTTTCGGCCAAAATGTTTCTTGCCAATATCTCTCCGTCGATGGTGCCGACTCAGGGAACAGCCATAGGCGAAGCTATTCGTTTGGCTATGAATTCTTTTACCCCCGACGAGTCGGCAGATAAAGCGATTATCGTTATTACCGATGGAGAAAACCACGAAGACGATGCTGTGGCTATGGCAAAAGAGGCGGCCAAGCGGGGTATAAAGGTCGATGTTATAGGTATCGGTTCTCCTCAGGGTTCTCCTATACCGATGAACGGGCAAGACGGAAATTTCCGCAAAGACGGTAGTGGAAATGTCGTAATTACGAAGCTCAACGAGCAGATGGGCCAGGAAATCGCCCGTGCTGGGGAGGGGTTGTATGTAACGGCCGATAATACCAACAGCGCCTTGCGTGCGTTGTTGAACGAAGTGGGTAAAATGAAGAAATCGGAAATCGAGAGTAAGGTCTATTCCGAGTATGACGAGCAATTTCCTTTGCTGGCATGGATCGCATTCGGATTGCTCCTGTTCGATATTTTCGTTCTCGATACGAAAAATAAACTGATGAAAAAAGTCAATTTCTTTGATAAATAAATAGTTGTCATGAAACGGAAAAACTGTTATCTCCTTATAGGTGCGGCGTTGTGCATGATAACTCCGGTGGAGGGTATTGCACAAAATGTCGATTCCAAGACGGAACGTCGTATGTTGCGTACCGGGAATGAAGATTATGAAAAAGAAAAGTACACCGAGGCCGAGGTCAATTACCGTCGGGCTCTCGATGCCGACCCGTCTTCGAAGATTGCTACCTATAATATAGGTAATGCATTGTTTCGTCAGGGGAAGTACGATGAAGCTGCCCGCCAATATGGTAACTTGACCGATAAGGAACGTCCCGACGATGGAAAGGTCGAGTCGGCTGGGAATTGGTATAATTTGGGAAATTCCATGTATATGCAGGGAAAGTATGCCGAGAGTATAGAGGCGTATAAAAATTCTTTGCGACGCAATCCCGATGATCATGAAGCTCGTTACAATTTGCGCATGGCGCAACTGAAATTGCAGCAACAGCAACAACAGCAGCAAAATAAGGACAATCAACAGCAGAATCAAAATAATCAACAACAACAAAACCAACAAAATCAGAATAACCAGCAAAACCGGGATAACGATAAGGATAAAGAAAAACAGCAGAATTCACCACAAGAACAACAGAACCAAAATCCTCAAAATCCTGGTAGGCAGGAAGACCGGCCGGCCGATAACGGTCAGCCTCAACCCGGCGAAATGTCTCGTGAAAATGCCCAGCAGATACTTGATGCTATGCAGCAAGACGAGAAGGCCACACAAGAGAAGGTACAGAAAGCCCTGCTCGAACAACGAAAAAAACGTAAAACCGACAAGGAATGGTAATTCGATGACCGTCGAGATCGATGTTCTCGATGATTTGATAAATAAAGAGATAAAGAAATGATACAGCGAATAGTTCTTATGGTAATAACCTGCATGGCAATGATTTCACCGGCAGTTGCTGATGAGGTGAAGTTCTTGGCGTCCGCACCGAAGCAGGTAATACAGGGCCAGCAATTTCAGGTTATTTATACGTTGCAGAATGCTGGTGGAAATGATTTTAGGGCTCCAGATTTTTCTGGCTTTTCCGTTTTATATGGTCCTGCTACATCGCAAAGTTCGCAGATATCTATTGTGAACGGTAAGATGTCTAAGGTAAGCGAGTATGCTTATACCTATACGTTGCGGGCCGACAAAGAGGGTTCTTATACGTTCGCCGCTGCGACAATAATGGTCGACGGAAAACAATTATCGTCCAATTCACTGAGGGTTCAGGTTTTACCTCCCGATAAAAATGCTCCGGCTCCTTCTGCTAATGGTGGCATGTCGGGGCGGCAATCGGTGCAGTCGGCAGTAGAAGACCCCGAGTTGTTCGTCCGTCTTATTTTGTCCAAAAAATCGGTTTATGAACAAGAACCTATTTTAGCTACGGTCAAGGTCTATTTGCGGGGAGGAAATTTATTGGGTATCCATGAGCTTGTCATGCCGGGATTCGACGGCTTCATTACACAGGAGATCGATTTGGACAACACTCAGATAGAGCTTGAAAATTTCAACGGGAACAATTATCAGGTAGCGACTTTGAAGCAGGTATTGCTGTACCCGCAGCGTACCGGAAATTTGGAAATAACTCCCGGAAAATTTGATTTTTCGGTACTTGTCGAACGTCCCATGCCCGGGATATTCCGTATGATGAGCGGGACACAAGAGTTGATACGTTCGGCTACGACACCGGCTGTAACAGTAAAGGTGAAGCCGTTGCCGACGCCCCGTCCGGCTTCATATATGAATGCAGTGGGTTCTAACCTCAAACTTTCGTCATCGTTGAGCAAAGAGACATTGAAAGCAAATGAGGCCGTTACTTTGAAACTGACTCTTTCGGGAACTGCCAATTTGAAATATATGAAAAATCCCGACGTGAAGTTTCCCGTCGATTTTGATGTTTACGATCCAAAAATTTCGACCGATTTGAAAAATACCGATACCGGGGTAAGCGGAACTCGTACGGTAGAATACACGATTATACCGCGCAGTGCCGGAGAATTTACTATCCCGCCTGTCGAATTCACTTATTTCGATTTTTCGGTGAATCGTTACAAAACCCTTGCCACACCCGAGTATCATCTTACCGTGGAACGAGGAAACAGCAGCGAAGGGTCGGTCGTTTTGGCCAATTTCTCGGATAAAGAAGCCGTAAAGCATCTCAATCAGGATATTCGTTATATCAAGACCGGAGATTTGCATCAAAAGAAGTCCGAATCATTCTTTTACGGATCTTGGGCTTACCGATTGTGTTTCCTTGTACCATTGCTTCTGCTGGTCGCATTTGTTTTATTTAATTATCAGAAAGCCCGCGAGAATGCAAATGCTGCACGCCTCAAAACCAAGAAAGCCAATAAGGTGGCGATACGGCGTTTAAAGATTGCAGGGAAATATCTCCAAGAGCACAATA
This sequence comes from uncultured Porphyromonadaceae bacterium, assembly GCA_900547555.1. Taxonomy (GTDB): domain Bacteria; phylum Bacteroidota; class Bacteroidia; order Bacteroidales; family UBA11471; genus Caccoplasma. The sequence continues at coordinate 113,607 of URHG01000003.1, read as the reverse complement.
GCGAGCATTTCTATGACGAGACCCTTAAAGCGATGTGGGGATATATCAGCGACAAGTTGCTTTTGCCTCTATCCGAGCTTACAAGGGATAATGTCGCTGCACAGTTGATGTCGTATGGGGCCGATGAGGAACTCATAGGTAGGGTGATACAGGTGATAGATACGTGCGAATTTGCCCGTTATGCTCCTTCTCAAAGCAATGAAGCGATGGATCGCCTTTATGACGAAACGCTCGACGTGATAGGAAAAATGGAAAATGTGAAACGATAAAAAAGTGAAACCATGTCTCTTCGGAAAATATATATTTTAACGATACTTTTGTGCTCGGCATGGTCTGTGTCTCGGGTCAATGCACAATCTTTGGCAGAGCAGGCCGGCGAAGCGTACCAGAAAGGCGACTATTCCAAAGCAGTCGAGCTGTATGAACAGTCGGGTGAGCAGGACGGGACTTCTGCCGCCTATTTCTATAATCTGGGAAACGCTTATTACAAATGCGGGCTTTATCCCAATGCCATTCTGAATTACGAGCGTTCTTTGTTACTCGATTCTGACAACGCCGATACTCGCTTCAATCTCGAAATGGCGCAAGCCCGCATCGCGGATAAAATAGAGCCGTTGGGTACTTTTTTTCTTGTACAATGGTCAACGGCGGTACGCCATCTTTTTTCTTCGAATGTTTGGGCCGTGATTGCTGTCGTTGCCTTCCTGTTATTTCTTGCAGGTGTCGTTCTGTACTTTTTTGTCGATAAGGTCGTTTTGCGTAAAGTCGGATTTTTTGCTGGCTTGTTGGCTGTGCTTGTTGCGATAGGTGCCAATCATTTTGCTTCGGAGCAGAAGGAGCGGATTATTCATCGCGATTCGGCGATAATTTTTGCTCCCACCATTACGGTGAAAAGTTCTCCGTCGGAGAGCGGTACCGACCTTTTTGTTTTACATGAGGGTACGAAAGTGTTTCTTATGGACCGGGTGGGAGAGTGGAGCGAAATACGCCTTGAAGATGGAAATCGCGGGTGGATACCTACCGATAAGTTGGAAGTGATATAATATAAAGTCAGGACATATTTTGTCCATAACGGGCAAAAGGGTTATCTTTGTCCATTATGCTCGATATGTTACTGGAATTGGATCGTTCTCTGTTATTGTTTTTCAATCAGGGACATACGTTGTATTGGGATCAGGTGATGTGGATTTATACCGGGAAGTTGGTATGGATTCCGCTCGTCCTTTCTATGATATATGTGGCTTTCCGCGGTGGCGGGTGGCGAGAGGGAGTATGGTTTGTTTTGGTGGCGGGGTTGGTAGTCCTTTTGTGCGACCAGTTTTCGTCGTCGGTATGCAAACCTTTTTTTGAACGTTACCGTCCGGCTCGCGATCCCGATTTTTCTTCAATGGTAACGATCGTGAACGGTTATCGGGGAGGAATGTTCGGTTTCTTTTCGAGCCATGCGGCCAATGCTGCCGGCATAGTCGTGTACACGGCGTTGATTTTCCGTAATAGGTTTTATACGTTAACAGCTGTTTTGTGGGCTTTACTCACCTGTTATTCCCGCATGTATTTGGGAGTTCACTATCCCGGAGATATTTTGGCCGGACTGTTATGGGGCACTCTTATGGGGTGGGGTGGTTTTTTCTTGTATAAGAAAATACGTCCCTTTTTCTTTGGTGATGTACCGTCTCCCTACTCCGGGTGTCGTTTTGTAGGGATAATAACGGCGGTCGTGTATTTAACGTTCCTTTTCATTCTATTTATGGCGCCGATATTGAATTTCTCGTTTCATTGATCTTTTTGGGAGTGTACTGTTTGTACATGATTTTCTTAATCATATATAAGATAAATACTTATAGAACCGATTGCTGATTTAGGTGTAAAAAAACTTCGATTTATTTGCTTTTTCCGAATATTAAAATTATATTTATTGCCGGAAACAATCAAAAAGAGTTTAACCCCTTAAATTTTATAGTCATGACAAAGACAATCACTTTTAATGAACTTCGTCGCATCAAAGATAGTTTACCCGACGGCTCCATTCATAGAATAGCCGATGAATTGAATGTAACCGTTCAGACCGTACGTAATTATTTCGGCGGTAATAACTATGAGTTCGGTAAGAATTGCGGCCTGCATATCGAACCCGGGCCCGACGGAGGTATCGTAGTTCTCGATAATACGACCATCTACGATATGGCCATGAAGATTCTGGAAGAAGAGAACGCGTAAATTTCGGCGGAGTCGTCTCCGTATTCCATTTTTGAACAGAAATACACCCCTGTTTGTTTCTGTTTGTGCGGGTAAAGGTTTAATATTAAAATCCTTACAATTATGAGTGAAGACAGATTAATAACAGTTGCGATATATACCTACGAGAAGGCTCAGATCATCAAAGGTATATTGGAAAACGAGGGTATTCCTGTCGCTATACAGAATGTCAATCTGATTCAGCCGGTTGTATCATCAGGGGTACGGATTCGTATTCGGGAAAATGATCTGCCGCGTGCCCTTAAAATTCTTGAGAACAGTCCTATTTTTGAAGATTTGTTGCAGAACAAGACATCGGAGAATCGGGAGAATCAAATATTGGTTCCCGTCGATTTCTCCGATTATTCTATAAAGGCCTGCCGTACGGCGTTTACGGTGGCCGGTTCGCTTAAAGCAAAAGTCGTTTTGCTGCATACCTATCTGATCCCCGATTTTATGAGCATGCTCTCGGCGACGAGTGTATTTTCTATCGAAGCTGTCAACGACAACGATATGGAAATGTATAAGGAGATACGTCGTCAGGCCGAGCAGGATATGAAGAAATTGCTCGAAGCCCTTAATAAAGAGGTGAAGTTGGGACGTCTACCCGATGTAGAGGTAGAGCCGGTATGGAAAGACGGTATTCCCGAAGACGAAATTTACCGGTATGCCAAGGTCAATCGACCGTTGCTTATCGTTATGGGTACTCGGGGAAAAGGTCGTAAGGAGAGCGATCTGATAGGAAGCGTTACGGCCGAAGTCTTCGAATCGGCTTGCGTACCGGTTTTGGCAATTCCCGAAAATGTACCGTTCGTGGGATTTGAAAATGTAAAAAGCATTGCCTTTTTCACCAATTTCGACCAGCAAGATTTGTTGGCGGTAGATACTTTCATGCGTCTTTTTGCCGCGTTTCGTTTTAGTGTGCATTTCGTACATATCCAGTCGCAGAAAGATGTGTGGGACGATGTCCGGTTGTCCGGAATGAAAGATTATCTCGAAAAACATTATGCGGGTTATGAGGTCTCTTGTTCTTTGATAAAGAAAGAAGACGATTTGCTCGACGAACTCGAATCTTTCGTTGAAAAAGAGAAAGTCGATCTTTTGGCCATGACCACACGACGGCGTAATGTTTTTGCCCGGCTTTTCAATCCGGGATTGGCGCATAAGATGATATTCCATTCCGATACGCCTTTGTTGGTTATTCCGGCCAGTGGTAATGTATGAAAGTTACATGAAGAAGGCGGGTGTTTCACTCGCTTTCTTTTTCTTGAAAAACTATGTCGATAAATACAATTCCTGCAAGTCGCGTAACACCCGAGAAAATAGAACAGCTCGGAGAAAAAGAAATATTCGTGTTCGGTTCCAGTCTTATGGGTGTCCATTTCGGAGATGCAGCCCGAGTTGCCTATGATAAATTCGGAGCGGGAGGTGTTTCCGAGGGTCTGAAAGGGTCGACTTATGCCATTCCTGTGGTACGGGCGGGTATAGACATGGTAAAGCCGCATATCGAGTCGTTTTTGTCTTTTGCACGCACCCATACCGAGTACCGTTTTTTAGTAACCCGTATCGGTTGCGGTATTGTCGGTTTTACCGATGAAGATATGGCTCCGTTGTTTGCTGCGGCTATCGGAATGGAGCATGTTACTTTACCGGTTTCGTTTTGGGAAGTTTTGCAACGTAAGGGTTTTTATGTGCCGCATATACCGCCGGATCGTATTGCTGCCGACCATATAGAGATGTTGGAAGAGAATGAAATTTTTGTTTTCGGCAGTAATTTGTCGGGGAAACATTACGGAGGAGCTGCATTTATCGCAAATAAAAGATTTGGGGCCGAATGGGGCATAGGTCGCGGACTTACAGGGAAGACGTATGCCATACCTACCATGCGGGCGAGTGTGGAGATGATCAAACCGTATGTCGATGAATTTATCTCTTTTGCCTGTACTCATACCGAGTATCGCTTTTTGGTAACGCGTATCGGTTGCGGAATTGCCGGTTTTACCGATAGGGATATAGCTCCGTTGTTTTGCGATGCCGTAGATGTTCCCAATATCGCCTTACCCCTCTCTTTTTGGCATGTTATTTTTTCTCTTGGTTGATGTCGGTTCTCTATCTTTTCAATCCCGAGAATGATTTGGCGTTGGCCAATGGCGGAAAAAATTATACGCCGCCACCGTTGGCACGGATGATAGCTCGGGATTTATCCACTTTGCCGCTATGGTATGCCCCGGAAGAAGATATTGTCTGTTTGCCGTCTCTCGATTATGGCGATTCGTTGATGCCTGTTTTGGAGTCGTTGGGGAAAAAATGTCGTGTTTGTTCCATTACCTCGTTGCCCGATGATGTTTCGGCCTACCGGCCGTGGGGGTGGAGTCCCGAAATTGTCCACCGTTTTCTCCGACATGGTGCTGATGCCGAATTACTTCCTAGTACAGAATTGCTGGATCGACAACGAGGGTGGGCGCATCGCATACGTACCCGAGAAGTCCTTACCTTTTTGAAAAGTGAAAGAGTAGATGTTCCCTACGAAATTCCCGTTTCGTTTCGTGATGAGGAACAGGTGCATGATTTTGTTGCAACGCGCCGTCGGGCTATGCTCAAAGCGCCGTGGTCGGGCAGCGGGAAAGGTTTGTGCCGGACTTATGGAACGTATGATTTGGCGATAGGCCGATGGGTACAAGGGGTACTCCGTCGTCAGGGTGAGGTCGTTTGTGAACCTTATTTCGAGAAAGAGGCCGATATGGCGATGGAATTCTTTTCTGATGGTAATCGGGCCGTTTTTTCGGGCTACTCATGGTTTTCGACCGACGAGCGCGGAGCGTATAAAGGAAATTATTTGTTATCCGATGCCGAAATCGAAAAACGTGTCTCTTCCTATCATCTTCCTACCGATGATTTATATCGGGTACGTGAGAGTTTCGAGCGCTTTTTTACCCGGTATATAGCTCCGTTATATCAGGGATATTTCGGTGTCGATATGATGATATACCGTCGCTCCGGAACATTTGCTTTGCACCCGTGCGTGGAGATAAACCTGCGTATGAATATGGGTATGGTATCTCGTATCTTTTATGACCGTTACGTGGCGGAGGGAAGTAAAGGCGTTTATCGCGTGGAGTATTTTCCCGATGCCGGGCTGCTTATGGCCGATCATCTTCGTCGGCAATTTGAAAATCCCCTTCATATCGGCCGGCAAAAAATAGAGAGCGGTTATCTGACTCTGAATCCGATTCTGCCCGATACTCATTATCGGGCCTCTGTCGAGATATATTCTGTATAGCAGGAGGAAATCGTTCCGTCAGAATTTTTTCAATTCCTGATAAAGCCTTTGTATGGGTAGCCCCATGACATTGTAGTACGAGCCACGTATGCCGGTAACCCCTACATACCCTATCCATTCTTGTATGCCGTAAGCCCCGGCCTTATCGAGCGGGGAGTATTTTTCGACGTAATAATCGATTTCTTCCTCAGTGAGTGATGCAAACGATACTTCGGTGGATGTCGCAAAAGAGACCTCTTTGTCTGAGGTCGTGATACTGACGCCGGTTATCACCGTATGCGTTTTTCCCGAGAGGGCATGTAGCATGGCTCGTGCGTCGGTTTTGTCGAGAGGCTTTCCATACACGCGACCGTCGAGCCATACGATAGTGTCGGCTGTGATGAGTAGGGTACGGTCGGTCAATAGTTTTTTATATGCCTCGGCCTTTTTCTTGGCAATATAGAGCGGAATTTCCTCTCCTTGCAGAGTTTCGGGGTAACTCTCGTCTATATCGGGAAGCACGCTTACCCGATAAGAAATATCCAGTCCCGCCAACAACTCTTTCCGACGGGGAGAATTACTAGCCAATACGATGTCGTAGTTTTTCAAAAAATCCATGTCTGTAAGTTTTTACCAGCCGAAGGCTTCTTCACCGAACCATTTTCCCTGCGCTTTCATGACTTGTTCTATCACATCGCGACCGCAACCGTAACCTCCCTTACGGGGAGAGATGTAAGTGGCGACCGATTTTATTTCGGGTACGGCGTCGGCCGGGCAGCAGGGGAGACCGACCGATTGCATGACCTCATAGTCGGGAATGTCGTCGCCCATGTATAGAATTTCCTCCCGTTTCAATCCGGTTTCTTGCGTCCACTGTTCAAACGATTGGGTTTTAATGCTTGCACCCATAAAGATGTGCTGTACCCCGAGACCTTCAAATCGTTTACGAACCGATTCGGTACGGCCGCCGGTAATGATGGCGATTTCAAAACCTTTGCGTACGGCAAGTTGTATGGCGTACCCGTCTTTGATGTTTACCGTGCGGCAGGGTTCTCCGTTGGGGTGCAAGTGTATGGTTTCTGCCGACAGGACTCCATCGACGTCGAAAGCAAATCCTTTTATACGGGTGAGATCGTAATCTATTTTACTCATGAGTGGTAGATTGTGTAGGTGGTGTGTCGGCAAAAGCATGTATATGCCTGCTTAACAGCCGATATATTTCTTTTTCGTCGTTATCGTCGAGAAGGTCGATATGTTTTTGCATGACGTTGAGGTCGTATCGTATGGCCGGGCCTGTTTGTGCATCGATGGGAGCAAGAGATTCTATTTTTGCCGCTGTTTCGCGTATGAGCGGTCGGAGAGCGTCAAAGGGCAACCGTTGTTTTTCGAGTAGTTCGGCGGCGATGGCGTAGAGATGATTGGTAAAGTTGCAGGCAAATACGGCGGCCAGATGCAGGTGCCTGCGTTGTTCCGAAGTCGCTTCGAGAACTTGTCCCGATATCTCTTTCCCGATTTTTTGCAATGTAGCAGTTATCTCGGGTGATGCGCCTTCGATGAAAACCGGTATTTCATCAAATCGAACTTCTATGTTTTTGCTAAATGTCTGCAACGGATAGAGAACGCCGTACCGTTGGCATTTCCCCGAAAATACCGACATTGGTATGCTGCCGGCCGTGTGCAGGTAAAGAGCCTCTTCTCGTCTCGGGGCTTTATCTATGAGCTCTTCGAGGGCCGAGTCGCTCACCGAGAATATGTATATGTCGGCGTCGTTGCACAATTCCTCCATGCGGTTGGTCATGCCGCACTTCAATTTTCCGGCAAGTCGTTGAGCCGAATCTTCGGTGCGGCTGTAAACTTGTGTGATGTCGTATCCCGCTTGTTGCAAGGCCGTAGCCAGATGGGTCGCCAAATTGCCGGCTCCGATAAAAACGATACGTTGTTTTTGCTCGTTTACCATTGGCCGATATGAACTTTTTCCCAAGCTGCTTTCTCGGGATCGAAAGGTGTTTTTGTTTCGGCTTTGTGGCCTAAGGCAATGATGGCCAGTACTTGCATGGGCAGGGGGATATTCAATAATTCCCGTACGAAATCTTCGGCCGATTCGCCGTTTTCACCATAACGGCCGCGTACCTGTACCCAACAGCTGCCCAATCCCAATTCTTCGGCTTGCAGTTGTATGAGTGTGGAGGCAATGGAAGCGTCTTCTATCCATACATCGCTTTTCATCGGGTCGCCTAAGACTACGACAGCAAGTTTGGCACCGGCTATCAGTTTGGCACCGTTGTCTTTACAAACCGAGAGTCGTTCGAGTTTTTCCGCATCTTCGACCAGAACAAATTCCCAAGATAGCGATCGTTTCGATGAAGGGGCCATGAGTGCGGCTTCCATGATGTTTTTTACGTCGTCTGAAGCTATTTCCTGTTCGGTAAATTTGCGCGTGCTTCGGCGCAATCGTAGCAATTCGTGAAAGTCTTTCATATAATGATTGTTTATGGAATTATTCCGGTATGAACGACATACGGGAACAACTTTACAAAAATAGTAATAATTGATCGAAATCGAAGTTGCCTCTTAAAATATTTGCATATATTTGAAACGTTCAAATAAAGATTATGAAAAAATCCTTTCCCCTGAAAGAGTATATTTTTTTGTCGCTCATATTGTTGTCCTTTTCTGCTTGTCGGGAGACCGTGCGTTGGCAAGCGGCCGTGCCTGAAAAAGAACAGGTAGGTGCACATGCTTTACCCGATACGATAATGCCGGTTTTGGCTCCGTTTGATTTTCCCGATGTGAAAAAGAGTGTTTTTCCCGATCTTACGGTTTCTATCACCGATTACGGAGCCGTCTCCGGTGAGAAAGCGACAGAAGCCATAAATCGGGCGATCAAAGATGTGCATGAGAGAGGCGGCGGTACGGTAATCGTTCCTTCCGGTATTTGGTTGACCGGTCGTATTGTCCTTTTGAGTGATGTGAATTTGCACTTGTTCGAGGGGGCCGAACTGCATTTTTCAGGAGCCGTGGCCGATTATCAGCCGGCTGTTTTTACCCGTCAGGAGGGTGTGGAGGTCTATTCTTTGGGCGCTTTGGTGTATGCCGACGGGCAGGAAAATATTGCTCTTACCGGCAAAGGAAAATTGGTAGGCCCGGCTCGGGATTGCGAGATACAGAAACGTCAGATGCGTGGCGATGTCATCGAAAATCTTATCGATGCCTCTTCTCCGGTAGAGAGTCGTGTTTACGATGGGAAGAAGGGGGGAGGTGTGTTCCTGCCCATGTTCTTTTCGCCTGTTCATTGTCGGCAGGTCTATGTCGAGGGCATTACGTTCGAGAATACGCCGTTTTGGAATGTCGTACCCGTCTATTGCGACGGTGTGGTGATACGGGGTATCACGGTACGTTCCGAAAAGATTCCCCGGGGGGACGGTATCGACATCGAGTCGTCCCGGAATGTGTTGATAGAATATTGTACGTTGAGTTGCGGTGATGACTGTTTTACATTGAAAGCCGGACGTTGCGAAGACGGGTTACGGGTAAATCGACCCACCGAAAATATTGTCATTCGCTATTGTTTGGCTCAAAAGGGTCATGGTGCTATTACCTGCGGCAGTGAAACGGCCGGAGTAATAAGAAATGTGTATGTGCACGATTGTGTTTTCGACGGCACCGATACGGGATTGCGCTTTAAAACACGGCGTAACAGGGGCGGAGGCGGAGAAAATCTCGTTTACGAACGAGTACGTATGTCGTCGTGCGGACAGCCTTTTGTGTGGGATATGCTCGGCAGTCGCACTTATGTGGGCGACTTGGCCGTGCGTTTGCCGGCACGGGAAATGACACCCCTTACACCGTTTTACAGGAATATTACAGCACGGGATATCATCGTGGAGCAGTGCAATCGTTTGGTCAAGGCCGTAGGTATTCCCGAAGTGCCGGTCTCCGGTGTTACTGTCGAGAGAGTTGATGCCAGCTGCGAGCGGTTGATGTTGTTGCAGGATGTCGATGGTCTGGCTTTCCGGGATATGACGGTGCGCTGTTCCGATTCGCTCCTTGTTTTGACCGACGCACGCCGTATCCGATTCGACCGAGTCTCTTTCTGCCTTCCCGGGGGAAAACCTGCGGTACTGTTGGACGGTGCATTATCGGTTTTGCCCGAATATATCGATTGCCGATTTTCCGACACGGAAATTTCAGATGGACGATGAAAAATTTTGCAGCAATCGATTTTGAGACGGCAAACGGCCGTCGTACCAGTGTGTGCAGCGTAGGAGTGGTCATTGTTCGGGGCGGGACGGTGGTCGATAAAATATACCGACTTATACGTCCGTATCCGAATTATTATTCCCGATGGGCTACCGAAATACATGGGCTTACGGCGGCAGATACTGAGGAAGCCGATGATTTTCCTCACGTTTGGAGTGAAATAGCTCCGCTTATCGAGGGATTGCCGTTGGTGGCACATAACAGCCCGTTCGACGAAGGGTGTCTGAAAGAGGTACATCGGCATTATCAGTTGCCTTATCCCGGTTATACGTTTTTGTGTACTTGTCGGGCTTCGCGTCGCAAATTCGGCAAGGAGCTTCCCAATCATCAGTTGCATACCGTTGCCGCTTGTTGCGGATATGACTTGACCACTCATCATCATGCACTGGCCGATGCTGAGGCATGCGCTGCCATAGCTTTGCAGATAATAGATGAAATATGAACTTCCCGGGAGTGTGTGTATCTTGGAACGGAACCCCCGTAAAATTTTAGACTTCCCGAATATACTGAAACGGCAGAAATGTCGTTTATATACATAGTATATTATTTAGTGTATTCATTCTCGAACCGAAACGACGGTATGATTCTACGGCAACTGTGGTTGTATATCTTTCTTTTCTTGTGCTTTACGGTACAAGCGCAACGCCGTGTCGAAATAACGGGAAAAGTCATTGACTCGGAAGGAGGGCCGATGGATCTTGTTACCGTAGCTGTTCCGGCAGCCTCGACGGGAACGTTTACCAACGAGAAGGGTGAATTTAAATTGAAAATCACTCCGTCCGATACGGTAGAGGTGGTGTTTTCTTATCTCGGGTATCGTCGCGAAACCAGAAAATTGGTCGACCCTGCGGAAAAAGTTTCGCTTACGGTGCGCATGTATAACAAAGACCGCACGTTGAGCGAGGTGCAGATACGGGAGTATCGTCGCCAAATGTCGACATTGCAAAAAATCGATCCGAAAGACTGGAAATTGATGCCCGATGCTTCGGGTGGTTCTATCGAGGCTTTGTTGGCGACTATGCCCGGTGTACACTCCAATAACGAATTGAGTTCGCAATATTCGGTACGAGGCGGAAATTTCGATGAGAATATAGTCTATGTCAATGGAATAGAGATATACCGCCCGCAGTTGATACGCACCGGGCAGCAGGAGGGATTGAGTTTTATCAATCCCGATATGGTCGGCTCAGTCGGGTTTTCGTCGGGAGGTTATCCGGTGGAATACGGCGATAAAATGTCGTCGGTACTCGACATTACTTATAAGAAGCCCGAGGCGTTTGAGGGGGCGGTATCGGGCAGTTTCTTGGGGGCGAGTGCTTCGGTAGGGCACAGTACCAAGCGTTTCTCCCAGTTGCATGGATTTCGGTTTAAAACCAATTCGACCCTGCTCAGTACGCTCGATACCGAGGGTGAGTATAAACCCCTCTTTTTCGATTATCAGACCTACCTTACCTATAAAATAAATTCCCGTTGGGATGTTGCTTTTTTAGGAAATATATCGAGCAACAATTACAAATTTATTCCGCAATCGCGGACGACCCGTTACGGCAGCATTTCTTCGGCTGCCCAGTTCACGGTCTATTTCGACGGGAAAGAGCAGGATATTTTTCAAACTTATTTCGGAGCGTTCACCGTCAATTACCGGCCGTCGGCGTTCACCGATTTGTCGTTGTTGGCATCGGCATTTACGACTCGGGAGCAGGTTACTTACGATATTACGGGTGAGTATTGGCTCGACGAACTCGATTTGGCCAATGGGGTCGATACGCAGGAAAGCTCCGGTACATTGGGATACGGTTCTTATCATGAACATGCCCGCAATAGACTGAATGCCAATGTTTATGCTTTGGCTTTGAAAGGCGAGACCCGGTTGGGCCGCCATACGTTGCGTTATGGGGTCAATTATCAGCGGGAGCGCATTCATGATCGTATGCGGGAGTGGGAAGCCCGGGATTCGTCGGGTTATACGCTACCGCATACCGGTGAGGGCATATCGCTCATTTCGAGTCTTCGCTCGATGCAGGATACGGAGAGCAACCGTATATCGACATATATACAGGAAACTTATACGCTCGAACACAAGTCTGGTATTTATAATTTTACCGGGGGTATGCGTTTGTCATATTGGGACTATAATAGGGAATGCATCGTTTCTCCGCGTATTTCGGTCGGGTTCAATCCGGCGTTCAATCCCCGCTTGACATTCCGTTTTGCCACAGGACTTTATTATCAGGCTCCGTTTTACAAGGAGTTCCGCGATACGCTTCAAGACAGCCGGGGAAACTGGGTGGTGCGTCTGAACGACCGCATCAAGTCGCAACGGTCGGTGCATGTGATATTGGGAAGTGATTTTACGTTCCGGGCGATGGATCGTCCTTTCAAGTTGACCGGCGAGGTTTATTATAAAAAACTCGATCGGCTCATCTCCTATGAGGTCGATAACGTGAGAGTATGGTATAGCGGAGAAAACAATTCCAAAGGGCATATTGCCGGTCTCGACCTGAAACTTTTCGGGGAGTTTGTTCCCGGGGTCGATTCTTGGCTGACGTTCTCACTGATGACGGCAAAGGAAAAGACCGCTTCGGGGTATGTTCCGTTGCCTACCGAACAGCGTTACAGCGTGGGACTCTTTTTCCAAGATTATGTGCCCCGTTTTCCCAAATACCGTTTTTCGCTCAAAGCCATTTGGTCCGACGGCCTCCCGATGGCCGCTCCGCGCAAAGGAAGGGCCGAGGGTTATTTCCGTACACCGCCTTATCGGCGTGTGGATATAGGACTTTCCCGACGTTTGGCCGGCGGAGAGGATCGTATCATGCAGAAGCCGTTTTTCCGCAGTTTCAAAAGTATTTGGATAGGACTTGACGTATTTAACCTACTCGATTTTGCCAATGTCAATTCTTATTATTGGGTAACCGACATATACAACAATCAGAATGCCGTTCCCAATTATCTTACCGGCCGGCAATTCAATTTGCGTCTTTCGTTTGAGTTTTAGTGGGTCGTCGTGTTGGCGATAAAAGCTCCGTCGGTGCGTATGCGGTGGCAGGATATGCGCAGCCGTCGGCACTCTTCTTGCAATGATTTTTGCTGGAAATAGGGCAGATTGTGTGCGAGAATGATTTCCCGTATGTCGAATATTTGCCGAATATCATCGATGTTTCCTTTGAATCCCGATACGACGATGGCATAGTCGATACTCATGCGTGCGTGTGAAGTTACTCCTTGCCAGCGGTCGTCGCCGAGGACGATGATGCGTTCTTTTTGGAAAGCGATGTAGGGTAGTTCTACCCGGAGGTTTCCGCAGGTTGTCGAGTCGGAAACGAAAGAAATGTTATCGATGCCGTTTTTTATCCAGAAACGCCGGGCTTCCCGTTCGGTCGAACGTTCTGGCAAGGTGTCGAGAGGGAATAGCATGTTCATTCCGTTATCTATAAAATTGAGTGTCGTCGTTCCTCCGCTTTCCTGATAAATCACCCAAGCATTGTGTAGAGGAGGGCGATTTTCGAAGGTCTCGATAATGAGAAAGAAAAGGACACACGACAATAGGCCGATGAGACCTTTTACCTGACGGGATAAAAGAACGGCAGCACCTCCGAAAATAATGATAAACCACAGAATGAGAGACTCGGGTTCGACCCATATATTTTGTATCGAAGACCAATCGTATCGTTCTACAAGCCGGGAAAACCGGTCGAGGCCATCGGCCATGCCGTTTATGATATGCGCAAGCAAGGGTATGTTTATGCCGATACCCGATAGGAGAAGCCACAGAAATCCTCCGCCGAGCAATATAGGCAGCAGCGGAACGATGATTAGATTTGTCAATAATCCCAGCAAGGGCAATTCATGAAAGTAGTAGATGACCAGAGGCAGTGTCCCTATTTGGGCGGCTGCCGAAACCGACAATAACGAAGCAACTTTCTCGGTGATGCGGTTACCGTGCGGGAGTAAATTATAGATAGGTTTGTAAAAAAGCAGTATGGTAAAAACCGATAAAAAACTGAGTTGGAATCCCACTTGAAAAAGATAGTGCGGGTTGTAAAGTAGCATACCGAAAGCCGCGATAAAAAGACTGTTCATAGGGCGTGCCCTGCGACCGATGAGGATACCGGTAAGGACGACCGATACCATGACGCAGGCTCGTATTACCGAGGGAGACAATCCGGTTAAGAGAGCATACCCCCAAAGCAAGACGAGAATGATGGCGGCACGCAATCGGTGAAGGTGCAGCCATGCCAGTGGCGCGAGCAGGGCCGCTATCAGCGCCCAGATGGTTCCCAAGTGCAATCCGCTGACGGCGAGGACGTGCGATAGTCCGGCCGTAGAAAAGGAGTCTCTTTGTTCTTGGTCGAGTTCCTCGGTATATCCCAGTAAAAGAGCTTTCAGTATGCTTCGGGCCTGAGGAGTGAAACGGCCATTGTCTATAATTTTCAGGCAGTAGTCTCGTAACGATTCGGCATAAGTTTTTAAAGCCGGTCTGTCTGTATGGCCTATCGTAATCCATTTATTGATAGGTAGGTATTGTGTATAGATATATCCCCGGTGGCGCATCAGGGCGGCGTAGTCGAATGCTTCGGGGTTTTGTTTGTTGGCGATAGGGGCGAGGTGGGGAGTAAACAGAATCAGGTCTCCGGTTTCTGGACTTTCCGCATGTGGCGTGTTTTCGATGTGCAATATCGCCGGAATTTCGACTGGAATGTTTTTCGTGCTGTCTTGGACAAGGGCGATGATTGTTGCTTGGCAACCTATACTTCGGCCGGTATCGGAGTCGGCGGCATCTATTCGGGCTAATGCGTAGCGGAATGAATGGAGATTTTCTCCGGGAATTTTTTGCCGGTTGCATATCCGCATGGTCGCACCTCCGGCTGTTATGAACAGGGCGCAGGCGGCAATGGAGAAGAAAAAGCGGTTGCGGAATCGCAACTCGATATGTCGTAGGGAGTAAACGTGTAGAGTCAGAAAGACGACTCCGATGAAGAAGGATACCCATAGAAAAATATCGGGTATGACTTCTTGCAAGGCGATACCGGCGGCAAAAGGTACGGCAAGACGTATAAATGGGGCGTCATCGAATAGTCCTCGTCTCATAAAGTATGAACGGCGACGGTGTGGAGTGCGACATGGGTATAGGTCTTATTTTGCCACCGTGTTTTGTGGGTTTAGTGGTATGTTTTTCTGGCAAATTGCGGCGATGTTTTTACATCGTTTTCATCTGTGCGATGGTGGCTTCGGGGTTTTCCGAAGAGAATACGCTGTGTCCGCATACCAGAATATCGGCACCTGCATCTATCGTGAGGCGGGCGGTTTCGAGATTGATACCCCCGTCTACTTCGATGAGGGTATGGGCATTTTTACGGAGAATCATCTCTTTGAGCCGGGCAATCTTTTCGATGGATTGGGGTATGAATTTCTGTCCGCCGAATCCCGGATTTACCGACATGATAAGTATCATGTCAGCATCGGTGATAATGTCTTCGAGCATGGCGACGGGTGTATGCGGATTGAGGGTGATTCCGGCTTTCATGCCCGCTTTTTTGATTTCTTGCACCGTGCGGTGCAGATGCAGACAAGCCTCGTAATGTACGTTCACCATGTATGCACCGAGGGATTGCAGTCGGGAAATGAATTTCTCGGGTTGGGTGATCATGAGGTGTACATCGAGCGGTTTCCGGCTCAGGGGAGCTATGGCTTCGATGACCGGAAATCCGAAAGAGATATTCGGGACGAACACCCCGTCCATGATATCGAGGTGCAACCAATCGGCCTTGCTGCGGTTTATCATTTCGATATCCGATTGCAAGTCGGCGAAGTTTGCCGACAATAAGGAGGGGGCGATAAGCGGGCTCATGACAGATATGTCTTTGTTATGTAGAACAAAGATAAACGATACGATCGAATTGACGAAAGGTTTCCGTAAAAATTTAATTCAATGCGTAATGGGACGTCGAGTAAGGTATGACGGGTTTGGCCGAGTAGGTGCGTGCCACCGACCGCAACAGCATCAACGTACTGTTGCTCGGACCCGACGGTATCGTTTTTTTATCGGAACGGACAGAAGGAGTAGTTGTTTTTTTCATAGGCTGTACGTTTTGAAATTTATTTATTTTTAGAACGTAAGCCTATGAGTATTTAGTATGTGGACTTTCTGCTTTTTTAGAAAGAAAGTTGTATTTGGTGGTCGTCGGCCATTTTTCTGATGTTGAGCAGGGCGTAGCGCATGCGGCCCAATGCCGTGTTGATACTTACCTGCGTGGCGTCGGCAATTTCTTTGAAGCTCATGTTTTTGTAATAGCGCATAATGAGTACTTCACGTTGATTGTCGGGCAGAGCGGCAACGAGACGGCGTATGTCGGCGTGTATCTGACGTGTGATGAGAGAATCTTCGATCGTCCCTTCGCTCAGCTCTTTACGATTGAAAATGTCTTTTTCTTCATTGTCGTCGTTCGACACGAGATTCTCATTCCGTTCCTGCCGGTAGTGGTCGATGATGAGGTTATGCGCGATACGGGTTACCCACGATGAAAACTTGCCGGTCTCGATGTAACGGCCTTGTTTTATGGTCGTGATGACTTTTACGAACGTCTCTTGGAATATATCTTCGGTGAGGTCGTTATCCTTAACGGTATAAAAAATATAGGAATAGATACGGTTTTTGTACCGTGTAAGCAAAATGTCGAATGCCTTGTTGTTTCCCTCTGAATACAATACCACCAACTCTTCGTCGGACAGTTTTGATAAATGTTTCATTTCGGTTAAAGATTGGTTTCAGAGTAGTCTTTTTTCGATAGGCATTTATTGTTTTAGTGAGACATATTTTTGTTTCAGGATTGCAAACTTAGAAAATCGTTCTCGAAAAAACAAACTTTTGAGCATTTTTTTGTTTTCGGATATATTTTTTTGATGGAAAATTTTCTGTTTTCGAGGGGGTGAATAATTTGCGGTGCTTGTTGTAGAAATCGTTATTCCGATACGGTGTGTGCTTTTCTTGAAAAAGAGAAGATCAAAATAGAAGTTATTGAAGAATAATGCCTACCTTTGTTTATGTCAAAATAAACCGAAATAAAACATATCTATATGAAACCTACGCTTTTTGTTCTGGCTGCCGGAATGGGCAGTCGTTACGGTGGTCTCAAACAGCTTGACGGTCTGGGTCCGAACGGAGAAACAATCATGGATTACTCCATCTACGATGCTATTCGAGGCGGATTCGGAAAAGTCGTTTTTGTCATACGACATTTGTTTGAAAACGATTTTCGGGAAAAGGTATTGAAAAAGTATGCACACGTTATTCCCGTAGAGCTCGTTTTTCAGGAACTCGATTATCTCCCGGCCGGTTTTTCCGTGCCCGAAGGCCGTGTGAAACCGTGGGGAACCAACCATGCCGTACTCATGGGAAAAGAGGCGATTAAAGAGCCTTTTGCCGTGATAAACGCCGATGATTTTTACGGGCGGGACAGTTTTGCCGTTATTGCCGATTATCTGAAAAATCTCGAAGGTAAACACGATGACTATTGTATGGTAGGGTATCGTGTGGGCAATACTCTCTCGGAAAGCGGGTCGGTATCTCGCGGGGTTTGCGAAACCGATACCGACGGTTTCCTGACGACGGTGGTGGAGCGTACGCAGATCGAACGGCGGGACGGGAAAGTCATGTATAAGGAAGGAGACTCATGGGTCGCTGTCGGGGAGAATACCCCCGTCTCTATGAATATGTGGGGATTTACGCCCGACTATTTTATTCATTCCGAAGATTATTTTATCCGCTTCCTGCGGGAGAATGCGGGAAATATCAAAGCGGAATATTTTATACCGTTGATGGTCAATTATTTGATAACAAACGGTATCTCGAAAGTAAAGGTTCTTGATACTACCTCCAAATGGTTCGGAGTAACCTATGCCGAGGATCGGCCGTCGGTCGTGGCCCAGATACGGTCGCTTATCGATGCAGGTGAATATCCCGAGAAGTTGTTTTAAATAAGATTTCTACACCAGGAAAAGCTCTGCTGCGGCAGAGCTTTTTTTGTCTGTAAAAAATAAACATATGAAGACTTTAATTTCGGTAAAAATTGTATATTTGCGGAGATGTATAATGTTGTGAGTTCTTGCTGTCTTATTATGTTTGGAAAAAGAATAGTTTGTCTGTTTCTTATAAGTTGTGCCGTTGTTATCGCTTCGGCACAAAGCATATCGGAAATAAAAAGAAACAAGGATTATATTTGGGGAGAAGGCAAAGGCGTAACCTTGACACAGGCCGATAATGAGGCGTTGAACGACTTAATAACGCAAATATCGGTAACCGTCGAAAGCCGGTACAGTAAAATCGATGAAAATGTCGTCGCCGGCGGAAATGTCGATACGCAGAGTTCTTTCCGGGCGGTTTTACAGACTTACTCCAATGCTACATTACAGAATACCGAACGTTTTGTCATCAGTAACGAGCCCGATGCTCATGTTTTCCGATTTGTGAAAAAAGTCGATATTGACCGCATTTTTGCTTCGCGTAAAGCGAAAGTCAATGATATGGTTTCGTTTGCGTTACGGGCCCAGCGGGAATGTAAAATCGACGAGGCTTTGAGAAATTTTTATTGGGCGTATTGCCTTTTGCAAAGCCTCCCGTCGTCTCATGAGGTAACCTATGATAATAACGGGGAATCGTGTTTGTTGATAACGTGGATTCCCGAGCAGATACGTAAGATTTTTTCTTTGATAAAAATTTCGAAACAGCCTTCTCCCGAGGGGCAGGAAGATATGCTGGTGTTGAACATATCTTATGACGGTCGACCGGTGTGTAGTTTCGATTATACCTATTTCGACGGTATGGATTGGAGTAATATTTACAGTGCCAAAGACGGATTGGGCGTGATAGAACTCCTACCCGGCATGGCTGCGGATAATTTGCAGATACGGTGCGAATATGAATTTGCCGGAGAAGCGCATACCGATAAAGAGATAGAGAGTGTAGTGAAAGTTATGAAAGGTACAGCTTTCAGAGATGCTTATATATGGGTGAGAAGCGTTCCATCTGTGGAAACATCTGTGGCTTCGACGGGGAGTATGATGGTCGAGCCCGAATTGAATGCCAATGCAACATCTGATGTGGAGACTTCCGGTGTAACTTTTATCGAAGGCGATGATGCCGAGCCTTATGAGGGAAAGATAAATCGGATACTCGAAGCGGTACGAAACAAGGAGTATGATGCGGTACGAGACCTTTTTACGGTTCAGGGTTGGAGTATGTTCGAGAAATTGCTCGCTTACGGTCAGGCTCGATTGATCAATACTCCTCGATTGTGTTTTATCGAGGCCGATGATAAGGTTATTTGCCGGAGTGTCCCGATGAGTTTCTCGTTTCGGAACAATAACCGCAAGTTTGTCGAAGATGTCGTGTTTACGTTCGATGAGAAGAAGAGGATCGAAAGCCTTGCATTCGGTTTGGGGCGGGAAGCGATGGAAGACATACTGTACCACTCGGTATGGGAGGAGAAATCGAGGATATTTCTGATGAGTTTTCTCGAAAATTATAAAACGGCCTACGCCTTGAAACGTCTCGATTATATCCGGGATATTTTCGACGACAATGCGGTGATCATCACGGGAGCCGTAACGCAACGCATTACGGGCGATGTTGAAATGAACAGATATAAAAACAACCGGTATGTGAGGTATAACCGGCAGACAAAAGACCAATATCTGCGAAATCTCGACCGATGTTTCCGAAGTAACGAGTTTATCAATATACGGTTTGGAAACAACGATGTGGTAAAAGCCGGGGCGGGTGGTGAGCTCTACG
The DNA here is from genome assembly GCA_900547555.1 of uncultured Porphyromonadaceae bacterium. GTDB lineage: Bacteria > Bacteroidota > Bacteroidia > Bacteroidales > UBA11471 > Caccoplasma. The sequence goes on along the minus strand of URHG01000003.1, from coordinate 94,063 downwards.
GTATACAGATAAAGCAGGACTATTACAGTACCAATTACGGAGATCAGGGCTATTTGTTCTTGATGGTCGATTTGAACGACCCCGAGAAGCCCGTTATCAAGGTGCGTACTTGGCAGCCCGAGAAAGATCCCGATTTCGGCCTCTATGATATAGGAATGTTTTGATATATGATAATTATTCATTAGAAGTTGCGCCCGACACAATTACAAGGGTAGTAAGTTATGAGAAAGATGTTTATGGCGGCATTGGTAGCCGTAGCTGTCGTATTGGTTTCGAGTTGCGGAAGTTCGAAATCGGCACAATCCGAACTTTATGAAACACCGTGTTCCGGTCCCGGATTCCGTACCGAGGCCTCGCATTTCAGAGCATCTGCCTCGGCTGTTGCGGGGAATGAAGATGTTGCCCGCAAGCAGGCAACGGCATCGGCTCGTCAGGAGTTGGCGACAATCATAAATACGACGGTCAAAGCCGTAGCGGACAATTATGCAAAGAACTATGTGAAAGGAGAAGAAGCCGAGACGACGCAACGGTATGAAGATCTGGGTCGCACGGTTGTAAATCAACGTCTCACGGGTTCACACGTTATCTGTGAAAAATACCGCAAGAATGCCAATGGCACATTTACCTGCTATGTTTGTGTAGAGTTGGCATCGGAAGATGTCCTCGCTGCATTGAACAGCTCGATAAGCGATGATTCTAAATTGCGTATCGATTACGATTACGAGAAGTTCAAGAAAGTATTCGAGGAAGAAATGTCTAAGGCTCAGTAATCGGTTTTTATTCGTGAATAATGATGAAGTACTTTCAGGGTACTTCATCATTTATACGTGAAAAATGAAAAAGCTCTTTTTATCGATTTTTCTTTATTTCATATTCTCTGTTGCTGTTTTTTCGCAAAATTTTGCCGAGACTTTGCAGTGGAGGGTACAAGGGATCGATACGTTGCCGGCATGGGTTGTCTCATGTCGATACCCCGGGATCGAGCTGGGTGTTTCCGATGCCGGGTTAGACCATACTTTGGCACAAGATCAGGCTGTTGTCCATGCCTTGCTTTGTCATCTGTTGCATTCGGGGTTAGATGCTCGGTGTGTGGAGGAGTCTTTTTCCAGCAGTACTTCCGAAGATGTTCTTCGTTCGGAAGTCAGACGTTTGGTAAAAGCTGTGATAAATTATCGCTTCGATTATAAAGTGTTGAACGAGTATGTTTCAAATTTCGGAGAGGTATTTCGCGAGGTAGGAATAAGTCAGAATCCCGATGGAAAATGTCTTGTCAAAGGGGTGATGGAGTTATTTTACAGTTACAAATTTGCCGGGATCGACCGGTGGTCGGGATATTATCAATTGGCTTTACGAGTGGAAGGTCTCGACAGTCTGTCCGAAATGTCGATGAAAATGCATCGTTTGCAGAGACAATCCGAATATCATTCTCAGGTGAACGGGATTTCGACCGATAAGGATTTGCTTTATTGCACGTATGCCGATTGCGGCGATTCGCTCGTGTTCGAGCATTATCCCATGCGGCGATTGGTTAAAGGCTTTTGGCCTTCTTATATTTTGCCGCATTTCGATTGTCTCTTTTTTGAAGATAGTGATAACTCGACAATAAAGTCGGTAACAGAAAATTACAATGGTTCGATGAAAAATATCGATCGGCACATTTCCGAAAAATTGCATATCAAGGTCGATACGGAAATTCGGGGTATCGACGATAATTATTTGAATGTACAGTGCCGTTTGCAGCAGGAGAAAACGGCGAAAGAGAATACACCCGTAACGCACGACGTTTTCGGTGGAGAATAAACCCAAAAGGAGATGAATACACCATATTTGAGAGAGTATATGCGCACAATTGTTTTTTGTATATTGTTCTGTCTTTCGCTGGCCGACTTGTCTGCGCAAAGCATATCGGTCAAGAGTTTCCGTTTGCGTGAAACCGACCTTACGGCCAATGCGGCCGGGACGATGAAACGCGACCAGAATAATGAAGTGGCGGCGTTGATAAAAGTGGTAACGACCGAGACCGGTTTTAGATTCGACGGCGGTATGTTAGGTATTGTGGGTACGAAGCAGCAGACGGGCGAAATATGGGTCTATGTGCCGCAGAAAGCTCGGAAAATATCTATTTATCACCCGAAAATGGAACCTCTGATCGACTATTCCTATGAGATTCCTATCGAGGCAGGACGCACTTATGAGATGGTGCTTACCACCGGAAAAGTAACGACGATCGTACAGGAAGATGCCGGGGGGCAGTATGTTGCCATGACGGTGTCGCCGACCAATGCCGAGGTCTATATCGATGATGTACTGGTAGAGTCATCGGGGGGTACTTTATCGAAGTTGTTGAAATACGGGAAACATACCTATCGTATTTCCGCACCTTTATATGAGTCGGAAATGGGACAGTTCGAGATTACATCGCAAGGACGTACCGACTTGCAGGTGTCGTTGCGTCCGGCTTACGGGCAGTTGCAGATAACTTCCCAGCCGTCGGGGGCGCAGGTATATATTGATGGCGATTATAAACCGGCCGGGACAACTCCTTTTACGACCGAACGGTTGCCGAAAGGCCCTCATACCTTGCAATTCAAGTTGTCTTCGTATAAACCTTTGACCGAGAAAGTCATCGTGTCGGGCGACGGTTCGGTACGGTCGAAAGCGGTAACTTTGGCTCCGAATTTTGCCGAAGTATCGGTTTCTGTACCCGGTGGTGCTGAAATTTTCATCAATGAAGAATCAAAAGGTACAGGAACGTGGAGCGGTCGCCTGAATACGGGCATGTACACGATCGAAGCCCGGAAAACGTCGCATTATCCGACGAAACGGACGGTGGAGGTAAAAGCAGGAGAAAATCAGAAAATCGATTTGCAATCTCCCGTTCCCCGTTATGGATCGATAAATATCAATACACGTCCTATCGGGGCGACGGTTTCTGTCGATGGTCGGGAGTTGGGCGAGTCGCCGAATATTTTCAAAGAAGTACTCATCGGTACACATACCCTTGCCGTGTCGAAAGAAGGTTATGCGACCAAGACCTGTACCATAACGGTGGAAGAGGGGAAAGTTACACCAGTCGATTTGCAACTCGAAAACGGCGGAACCGTGATTATTCGCAGTAATGTGTCGAATGCCCGTGTTTATGTCGACGGGCAGTACAAGGGTGTCGCACCTTATACCCATAGCGACGGAGCCGGTCGTTATCAGATAACGGTCAAAGCCGATGGGTATAACGATGTAACACGGTCGGTGGTGATTGCTGCCGGTCAGACAAATTCGGAAACGATTACGCCGACACCGCTTACCGGGGCGGTACAGATTTACGCCTATCCTTCGCAGACAAAAATTTACATCGACGGGAAATATGTGGGAGATGCTCCATATCGCTTTGAGGGAATTCCCGGAAAGTACACGGTAACAGCCATAGCTTACGGGTATAAATCCAAAACGCAGGAAATAAATATTGCAGCAGGAGATGACTCTTTTACGAGCATATCTCTTAAAGCCAAGCGCAAACGTCTTATGGATTATTACGATGCCGGCGACCTGTTTTCTCTCGGTGGCGGCTGGGATATTTTGTGGACCGATAAGTGCAGTATGGGTGGTTATCTCTCCTTTAAGATGGGACAGGAACAATATACTTGGCTGACGGCTGTCGTGAATATCGGCGGATATAAAATGGGTAAGAACCGGGGCGGTAAGTTCCTCAAAGACGAAGGCGATCCCGAAATTGATGAAATCGATTCGGAAAATTCCCTTACGACCTATACCCAGATACCACTTTCGCTGGCTTTGCGCTTACGTCTCGGTGGTGGAGATTGGGGGGCTATGTATGTCGGGGCGCAGGGTAGTTATAATTTCAATATGGGAGAAAATGTCAATTTGAGTGTCGTCAATAGCCGTAATTACTCGATAGGCGGACAAATCGGTTTTTGTGCCAAACGGATTTTCGATTTCAATCTCTTTTTTACTTATGATTTGACCCCGGCTTATAATCAAGAGTATATTTACGGGAATATGCCCGATTTTTATAATACTTATGTAGACCATCTGAATAAACGCTGGCGCATCGGTACTTCTATGGTCATATATATACCGTTCTCAAATGAGCGATAAGTGAGTAGTCATGAAAAAATCTCTTTTTGTTGGATTTGTTTTTTCTTTGTTTTTGGTATCGTGTGAGAAAAATTTCGATGCCGGAAGGAATGAGATTTCCATTTATTCCGAAGTCGAAGACGGGATAGTTTTCGATATAGACGGAGATGTCGTGAAATTGTTGTATAAAGAAGAGTTTCAGATGGAATGGTTACCTACATATACGATTGGCGGACAGAGCTGGCGCTTACCGACAGAGAGGGAAATTTCTCAGTTATCGTCGGATAGGAAAAAGCTGAACAAAGCATTGAGACAGGCTGGCGGGGATAAGTTCGGTGGAAATTTTTATTGGTATGACGAGAAAAACGGTACCAGTGAGGCTGAGCGATATTCTTTTGATAATAAAATGGTCTGGTATAGCGATTTTACCTATAATAAGAATTATGCCCGTTATGTACGGGAAGATAGCTATAATAGACTGAGTGAAAAAACAGATTCGGGTTATACCGATAAAAAATGATTATAAGTCGGGAGGAGATATGGACGTGAAAAAATATATCGTTTTATTTTCATTGTTGATGCTTTTCGTGGGTTGTGAAGAAAATTTTGATCCCGAACAATGGAAAGGTATAAATATTTCTGGAGATTATTCCGGAAGGATAACTTTACTTGTCGATGGATATAATTGGGTGTCGGGAGCACAGGGCGATGCCACATCTTTGCCGGTGGGTTTCTATATTACTCGCAGTGGAACAGTAAAACTTTCTATCGATAATGATATTCGTTATTCATCGGATGGTGTATATCATGCTCTGAACGTACGACTGACTGTAAACGATATCGATGTGGTAGATGACGATAGCCGGATTCTTCTTTCTGCGACGAATCCCAGTGCAAGTTGTGTCATTACAGATGAAGTCGTTAATGGAACAACGAGTGAAATATGTGTCATATCATCGGTATCGGGATATATCGAAGATAATGGGGACGTTTGGATTGAAATGGTTTCTACGACGAATAGCGATCGAAATGTCGAAAGTGAAGTCGTCATTAAATTATCGGGGACAAAACTTTCGTAGAAGGGGAGCGATGCAAATTGTTTTTATTACATCTGTTACCGCTTCTGTTTGAAAAAATCGGTGAGAAGGCGGGCGCACTCTTCCTGTAAGATACCTTTGGTTACTTGTGTTTTGGGGTGCAGTGCAGCTTCGGCAAACTGTAGATAACCCCGTTTCTCGTCAGAGGCTCCGAAGACAAGCCGTCCCATTTGCGCCCAGCCTATGGCGCCGGCGCACATGATGCAGGGTTCGAGCGTAACATATAATGTACATTCGGGCATATATTTCCCTCCCAATACATCGGCAGCAGCTGTGATGGCCTGCATTTCGGCATGTGCCGTAACGTCGTTGAGGGTTTCGGTAAGGTTGTGAGAACGGGCGATGACTCTGTCTTTGTGCACAATGACCGCCCCTACGGGAATCTCTCCCCGCTCATAAGCAGCCTGCGCTTCGAGGAGCGCTTGTTGCATATAGTATCGGTCGCGGTTCTCCGTTACGGTTTTATTCCCTTTTTCCATGGAGTAGAATCAATCTTTCAGATAGTAATCGATCGTCGTAACGACACGTACTTCTTTGATATACGGCGTGTTTTCATCTCGATTGCTGATGACGAACTGCCCCTGATTGGCCCGCCGTATTTTTCCCAGTTTGCTGTCGGAATCTTTGGCGAATTTTTCGGCGGCGAGGCGGGCTGCAACGGTCGCCTCTTCTATCATCTCGGGTTTTATGTCGTTGAGGCCGGTAAAAGAATATTGGGTTGTATAACGGTAGTCGCCGTCGATGATGGCGACACCCTGTTTCAGCAGATCGACTTGTCTGGAAATGAGTTGGCGTACTTTGTCGATTTGACCCGATGTTACGGTGATGACCGATGTAACATTGTAACGGTAGGGAATTTCGTTGTTATTGACATAGCGTTCGGCTCGCATGTCGATGATTTGCGGGGCGGCTATCGAGATTTCGTTTTCGCTGATTCCGTTGTTTTTCAGAAAATCGCATACGATTTCGTTCTTTTTGTTGACCGCGTTGTAGATACTTGTCATGTCATTGCCGATTTCCTTGAATACCAACGGCCATATTACCCGGTCGGCTTTCACTTCGCGTTCGGCGAGACCCTTGACGGTAACGATACGGTCGCGGTCTTTTACGGTAATGATACCGTGGCTGAGCAGGCTGCCCATAACGATAAGGCCGATACCGATGCAGAGACCCGGGAGGGCTTTGTTGAGTGCTTTCATCGCGCTTGTTTTTAGGAAGGTTGAGTAGGACAAATATACGATATTCGGTTGAATAAGGTTCTTTTGTCGCTTTAAATTTTTTGTGAGAAAGCCAAAATGTTTATTTTTGTTGTGGATTACTTCGATATAGTGGCATTGCATAACGACACCGGCAAGGGCGGCGAAGAACGTGCCGCCGAGTATCTCGTTACCCGAGGGTACGTGGTGCGCGATGTGAATTGGCGTAACGGCAAATACGAGCTCGATATAGTGGCCTACAAGGACGGTGTTTTGGTTGTCGTCGAGGTCAAGACCCGTACATCGGTCGAGTATATGCGTCCCGAAGATGCGGTTACGCGGGCCAAGTGCCGTCGTGTCATCGATGCTGCCGATGCCTATGTCCGCCATTACGATTTACCGTTTGACGTGCGTTTCGATGTTATTGCCCTGATAAAGAAAAATGACGGGACGTATGACATCGAGCATATCGAAGATGCCTTTTTCCCGACGTTACGTTGAAGAATATGGATATAGAGACTTTACGGGATTTTTGCCTTTCTCTGCCCGAGGCGACCGAGTGTTTTCCGTTTGACGAGAATGTCTTGGTTTTCAAGGTCGGAGGAAAGATGTTTCTTTTTACCGACCTCGGTTCGGTCGACGCGTGGGCCAATATGAAGTGCAACCCCGACCGCGCCGTTCTTTTGCGGGATCGTTACGATTATGTAAAACCGGGGTATCATAGTAACAAGAAGTATTGGAATACGGTCGATTACAGCCGGGTTCACGATACGGAGTTGCAAGCGTGGATATGCCATTCCTATCTCGAAGTTGTCCGCAAGTTTCCCCGTCGCGACAGACCGTTCTATTTCGATGCTTTGAAAGCCGTTTATCCGCAATATGCCGAAGAAGAATGACCGATGAGCGTATGATATATTTGCCCGAAACCGATTCGACGAATTCCGAGATTCGCCGTCGGCTTGTCGAGTGTCCCGATATGTGTAGCGGTACGGTGGTTGCCGTGGATTTTCAAACAGCCGGACGGGGACAGAAAGGGAACTCGTGGGAGTCGCAAAGCGGAAAGAATCTTTTATTCTCTATCCTGTTGCGTCCCCGGCGTATGATGGCAGTGCATTCGTTTATTCTCTCCCAACTTGTTTCCCTTTCTATCGTTGAAGTGTTGGGGCGTTATATCCCCGATGTTTCGATAAAATGGCCCAATGATATTTATTATCGCGACCGTAAGCTGGTGGGAATACTTATCGAAAATGATATGCAGGGCGCTGATGTGGCACTGTCGGTTGTCGGAATCGGAGTGAATGTCAATCAGACGCATTTTTTGTCGTCGGCCCCCAATCCTGTTTCTCTGGCGCAGGTATTGGGACATACCGTCGACCGGAATATGCTGCTCGGGCAGCTTGTCGATACCATTACTACATCGGTAGAGATATATTCTCCTGCCGACGACATGTCTGTCTCGCTTGCTTATATGAGGGCCTTGTATCGCAGCAAAGGATTTCATGACTATTTCGATGTGCTTGCGCAAGAACCGATTCGGGCCGAGGTAGTGGGTGTCGAACCTTCCGGACGTTTGTCGTTGCGTACCGATACGGGAGAAGTACGAAATTATGTTTTTAAAGAAGTACGGTATATTTTATGAAGGATATGATGAAAAAATTTTTTTCTTTTGGATTGCCTTTTGTAAGTTGTGTGGTTGCTGTTTTCTTTTTATTGCCCTCTTGCAGCAGCAATGAAGAAATCATACAGCGTAAATCGGAGAAATCCTATTCGGTCGATGAGGGGAAAAATCAGCTTGTCGTGGAAATCCCTTGCCGCAAAGCATGGTCTCTTTCCGGAGCTGCCGAGTGGTGTGTGCCCGCAACGACCGAGGGTAGGGGAAAAACCTCGATTACGGTGAATGTCGCACCCAATGGGGCGGAGGAGTCGCGTAGTTGCACGATGCAGGCCGTATCGGAAGATACCCGGCACACGATAACGATTATGCAATACGGGGCCGAGACGATTGTGCTTCCGGTGGTCTTCCATGTGTTGTACAATAATCGGAACGATTCTTTGCAGTATATCGATGCCGGACGTCTAGCCGACCTTTTGGAAGCAGCAAATCTCTGTTATGCCGGTGAATACGGCGGGGCGGAGTTGAACGTGCGTTTTACGCCGGCAACCGAGGCTCCCCGAGGGAAAAGTCTTGCCGCACCCGGCGTGGAGTATGTGCAGCGGGATGAATATGAGATCGATTGTGATGTGTTTATGTCCGATAATTCCGGGAAATATGCTGCGTTATTATGGGATCCCAATCGGTATATCAATGTATTCATGTACCAATTTGCTTCGGGAGAGATGACAGAGGGCCATATAACGTCTGTTACGTTGGGTATTTCCCATTTCCCTTATACCCCTGTTGATGCTTACCTCGAAGGTACGGCATTGACAGATTATCCGTATATCTCACAGGCATCTCTTTTATATCCCTATTCTGTTTCTTTAAATAGTGTGTGCGCTTACGAGTCGGCTATGCTTTTTACGTTGCCGCATGAGTTGGGGCATTATTTGGGCTTGTTTCATGTTTTTTCCGAAAGCAGTAGCGAATCCGTATGTATCGATTCCGATTATTGCGAAGACACACCCAGTTACAATCGAGAGGATTATCTCCGTTACATGGCATGGGCGGGAGGAAATCTTTCGCCGGGAGAGTATGCCGCAGCCTGTATTTTGCGGGAAGGATGCAATGGCGAACAATTTGTTTCGGTCAATGTAATGGATTATAATTACGGCGATCAGAATCGGTTCACGCCCGATCAGCGTTCGCGCGTCCGCCATGTATTGCGTAATAGCCCGTTGATCCCCACCGAGAGGAATGCTCGAATACAACGCAGTATGTTGCATGACGGGCCTATCGATTTGCCCATTGTAACAATGAAGTAGTCATGGGTATAAACGAAGGGCATAAGAATATTTTGCATATAGCATTGCCGGCTATCGTTTCTAATATCACGGTACCGTTGTTGGGGCTTGTAGATGTCGCTATTGTAGGCCATCTCGGTGCTCCTGCTTATATCGGTGCGATAGCGGTGGGAGGAATGCTTTTCAATATATTTTACTGGATATTCGCATTTTTGCGAATGGGTACGAGCGGTATGACATCGCAGGCTTATGGCCGGCACGATCTCGATGAAGTAACCCGTTTATTGGTTCGTTCCGTCGGTGTGGGTTTTTCGGTGGCGATAGCACTTATCGTTTTACAATACCCGCTTTGTCGTATGGCATTCCTCTTTATCGAGGCTACGCCCGAGGTTGAGCGATTGGCCACTCTTTATTTCCGTATCTGTATTTGGGGTGCTCCTGCTGTTTTAGGACTTTACGCCTTTTCGGGTTGGTTCATCGGTATGCAGAATTCCCGCTTTCCCATGTGGATTGCCATTGCCCAGAATGTTGTCAACATAGCGGTAAGTCTCTTGTTGGTTTTTGTTTTCGGGCTGAAAGTAGAAGGAGTCGCTTTCGGTACGCTTACGGCGCAATATGCAGGGTTGGGTATGGCCGTATGGTTTTGGCAGCGTTATTATAAACCGTTGCATTTGCGCCTCGACTGGCGATCGTCGTTGTTGCAGAAAAGAGCGATGATGATTTTTTTTAAGGTCAATCGCGATATCTTTTTCCGCACGTTGTGTTTGGTGGCGGTAATGATGTTTTTCACATCGGCGGGAGCTGCACAAGGTGAGGTCGTACTGGCCGTCAATACATTGCTCATGCAGTTCTTTACTTTGTTTTCGTATGTAATGGACGGTTTTGCTTATGCCGGAGAGGCCTTGTCGGGGAAATATGTCGGTGCCCGGAATGAGAAGCTGTTGTATCGTACCGTTCGACAGATTTTTGCATGGGGAGCCGGCTTGTCCTTGTTTTTTGTCGTTCTGTATGTTGCCGGGGGCGAACCGTTTTTGTCGTTGCTGACCGATGACAAAGCGGTGATTGTAGCGGCCGATGAATATTTTTATTGGGCATTGCTTATCCCGATTGTCGGTTTTGCCGCTTTTATGTGGGACGGTATCTATATCGGTGCTACGGCGACGCGGGGTATGTTGATCTCCATGTTTATAGCTTCATCGATTTTTTTTGTTACCTATTTGGGGGGACGTGCTGCATACGGGAATCATGCTTTGTGGTTGGCGTTTATTCTCTATCTGTTTTCCCGGGGAATTGTGCAGACGGTTTTATCGCCGAAGGTTTTGCGTTTGAAAAAATAAAATCTCCTTTTTACTCACTATATTTGTAAAATATAATGGAGGTTCGGCAGAATCAAATTTGAAAACTCCGTTTTCATTTGCCTCTGCATTCTCCTTTCACTATATTTGCAATTAGATAAAATAACAAATATCATGGCACAGCAGTACAAGAGAATTCTTTTGAAACTCAGTGGCGAAAGCCTTATGGGTAAAAAACAATACGGCATCGATGAAGTGCGTTTGCAGGAATATGCCGCCCAGATAAAAGAGATTGCCGCACTTGGCATCGAAATCGCTATTGTGATAGGCGGAGGAAATATTTTCCGAGGGTTGAGCGGAGCTTCGCGTGGATTCGATCGGGTGAAAGGCGACCAAATGGGCATGTTGGCTACGGTTATCAACAGTTTGGCATTGAGTTCTGCACTCGAATCGGTAGGGCAGAAGGCTCGGGTTTATACCGCAGTGCCTATGCACCCCATAGGCGAGCATTACAGTCCGGCCCGCGCCATCGATTCGCTCGAACGGGGAGAAATCTCCATTATCTCGGGCGGAACGGGAAATCCGTTTTTTACAACCGATACCGCTTCGGCCTTGCGGGGAATCGAGGTCGGGGCCGATGTTATGCTTAAAGGTACACGGGTCGACGGCATCTACACGGCCGATCCCGAGAAAGACCCTTCCGCGACGAAGTTCGATAAAATCTCGTATGACGAAATATATAACCGGGGACTGAAAGTAATGGATCTCACGGCGACTACGCTTTGCAAGGAGAACAATCTGCCTATTATCGTCTTCGATATGGATACGGTCGGGAATCTCAAAAAGGTGATGACAGGAGAAAACATAGGAACTCTTGTATATTGATTTGTCGGCGTATCGTTGTCAATTCGATAAAATCGTTTATCTTTGCTATCTCGAAACACAAAAATACCCAGTACTATGAATGATGTCAAAACTTATATCAGTGAAGCCGAGGATAAAATGAACCTCAGCGTCGCTTTCCTCGATGAAGCCTTGGCTTCGATACGGGCAGGAAAAGCCAATCCCCGTATTTTGGACCAGATCCGCGTCGAGTATTACGGCAGTATGGTTGCTCTCAGCAACGTGGCGACCATATCTACTCCCGATGCCAAGACGATAACCATACAACCGTGGGAAAAGCCGATGTTCAAGGAAATAGAAAAGGCCTTGCAAAATTCCGAAATCGGTATTACACCCGAAAACAACGGTGAGGTGATTTTCTTGCGTATGCCGCCTCTTACCGAGGAACGGCGTAAATCGTTGGTGAAACAAGCCAAACAAGAGGCCGAAAATGCCAAAGTAAGCGTGCGTAATGCCCGCCGCGATGCCATTGACGGTTTGAAGAAAGCGATCAAGGACGGTATGCCCGAAGATGTGGAAAAAGACGGTGAAAACGAAGTCCAAAAGGTGCATGATCGCTATATCAAAAAGATCGATGAGATTTTTGCTGCGAAAGAAAAAGAAATTCTTACCGTATAAAGAATCCGATATAACAAAGAATTATGAGAGAGGAATCACTCCCGCCGGGGGCGGATCCTCTCTTTTTGTTGAAAAACAATGCAGATGCGGCACGGGTTGGTCATAAAAAATACAGGTAGCTGGTATCAGGTGAAAACCGATGACGGTGCGCTTGTCGAGTGCAAAATCAAAGGAAACTTTCGTCTCAAAGGGATTCGTAGCACCAATCCTGTTGCTGTGGGCGACCGGGTGAGCATCGAGGAGAACCGTGAAGGGACGGCGTTTATCGTCTCTATCGACGAGCGGGAGAATTACATCATACGCAAGGCATCGAATCTTTCGAAGGAGTCGCATATCCTTGCAGCCAATATCGATCAGGCACTGCTTGTCGTTACGGTCAATCACCCGCAGACCAGTCTCGTGTTTATCGATCGATTTCTTGCTACGGCCGAGGCTTATCGCATACCGGTGAAACTCGTCTTCAACAAGATCGATCTTTATGACGAAGATGATACCGATTTGTTGCACGGTATCATCGATTTGTACACATATATCGGTTATGGGTGTTTGGTAGTGTCGGCTGTTACGGGAGAGGGAATAGATAGCCTGCGGGAATTGCTGCACGATAAAGTTTCTTTGGTTGCCGGCAATTCGGGGGTTGGAAAGTCTTCGCTTATCAATCTTATTTTGCCCGGACTCAACTTGAAGACCGGAGCGATTTCGCAGTCCCACCATAAGGGTATGCACACGACGACATTTTCGGAGATGTTTCCCTTGCCCGGTGGTGGATATATAATAGATACGCCGGGAGTCAAGGGGTTTGGGACAATCGATTTCGCACCCGAGGAAGTCGCGCATTTCTTTCCCGAAATTTTTAAATTTTCCAGCGATTGCCGTTTCGGAAATTGTACCCATCGCCATGAACCGGGGTGTGCCGTATTGAAAGCATTGGAAGAACATCGCATCAGCGAGTCCCGCTATGCAAGTTATTTGAGTATTATCGACGACAGTACCGAGGGAAAATATCGTTCGGGCTACTAATTATATTATATATCTATGAAACAATATCTCGACCTTTTGCAACGGGTTCTCGATGAAGGAGTCGAAAAATCGGATCGGACCGGAACGGGAACTATCAGCATATTCGGGCATCAGATGCGATTCGACCTCGAAAAAGGCTTTCCGCTGTTGACGACCAAGAAGTTGCACCTGAAATCGATTATTCACGAGCTGCTTTGGTTTCTCAAAGGAGATACCAATGTAAAGTACTTGCAAGATAACGGCGTGCGTATTTGGAACGAATGGGCCGACGCTAACGGAGATTTAGGTCATATTTACGGCTATCAGTGGCGTTCGTGGCCCGATTATAACGGTGGGTATATCGACCAGATTTCGGAAGCGGTAGAGACGATAAAACACAATCCCGATTCGCGGAGGATTATCGTGAGTTCGTGGAATGTCGCCGATTTGGGGAATATGAATCTTCCTCCTTGCCATGCTTTTTTTCAGTTTTACGTGGCCGACGGGCGACTTAGTTTACAGCTTTATCAGCGGAGTGCCGATATTTTTCTAGGTGTACCGTTCAACATTGCGTCGTATGCTTTGCTGCTTATGATGATGGCGCAAGTAACCGGGCTGAAAGCTGGCGATTTTGTGCACACGCTCGGTGATGCACATATTTATAAAAACCATCTCGAACAGGTACATTTGCAACTTACACGGGAGCCGAGGGCTTTGCCGCAAATGATTATCAACTCCGAAGTGAAGTCGATATTCGATTTCCGCTACGAAGATTTCACACTCACCGGTTATGATCCGCACTCTCATATCAAAGGTGTCGTAGCCGTATAATCCCAGCCTGTATGAAAAATCTTTCTTTGATAGCGGCCGTTGCCGATAACTGGGCAATCGGCAAGGACAATGACTTGTTATGCCACCTTCCCAATGACTTGAAGCACTTCAAGGCTCTCACGGTCGATCATACCATTATTATGGGGCGGCATACCTTCGAATCTCTCCCCGCCGGGCCGTTGCCTCGTCGTAAAAACATCGTGCTTTCGTCCCGTCCCGAGTTATTACCGTCTACGGTTTCTGCTTTCTCGTCGCTGTCTGAGGCATTGGCCGAGGAGCGGGGAGAAGAAGAACTTTTTATTATAGGAGGGGCGACTCTTTATAATCAGTCTATCGCCGATGCAGGCCGGTTGTATATTACCGAGATACACCATGACTTCCCCGACGCCGATACGTTTTTTCCCGAAATCGATTTGAGGATATGGAAAGAAGTCGGTAGGGAAGATTTTCCGGCGGACGACCGGCATGCTTATCCCTACTCGTTTGTTGTTTACGAACGGATTTAGATAGAAATAATCTTTTATAAAAACAGAGGGCGTCGCTCAACTTTTGAGCGACGCCCTCTGTTTTTTGTCCCTAATATGTCATCAACGTTTATTTTCGCTGTCGAAGACTTTCAGACCGTTTTTCAAGAATTCGAGGTAGGCGGGAATATCTTCTTTGTAAGAGTAAGATGGACCTACGGGTTCGCCTTTCGTATCGAGCAACACATAGAACGGTTGCGCATTTGCACCGAACTTATGTCGTTGCAGATAACTCCAACGATCACCTACGGTATAAAGAGTCCGGGTCTTGCCATACTCTTCTATTTTGATAGGCTCGGGAAGAGATTCTTTATCGTCGACCATGAGGGTAATGAGTACATAATCGTTTTCGATAATGTCTTTTACGGCCGGGTCGGTCCATACGGCAGCTTCCATTTTACGACAGTTCACACAACCGTAGCCCGAGAAATCGACGAGGACGGGTTTGTTTACTTTCTTGGCGTAAGCCATACCCTCATCATAGTCCATGAAAGCGGCGTGTACTTCGTCTTTATAGAGATTGAAATCCTGAGTCGACAACGGCGGAGCGAAGGCACTGATGGCTTTCAACGGAGCTCCCCACAAGCCGGGAACCATGTAGAGGGCGAATGCCAATGAAATCATGGCAAGGAAAAGACGCGGAACAGAGACATGCTGGCTCTCGCTGTCGTGGGAGAAACGGAGTTTTCCCAACAGGTAAATACCTAACAAGGCAAAAATGATGATCCACAATGCTACGAATGCTTCGCGGTCGAGGATATGCCAGCCGTAAGCAAGGTCGGCCACCGAGAGGAATTTGAGGGCAAAAGCCAGTTCAAGGAATGCGAGAACCACTTTGACCGAATTGAGCCAACCGCCCGAACGCGGCAATGATTGCAGCATCGAGGGGAAAATGGCGAATACGGCAAAAGGTATGGCAAGAGCCAAAGCAAATCCGAACATACCGATAGCCGGGCCGATGGCGACTCCCATAGAAGCAGCTTGCACCAGCAATGTTCCGATGATAGGACCTGTACAGGAGAACGAAACCAAAGCCAAAGTAAAGGCCATGAAGAAAATACTCAACAATCCGCTTGTCGAGTCGGCTTTACTGTCGAGTTTGGTTGTCCAAGACGCTGGAAGTGTCAGTTCGAAAGCTCCGAAGAAAGAGATGGCGAATACCACCAAAAGAGCAAAGAACAGAATATTGAATACGGCATTGGTCGCTAAACTGTTCAATGCGCTGGCTCCGAAGATGGCCGTAATAAGCAAGCCCAGTCCTACATAAATGATAATGATGGCGAGACCGTAAATAATGGCGTCTCGTATAGATCGGTTGCGGTTGTTGGACCGTTTCAGGAAAAAACTCACCGTCATGGGAATCATGGGCCATACACAGGGAGTGAGCAGGGCCAATAGTCCGCCGACGAATCCCGAAAAAAAGAGAAACCACAGCGACGTATCGGTTGTCGTGGTTGTTTCTCCTCGGGCTTGCAGTTTATCGATGACGGGTGTCCATAAATCGATGGTTGCTGTCTGTGCGGTAGGAACTGTTTCGGCTGTAACCGCTTCTTGGACAGGTTGGGCTGCTTCGGCCGTTTTTTCTGCCGGTTGGGTTACATTCTGTTTCGGTTCGTTATTTTTTTTTTCAGCCGGTTTTGCCGTTTCTTTCTTTACCTCTTTTTTCGGTGCTGCTTTTGCGGCGGTTGCTGCCAAATCGGCTGCCGAAAGACCTTTTCCCGTAAATTCGAATTCTTCACTGGTCGGGGGCAGACAAGACTGGTCGTCGCAAGTCATATAACGCAAATAACCTTTTACGGTGAAGTTTTCGCCGGTCAGTTTGATGCGTTGAATGAAAGTTACCTCTTTTTCATACCAGTTGAGTTCCATACCGAATGTTTCATCGTATTTCGTGATCAACTTCGACGGAGAAGTAACCTCACCTACCAGTTCCGCACCTTCCACAGATGTAAACGTGAATGTCGTGGGGTTGGGGCCGTCTTCGGGGATATGCAACCCGTAGACATGCCAATGGTCATCGATTTTGGCGGTGAATTGTAACTCTTTTTCTGTCTTGGATACGTCGGTCATCGAAAATTTCCAATGAACCGGATCTTGCATCTGCGCTTTGCCCAGACCGAAGGTCAAGAGTAAGCCGAATAGGAAAATCAGTTTTTTCATTGTTCTTGTTAGGTTGTTTTTCTATTTATCTTGTTCTTTCCTTTTTCCCGAAGAGAGAAAAGAAAAAGTACGTTTTTCAAAATTTCACGCCAAAGGTAAGAATTATATTGTTATTTTTCGTTATCAATCGGGCACTTTCCGAACCTGAAATTTTTTTATCGGGTATTGCCGAGTATGCCATCACCTCATCGCTTACCCTGCGGTGTTGGTAAGCGGCATCGATATAGACATAACGGAACCGATAACCGAGTCCTACGGAATAATTGTTTTTGGTACGTCCCAGCGAGTAACTGGGTAGGGTGCCCGATGTGGGAACGTAGGCTCTGTTTTCGAGCCATTTGTCAGATACCGGCGAGGATGTGAAAGAATATCCCGCCCGGGCACTCAGCTGCGGAGTGATACGGTATTCGGCTCCGACGCGCACGGTATGTGTGTTTTTCAGATAATTTCTTATGTCGTCGTTGTCGTAGGCAAAAGTCTGTTCGTAACCGTTGTCGTCGCTCAGTTTCATTTTCGAGTAGGCCGTGTATTCATAGTCTGCGCTTACAATCGCTTTATAACCAAATTGATAGGAAGTACCTATCATAAACCGTAACGGAGTACGCAGGGAGAAGTGATTGGTCGATGTTGGTGTACCGCTGTTCGACTGGGCTTTGGTATCTAACCGATTTTCGGTGTAGGTATAATCGTTGATAATGTCTCCGTAGGCCGAGCGTCTTACCGAATAGTAGGTCGGCGTGTGTACGGCGGCTCCTATACGCCATGAATCGGTGATGTATGCGATAAGGCCGGCTTTGAAGTTGACACCGGTCCCGTCGAGAACCAATTCGTTATAGAGAGAATAATCCGATGACGTTATCGGATAGAGAGTCCCGTCGATTTCGGTCTCCCCCGTAGTCCCGTCGAGATATTCCCCGTATTCCGAAATGAGTTCGTATTTGAGGTCGATGACACCGACTCCGATGCCGAAGAATACCCGATCGGAAACGTTTCCTCCGAAGTTGAACGTATATTCGTTGTTATATCCGTTTTCCCTTACGTCGAGATACCCGCTTCCCGATGTACTCCCCTCGGAGAACAGTCCGTAATATTTATTGTTCGACGCTGTTGCATCGGGAGAATAAGCGATGAGGAAATTGTCGTAAGCAAGAATGTCGAGCCACGGTGCGCCATTGTCGTAAGCGCCGTTTGATGTGAGCAGATTATTGGGGTTGTCGCTGCACAAGCCTGCGATGGCGTTGGAGAGAGAACCGTTCAGCGATTGGTAATTGACATGGTAATTTCGGGCGAAGTTCTTACGGCTGTTATAGGCCACACCGAAATTGATGTTTCTTAATGCCATATCTCCGAGGTGGAAAGTACCGACAAATCCCAAATTATCGAAATATACGCGTGTTTTATTGCTCCCGACATTACCCGGCAGGTTATTTACTCGGGTAGATTGGGGGGAGATCGTAAGAGTCGTGGCAACTTCGTTTGTCCGGTAAATACCTATTCCTGCGGGATTTTGAGACAAACTGCTGATGTCACCGCCTAAGGAAGTGAAAGCCCCTCCCATACCAACGAAACGGGCTGTACCTATCAGGTCGTTGTCTGTCAGCATCAAGGCTTCGACAGCCGACTGGGCAGAAATATTTCCTATGAATCCGGCTGTGAGAAATAGCGCGCAGATTTTCTTTACTATCTTGTCCATAATTGTTTTCTTAAAAAGATTCGACTTATCTTCGGCTGCGGCTTCCGCCACCGCTGCTACCGCGACTTCCGCTTCCCGAGCTGCCTCGCGAACCGCTTCCGCCACTGCTTATGCTGCTGCCGCGGGAAGAACTGTTGTTGTAGCTCGGAGTGTAGGTCTGGTTGTAGTTGCGTTGACGATCTATTTGTCGTGTTGTACTCTGCCTTTGAGACGACCGGGAAGTATTTCCACTGCGGACGCGCTGACCTTGCGAGTTGATGATGACTCGGTTATCGTTTGAGTCAGAGGGCCTTACAGCCGTTGTACCTCGGTTGGGGCGTCTAGAACCCCACCCTCCCGGACTGTGAGACGGCCGGTTTTGGGGAGTCGGTCGATAATCGGGACGGTGCGGCGGACGATGTCCCGGCCCGTAATGAGGAGGATAATAGTGGTGATGGTGCGGGTAACCCCAACTCCATCCGAACCCGTAGTAAGGGTAACCCCAGCCCCAATAGAAAGAGTTCCACCGCCAGGAAGGTCCCCAATAACTGTAAGGTGCCCATGTATAATCCCAATACCATGGATTGGTCCAAGTAGGGGTAACGAAAGCGTATGTCCCGTCGATATATACATTCCAGTCAAATGAATTTAGGAAATATATATCGTTATAAGCCGGGTCAGAGATGTGTACCGTAAACCGGGGATTGTGGAATTTGCGTATCCGCTCGGCATATTCGAGATCGCTTTGCGTCCCGTAAAATCCGTTCAGATAATAACCATCTTCTTCGTCGGCCATGTAAATGGTGTCGGGAGTGTCGGTATAAACCGGTTCCGCCTCGGTTTCGTAACGTCGGTTATACGCATCGATGTCCCAAATGCTGTCGGGCACATACGTTTCCTCATGTACCTCGGCCTGTTTCCGGTATGATCGGGCCTGTTCTTTTTTCGCTTGTTCTTCTTGTTTCTTCTTTATTTCTTCTCTTGTACTGGGACGTATGTACAAGTCGTTCCAGTATTGGGCTGTCGTTGCGTCGGGCAGGACGATGAGTGAGAGGATAAGCAATAGTATGTTGCGGAAATTTTTCATAATGGGACCTCCTTTCCTTTTAGAATTTTGGCGTTTCTTTTTTGACGGAAAATTCACGGTAAAGTTTAATATATCAAAAACAAAGATAGGTGATAATGAGTGAAAATCTGTCGAAGAATAGTGAATAAAAACGAAAAACACCGGAGGAAGCCGGCGTTTTTCGTTTTTTTAGGAGAATAATCTGCTTATTTCTCTCTTTTATAAGGTTTCAGGTCGGCAGCAAATGTAATCAAAGTCATACCCCAATAGATAAACACAAACGCGCATACATATACGATTGCTATTGTTGCTATGAGTGGAGCGAAGAAGAAAAATATCGAAGCGATCAGCAATAAAATGCCGTTGAGAAGATAAAGCCACCAGCCTTTGTATGCCTTTGCCAACATGACTCCGGCAACGATATTTTTTATTGCGCGGTACAAGAGGATAAATGCAAAGAAGTAGGGTAGTACGATTTCGCTCAGAACTAGATTACTGACAAGTAAGAAACCTATGAGTATGTCTAAAATGCCACCGGCGAGCCACCAGCCCCAACCATGTTCCCTGCGGTTGACGTCGCTCGCTATGATAAGTTGTAAAATTCCGAGTATAATCAAGGACCAGCCCAGCAGTAGCGATATGACCGAGTAGCCGATGTCAGGCCTTGCAACCAGCCATATTCCACAAGGAATCAGTAAGATTCCGACCAATAGGACAGCCCACCAATAGCGGCTTTTCCCCCAAAAAGAAATTGTTGTTATTTCCATAATGATTCGTTTGTTAAGATGATAGTATTTACATTACAAACAATCTGTTTGCAGGAAAGTTTGATTTCGACTCGGACCGTTTTTTGAGGGCTTGGATTACAGAATGTGAATCATGATGGTTGAGTCGGACTCAAAACGGATATTAACAATTATTTCCGACGTCGGGATTTGGATATTCCGTGCGGATATTGTTATTTTGTTTCAAAATGAAATTTAACCGAAATACTTTTCCATGAAAAACTTTAATTGGATTGCTGTTGCAGCCCTTTCATTAGGAGTAGTTGCTACGGATTTAAGTGCACAAGATCCCCGTGAGCGGAATTATTATTATGAAATATTGAATCCCTCGCATGAGCCGAAGTCTCCTGTAAACGGCTTTGCCGAAACTCGTGTGAGCGAAGTCCTCGATCGAGGGTTGGTCGCTTTGCCGGGAAAAGAGAAAGGCGAGATTTACCTCAGTTGGCGATTGTTGCAAAACGATGCGCCCGATGTTGCGTTTGATGTATATCGGGAGGTCGGCGGTAAAAGTAAAAAATTGAATCGTAAGCCGTTAAAAACCACAACCGATTTTGTCGATAAATCACCGGTTTCAGGAAATGCGCGTTATAGGGTGGTAACACTCGATCGTAAAGGCAAAGAACTGAGTAAATCGGATTTTGTAACCATTGCTCCCGAAACTGCTACGAATTATCGTTCGATAAAGCTCAATCGCGATACAAGAGCCGGGAAGGTTGCAGTAGCTGATCTCAACGGTGATGGCGTGTACGATTATATCGTGCGTACGCCGGCCAGTAATGTCGATCCCGGAATGCCGGGCGATCTTACAGGAAAAACCTATCAGATAGAGGCCTATCTGAGCGATGGAACTTTTTTGTGGTCCAAAGATTTGGGGCAAGGAATCGAGCCGGGTATATGGTACTCACCGTATGTGGTGTATGATTTCAATGGCGATGGCAAAGCCGAAGTCGCTTTGAAGACGGCACCCGATAATGTACAAAGAGATGCTAAGGGACGGGTCGATACGGGTGATGAATACCTCTCTGTGCTCGACGGTATGACCGGAGAAGAAATAGCTCGGGTGGATTGGCCCGAACGAAATTTCCGTTATGGAAATCTGGTACGTCGTAATCGTAATCAGATAGGAATGGCTTTTCTCGACGGTAAAACACCTTACATACTTGCTTGTCGCGGTACGTATAAGTTGATGGTAGTCGATGCTTGGCAGTTGAACGGTACGAAACTAGAACGGGCATGGCGCTGGGACGGCGATGAAGAAAATCCGGTTGTACGCAGCATGGGTTCCCACAATATGGTGTGCGGTGATGTCGATGGCGACGGCCGCGATGAGATTCTGCTGGGTTCGTGCATGCTCGATGATAATGGTACGCTTTTATGGTCTACAGGTTTGGGACACCC
Organism: uncultured Porphyromonadaceae bacterium; assembly: GCA_900547555.1. Taxonomy (GTDB): domain Bacteria; phylum Bacteroidota; class Bacteroidia; order Bacteroidales; family UBA11471; genus Caccoplasma. The sequence continues at coordinate 72,526 of URHG01000003.1, read as the reverse complement.
CGATAAAGTATATCTTACCGACATCGATCCCAATCGTCCCGGGATGGAAGTCTTCCTATGTCTCGAACCGTGGCACGATAACGGCCGAGGCATTTGTATGGTCGATGCGAAAACCGGTGAACAGATATGGAATATCGGGCATAAGACGTTCCATGTGGGAGACGGAATGGTTGCCGACATAGATCCTTCCCATCCGGGGCTCGAATGCTTTGCCCGGGAAGATAAGAAGGGCGGTAGTACCGATAAATATTTATTGGCAGCCGACGGTAGCTATTTAGGGAAAAACGAGGAGGTACCTCCTTGCCGTAATTGGGCGTGGTGGGACGCCGACTTGTTGCGGGAAACTTTTGCCGGAGATGATAATCGCTGGGGTGCTGGTTCTTCTTCTCGCGGTCGTTCTCAAAGTATTGTAAAATGGAAAGGTGATACTTTGACCGAGGGTATCGAAGGCGATATTCTGATGATTGCCGATTTGTATGGCGATTGGCGGGAAGAAATTGTTACCGCTTTGCCGGGAGAAATACGTATTTATACGACGAATATTCCGGCTCGCGACCGTCGTGTTACACTCATGCAAGATGCCCTTTACCGCAATTATATAGCTCACCGTTCTATGGGATATCCGCAGGCTCCGGTTCCCTCTTTTTATTTGGGAGAATAAGGTCTTATTTACCGGTAAATATCGGGGCGGTACCCATACAGATGCAGCTCTTTTCCCCGTGTATATTGTCATTCTGAATGCAACGTAAGCGGAATGAAGAATCTCTAAGAGACAAGCGTTTTACAGGGAAATTCCTCGTTAGCTTGGCAGCCTTATGGGGAATGATAAAAAGTTATGTCAGAGAGTCGTACCTTTATTGGGTTGCGAGAGCGGGGAAGATGTAGGAAAAGGACGACTGTATAGGTGGAGTTTTTTGTGCTTGACCGTAGGTCTCACTTGGAACAACAAAGTTTCTATTCTGTTGCTATGAAATATAGATTTGTTTTTAATATATTATTTTTTCTGATATCTGTATATGGTTGTGTAAAAAGTGAAATAAACGGTTCTATAAATGAAAAAACTGCGACATATGATTTGTGCAAATATTGGTGGAGAGCAGATTATATAGATTTTGATAGTGCTGATATAAGTCAACAGTTCAATTTCAATACAGATGGAAGTGGTAGTGAAATATGGGTACGGTCTAAGGTCGGTCAAACGACGGAGTCCAAAGAATATTTTTTTAATTGGTATTGGAATTCCAATAATTATGATCATGTTTCTCTATGTATAGAATATGGAGAAAACAGTGTCGTTTTTATGGATCAGGTTATCATAATGGATAATGTTATGACATGCTTCATGGGTAGTGAAAAGTATATCTTTTATGGTTTAGATAGAAATGGCTATTAATAATACAGTAAAGATTTTAATCATTTTATATCGGTATTTTGGGTTCAAAAGAAAGTGAAAATTATAAAGTAAAATATTGCCTATGCAAAAGCTTGACTTTATCATATAAAACCTGACCTATAAAATGAATAGCTAAGATTGTTCTCTTCACTTTTTGAAATTATGATAAGAAACTGCATGCAGTCGATTCTATACAATCGGAAACGAATAATATGCCGCTATTTTTTTTAGCGGCATATTATCGTTGTTTATAGGAGCGTGTTTACTTTATTTTGATTCGCTCTATGGATTGGTTTTTCTTTGCGTCGAGCGGAGCCACTTGGTATTTTACTTTTCCGAAGTCGATGGTTTTCAGGTCTATGCAGCGTATAGTGCTGTTGTACATCGTGCGATAGTAAATGATACGGTTGTTGATGTCGGTTGCCGATGTCCATTGAGTTGCGCTGGGTATATCGGGTACGTTCTCTCCGGGAGCAAATTCGATGCCGATAGGAATATCGAAGTTATTGAGGATATGGAAACTCTGTATAATGGCATCAAGCGATGATTCTTGTTGAGGCGTCGAGCATTGGTAAAATGCGGCTCTTACGAATCGGGAGGGCGGTGTTATGTCTCCGGGAATGCCGTGTAGTCCGCTGCCTGCCCCGAAAGTAGACAACCGTATATTGCCCAATCGTGAAGTATCTACTGTGCCGGAAGATAAATTCACATAATTATTCAAGTTGACCATTTGCCAGTTGAAATCGGGAGAGTTGGTCAGTACCCCCAGTTTATTTTCGTAAAAGCGGGGTTTCCCTTCGATAAATTCCAATACAAGTTGGCGGCCTGTGGCATCGGCAATTCTCCAATGTACGGTCGATGCCCGGGGATCGACACCAATAACCCGTATTTTTTTTATGGCGTTTTGTACATCTTCGATGCGATCGAAGTTTCCGAGTATCCATGATACGAGTTGTATATCGGCCAGGCTGTTTGTCTTTTGTGCCGGATCATAGGTCTCATATTGTCCGTAGTGGGGAAAATAAAAAAGCCCGGCCGAGAGTCCGGCCTCGTTTATCCCTTCTGCGACGATTTCATCTTGTTCCACTGCCATGCCCACATAACCGTATTGGGCGGTAAATACGAGTCCGTTTTTCTTTCCGTCGGGGAGCAGCGATTGTTGTACATACCCTCGGGGAACAATTACATAACGGCTGTTGAGGTTACTGCCTCCCCATTCTATGGTCCGGGCTACGACGGTAGAACCGTCCCGGCTTTTAAGGGTGATACCCGTACAGGCTTCGGACGTATGAGGACGTAGAGAAAATAGGCACACGGCCAGTAGGATAAGTAATTTATGGTTTGTCATATTATGTAGATTAGAGTTTGAGCGGGTACTTTTTATATCATTAACCGATAAACATGTACGAATGTTTACGGTTCGATCCAGTCTCCGTTCTTTTTAATAAGGTCGATGAGATGTTGTACGGCCTCATCTTCGGGTATATTTTTTTCTATGCAGGTTTTGCCTTTGTACAGACTGATGCGGTTGCGTCCTGCTCCCACGTAACCGTAGTCGGCATCGGCCATTTCTCCCGGTCCGTTGACGATACAGCCCATAATTCCTATTTTCAGCGTTTTGAGATGAGATGTTGCCGCTTTGACACGGGCGATGGTCAGTGTCAGGTCGAAGAGCGTACGACCGCAACCGGGACAAGAGATGTACTCGGTTTTACTCATGCGCTGACGGGCGGCCTGCAAGATACCGTACATACAAGCCGGAATTTTTTCGGTCGGGATATTTCCGGTGTTGCGTAGCCAAATTCCGTCGACGAACCCGTCGAGCAATAAAGCTCCGAAATCGGCCGCCGCTTTCAGTTGCAAATCTTCGAGCGTGTTTTCGGTGTAAGCCAGTTGCACGACAACCGGAACGGCGCATTTTCGGCTGAGCAATGCATGGAGAAAAGCCCGGCATTCTCCTACGGGATTGATGTGTTGCGAAGTCAGTACGATTACGATTCCCGGTATGTTTTCGATTGTATCCCAGATTTTTTCATTCAGTTCGGGATAGGATAGTTTCAAAAATTTTATTTCTGCATCGGAGACCCTCAGCTGTTGTAATTCGTTTGCGGTAAAGAGCGGCAATACCGTTTGTCGGGAAGTCCTTTTGCCTGGATAGGAAATGATTCCGTTGTCTTTTTCTATATATAGAAAGTCGGGCTGCAAATTTCCGTCGGCAGGGTGGTCTGAGATAATGACGGGAACTTTTCCCCCGCCTATATTATGTACGGCTTTGCTGTTTCTTCTTTCCATGTACAGAAAGTCGTATGCATCGGCTTTTACACCGTCGATATGCGGGTGCTGCGTCCGGGCGGTAATGTAATCGACCAATTTACGGGCGACGGGTATTTCGGCTTCGGGGGCTTCGCTCAATGAAACTCGTATGGTATCGCCGATACCGTCGGCCAACAATGTCCCTATTCCTACGGCCGATTTTATACGTCCGTCTTCTCCTTCTCCGGCTTCGGTTACACCCAAGTGCAGAGGGTAGTGCATGTTTTCTTTCTCCAATGCCGCCAAAAGCAGTCGTACCGATTTTACCATGACGACCGTATTGGATGCTTTGATGGAGATGACGACATCGGTAAAATTTTCGTCTCGGCATACTCGAAGGAATTCCATACATGACTCTACGATACCCTCCGGGGTATCTCCGTAACGGCTCATGATACGATCTGACAGCGAACCGTGATTCACGCCGATGCGTACTGCTGTGTGATGTTGCTTGCATATTTCCAGTAACCGGATAAGCCGGTTACGCAGCCGTTGCAACTCGGCGGCATATTCTTCGTCGGTATAATCGATATGCTTGAAGGTACGTGCGCTGTCGACGAAATTACCGGGATTGATACGTACTTTTTCGACAATGCCGGCGGCTATGTCGGCGACATGCGGATTGAAGTGTATATCGGCAACCAGCGGAGTATGGTATCCCCTGCGATGCAATTCGTTTTCGATGCAGGTAAGGTTCTCTGCTTCGCGCGTGCCCTGTGCCGTGAGTCTTACGTAATCGGCGCCTGCGTCGATAATGCGTATACATTGCTCTACACTCGGTTCAGTTTCATGAGTGTGCGTATTGGTCATCGATTGTATGCGTATGGGATTGTTCCCTCCTAAGGGTGTATTCCCGATGTGCACTTCGGTCGTGAGGCGGCGATGGTAATTGAAAAGGTCCATAGCGCAAATGTAAAAAACGATTGCCGGCCGGGAGATGTCCGACGAAAAACCATCTCCCGAAATCGGCAATCGAGGGTTCTGAATCAATTGGTTTTGAATGCGTATTTTACTTGGGCGAGTTTTTCATTGGCCTCGACGATTTTCTTAGCCAGCCCTTTTTTGTAGTTTTTCAATTTCCCGGCAAGTTGTTCATCTCCGAGAGAAAGCATTTGCACAGCCAAAATAGCGGCATTGAGAGCGCCGTTGATACCTACGGTCGCAACCGGTATTCCCGGAGGCATCTGTACGATAGCGAGAAGTGCGTCCATACCGTCGAGTGTCGAATTGATAGGAACTCCGATGACAGGCAGTGGGGTCGATGCCGCAATGACACCCGGTAAGTGAGCGGCCATGCCGGCGGCGGCAATGATTACTTTTATTCCGCGAGCTTCGGCGTTTTTAGCGAATGTTTCCACTTCTTCGGGAGTGCGGTGCGCCGATAAAGCGTTCATTTCGAAAGGAATTTCGAAATCATTCAGCAGTTGAGCGGCTTTTTCCATAATAGGCAGGTCGGAAGTGCTGCCCATGATAATACTTACGATAGGATTCATATTGTGTGTTTATGTAAATGAAAATAAATTATATCGGAAAAGTTGAGTTACAAGAAGAACGCAGATGAGGCCGCATATCCAGCCGGTCATGATTTGGGCGACTGTATTTCGGTCGAGCAGTTGGCGGGCGGTGCCCATCACACCCGTAATGACTATCAGAGCGATAAACGGGCCTATGGGTATGGGGGAGTGTACGAGAGACATCATGACAACCAGTCCCATTAAAGCCCCCAGACTGTTCATAAAGAAACTGATGCGCCAGCCCGAGATATTGATAATCCATGTAAGTGCCGAAGATAATGCTGCACCGGCCAAGTATCCTTGTGTCCAGTACGGCAGATTGAGTTTATGCAGATATATGGCGGCGAAGACGAGAAATACGGTGTATAGCAGGATTTCGGTAAGCCGTACATACGGTTTCTTTTCACTTTTGTTCAGATAGAACAGCGAAAGGGTAAGGTGGAACAGCATGGGTAGAATTCCCGAAAAGAGAAAAATCCCGCTGACGATGAGTAGTCTGATCGAGACGGGGAGTATTTCGAGAAAACTGTACGATACGATCAGGGCCCCGCCGTAAAGGGGCAGGAGGTAAGGGTGAAATATGACAGATAGTATTTGTGCCGATTTTTTCATGTCGCAATATTATATGACTTTTCTCAAACGGGCAACAGGCAATCCCAACTGTTCCCGGTATTTGGCTACGGTGCGTCGGGCTATGGCATAGCCTTGCTCTTTCAGTAGTTCGCACAGTTTGTCATCGGTAAGCGGAGTGCGTTTATCTTCGTTTGCTATGCTTTCTTGTAATATCTTTTTGATTTCCCGAGACGAAAATTCTTCTCCCGACTCATTTTGCATCGATTCCGAAAAGAAATATTTCAACGGATATATTCCGAACTGGGTCTGTACATATTTATTACTCGTTGCGCGGGAGATGGTCGATATGTCATAGCCCGTCTGTTCGGCAATATCGCGCAAAATCATGGGGCGCAGACGGCTTTCGTCTCCTGTAAGGAAAAACTCCCGTTGCCGGTCGAGTATGGCCTGCATGGTTGCCAATAAAGTCTGTTGCCTTTGTTGTATGGCGTTGATAAATGATTGTGCCGAGTCTATTTTTTGCTTGATAAATAGGAGCGCATCTCGTTTTTCGCGTGTCTGATTGGCTTTGTTTCCCGTATAGTCGCTCAGCATCTCGTTATAGTTGCGGCTTATGCGTAATGCGGGAATATTGCTGTTGTTTAATGATAAAACAAGTTCGCCGTCGTTTTCGTCGACGATAAAATCGGGGCTGATATGAGTCATGCTTTCCGAGAACGAATCGTTCCAACTGCTTCCCGGCTTGGGGTTGAGTAGGGATATTTCTTGTATGGCGGCTTTCAGGTCGGATTCGGATATGTTGAATTGACGCTGTATCTTTTCGTAATGCCGCTTGCCGAATGCTTCGAATGCCTTATCTATAATTTCATAGGCCAGTTGAGCTGCGGTTGTTCCGCGTCGGCGTTCGAGTTGGAGTTTCAAGCATTCCTGCAAGTCCGATGCTCCCACGCCGGCGGGGTCGAAGTCTTGAATGATTTGTAGAAGCTCTCCCAGTTTTTCGACCCGTATGTCGAGTCCTACTTGGAACATCAAATCGTCCGATATAGCCGGTAGGGTGCGTTGTAAATATCCGTTATCGTCGATGTTTCCGATAATGTATTCGGCAACTTGTTTGTCTTGGTCAGAGAGGTCTCTCAGGTACAGCTGTTCCAGCAAATAATCGTGGAAGGTCGTACCACCCGAAACGGGAATTTCTTCGCGGGGCGAGTTTTCTCCCGGCAGTTCCCGATCGAGATATGACGGTATTTCGTCGTTATTGTTATAGTCGCCCATCATCAAATCTTCGGCGCTTTCGTCCGAAGAAGAATCTTCATTACCTTCCGATGTCGTATCGCCTTCATCTTCGGGTGAGGTATGTTCTTCTCCTTCATCGAGAGCGGGATTGTCGATGAGTTCTTGTTTGATTTGCTCTTCCAGCTCTATCTCCGGCAATTCGAGAAGACGTATCGCCTGTATTTGTTGAGGAGATAAGGTCTGTCGTTGTTGTAATTTTTGTTCTTGCTTGAGCATGGCAGCGCTTCTCTGTGATTCTATTCCGAAAACGAAGATAGCTCATTTTCTCCTATTATGCCAATATTTCCGTTATCTTTTTCCTCAGATCTTCCTCTGGATCGATCAGATATGCTTTGAACCCCGCTTTCTCGGCACCCTGTATGTTGGCGGGAAGATCGTCGAGAAAAATACTTCTCGACGGATTTTCGCCGCTGTCGTTCAGAATTTTGAGGTAGAATTCTGCTTCTGGCTTTACTGCATGGATTTCGTGGGATAAATAGAGCTTGTCGAAGTAATCGTCTACCGTCAGCCCGTCTTCTCGGAAAAGGATTTGACGGGTGTAGTCGAAATGCGGAGCATTGGTGTTGCTGACCATATAGAGCTGGTGGTGCCGGCGTATTTCGCGCAAGACTTTCAGTTTATATTCGGGTATGGTTCCGATGATCGTATTCCATGCCGAACGTATCTGGGTATTATCGGCACGGATATGTAATAAGTCCCGTAAGCCGTTGAAAAAATCTTCGCCTTCTATTTGTCCTGTTTCGAGGTTTCGCATCAGGTGGACAAATTCGGGAGACTTGAAAAGTATTTCTTTCGGTGTTTCCACTCCCAGCCGATGGAATGCATCGAAACACCGATTGAAGTCCAAATGGAGGAGAACACCTCCGAAGTCGGTAAATACGGCATCTATATCTGTACGCATAATCCGTTTTTAATAAATGAAACTGCTGCCTCCGAGGAATTCTCGTAAAAGCGAGGTCGAAGGTATTTCATTTTCTTCGAGCGGGAGAAAATAATAGAGTTGTTTTAACAAATGTTTTGCCGTGTCGTATTCGGAACTGTTTTCGGGAACCGACATCAGGGCCGGTACGGCCTGCTGCTTGATGACAGCCAATTCGAATAGCAGAGAAGAATTGAACATGGCATCGGCGTTTTCCTGATAGGGAAAAATCCATTTCTCTTCACCGGCCCGCACACTGGCCCAGCGGGCTATGGTTTTTTGTGCCGATGTACCCCTGTATTTTACGTCTCTGATGATGCGTCGCAGCAGGCGGTTGTCGGCAGTCGGTATCCAACTGTGGTCATCGATGGAGAGGGTGGTCAGGGCCGATACGTAGATGAGGAATTTTTGACGTTCCTCGATATTCGGGGTCAGTGCGGGATTCAGGGCATGTATGCCTTCCAGAACCAAAACGTCCGAATCTTTCATCTTTAATGTGTTGCCCCGATACTCTTTTTTCCCGGTCTCGAAATTATAAGTGGGCAGGCTTACCTCTTTTCCTTGTAATAAATCATTGAGTTGCCGGTTGAATAATTCCAAATCGAGAGCGTATAATGATTCGTAGTCGTAGTCGCCGTTCTCGTCCCGGGGAGTTTGTTCCCGATCGAGGAAATAGTTGTCGAGCGATATAGTGATAGGTATCAGCAGATTGGTCATGAGCTGTATCGACAACCTTTTGGAAAAAGTCGTTTTCCCCGACGACGAAGGACCGGAGATGAGAATGATGCGGGCGCCACCTTCTTGGCTGTTATGCCGGGCGGTAATTTGGTCGGCTATGCGGGAAATCTGTTTTTCATGCAAAGCCTCGGTAACTTTTATCAGGTCGCCCGATGTATGGCGCAATATGGCACGATTCATATCCCCGACATTGTTCAGGCCCACGATTTCACTTATTTTCAGGTTGTCTTTGAATACATTGAACATTTTATCTTGTGGGACGACCTCTGATAACTCATCGGGATTTTTTCTTTTGGGCGGTATGAGCAACATGCCGTCGTGGTATTTTATGAGGTCGAAAACTTTCAGGTATCCCGTCGACGGCAACAGGTATTCGTAATATACGTCGTACAGATTCCCGAGTTTGTAATACGTTGCATAAAGGGGGTGCAGTGTTTCTATGAGGTCTATCTTATCGCTCATATCCTGTCCCCTGAAATGTTCTGCGGCGACTTCGGCTGTCGATTGTATGCGCTCGAACGGCAGATCCCGCCTAATGATTTCGCGCATGCGTTCTTTCAGTAATTTCACGGTGTCATGGGGTATTTCTTCCCGTTGGTTCAGACAACAGAAATAGCCGTTCGAGACCGAATGTTCGATGCGGAGGCGTGTCCCGGGAAACAGTTCAGTAACCGCTTTGTATAGGATGAAGCAGAGCGAGCGTATGTACATGCGCATACCCATGATGTGCGAGGCGTCCGCAAACATGACCTGTTTGGGTTGATACACCCGGTATGACAAATCCCGGGTACGGTTATTTACTTGTGCGCATAAGACCTGATACGGCAGCTCTACACCGGCTGTTTTATATATGTCGATAAGAGCTGTCCCTTCATCGACGAGAAGGGTTTTTCCGTTATTTTTACAGATGATTTCTACTTGATTTCCCATAATTGCGAGTATTTTTTGTGGACGAACCGGCTTAGAGTTTCCGTCAGGATAGTCCGGTTCTACATTTTTATAGATCCGTTCTTTATGATATGGAGAACAGATATGTAGCTAAGATAGGAATTTATTCCGAAAGTACCATACATTCCTTGTATTATGGGCTAAGCTTTATACATTTTTCGACTTTTAGAAGTCTCTTTTTTATTAAATTTGTTTCCAGCAGATACCTCGAAAGGGGCTTTTCCCCGAAAAAGAGAATCCATATTGTTAAAAATAAGGAGGTTTCTTTCATCGTTTGGTTGCCTTTACGAGCTTTTCGGAATGGTATGAAAAACAGTTTTTATAAAAATAAAGGGGACGATTCTTGTAAAAATCTCTTTTGATTTGTATTTTTGCTCTATTATTTGCAGATATTTATATTGGGAAAAACGTGGAGTGCTGAATGTGTGGTATATAATGCTTCGACGGAAGCATTCGGTGTAGTCGGGTATCTGTATTTAGGGAAAGAGGAACAACCATATTGTTTTATGGTTATAAGTGTAGGATTTAATAGAATGAAAAGAATATCTGTCTTGGAAAGGAGATAACCCGGGACGGAGAAATAACGAACAAAAACTAAACGTATGCTCAACAGTTACTCGTCGACACGGAATTATCCGTATTACAAACTTATTGTATTGTTTGCCGACCTGCTTGTCGTGAACGGTTTGTATTGGGCGCTTTATGCATTAAGCGATTGTTTGTCGTGGCATATTCTCGATCTTACCGATCCGCATTATTGGATTGCGGTGAATGTTTTTTATATCATTTGCTATAAGTTGGCAGGAGTTGTTTTGTTCAACCGTATTGTACGGGCCGAGAATGTTTTGGCGAGGGTCGTGCGTGTCGTTGTCGACCATTTTCTCATCATCGCTTTTCTTTCCTATATGAACATGACTTTGTCCCGGTCATGGAAAATCATGGCGATTTATTATGTATTGTTATTTATATTTCTCTCTCTCGAACGTCTGTTTTTGCGTCGAGTGGTTCAGAATTTACGAATCAGACGGCGGGATATCGTCAATGTGGTGATTGTCGGGGAAGGTGATAACCTGAAAGAGATTGCTCAAATGATGCAAGTCTCGTTTATGGGATATAATCTCATCGGAGTGTTTTCGGATAAAGAGTTGGTCGGATTTCCTTCGGGCGTTGTAAGGTTGGGTAATGTCGCCGATGCTTTACCGTGGTTGGGAGACCATAAAAATATAGGGGAGGTATATTGCGGATTGACGTCGAACAGAGCCAATGATATATTGCCTATAATCGATTATTGCGAAGGGAATCTCATACGGTTTTACAGTGTTCCCAATTTGCGTAATTACCTGAAACGAAATATGGTCATGGAAACATTCGATGATGTTGTCGTGTTGGCCATACGGCGCGAACCGTTGAGCAGCCCCGGCAAACGCTTTGAAAAGCGTCTTTTCGATATTATCGTTTCGGGGCTTTTCCTGTGTACGATATATCCGTTTATTTATATTTTCGTGGGAATCGCCATTAAATTGTCGTCGAAGGGGCCAGTTTATTTTAAGCAGAAACGGAACGGGTTGGACGGAAAAGTTTTCGAATGTATAAAGTTCCGCAGTATGAAGGTCAATGCCCAAAGCGATACTTTGCAGGCAACGAAAGACGATCCCCGCAAAACCAAAGTGGGAGACTTTTTACGTCGAACCAACCTCGATGAGTTACCTCAGTTTATAAATGTATTCAAGGGCGATATGAGTTTGGTCGGTCCGCGTCCGCACATGCTCAAACACAATGAAGAGTATGCCCGTCTTATCGACCGTTACATGGTGCGTCATTTTGTCAAGCCCGGTATTACCGGTTGGGCTCAGGTCAATGGGTTTCGAGGAGAAACAAGAGAGCTCTCGGAAATGGCCGGTCGGGTACAGGCCGATATTTGGTATATCGAGCATTGGAACTTTTGGCTCGATATTCGTATCATGATCAAGACAGCAACCAATATGATTCATGGCGAAGAAAAAGCCTATTAGGATAATTGCATTGAAGAAGGAATTGGAAAACCCGCTTTCATTGAGAAAGCGGGTTTTCGTTTTTAGTTGTTTTGTACCGGGTGTCGATCGTGAAGATTTTATCGGATAATTGTATGTTTTTTACATGTATGTATCGACGATAAGATCAGGCATGAGTGTCTTTAAAGACGCGCCTTACTTGGAGAATCCTCTGTATTTTGCTTCTTGAAGCGATGGTGTTTTTTTATATCATTCCGAGCGAGGCCGATGGGTCGACGAGGAATCTCTATGTCATCCCGAACCCGTCGCGGGCGGTGTGAGGGATCTCATGCTTTTGCTCGTTTAGGCGGAGATGCTTCGCTATCGCTCAGCATGACAACCTAATTCATCGGTTGAGATTCTTCGGCGCTCCGCACCTCGGAATGACAGTCGTTGTCATTCCGAACGTATATGAGGAATCTCTGATCGTCGGATAGGGATTCTTCACTTCACTGCGTTCCGTTCAGAATGACATTGCACTTGACTTGGTATTCTTCATTCCGTTTACGCGGCATTCAGAATGACAAGCCTGCCATTTCGGTCGAATGAGCGGAGTCTCACGGAGTCTTTTGAGTGATGAAAAGCCAATTGCAGGCAGAGTAAAAGGTTGTATGTAAGCGACCTTCAAGCCGTGTGTTTAAGGTAGAGGATCGACCTCTTCACTATCGGTTTCACAACCGAGAAATTGCATTTCACTGTGAGCTTTTTCCGGAGCGAAAGTGAAGTAAGTACATACGGCTTTGGTACACAATTCACCCTTACAATTACATATCGTTGCTTCGAGAATAATGATGTTCCGTTTTTGCTCGACGATATGGGCGCGTAATGTAACGTACGGGTCGGTCGTATCGATCGACTTCATATAGCGAGTTTCCATTTTCGATGTTACACCGGTCGTTTGCAATTTCCGTAGAATGACCCATGCGCATATTTCATCGAGCAAAACCGCTTGTATGCCTCCATGCAGGGTATTGATCCAGCCTTGATATTTGGCCTCCGGCTTCCAAATACTTACCACATCGTCGCCGTCTTCATAAAATTCCATTTTTACGCCGGCTTCATTGTTGGGGGCACAACCGAAACAATAGTACCCTTCTTTGTGTAACCACGGATTGATGATTTTTTTCATACGATAGGATTTTCGTGTATTTATCGATTTGTTTCCGGAAATACGTTCTTTCGGAGAAATGTCGGTAAACGATATTTACAAATGTAGCTATTCTTTTTTGAAAAGAACGTTTTTTGCTTTTATTTATATGGTTGAATAAAAAAGCCGTCTCGTCTGAGGCGGCTTTTTAGTTATGTGGACATCAGGTAACGGATTATCGTGTGCGTCGTACCGAATAGGTCGGGGCCGAGCTGCGGCTGCTGCGTTGTTTTACCGATTTTTTCGGGCTTTTTGATTTTGTTTTCGACACGGTACTTTGGGTCGATCCTCTCGACGAGCGTGTCGATTTTACTTGAGCCGGCTCCTCGGCATTATTGTCGACAGGTTCCGTATGGCTTTTGTTTTCTTCGGTTTTGCTTTTGGGAGCTTGTTCTGGGACAGTTTCACTCTCCTCGGCTACCCATAAGCTGCGGTCGAACTGTTGCAACTGCCTCTCTATTACTTTCCGGGCACTATCCTGTGCTTCGGGAGTCGGATAGAGCTGTACGAGCGACATATTTTGCAGATTTTGAGTTTTGTATATTTCACCGGCAAACATGCGCAGTTTGAAGAAATCATCGTATGTGTAGTTGCGAACGTTATTCATGTTGTCGGTAATGATATAGTGCTGTGCCAAGTAGGGACGTATATCGTCGTATCGGGCCCAAAACATGGGGTAACGCACGGCTTCCCCGCCGAAGTCGCCCACGCGGTGCAGCACCGGACAGATTGCTTCGATGACGGGATAGCAGGTCGAGGAACGTTGGTCGAATATCCATTTTTCCTTGACGTAATACGACAAAACTTCGTTGCAAGGCACATCGCTCTCTTCGATGATATAGGTATTTCGTTTGGCTGTACGTCCCGCTTTTACTTCATAGAGGATATGGAAACGTTCGAGCATGTCTTCCACTTTTACCTCGTATTCTTCGGTGAATATTTCCCGTCCGTCGAGATATTCATAAACCTTTATTTTATTTGAAGCGACAAGACCCAGCAGTACGCGGAAGAGGTTTTCCTGCCCATCTATGATTTCTTCGGGATAATATAACGGCATGTTTTTTTCTTGAGTCAAGTCGATTTGCCGGTAGATACCGCGAGTCCAGGGTATATCGGCTTCGGAGGGTTCACCGGTCTCATACAGTGTTTTGGCCCTTACCGTAAGTCCGTTTTTGTCGGTTCTGTTCGTTGCCGTACTGCTGCGGCGCACGACCGTATTTTGTGCCTCGCATATCGGCAGCATGGCACATACTCCGAGGAGAACCAAAATATGTTTTACCGTGATTTTCATAATCGTATGTTACTTATGCGTTATAATCAGTTTACAATAATCTCTATGGGGGAAAGGTCTCTCTCTATTCCGTCGGGGCCCAGTGCCCTTACGCGGGATATGTAGAACCGTTTGCCCCGGGATAGTCGGCGGAAACTGTCTTTCTGTCGTTGAGAAAATTTATTGCCGTCCGATACTTCGGGAATTGCGTTGCCCATCGAGTCGAAAAATACAGTCTCGAAACTCAATACCGTGTATTCGACATTCAGCAGGTCGTCGTCGATGGCTGCTTCGATACCGGGAGCGGCAAGCAGCCGGGCTTTGGGGAAAGGTCGCCCGCCTTTGTATCGCTGGGTGTTTCCATTTTCGTCTTTATATGCGATGAAAGGCATGGGGTCGGGCAACTGGCGCACCCTGAACGTGGTCGTATTGACAACTTGGTTTTTCCCGTTCATGGCGGCCGTTACGGTGATGACGACGTCTTCACCGACTTTCGAGGGACGGACCAGCCATGTATCTCCGCTTCGGGTTATGCGTCCGCCTTTGATGGCGGCCGATACGGAGTGGTTAGGTACTCCCGGAACCGAAATGCTCAGGGGATTGTCGATACCGGCGTAAAGTACATTCATCATCGTGGCCGATACGGTAGCCGACGGTTCCACGACCGTGTAGGAGGTATGGAAAGGATGTCGGGTCGACGATCCATCGCCGTGGGGAACTTCGAGATAACCGTCGATATTGTAGATCCCCGAGCGGTTGCAAGTTACTTCATAGAGACCGTCTTTGCTGTTGGGCAGTTGCTTTCCGTCGATGTTGATGACGGGAGCCATTGTCGTATCTATGGCAGCCAATACGATATTGGCCGAGTATTTGCCTCCTCGTATCACGGTTTTGGAAGAGGGTATGACGTAAGCGTTGAGTTGGTTGACGCGTACATCTCCTTTGTCGATGTTTTTTAACAGCGTGTGTAAAATCTCGCTTTCGGCCGACCGTAAGTCGCTTTGTATTTTAGTCAGCAATGTGATGGCGGCTATGACAGGCATGTTTTCAAAATTCTCCTCTTCCCATGTCGTTTTCTTTTCTCCGACGGCAGTCTTCGACATACGCGGGTAAAGGTATTCGTTGATAAGCCGTTGTTTTACCGTATCACTTATCATTTCATTTACCATGTCGCTGTATCCGATGAGCGATTCGCGCAACTTTCGCCCTTCTCTGGTGGTGGGCGAGAGCATGATAAACGAGGCTGCTTCGAGATCGTCTTGGCGCACGATGTTGTTTACATCGCCGTTTTTCCCGTCGGCTTCGCGTACGATGCGTTGTTTCAGCGAGGCAATGTAGTTATAGAGCGAGTCGGTACGTTGATGTACGGCTGTCGCTTTCATGTACCATTCTCCCGATTTTTCGGGATTGTTACGGTAGTAGGTGGTGAGTTCGTCATAGAGCGACTCGTTTTGTACCGCAACATTCTCTGTCGTACGTACCAGTCCCTCCTCGACTTGGCGGAATCCGTTGAGTACGTCCGACGATACGTTCAGAGCCAGCATGGCGGTCAAGACGATATACATGAGGTTTATCATCTTCTGCCGGGGCGACATATTTGAGTTGTGTGATGCCATATTCCGTTTTGCGGGTGTTATGCGTTACCGTTGGTATTATCGGACGGATTCGGGTTTTGAGGTTGTTCCTGACGTGCGGGTTGATTGTACATGTTTACAGTCATGGCCGTGAGCATGTTGCGGTATACCGAGTTGAGTTGGGCCATGTACTGGGTCATCTTTTCCACCTCTTCACAGTAACGGGAACTGTCGTGCATCGATCCTTCGTACATTTCGCGTATATTTCGTAAGCCCACATTTACGCGGTCGATGTTGTCGAGTTGCGAACTGATGCTCTTCAACTGTATTTCGTAGATGGTGTTCAGTCCTGCGATGTTGCGGTTGAGCGATTCCATCTGCTCTACATATCCCTGCGTATTGTTGGTTATGCCGTCGCTGTTGTCGGTAATGTTGCGATAGGAGTCGAGCAGAAGGTTCGATACATCGGTAAGCGATTGTGTTGCTTGTCTGAATTGTATCATCTGCTCCGATATGGCAGCCATTTGGTCGAGATATTTCTGTGTGGCATCGGTCAGTTCGGCCATACGGGAAATCTGGTCAGCGGCGGCCGAGAGTTTCTGTATGCTGTTCGAGAGATTTTGCGTATCTTCCTCGCTTACCTCGATATTCGAGGGAATGCCGGCGATGCGTCGGGCTTCCGCTCCCGATACGGCAATACTGTTTTCTCCGGCCATGTTTCCGTTGATGACGATACCGCCGCCGTTTTTGAAGTCGGGACGGTCTTCCGGGTCTTTCGATGCCAGTACGGGGAATACTTCTTCCCAGTGATACTCTTTGGCCGGCCGGTCGAAAGCCGTGAGTATAAACATCACTACTTCCACTCCCATACCTATCGAAAGCATGACGTTTCCGCCCGGTAGGTGCAGGATTTTGAAAAGTGCGCCCCAAATAACGATAGCGGCGCCTATGCTGTATGCGAAATTGAAAAATCGTTTTCCCGAGTCTCCCGAGAGAAATTTTTCGATGCTGTTTTTATATCTTTTGTATTTTCCCATGATGGCAAACTGTTTTTTCGGTTAATTTTTACGGCCTTTGGCAAATCCCACTTGCGTGCGGACACAACGGAAACCTATGTAGGAACGTTGTTCGTTCTGGTACTCCCACATGCGTATATCGGAGCGGACAAAGTTCGACACGTCTTTCCAAGAACCTCCGCGTACGATTTTTCGTTTCATGCGGTAGGGATCTTCTTTGGCGGCATTGTAGCGGTAGTCGGGATTCATATCGCTCGTGTATTGATCTACCGATTCGGTATAAGCGGTAGAGGTCCATTCCGATACGTTCCCGGCCATGTCGTAGAGGCCGAATTCGTTGGGCGGATAAATGCCTACGCGCGAAGTAATCAGGTTTCCGTCTTTCAGATAGTTTCCTTTCATCGGTTTGAAGTTGGCATAGAAGCACCCTTTGTCGCTGGCCGTACCATTGTCGTCCCATGGGTAGCTGTTCTCGCTTTTCCCGGCGCGGGCGGCGTATTCCCATTCGGCCTCGGTCGGCAGACGATAGGGTTCTGTCATGCGGTCGGGGGTCATGGCCGAATGCAAAAGGTTGGTCCGCCATACGCAGAATGCATTCGCCTGTTCCCACGAGACACCGACGACAGGGTAGTCGTTATAACCCGGGTGGGAGAAGTACATGCGCATATACGGCTCGTTGTATGCGTTGTTGAAATCATTGACCCATACTGTCGTATCGGGGTAGATATTGATAATATAGGTGTTGAGGAAATCGAATTCGCTCTGCCGTTGCCGTATGATGGTCTGCGTAACGATCTGCCCGTCATCATTGATGAAAGCGGTATCTTTCGAGATGAGTATTTCTTCGTTGCCCGGAGTAATGTCGGTATTCAATACCCGACGGGCGGGATCCATTCGGTTGCGACGTTTGGCCGCTTCGGTGTGGTTATACACGTCATAGCGGTAATTGAGCTGGGTAACATCGAGGACCTTCTTGCCTGAGATGGGATCGATGCGGTAGACGCTTTCGATGGCCCGCGCTTCATCTTCGGTCGGGTTACGCCAGGGAATGGCTTTGGCCCAGTTGAGATGAGGGGTAACCGGATTTCCCATACGGTCTTCTTCGATTTTGAAAGTTTCGTTTCCGCCGTAAGCTGGGTCGGCCAGTCGTTCGCGGATAATCGAGTCGCGTACCCAGTAAACGAATTGTTTGTATTCCGAATTGGTGATTTCGGTATCGTCCATCCAGAAAGCATCGACCGAAATCGACCGTGCGTTGGGTCTTGTCCCCCAAAGACTGTCGCTTTCGTTATGACCCATTTCAAAGGAGCCTCTTTTTACGAGTACCATGCCGTAAGGAGTGGGTTCGCCCCAAGCCATACCTCCCACACCGATGAGTTCTCCTCCGTTGGAACTTCCCGATGAGGCGCAACCGCTCAAAATGGCGGCGAGGCCGAGGAATGAGATGTATCGTTTCATATACATGTTTATAATATCCTTATGCTTTTATGTTTGTTTTTCTTTCCTTTCGATAGTTCGAGTTTCATGCTGTAACCGATAAATACTTCATGGCTTCCGCTCGACGCTTTCTGTATGGCCGAGGTGGAATAGTCGTAGGAATATCCCAGCAGGAAATTTTTGAATTCGCAACCGGCCATGAAAATAATCGCTTCGTTCCATCGGTAAGCCAGTCCGCCCCAAATAAACCGGTTATATCTCAGTCTCAGGGTCAGTTCGGCCTGCGTCATTTGAAAGGTCGTTTTTACCATCATCGACGGTTGCACTTCATATAACGCATTTCTCAGGGGAATATTGCCTCCTGCTATGAAATAATATGCGCGGGTGATCGAGCTTTCGTAATTTTCGTCGAATGAGATTGCCGGTTGGGAGAGGTGGGTCGACGACAGTCCCGCATAGAAATATTTGTGCGTGTAGTACACGCCGAATCCTACATCGAAAGCCGTTCCCTGTACTTCGCTCGTGGGTATGGCATCGTCGGTCTGTTGGTGATAGTCGCTTTCGGGAATAAATACTTCGGTCCCGTCGAATATTTGGCTGATAAGTCCCAGTTGCAGTCCGAGGCTCAACTGACCGCTCCATAATTTTACTTTATAAGCATATTGTATGCCGAACGACGTCGTCTTGAAAAGACCGTAACTGTCGTTTGAGAGTTGTAGCCCTATACCGTGGTCGGCTTTGAGGAAACGTAACGGCATGTCGGCCAGTACTAGAAAAGATTTTGGAGCCCCCGGCATACCTACCCATTGTTGACGGGTGGCAGCGCGTAAGTTCAATTTTTCGTAAATACCTGCGGCACCGGCGTTATAATAAGAGGGCATGGCCCAATATTGGCTCAGTTGCGTGTCGTCTTGCGCCCGCAATCGAACCATACTCGGCAGTACCAACAGCAGGAGGAGCAGGTATCTTTTATATCTCATGCGCATAAATAGGCATCCTCGGTTTTCGGGACGTACATTCTATAAACTCGAAAAGTGCCGATAAATTGTATTTACCGGCACTTTTTTATATAATTGGGTCAATGGTCAATCGATTTTTTTCAATCCCTTTTTCGGCGAAAAATCGATCTCGGAGGGATTTCCTTTGTAAGAAATCTCTCCACCGCTCGATGCCTTACCGATGAGTTTACCCGATACATGACAACTGATATCTCCGGACGAATTGGTTTCGGCTTTTACATTTACGGCTTTCAAGTTTTTGGCTTTTATATCTCCTGAACTCGACGCTTTGTAGGTCGCATTTTCGCATTCTCCCGAGAGATCGATATCTCCGGACGAACTGGTTTCGGCCTTTACATTTACGGCTTTCAGGTTTTTGGCTTTTATATCTCCTGAACTCGATACTTTATAGGTTGCATTTTCACATTTTCCCGAGAGATAGATGTCTCCTGATGAACTGGCTTGGGCCGATAAGTCGGTACAGGAAATATTTTTCAGTTCGATGTTGCCCGAACTGCTGGCCGACAAGGTAAGGGTAGTACAGGAAATACTATCGTTACCTTTTATGTCGCCGCTGCTGCTTGCTTTCATACTGATTTTTCCGGTTGCGGTAAGACCGTTTTTCAGAATAATGTCGCCCGAACTCGATGCTTTGAGATTATCGACAGCGGGTGCCGAGACATGTATTTCTTTTTTGTGCTGTCCCTTTATCCTGATGTTTTTTGTCATACCGACGACGAGCGTTTTACCCTTTACTTCGACGGTGATATAGTCGATTACGTTATCGGGGGCATAGATTTCGACCGATGGTTCCCCGGTGGCTTGGGTGTAGATGACGTTTACGGACGAACTGGTCGATATGGCGTTGAATTCACTTGCTGTAATGTTTTTGGTCTCGTATTTCTTGCTGGCTGTTATCGTTTTATGATTGGAATGATCCGAGGAAGGCGATGCCGCAATGATGGTAATGCACGATGTCGTGCCGAACAAGAGTGCGGTAACCGTAGTGAAGATGGTGATTGATTTTTTCATGGCGAATGAGTTTTATTGAACAAATAGAATTATTTTTTAGAATTAGACGCCGCTCCATGTCTAAAAGTTACAGTAATAGTATTTTTTAACACTTGCTTTGATTCTTTGCGTCTTTTGATACAAATATCGATGCCATGACGGAGGCGAATAAAACGGTTATGTAGAATCGGCGACAAGAGTACTTTTTCACAAGTCCTGAAAAAATGATGGGCATAGAGACGTTGGCTCGGTCTATAAAAATGAAGCCTGTCAAACGAATGACAGGCTTGGGGGCGTGGGCTTGCTTTGATAGAGCAGAGGTCTACTGCCCGGATTGAGAAACATATATCGCTCATTGAGGCAAACGGAATAGAAATTGAAAAGGCTTGCTCGGCTTGAAAGCCCGATTGGCTTCTCCTGTATAGATTTCTCCATCGGTCAGAGTCAGTTTCTTTATACTGCTTTTGGGATTAAAATCCATTTTTTTAAGGTCTACCCAAAATGTATTCGGACTTAGAGTCGATTCGAAATAATAAACCTTGTTGGTTTGGTCGGATACGGAACGCCACCGGGTCGATGAAATTTCCGGTTGTTGGGGAGTTGTGATACCCAAAGGTACGGATACGTTTCGCATGACGCCGAATATCCCGGCTAAGGCATCGCGGTGGCTAGCAGTACGGGGCAGTACACCGATGTAGAACGAGGCTCGCGTAAAACGGTCGGACGATCGGTTTGTACCCGGGAGCATCTCCAGCCCTCCTATGTTTTGCCAGTATTCGTTGATGGCCAGTTGTTTGTCGTAACTGGGCGAGTTAGTCAATACCCGGTATTTCCGACCCTCATGTATCGAAATTTTTCCGTCGAGATATTCGATGATGGCACTGTTGCCGGTCGTGTCGGTAATCGCCATGTGCAGGGTCGATGCCGAGCCGTTGGGCATACTCGGTGCGTCTATGCGGAATGCGTCTTTTTGCAATTCCGTCACAGCTTCGCTTACGGTAGA
The DNA here is from genome assembly GCA_900547555.1 of uncultured Porphyromonadaceae bacterium. GTDB lineage: Bacteria > Bacteroidota > Bacteroidia > Bacteroidales > UBA11471 > Caccoplasma. The sequence goes on along the minus strand of URHG01000003.1, from coordinate 51,349 downwards.
GAAGTTATCGAGTACGTATTGCGCCCAAATGCTTATACCCATAACGGGGCGGGTATCGCCCGGCTGGGAATAAACGGTTTCGGGCAAATACAGCATACTTGCTACGAGACCTTTCTCGTTCATGCCTTCGCTTGTTCCCATTTCATAACCCGAAGCTACGATACTGCCGTATTTCGATGTCCAACGCACGGTGTTTCCGATGTCGTAACCCTGTCGGGATATTCCTCGGGGAAAAATGTAAAGATTGGTAGGAATATTTTCTTTCCAGTCCATAGTTCGTCCTGTAATGACGAGTCCGTTTTCTCCCAGATATACGGCACGTGTACAGGCTTCGGTCTTTTGGCTTATAGGTAATGATAAGGCAATGAGCAGAAAAATTGCCGATAGATGTTTTATATGCATGATGAAATATTGTTAAAGATGATATACGTTAATAACAAATATTCCCCGATAAAGTTTAAAGGGTGATGAGATGTTTTTCATATCGGAGTAATTCAGATAGGTATTTGCCGGATTATCGTAGTGTTTCGATATGAAAAATAGCCCGCCGAGGACGGGCTATCGTAACTATTGAAAAAATGAAGAATTAGAGATTCCTTACACTGAGTCGATAGACCTCGGATCGGAATGGCAATTGTTGTATTCTGAATGCCGCGTAAGTGTAATGTCATTCTGAACGGAACACAGTGAAGTGAAGAATCTCTCCGATGATTAGAGATTCCTCGCATATGCTCGGAATGATAACTCTGCAAAGGACTTATGGGATTCCTCGTCGGCCTGTCAACTTCACTCGGAATGAGTTATTATCATTCTGATGACCGCAAAGGGAGGAAGAATCCATTGAGATCCTTACGGTGGTGTAATGTCATTCTGAGGGATATAATCCCGAAGAATCTCTGTACCGAAGACGATGAATATGAGATTCCGAGCGTATGTGAGGAATGACAACCATGAGAAGCGGTGTATTATGATTACCGGCAGATGAGGCGTATCTCGTAGATATGAGGGGTTACTTTTTCGTTGCCTTTACATATCTTTACGGTTAGCTCGTTTTGAGATCTCAAAGGTTCGGGTATATCGAATTCTGCAACGGATACGTCGGACAATTGCCGGCGGTCGGTCAATTTTCCCACATCCTTTCCATTAATTTCTATGCGTGCATCGCGTCTGAATTCCGGCCGGAATAGAATATATACTTTATTTGCATTTTTTTCTCCGGTCTTCATGCGATAGGAGAACCAATTGTTTGTCTCTCGCCAATGCGTACCTTCATCGTCTCCAATACGGGATTTTTCCATGCTTATGAAATGGTCGTTTTCGGGTTGCTGTTCTCCGCAGATAACTTTATCTGTCGTGATAGAGTCCAGTGCGGCACGCCTTTTTTCTTTTTCTGTCAACAAACTTATGTGCGTTTGCAACTCTTTTTCCGAGAGTATAGGCCAATATACCATATACCGGCATTCGTATAAGCGGTAAAAAGGTTGCAATATCATTCCGTCGTATTTCTCCGGATAGATACCGGTTAATTTGAATGTCAGAGGCTTATCGCCATCCTTTTTTATATGGGATAAAATATGGGAGGTATCGCCTACAATGACCGGCATGTTTTGTAATGGAAGGCGTTTCCCGTTGGCAATATGTCCGCCCCGGCTGTCATCGGCGAATAGACCGTCCTGCCCTTGTTTACCTAATTGGGCGGCTAAAACGACCGGCCCGTATAAGAAGGAGTAGTTCGGTGATTTATCCGGTAATCCGACAGTGTATAGATGCATGGGCATGCTTAGTCGGACTTTATCATTTTTCGACCACGTTCGGGTCAGATATATGTATCCGTCTTTGACCATTATTTTTTGAGGAATATCGTTGACCGATAGGTGTAACTCTTCCTGTTTTGTCCAACCGGGTAAGCGGAGGCAGAGGGTAAACTTCTTTTTCCCGTTTCGGGGACGAATGGTTATCGTCGTACCCTCTTCTTCGGGAAAAAGTGTTTGCTGTATAATTTCAGTATTGCCCCATTGCAATGTGGACGGGATAAAAAGATTGACATATAGAGTTTTGTCGTTATATCCGTAAATCATTTCTCCATACTTGGCGTGATTTTCGAGACCGGAGCCGACACAACACCAAAAACTGGTTTGGGGTTGTGAATATACGCGATAGTGTCCCGGACGCATCGGCGTAAAATATACAAATCCGCCTTGTACGGGATTTTGTGAAGAAAGGATATGGTTATAAAGAGCTCGTTCGTAGTAATCGACCAATTTGACATCGGCGCTTGTCTCGTACAGCATTTTTGTCAGACGGAGCATATTGTAAGTGTTGCATGTTTCCGGTCCTTGTTCGTTGCTCAACATGCTGCTGAAATCATCGGCCGGATTGAAGTGTTCCCTGACACTGTTCCCTCCGATAGAGATACTGCGTCGTTCCACGACAGTTTCCCAAAAGTAACGGGCTGCATCGTTCCAGTCCCGATTCCCTTCTACATCGGCGATGCGTTTGAATCCGATGATTTTGGGAATTTGAGTATTTGCATGCATGCCGGTCAGCAGGTCTTGATGCTTCAATAAGGGTTGCAGTATTTCTTGATGGGAAAATTGATGTGCTAGTTTCAAATACCGGTTATCGCCGGTTATGTGGGCGACGTCGGCGAATATTTCGTTCAAGCCGCCGTGTTCGCTGTTGAGCATTTCTTGTATTTGACTGTCATTCAGTGATGAGGTCAAGCGAAGTATCCAATCCGTGAGTTTTATCAGCATTTTTTTTGCTTTTCGATTTCCTGTTTGGATATAGGCGTCACGGAGTCCGGCATATATTTTATGTATATTGTATAGCGGAACCCATTTCCCATTTAAATCGAAACGGCTGGCTCGTATGTCTCCGTGGCTTATTTCTTCCCACATGTTTTTCCCGCCCGGAACGCCGCAAAGGTATCCATCCCCCGAAGCCTCTTGACAATCTTCCAATTCGTCCAACATGTAGTCCAGCCTCTCTTTTATCTCCTGATTGTCGGTTGCTGCGTACATGTAAGACAAAGCCGATAGATAATGACCTCCGATATGTCCGTCCAGACCGCTGTTTTCCCAGTTACCGTAGTTGGGAGCTTTGGGCGGCAGTCCGGCTTCTTTGCGATAAGGTGCTAATAATCTGTCCGGATCTAATCCTAAAAGATAGCATATATCCAAATCCTGTGCGTGTTTGAACGGACTTTCGGTCAACCGAACTTGGCTAACGGGAAAACATTTTACTTTGTCGGGCAGTTGAGCTTCTGCCGATGTTGCAATGACGAGAAAGATTGGAAGGAGTAAGAGTATTTTACTGATTTTCATAGATCTGTGTTTTTTAGGTATATAATCGGATTCTTGATAAAACGGTTATGAAACAAAATTAGTAATATTTATGGAATAATAGGTGTATTTTTTACCCTAGAAAGTGGATTTAATGGGAATACAATTATGAATCGAATGGTAAAAAGAGGATTGCGGAATTTTTATAAAAAGAAAATAGCCCGCCGAAAGCGGGCTATCGTAACTATTGAAAGGCGGAATCAATATTCTTCCCACGATTTGATTTCGAGCGTGTCGAGATCTATTTCGCAAAAAGCCGAGATAAAAGCCGAGGCCAGTCGGGAGTTGGTGATGAGGGGAATATTCAAGTCGATGGCGGCACGACGTATCTTATATCCGTTGTCGAGTTCGCCTACGGTGAGATTTTTCGGGATATTTACCACAAGGTCTATCTCTTTTTTGTGCAACAGATCGAGAGCTTGCGGGGCTCCATTTTCACCGGGCCATGCAACGAGTGTCGAAGATATGCCGTTGCTTGCGAGCATTTTGTGAGTACCTCCCGTGGCGTAGAGTTTATATCCTTTTTCATGTAGCTTTTCGGCCGCAGCGAGCATGTCGATTTTTTGTTTGGCTGTACCCGTCGAGAGTAGGATTCCTTTACCCTTGTCGGGAATACGCTGTCCGACCGAAATCATCGCTTTGAGTATGGCGCAGTCGGTATCGTTACCCAAACAGCCCACTTCGCCCGTCGATACCATATCTACACCCAGTACGGGATCGGCTTTCTGCAATCGGGAGAAGGAGAATTGCGAGGCTTTGATTCCTACATAGTCGATGTCGAAAAGCGTATGATGCGGCTTTTCGACAGGCAATCCCAGCATGATGCGGGTAGCCAGATCGATGAAATTTATTTTCAGAACCTTACTGATGAACGGGAAACTGCGGGAAGCGCGCAAGTTGCACTCGATGACCTTGATGGCATTTTCTTTGGCGAGGAACTGTATGTTGAACGGTCCCGAGATGTTCAGTTCCTTGGCAATGAGTTTCGAGATGCGTTTTACGCGACGCATGGTTTCCATGTAAAGTTTTTGGGGCGGGAACTGTATAGTAGCGTCGCCCGAGTGCACACCGGCAAATTCGATATGTTCCGAGATGGCGTAGGCAATGATTTCCCCGTTTTCGGCGACGGCATCCATTTCCACCTCTTTGGCATGTTCGATAAATTGCGAAACGACGACAGGGTGTTTTTTCGATACGTTGGCGGCCAGTTCGAGGAATCGCACCAACTCGTCGTGGTTCGAGCATACGTTCATGGCTGCCCCCGATAGTACGTAGGAGGGACGTACCAGCACAGGGAATCCTACTTCTTCGATAAACTCATTGATGTCGTCCATCGATGTAAGCTCACGCCAAGCCGGTTGGTCGATACCCAATCGGTCGCACATGGCCGAGAACTTGTTGCGGTCTTCGGCATTGTCTATGCTTTGGGCAGAAGTACCGAGAATATTCACACCCTGATCGGCCAGTTTCAGAGCCAGATTATTCGGTATCTGGCCGCCGGTCGATACGATGATGCCGTGAGGATTTTCGAGGTCGAGAATATCGAGTACCCGCTCGAAGGTCAATTCGTCGAAATAGAGGCGGTCGCACATGTCGTAATCGGTCGATACCGTTTCGGGATTATAATTGATCATGACGCTGCGGTATCCCTCTTTGCGTATGGTATTGAGGGCATTTACCCCGCACCAGTCAAATTCTACCGAGCTTCCGATACGGTAGGCTCCCGACCCGAGTACGACAACCGAACGATGGTCTCCGAGGTAGCGGACGTCGTTTCCCGTACCGCTGTAAGTCAAGTAGAGATAATTGGTCTGTGCCGGGTATTCGGCGGCGAGTGTGTCGATTTGTTTCACGACAGGTACTACGCCATGACTTTTCCGGAACATGCGCACGCGCAGAATGTTGGCGTCCATGTCGCCGCCTTTGAGTACGGCCCGGGCGATTTGGAAGTCGGAGAAACCTTCGCGTTTGGCCTGTTTCAACAGGTCGAGGGGTAGGGCTTCGAGTTGATTGTATTTTTCGAGTTCGTCGGCCGTACGCACGATGTTGTGCAACTTTTCGAGAAACCAGCGATCGATGCGGGTCAGGTCGTGTATCTGGTCTACGGTGTAACCGGCACGCATGGCTTTGCTGATGACGAAGATGCGTTTGTCGGTCGGTTCGTGCAAGGCTTTATCGATGTTGTCGATGACCAGTTCTTTATTTTCGACGAACCCATGCATACCCTGACCTATCATGCGAAGACCTTTCTGTATGGCTTCTTCGAACGTGCGGCCTATGGCCATCACTTCTCCTACCGATTTCATGCTGCTGCCCAGCTCCCGCGATACGCCGTGGAATTTACCCAAGTCCCAGCGGGGAATTTTGCACACTACATAGTCGAGTGCCGGCTCGAAGAAGGCCGAAGTCGTCTGCGTTACCGAGTTTTTCAGGTCGAAAAGTCCGTAACCGAGTCCCAGTTTGGCAGCGACGAAAGCCAATGGATACCCCGTCGCTTTCGATGCGAGTGCCGAGGAACGGCTCAGACGGGCGTTTACTTCGATGACGCGGTAATCTTCCGATTCGGGGTCGAAAGCATATTGTACGTTACATTCCCCTATGATACCGATATGGCGAATGATGCGTATGGCCAGCTCGCGCAATTTGTGGTATTCGCTGTTGGTCAGCGTCTGGGAGGGAGCGATGACGATACTTTCGCCGGTGTGGATACCCAGCGGGTCGAAGTTTTCCATGTTGCACACCGTGATGCAGTTGTCAAAGCGGTCGCGCACGACTTCGTACTCGATTTCTTTCCAGCCTTTGAGGGATTTCTCGACCAGAACCTGCGGAGAAAAAGAGAAGGCTTTCTCGACGAGTCGGTCGAGTTCTTCCTCGTTGTCGCAGAATCCGCTGCCCAAACCTCCCAGAGCGTATGCGGCCCGTATGATGACGGGATAGCCCAGCCGTGCAGCTGCTGCACGGGCGTCGGCCATGTTTTCGACAGCTTCGCTCTTGATGGTCTTTACATCTATTTCATCGAGTTTTTTGACAAAGAGTTCGCGGTCCTCGGTATCCATGATGGCTTGTACGGGAGTACCCAGTACCTGCACGTTATATTTTTCGAGGATTCCGCTTTTATATAAGGCGACACCGCAGTTGAGGGCCGTTTGGCCGCCGAAAGAGAGCAGAATACCTTGCGGACGCTCTTTTGCGATGACTTTCTCTACGAAGAAAGGAGTTACGGGGAGGAAGTAGATATGGTCGGCCACACCTTCCGAGGTTTGTACCGTTGCGATGTTGGGATTGATGAGAACGGTCTCTATACCTTCTTCCCGCAACGCTTTGAGGGCTTGCGAACCCGAATAGTCAAACTCTCCGGCTTCTCCTATTTTCAAGGCTCCTGAGCCTAATAACAAAACTTTTTTTATCGTTGTATCCATAGGGGTGAGGCTTTTAAATCATATCAATAAATGTGTCGAACAGAAATTCGGTATCGGTAGGGCCGCTGGCGGCTTCGGGGTGGAACTGCGCCGAGAAGAACGGTAACCGTTTGTGGCGGATTCCTTCGTTGGTACCGTCGTTCATGTTCAGGAAAAGAGGCTCCCAGTCATCGCCCAGCGTATTGTTGTCGACGGCATAACCGTGATTCTGGGAAGTGATGAAACATTTTTCCGTACCAGCCATGCGTACCGGTTGGTTGTGGCTCCGGTGTCCGTATTTGAGTTTGAAAGTTTTAGCCCCGCCGGCTTTGGCGAGTAACTGGTTTCCCATGCAGATACCGAAAATGGGCTTCTCCTTTTTCATGGCTTCGCGTATGTGATTCACCGTTATCTCGCAGGTGTCGGGATCGCCGGGACCGTTAGAAATAAATAATCCGTCGAATTCCAGTGTGTTGAAATCGTAATCCCAGGGTACTCTCACGACGGTTACATCGCGTTTCAGCAAACAGCGGATAATGTTGTGTTTCACGCCGCAATCGACGAGTACGACCCGTTTTTTCCCGTTACCGTATGTAATGACTTCTTTACAGCTTACGCGAGCGACCTGATTGATGAGGTTGGGATCGACAAAATCGATTTCACTTTCATTTTCAAAAACGATTTTCCCTTTCATGCTGCCCTTTTCCCGGAGCAGTTTGGTCAGTTCGCGCGTATCAATACCCGTGATGCCTGCTATTTTTTCTTTTTTCAACCATTCACCGAGGCTTTCCACGGCGTTCCAATGGCTGTAATTATCGGAATAATCCGATACGATGATAGCTTCGGCATGGATTTTCTCCGATTCGAGAAAAGTCGATATGCCGTTTGCTTCAAACGTTTGGCGGGGTACACCGTAATTACCTACCAACGGATAAGTGAGAACCATCATTTGACCCGAATAAGAAGGGTCGGTGAGGCTTTCGGGGTACCCTGTCATGGCGGTGTTGAATACAACCTCTCCGGCTACGGCCTTGTCGTAACCGAAAGAGTACCCACGGAAGCGGCTTCCGTCGTCGAGAATCAATAAAACTTCTTTTTTTGCTTGCATTGTAGTGCGCTTAGTTTTTGAGGGGTAATATCTCTTTTTCTATGTATTTAATAAAAGCTTCGTTTACCAGTTTTGTCCCACCGGGGGTCGGGTAGTCGCCCGAGAAGTACCAGTCACCCGTATGATTGGGACATGCAGCACGTAGTCCTTCCTGTGTTTGGTAAACGATTTGTACTTCGGCTTGCGTGTCGGCAGGAGTGAGGAGTCGGGCTATTTTTCCCGAAATCTCTTCATCGGTAAACGGAGCATAGATTTCTTTTACATAATTCGTCATGTCTTCTTTCGGAAGCGAACGCTGAGCCAATGAGCGGCGGTACACGTCGAGAATGAGATCGTCCATGTGCCGTTCTTGAAGTAAGGCGATGGCCGCCTTGAAAGCGATGAATTCGTCCATGCGGGCCATGTCGATGCCGTAATAGTCGGGGTAACGTACTTGGGGAGATGATGAGACGATAACGATCTTCTTGGGGTGTAACCGGTCGAGTATGCCGATGATGCTCTGTTTCAGTGTTGTACCGCGTACGATACTGTCATCGATGGCAACCAGATTGTCGACGTAGGGAGTCAGGCTGCCGTAAGTAATATCGTAGACGTGTGCAGCGAGGTCGTTGCGGGTGTTGCCTTCGGCGATGAATGTACGCAGTTTTATATCCTTGATGACGACTTTTTCGGGACGTACGCGCATGGAGAGAATACGTTCCAGATCTTCCCGGGTAACGTTCTCCTGATGGGAAAGGATATAGTCTGTTTTCAATCGGTTGAGATATTCTTCAAAACCTTCCATCATACCGAAGAATGCGACCTCTGCCGTATTGGGAATGAAAGAAAAGACCGTGTGCTCAATGTCGTTATCGACAGCTTTGAGCAACGGCCTTACCAGATTCTTGCCTAATAGTTTGCGTTCTTGATATATGTCTTTGTCGGAACCCCGGGAGAAATAAATGCGTTCGAACGAACAGGCTTTTTTCTCGCGGGGAGAATTGATTGTTTCGGTACGGTATTTCCCGTGTTTGTCGATGAGTAGGGCTTCACCCGGTTGCAGTTCTCGAACGGAATCGACCGGCAGGTTGAAAGCCGTCTGTATGACCGGACGTTCCGATGCCACGACAACGACTTCATCGTCGGCATGCCAAAAGGCGGGACGCAGTCCCCACGGATCGCGTATCGAAAACATTTCTCCGCTACCGGTAACGCCGCAAATGACATATCCTCCGTCCCATGCCGGGCTGGTTCTGCGCAGGACGTTGGCTATGTCGATATGGTCTTCGATGGCTCGGGTGAGTTCCGTTCCTTGCAGTCCCTCGGCTTTTAGCTGGTCATGCATTTTATCGGCTTCGCGATCGAGGCGGTGTCCCATTTGTTCGAGCATGATATATGTGTCGGCATATTGGCGGGGGTGTTGGCCTTGTGCGGTGATTTCATCGAAGATTTCGTCGACATTGGTCAGATTGAAGTTCCCGCAGAGACATAAGTTCTTTACCCTCCAATTATCGCGGCGCAATACCGGATGGACATACGATAATCCCGATTTCCCGGTCGTACTATACCGTAAATGTCCCATATACAATTCTCCGGCAAAAGGAATGTAACGTTGAGCGTAGTCGGCGTCGGACAGCTGGTCCTTATCCGCAGTCGATGCTGCTATGTCGCGGTGTACGGCTTCAAAGATTTCGGTAATGGCGCCTGTTCCCAACGCCCGTTCCCGGAACATATATTCCTCACCCGGCTGCGATTGCATTTTTACACAAGCGAGTCCCGCACCTTCCTGCCCCCGGTTGTGTTGTTTTTCCATGAGCAGATAGAGCTTGTTCAGTCCGTACATCCATGTGCCGTATTTCTCTTTATAGTACGACAACGGTTTCAATAACCGTATCATGGCTACGCCGCATTCGTGTTTGAGTGGCTCCATAAAATTATAACCTATACATTTACCCTCTTTTTACTCGACAGTAACCGATTTCGCGAGATTGCGGGGCTGGTCGACATCTTTTCCCTTGCAGATTGCGATATGATATGCGAGCAATTGCAGGGGTATGGTTGTGATCAGCGGTTCGAGGCAGGCTACGGTATGAGGCAGTTCTATACAGAAATCGGCGATTTTTTTTATCTCGGTATCGCCTTCGTTTACAAAAGCGATGACCTTACCGTGCCGAGCTTTTATTTCTTGTATGTTGCTGATTATTTTCTTGTATTGTTGGTTGTGAGTCGCTATTACGACGACGGGCATTTCGGTATCGATGAGGGCTATGGGGCCGTGTTTCATTTCGGCGGCGGGATAACCCTCTGCGTGGATATACGAAATTTCTTTCAGTTTCAATGCCCCTTCCAGCGCTACGGGATAGTTGTACCCTCGACCCAAGTAGATGAAGTTATGGGCGTAGGTGAAAATTTTTGAAAGCTGTGCGATACTGTCGTTGAGTTTCAGCACTTGTTTCATTTTATCGGGTATCCGATTCAGCTCGCAGACGATCTTTTGCAATTCTTCGGGCGAAATGCAATCTTTGGCATGAGCCAGCGAAAGTGCCAGCATGGTGAGTACCGTAACTTGTCCCGTGAATGCTTTGGTCGATGCCACACCGATTTCGGGCCCTACGTGTATGAACGATCCCGTGTCGGTGGCCCGGGCGATCGATGAGCCGATGGCGTTGCAGATACCGTAAACGAAAGCGCCTCGTTTCCGGGCTTCTTCGATGGCGGCTAACGTGTCGGCTGTTTCGCCCGATTGGGAGATGGCGATGACGACATCGTTTTCATTGATGACCGGATTGCGGTAGCGGAATTCCGAGGCATATTCCACCTCTACCGGGAATCGGCAGAACTGTTCGATGAGATATTTTCCTATCAGGGCGGCATGCCAAGATGTTCCGCAGGCAACGATGATGAAACGGCGTGCGCTGAGCAGTCGTTTTTTGTTGTCGATAATGGCCGATAGGGCGATGTCGGATCCGTCGATGCTGACACGTCCCCGCATACAATCTTTGATACAGTCGGGTTGCTCGAAAATTTCCTTCAACATGAAGTGGGGGTATCCGCCTTTTTCGAGCTGCCCGATGTTGAGTTTTATCGTGTTGATTTTCGGATTTACTTTGGCGTTGTTTTGAGTGACGACATGTAGTTTTTCACCTTTTTTCAATACGGCGATTTCTCCGTCTTCGAGGTAGACGACTCGATTGGTATATTCGACGATGGGCGAGGCGTCCGATGCAAGGAAAAATTCGTCTTTGCCGATACCTATCGCCAGCGGGCTGCTCTGTCGTGCCGCGATGATCGTATCGGGGTTTCTCCTGTCGAGTATGGCGATGGCGTATGCGCCTATGACTTCGTGCAAGGCCAGCTGTACGGCGGCAAGCAGGTCGAGATTGTGCGAGATCTGCACATACTCGATAAGTTGTACGAGGACTTCTGTGTCGGTACAGCTTTTGAAGGCATACCCCTCTCTTTGCAATTTCTCTTTGATGGTGGCATAGTTTTCTATGATACCGTTGTGTATCAGAGCCAAGTTGCCCGACGCCGAATAGTGTGGATGTGCATTGATGTGGTTTGGCTCTCCGTGTGTGGCCCAGCGTGTATGGGCGATACCTATATGGCCTGTCGTGTCTTTGCTTTCGACCATGTGTACCAAATCAGCTACTTTGCCTTTGGTCTTGTACACGTTGAGTTCATCGGTATCATTGATAAGGGCTATTCCGGCACTGTCATAGCCTCTGTATTCCAATCGTTTCAGTGATTTGATAAGTATCGGATACGCCTCTTGGTCTCCTATATATCCAACTATTCCGCACATACTGTCGAGGTGTATTAAAATTTGGGCAAAGGTAGCGATATTCTGTCGCATTTTAAAGTTATCTTTAAAAATAATTGAGGAACGAATCGGTTAAAATTTTTTTGCGTACCTTTGCCGGTGCAACAGACGCAGTTCCGTCCCGTTTCCCGGGAGGAAAATCCATATTAAAAAAAGCAACGTAAAATGTCAACACTTCGATTCAGAGTTGTAGAGACGGCTTTCAAGAAAAAGCCTGTCGAGGTTCCGACTCCTACGGAACATCCTTCGGAATATTTCGGTAAGTATGTGTTCAATCAGGCGAAGATGCAGCAGTATCTTTCTCCCGATGTATACGAGCAGTTGATGAATGTGATATGCAACGGTGCGCCTCTCGATCGTTCGATAGCCGATCGCATCGCCGAAGGCATGAAGACTTGGGCGGTAGAGATGGGAGCTACGCATTATACCCACTGGTTTGCTCCGCTTACCGAGGGTACGGCCGAGAAACACGACTCTTTTATCGAGCCCGACGGAAAAGGGGGTGTCATACAAGAGTTCTCGGGCAAATTACTGGCGCAGCAGGAGTCCGATGCTTCGAGTTTTCCCAACGGCGGTATTCGCAATACGTTCGAAGCGCGCGGTTATTCGGCGTGGGATCCGTCGTCTCCGGCGTTCATTGTCGACGATACATTGTGTATTCCGACTATTTTCATCGCTTATACCGGCGAGTCCCTCGATTATAAAGCCCCTTTGCTCAAAGCATTGCGGGCGGTCGATAAAGCCGCTGTCGATGTGTGCCATTATTTCAATCCCGAAGTGAAAAAGGTGGTTGCCTATTTGGGGTGGGAGCAGGAATATTTTTTGGTCGACGAGGGACTTTATGCCGCCCGTCCCGATTTGCTTCTGACCGGTCGTACATTGATGGGGCATGAAAGTTCTAAGAACCAGCAGCTCGAAGACCACTATTTCGGTGCGATACCCAGCCGGGTTGCTGCCTTTATGAAAGAACTCGAAATAGAGGCGTTGAAATTCGGAATTCCTGTGAAAACCCGACATAACGAGGTTGCACCCAATCAGTTTGAGTTGGCTCCTGTTTTCGAGGAGTGTAACTTGGCCAACGATCATAACCTGTTGATTATGGCGTTGATGCGGAAGCTGGCTCGGAATCACGGATTCCGCGTGTTGTTGCATGAGAAGCCGTTCAAGGGTGTGAACGGGTCGGGCAAACACAATAACTGGTCGCTCGGTACCGATACCGGCGTGTTGCTCATGGCTCCCGGTAAAACTCCTCTCGATAATCTGCGTTTTATTACTTTTGTGGTAAATACGTTGATGGCCGTCTATAAGCATAACGGTCTGCTGAAAGCCTCCATTTCGAGTGCGACCAATGCTCATCGTTTGGGGGCGAATGAAGCTCCTCCCGCCATTATTTCGAGTTTTCTCGGTACGCAGCTTTCGCAGGTGCTCGGCCATATAGAGGAAAGCGACGATAACGATTTTTCCTCTCTCGGCGGTAAACACGGCATGCGCTTGAATATTCCCCAGATACCCGAATTGCTTATCGATAATACCGACCGTAACCGCACATCGCCTTTTGCCTTTACGGGAAACCGTTTCGAGTTCCGTGCCGTCGGTTCCGAAGCCAATTGTGCCTCGGCCATGATTGCTCTGAATGCGGCGGTGGCTCACCAGTTGGTTGAATTCAAGAAAGATGTCAATGCCATGATTGCCGAGGGAACCGACCAACAAGTGGCGATATTGCATGTGCTGAGACGTTATATCAAAGAATGCAAGGCGATACATTTCGACGGGAACGGTTACAGCGACGAGTGGAAAGCCGAGGCTGCCCGCCGTGGTCTCGATTGCGAGACGAGTGTACCACTTATATTCGACAACTATCTCAAAGAAAGTTCGGTTCGTATGTTCGAGGAGACTGGGGTCATGACCCGTAAAGAGTTGGAGGCTCGCAATGAGGTGAAGTGGGAAACTTATACCAAGAAAATACAGATCGAGGCTCGTGTTTTAGGCGATCTGGTGATGAACCATATCATACCCGTAGCAACATCTTACCAGTCGACGCTTATAGATAATGTATATAAGATGAGAGATCTGTTCCCTGCCGATAAGGCGGCGCGTCTTTCTGCCAAGAATCTCGAAATCATCGAAGAGATCGCCGAGCGGGAAATCGCCATCAAAGCAAAAGTCGATGAATTGGTCGAAGCTCGGAAAGTGGCCAACCGCATTGCGAACGAACGGGAAAAGGCGATTGCTTATCACGATGTGATCGTACCGAAACTCGATGAAATACGGTATCATATCGATAAGCTCGAATTGGCTGTCGATGACCGTTTGTGGACATTGCCCAAATATCGGGAGCTGCTATTCGTAAGATAATGAAAGTTTTCCTCCATAGAAGAGCGGGCTGTGTTTGTAAAAGCACAGCCCGCTCTTCTATGTTTCTTTTAGGGTAAGAATTGATATACAGACCTAACGTAAGCAAAATAAAGAATCCCCAATAAAAAAGAAATGATGAGATTCCGAACTACTGGTAGGAGGAAGGAAGAGTCTCTTGCAAACGGCATGTCATTCTGAACGCAGCGTGAGCGAAGCGAAGAATTTCAAACAAAGAGCACGAGATTCCTCGTCGGGTTATTGCCCTCGCTCGGAATGATATAACCAAGCGATGCAGTCTTTACGGTGTGCTGTCATTCTGAACGCAGCGTGAGCGAAGTGAAGAATCAATCAATAATATATGGGATTATCGTTGGTCGGTTATCCTCGCTCAGAATGACATTTCTGTCATTCTGAGGTGCGAAGCACCGAAGAATCTTAACCTGATGAGAGGACCGGAGATTCCTCGCATGTGCTCGGAATGACAGCCATGAGTAGTGTGGCGTGTTAGAGATTCCTCGTCGGGCCTACCGACCTCGGTTGACTTCGTTTCCCTCCTTTGCGCTTCGGCTGTGCTTGAACAGACTACTCGTATGGCACTCAGTTTGGAATGATACCATTATACCGAACCGACAATTCAAGTTCTATGAGCCTCAACTATATGATACCATGAGGGCATCAATAAACGGGAGTTTCTATTTTTTATAATGAAGAGACATATTGCTGGAAGCGTTTCAATCCCTCGGCGAGACGGGAGCGGGGACAAGCAATGTTCCAACGCATGAATCCTTCGCCTCCGTACATCGTACCGGCATTGAGCCACAGACCGGCTTCGTCGATAAGGCGTCTCTCCAAGTCTGCCGATGCAAGACCGATAGCCTTGCAATCCATCCATTCGAGATAAGTCCCTTCAAGGCGCGTGAGAGGAAACTGCGGTAGGTTCCGATGACAGAAATCCCACATGAAATCGTCGTTTCTTTTCAGGTACACGAGCAACTGCGACAGCCATTCTTCCCCCTCGTTATAGGCGGCGATGAGAGCTTCCACCCCGAATGGGTTTACGTCGCATACTTCGTTGATATTGATTGCCCTGTCTATCCGGGCACGTATGTCATCATCGGGAGCGATGATATTGGCGATTTGCAATCCGGCGATATTGAACGCCTTGCTGGGCGAATTGCAGGTTACAGAGTGAGAGGAAAATTCGGGCGAAAGAGAGGCAAAAGGAATGTAAACATTCCCCGGAAAAACCAGCTCGCAATGAATTTCGTCGGCCACGATATACACACCGTTACGAATACATATCTCGCCCATGCGGATAAGTTCTTCACGTGTCCATACCCGACCTCCGGGATTGTGAGGGTTACACAACAAGAAAAGTTTTACTCGCGGATCGGCGGCCTTTTTTTCGAAGTCGTCGAAATCGACGGTGTAAGTACCATCGGCATATACAAGAGGACTGACCGCCGTTTCGCAGCCGTTGTTGCGTATCGACGAAAAGAAACAGTTGTACACCGGTGTCTGTACCAGAACCCGGTCACCCGGAGCGGTAAGAGCTTTGATAATGGCCGATACTGCCGGTACGACACCCGATGTGTAGATGACCCAGTCGCGCCGGATAGTCCAACCATGCCGACGCTCGAACCATCGGGTGAGAGCCTCATAGTAAGCATCGGGAACGCGCGTATAGCCGAAAATGCCGTGTTCCGTCCGACGGCGCAAGGCTTCTATGATGGGCTCGGCTGTACGGAAATCCATATCGGCCACCCACATGGGCAACACATCTTCTCGTGCTGCCGAGTCCCATTTGTAAGAGCGGGTTCCCCGGCGGGAAATCTCTGCATCGAAATCGTACTTCATAACTCGATTGGGTTTACAGTTCGTTATATCGTTTTATTTCGCAGTCGGCCGGAGCTTTGATGTTTTCGTCGATAATGATTTCTCCGAAGCTCCGGGCAACGATGCGGCCGCTTGTCGGATTCTTTACGCTGCACACGGCACTGTCGATGGTCGCTTGCACGGTGCTGTATTCAAAAGCGAGGTCGGCGTCGGGAGCAAAGATACAATTTTCCAGCACTAAACCATGCGCGTAACAGAGCGGTTGTGTTCCTGAAATTTTACAATTGACCAAACGCAGGTTATGCGAGTGCCAACCTAAATACTCACCGTCGATTTCAGAATCGTAGACGGTAACGTTTTCGGAATTCCAAAATGCGTCTTTCGAGTCGATCACCGCACGGCGTATCTCCACGTTGCGGCAATACTGGAACGAATAGTTTCCCTGCTGCCGGTAATCTTCGATACGGATATTCTCGCTGTGCATGAATAGATAGTCGGCCTTTTCGATATGGACGTCTTTCAAATCGATATTGCGGCAGTGCCACAGGGTCTCGGCGGCATCGGTCAACTGTATGTTTTTCAGGCGAATGTTTTCCATCTCCCGGAACATTTTCGGCGCATTGACTACCGTATCGCTCATTTCGAGATTGCGGGAATACCATAGGGCAGCCCGTGCTCCTTCGGTAAAAAGACAGTGGCGTATGACAAACCCGTCGTTGTGCCAAAACGGATATTTCCCTTCGAAGCAGCAATTTACGGCTTCGATGCGGGAACACTCTTTCAAAGCTGACTCTCCGGCATGAATGGTTACATTTTCGAGATAAAGGCCGTGAGAGGCAAACAGCGGGCGTTCGCCCTCGAATTCGGTATTTTTTATTTGCTCCATAACTTAATGATCTTTCATTATATTTTTTGATTCAATCCTATTTTCATCGATGCAAAAATAGAACATATATATGGATCGTATTGTATACGAATTCCGTTTTTACCAACCCAAAATACCGATTTACAGTCGCTTGATCCATCTTCCCCATTTCATGCGGGCGAGGAATATCATACCCCGGAAACAGAGTTCGATGCACATTGCAATCCACACGCCGCGCAGTCCCATAGAAGGTGCCAGTAAAGCGGCCAGCGTAAGACGAACGCCCCAAATACTCACGAAATTCATCGCTGCCGGAATCAATGTATCGCCGGCTCCGATAAATACGCCGTAAGCCACAATGGCGGCAGCGAACATCGGTTCGGCAAACGCCTCGATACGTAAAATGGAAACACCCAGCGAAACGACTTCGGGAACCGGTGTCATGACACCTATCATCAAAGGTGCGGCAAGGTACATGATGGCACCCATTACCGTCATGACCGCCATACCCATAATTACGGTGATGCGAGCGAAACTCCGTGCCAAATCATGGCGTTTTGCACCGAGACTTTGCCCTACCAGCGTTGTGGCGGCATCGGCGATTCCGTAGCCGGGCATATAACAAAGGCTCTCGGCCGTAATCGCAAAAGCGTTGGCTGCTATGGCATATATCCCCAATGGGGCCACGATAACCGTCGACAAGATTTGTGCACCGCACATGATAATGCGCTCGCACCCCATAGGCAGACCGATGCGAAAAGCCCGACGCAGACAATTGCCCGTAAAAAAAAGTTTCTCCCGGCGATGACGTAACCCCAATTCGGATGATCGGAAGCATAGAAAGTAAAGCATCAGCAAAGCCGTAACAAGCAATGCGAGAGCCGTGCCCAAAGCTGCTCCTTCTACACCCAATCCTGCACCGGGAAGATAAAAGGAGAAACCGGCTATTTCATATGTTTGGGAAGGGAATATCAGGAAAAGATTGAATATCACGTCCATCACGCACATGAGCATATTCAATACGCTCGGTACATATACATTTCCGCTGCATCGCAACATGCTGCCGGCCAACATATTGAGTTGGAGTGCAGGCAGTGAAAGGGCGTAAATCATAAAATACCCCGTCGCATCGTGCCGAATCGCTTCGTCTCCACCGAGCCAACGGGGTAAATATCCGCTGATACCGCAACCTATGGCGGCCAACAAAAAACCGAAAAGCAAGGATAAAACAAGTGCCTGACGCAATACCACGCGAGCACCCTTGTCGTCTTTGGCACCGAGAAGATGCGCCACTTGCACGGCAAATCCAGCGGCCACCGATGTACATAGTCCCATAAACAACCATGTAGTCGTAGAGACAAGCCCGATGGAGGCCGACGCGTTCGCACCTAAACTCCCGACCATAGAGGCGTCGATATATTGCATGATTACCGACGAAATCTGCGCGAAAATAGACGGCACGCTCAATTGGGCGGCCAGATACACCTGTTGACGTACGGTCATAGGTTGCCCGCTGCGCACAAACCGCAGCAAGTCTTTTTTTCGTCGATACATGATATGGTAGCGGATTTTTGCTCTATTTCTTTCCGGGGCACAAAATTACTACAATTTATGTACCTACTAACTGCATAATGGGTATAAAATTTCGACAGTTGCTTTTGTTGGGTATAAAAAAATACCGACCCTATCACGTTTATTGCACATGAAAAGGCAGAAACGATAAAGATTTACATAACCAAAGCATCTTCCCAATATGGATGGAGCAATATGAATAGCTGGGTACAACAAGTTTACTATTTGGATGATACCCAATCCATCACAATCGATGGAAATACCATAGTGGGCAACGTCGAGCCTTAACAATAAAAACAGGGAAAGATTTGTCTTTCCCTGTTTTTATTTTGCGATTTCGTTCGATAACAGCATTTTGCAAAAACAATCGTTTACCAAATTGTAAAGCCCGACATAAAATATCTAAAACGAACTTATCCGACTTATTCCGTTTTGGGGGGAGTATCGGTCGATGCCTCATTATGATTACCCGGGTGTCGTCGGCGATTGTATCGGCTGGAGTTATTCCTTTTTTTCGATGTGGTTTCTCCCTCACCGGTATGCCGACGTGTATCGGCAGATGTCTCTTCGGGGTGCTCTGTAACGGCCGGGGATTTCGATTTTCGGAAATTTCCTTTGCGACGGTTTCCACCTGCATTACCTGACGGACGACCGTTTTTTCCCGAACGTCCTCTACCGCCTTTGCGGGAAGAACGCCGGTCGAGCGACATAATATCATACTCGGGAGCTTCACCCAATCCCTCGGGCAGGGGCATTTTGGGCACTTCCCGTTCGAGGAATTTTTCTATCCGATAGAAACGATCCTGATCTTCGACCGAGACAAACGTCATGGCCTCACCCTCGGCATTAGCCCGCGCGGTACGGCCTATACGATGAATATAGTCTTCGGGGTCGTGCGGGACATCATAATTGATAACCAGTACAATATCGGTAATATCTATACCTCGCGAAACAATATCGGTTGCAACGAGAATATCGATTTTTCCGTTTTTATAATCGAGCATGACCTCTTCTCGTTGCGGCTGGTCGAGATCGGAGTGCATGGCACGCGCATTGTAATTCCTGCGACGGAGGGCCGTGGTAAGTTGCTTCACTTTCAATTTCGACGACGAGAATATAATCGTTTTACCTTTTACGCCTTGTGAAAAGACAGCATTGATGATTCCCATTTTCTGGGGTTCATAACAGATGTAAGCCGATTGGCGGATCGATTCGTTCGGTTTGGAAATAGCGATACTCACTTCTTCGGGCTCGTGCAGAATCTGACGGGCAAGTTGGCGTATCTTCGGCGGCATGGTTGCCGAGAACAGCAATGTCTGACGATCTTTGGGTAAGAAAGAGCATATCTGCATAATGTCGTCGTAAAAACCCATGTCGAGCATGCGGTCGGCCTCATCGAGTACGAGATATTCAACCCCCAACAAGTCGACTTTGGTGTTGAGCAGATGTGATATAAGCCGTCCCGGCGTAGCGATCATCACATCGGCCCCCATTTGCAAGCCTCGTTTCTGCTGATCCCATTGCGCCCCATCACCGCCTCCTGCTACGACAAAAGTGGAAATGGGCAGAAAGTAGGAAAATCCCTCGAACTGCATATCGATCTGTTGGGCCAATTCCCGGGTAGGGGCGATAACGATAGCACGTACCGCATCTTTTTCCGAGGGGCGGCGGGTAAGCAGATTGAGCAAAGGCAATATATAAGCGGCTGTTTTTCCGGTTCCGGTTTGAGCGCAGGCAATCAAGTCTTTCCCATCGAGAACGACGGGAATCGTTGCTTCCTGCACGGGAGTCGCTTCCTTGAAATTCATGGCGTCGAGTCCCTGTAAGACATCCGGTTCCAAATTCAAATCTTCAAATTTCATATCTATTCTTTTTTCAAGGAACAAAGATACGGATAAGTGAGCGCAAAGACAACATGAAGCTTGCTTTAATTTTGGTTCTGCCGAACGGAAGTATCAAAGATAGGAATAAAAAGCGAAATTTCCCTTATCGACAAGTAGGAGTTGCAACAACAACCTTTTAGTATGACTTGATGCGATTCCGAATACGTTTTTTTCAAATCGTTCCGATTCCAAACAAAGGAGGAATGAGCTTTCTGATAAAAGCTCGTCAAATCAATCCCAACATTCGTAAAATCGTAGGGGTAAAAAGGGCGGTGAAGATACCGTTGAGCGTCAATCCCAATCCGGCATACGCCCCGTACTTTCCGCTGACCTCCATCGCCGCCGAAGTACCTACGGCATGTGAAGCCGTACCCATAGACAATCCTTGCGCAATGGGACTTTTCACGTGTCCGATCGACAATACTTTGAATCCGAAAATCGCGCCGAATATACCGACACATACCACCACAGCCGCTGTGAGTGAGGGGATACCCCCGACGGCCTGTGTTACCTCCATGGCAATAGGGGTCGTTACCGACTTGGAGGCCAGCGATATAATAACTTCTTGCGTGGCTCCTAAAAGTTTGGCAACCCAAACGACCGAAATGATTCCTACCAGACAACCGACCAATTGCGACACGATGATGGGCAGAAGCTGTTTCTTGATCGTTTCGAGTTGCAGGTAAAGAGGCACGCCGAGAGCTACCACTGCCGGTTTGAGCCAGAACTCGATAAGATAGCCGCTTTCCTCATACGTTTCATAACTGATGTCTGTGAATTGCAGGAAAACGATAAGCAGGGCAATCGTAACCAATATAGGATTCAGTAGGATAAAACCTGTTTTTTTCTGTAATTCTTTCGCCCCGAAAAAGAATGCGAATGTAAGCGCCAATAGAAAAAATTTATTTTCTAAGAAGTCCATTTGTCTTACGTGTTAACTGATGAGACCATCCGGTAACGACCAATACCAATACGGTACTGACAACCGTCGCGATAACGATGGGCCAAAACTGCACGGCTATCACATCGAAGTAGAGCATGAGTGCCACTCCGGGAGGGACGAAAAAGAAACCTAAGTTGGCGACCAGAAAATCGGAAAGGCCGCGTACCCAATGCAACTTTATCCAACCTAATTTGAGAAACAGCGTGAGCAATAACATTCCTATGATGCTCGACGGTAGTTTTACGTCGGTAAGATACACGACAAGCTCACCTAAGGCCAAGCAACCGAACAAGATAGCACATTGTCTTACCATATTCCGAACCCTCTTGAAAAATTCGGCGCAAAGGTACGAATAAGCCTTTTTATTATGTTCGATAAAGAGCTACTTTTTTCGATATAATTTTTCAGATGCTTGTTCTATTCGTTTTTTCCGGTAAGACGATATACATGCAAACGATATTTTACAATCCGTACATATATGTAAAGACAAGGTGTACAGGGATATTCTCGTAAAAATTTTAAGACACAAATGCAGCAATCCCGATAGAAAGACTTTATGGATAATTTAAAAGCCTATTTTATTAGCGAATACGATTGTTTTTTCGTATTTTTGTTTGTTATGATTTTGAAATTATAAATTGTAATAAGTTGATTATAAATATTATAGACTGTGATATGATAGAAATTTCGCCTCGGTGTTTCGACATATTCCTGCTGATAATGAGCGGTATTGCCGCAATCGTATTCGTTGCACTCTATTTTTTGAAAGCGGGTTACGGTATCTTCCGGAGTAACCGATGGGGTGTTGCCATCGACAACAAAATCGCTTGGGTGTTGATGGAAGCACCGGTTTTTATCGTCATGGTCATTCTTTGGTGGAACTCCGAGAGACGATTTGAAACCGTTCCTTTGGTCATATTCATTTTCTTTCAGTTACACTATTTCCAGCGATCATTTATTTTCCCTTTCCTTATGAAGGGGAAGAGCCGTATGCCCGTAACAGTCATGCTCATGGGTATTGTCTTCAATATTCTGAACGGATTCATTCAGGGCGAATGGCTTTTTTACCTTGCACCTGACGACCGTTATATGGTATCATGGCTCACAACTCCGCAATTTATCATCGGTACCCTTGTCTTTTTTACGGGAATGGCGATAAACCTGCATTCCGACAATGTCATACGCCATTTGAGAAGACCCGGAGATACCCGCCATTACCTGCCCGAAAAGGGATTGTATTGTCGGGTAACTTCGGCCAACTATTTCGGAGAAATTGTCGAATGGACAGGATTTGCCATTCTCACTTGGTCGGCTGCCGGTGCCGTGTTCGCTTGGTGGACATTCGCCAATCTTGTGCCGCGTGCCGATGCCATATACCATCGTTATCGTGATGAGTTCGGCAAACAGCGTATGGGCCGCCGTAAACGCATCTTTCCGTATATCTATTGACAACAAACATATACCATCATGGAATCGAAACTTTTCACACCCGTTACCATAGGTCCGCTCACTCTGCGTAACCGTACCATACGCTCGGCTGCTTTCGAAAGTATGTGTCCCGGAAATAAACCGTCGAAAATGTTGCATGACTATCATAAGTCTGTCGCCGACGGCGGTATAGGCATGACGACAATCGCCTATGCTGCGGTATGTCAAAGCGGACTGTCGTTCGACCGTCAGCTATGTATGCGTCCCGAAATCATTCTCGGCCTGAAAGAAATCACCGATGATATACACCGTTCGGGTGCAGCCGTTTCGATACAACTGGGGCATTGCGGGAACATGTCGCACAAGAAGATATGTGGTGTTACACCTATCTCCGCATCGACGGGCTTCAACCTCTATTCGCCTACATTCGTACGCGGAATGCGTAAATCGGAATTACCCGAAATGGCCAAAAACTTCGGCCGGGCTGTAAATTTGGCGCGAGAAGCCGGATTCGACGCCGTGGAAATACATGCGGGGCACGGATACCTTATCAGCCAGTTTCTCTCGCCCTATACCAACCGTCGCAAAGATGAATATGGAGGTTCGCTCGAAAACCGTATGCGATTCATGGACATGTGTATGGAAGAAGTGATGAAGGCCGCAGGGAATGACATGGCCGTCTTTGTAAAGATGAATATGCGGGACGGATTCAAAGGCGGTATGGAGATAGACGAAACTATGCAGGTGGCCAAACGTCTCGAACAATCGGGTGCACATGCACTTGTTTTGAGCGGAGGATTTGTGAGCAGAGCCCCCATGTATGTGATGCGAGGTGCCATGCCCATCAAGACGATGACCCATTACATGGATTGCTGGTGGTTGAAGTACGGCGTGAAAATGTTCGGGCACATGATGATACCGTCTGAACCTTTCAGAGAGGCCTATTTCCTCGATGATGCCCTGAGATTCAGAAAAGAATTGCAAATGCCGTTGGTATATGTCGGTGGGCTTGTCTCCCGAAAAAAAATCGATGAGGTACTCGATGACGGTTTCGAATGTGTACAGATGGGCCGGGCATTACTTAACGAACCCGATTTTGTGAATCGCATGGCTCGGGAAGAGAACGCTCGTAACACCTGCGGACACAGTAACTATTGCATAGGGCGTATGTACACCCTTGAAATGGCTTGCCACCATAAGATAGACGGACTGCCCGCCTGCCTGAAAAAAGAAATCGAAAAGCTCGAATTCAAGTAATATCCTTGTATTATAAGGAATAACGGATTTTTATATTGCCAACCCTGAATACATGAACTGGCTTGTTTTAGTCATAGCCGGATTCTTTGATGCCGGTTTTGCTTTTTGCATCGAAAAATGAAAGGCCTTTCGGGCGTAGAGTACTACCTTTGGGGAGTCGGATTCCTTGTTTGTCTGGCCGTCAGCATGGTTTTGCTGGCCAAAGCGGTACATACGATACCTATCGGCACGGCTTATCCCGTGTGGACAGGTATAGGTGCGGTAAGTACGGTGATATTGGGTATTATTTTCTTTCACGAACCAGTCTCTTTCGCCCGAATATTTTTTATTACCACGCTGATTGCATCGATAGTCGGTTTGAAAATGGTTTGAATTTCTTTACAAAAACGGGAATAGATATTTATGAACAGTCGTACCGGAGTCAATCGCTCCGACGGCGTATATGCGATACACTTTTGTACCGCACATAGCAAGGGCATTTTGTTTTTATCAAACTTCGCAACAGAATATCTCCGGGAAAAGAAAATAACAGTGTTTTCTTTTCCCGGAGATTATTTTTCCTACCTTTGTACCGATATAGGAGAAGGAAAAAAGAGAAATAAAAGCGGCGTACGCTTTTATGATCGTATGTGTAAATTTGCGCATTTTGTTTTCCCATGGCGAAGCACACGTCCACAAAGAGAAATTTAGCAGTCATTACCGGGGCCGACGGCGGTATGGGCAGGGAAATAACCCTTGCCGTAGCCGCAGAAGGTTATGCCGTTGTCATGGTCTGTCAAAACGAAGAAAGGGCGGAACCGAAACGTCAGGAGATCGTCGCCCGTACAGGAAACAAGGCCATAGAAATCATGACGGCCGATTTCTGCTCTTTGGCTTCGGTGGAGCGATTGGCCGATAGGCTTTTACAGCGTAATGAGTCCATCGATCTGCTCATGAACAATGCCGGTACGCTCGACCCGCGACACATCGAGACGGTCGACGGTTTGGCACGTACCACAAGCGTCAACTATGTCGCCCCGTACCTGCTTACCCGCAAGTTGCTCCCGCTCATGCACAACGGTAGCCGCATCGTGAACATGGTGTCGTGTACCTACGCCATCGGGAAAATCTCCTTGCCCGAATTTTTTACCCGAGGACGCAAAGGCGGTTTTTGGCGTATACCCATATACGGCAATACCAAACTTGCTCTTACACTGTTTACTCTTGAACTGGCCGATCGGGTAAAAGACCGGGGTATTACCGTGAATGCCGCCGATCCGGGCATTGTGTCGACCAATATCATAAAAATGCACAATCCTGTCATCGACATATTGTGCGACCTGTTTTTCCGGCCGTTTATCCGTACACCCCGACAGGGAGCTGCGACTGCCATAAATCTGTTGCTCGATACCGATGCCGACGGGCGTTCGGGTACGTTCAGTGCCGGTTGTCGGGTAAAACCGCTCTCTCCCAAATACACGGGGCATCCCATGCGTAAAATACTTTGGGACGAAACCGAGAAAATCGTGAAAAAATACTTAACATAGCGACAAAACACAAACCGAAACAAAACATACTAAAAACGAACCTTATGAAGTTAAAAAACACTCTGACAGCCCTGCTCGCCGCCACATTTGCCGTTTCGCCGGCAATGGCCGACGAGGGTATGTGGCTTCTCCCTTTTCTCAAACAGCAAAATAGCGAACAGCTGAAAAAAGCCGGTTTGCTTATCGACATCGATGATATTTACAGTCCCGACACTACTTCGATGAAAGATGCCGTCGTCATTTTCGGCGGAGGCTGTACCGGTGAAATCATATCGCCCGAAGGGCTTATCCTTACCAACCACCACTGCGGATACGATGCCATACAGCAGCATAGTACCGTCGAACATGATTACTTGACCGACGGTTTCTGGGCAATGGAGAAGAAAGACGAACTTCCTACGCCGGGGTTGCAGGTACGTTTCATCGAAAAGATCGAAGAAGTTACCGACAGCATCAATAAAGCTGTGGAGGAATCGGGTAATGAGATGAACGCATTCAGCACCCTTTTTCTCAACAAGCAGGCTCGTAAAATGGCCGGTGAAGAATTTCTTGCCGAGAACCCTTTTGCCGAAGTCGTCATTAAACCCTTTTATGGCGGCAACCGTTACTTCATGTTCACCATTACCGTTTACAACGACGTGCGTATGGTAGGAGCGCCCCCTTCGTCGATCGGAAAATTCGGCGCCGATACCGACAACTGGATGTGGCCTCGCCACACGGGCGACTTCTCTCTCTTCCGCGTGTACACCGCTCCCGACGGAAAACCGGCCGAGTACAGTGCCGACAATGTGCCGATGAAACCCAAACGTTACTTCAATATCTCATTGAAAGGCGTTGCCGAAAACGACTATGCCATGATTATGGGATTTCCCGGTACGACCAACCGTTACTATACTTCATGGGAAATCGAAGACATGCGCGATGTGGTAAATGCCACCCGTATCAACATGCGCGGTGTGCGTCAGGCCGAAATGCTCGATGAGATGCTGGCCGACCCTGCCGTGCGTATACAGTACGCCAGCAAATACGCCCGTTCGAGCAACTATCATAAAAACGCCATCGGCATGAACCGGGGTATCGACAAACTGGACGTCATCGGAGAGAAACAAAAAGAAGAAGAGGCATTGCGCCGGTGGTCGCGTGCCAACAACCATCCCGAATACATTGCCGCCCTCGACAGTATCGAAGCCGTCATGAAAGAACTTTCGTCGGTCAATTATGCTTACTACCAGTTGCTCGAAGGCATCGCCATTGCTGTGGAGTTTTCTCAAGTACCGCCTACGGGCGCATTGATAAAGGCGCTCAAAGAAAAGAACCGGCCCCGTGTCGATTCTCTGATGACGATTTTGAAAGAAAACTACGACAAGTTCGCCGACAAAAACTATAACCGGAAGGTCGACCGTCGGGTAGCCAAAGCCATGTTGAAAGCTTACCGCGATGCCGTACCCGAGGGGGAACGTCTCGCTATCTTCGACCTCATCGATAAAAAATTCAAGGGAGACATCGATCGTTATGTCGATGCGGCATTCGAGAAATCGGTATTTGCCGGTGATGACAATTTCGAGAAATTCTGTAAAAAGCCTTCGGCCAAAGCGCTCGAAAGCGATCTGATGGTAGCCCTCCGCAATGCATATGTAGAGAAATCAATAGAACTCTCTGGCAAACGTAAACCGCTGAACGACCGCTTGACCCGTGCCAAGAAAATTTATATCAAAGGTCTGCTCGACATGGCCGGCGACGCCCCGACCTACCCCGATGCCAACTTTACCATACGCATGACCTACGGTAACGTATTGCCCTATTCGCCTGCCGACGGCGTGGATTACCGTTATTACACCACACAGCGGGGTATTCTCGAAAAAGAAGATCCCGACAACTGGGAATTTGTCGTGCCGGCCAAGCTCAAAGAGTTGATTGCCAATAAAGACTTCGGCGAATATGCTATGGAAAACGGCGACCTGCCTTGCTGTTTCCTCAGTAACAACGATATTACGGGCGGCAACTCGGGCAGCCCCGTCATCAATGCCAACGGCGAATTGATCGGCGCAGCCTTCGACGGTAACTGGGAAGCTATGAGCGGCGACATCGTTTTCGAGAAAGATCTGCAACGCTGTATCAATGTCGATATACGTTACGTACTTTTTATTATCGACAAATATGCCGGAGCCAAAAATCTTATCGATGAAATGACCATCATACGATAAAGACCTCTTTCCTCAACCGAAAAAGCCGCTTGACAGCGGCTTTTTCGGTATATACCCCAAAATATCCACTTGTCATTCTGCACGCAGCGTAAGCGAAGTGAAGAATCTTTACCTGATCGCATTGCCTTATTTCACAAATATTAATGAATAATATTTGCTTTATTTGTTTATATAGTATTCTTTGCAACGATTAAAAATTAAAACCTAATTGGTATGATAAATAATTATAAAGACATTTTGAAAAATTGTAAACAAGGGGTTTGTACTTTTTCAGCTATGGACAAACTTTCTTTACAGACCTCTTCGATACCCAACGGATACGGCGTATATAATATGTGCCAACACTCCCGAGGGAGAAATTCTGTATATAGGGAAAAGTGGAACATTAGAAAAAGACGGCACTTATAAAGAACAAAATCTCCGCGAACGCATCAACAATAAACAGGGTGGGAAAAAACGCCAAATCTTTTTCAAAGAGATACTGGATAGTGATCCCTCTTTGAAAAAGCTGGTTATCAAATGGTTTATCGTAGATGAGAAGAAAATACTGCCGGCATACGTGGAAGCCTGCCTCATGCAGGAATATTTCGAGAAAAAAGGAAAACTTCCTTGTCTGAACAAATCTTTTTAAAAGTACGCAACAAAGATGCCAAACGATGTGAAAAAGGGGATTATATATAGGTGTATTGTAATCGCATTTGCGATTACATATACCCTGTCGGTTCAGGCATACGACTTTCAAAACGATGGTCTGTTTTACGACATTATTTCGGAAGCGGAACGTACGGTCGCCGTTGTGTCGGCACCCAATAACAAGTTATACACGGGTTCTTTCCTAATTCCAGGATCTGTTACTCAAAATGTTACAGGTATTTCCTATAAAGTTATAGCTATTGTCGATAATGCTTTTG
The DNA here is from genome assembly GCA_900547555.1 of uncultured Porphyromonadaceae bacterium. GTDB lineage: Bacteria > Bacteroidota > Bacteroidia > Bacteroidales > UBA11471 > Caccoplasma. The sequence goes on along the minus strand of URHG01000003.1, from coordinate 22,917 downwards.
AGCAATGTTCTGTCATATCGGTAACGATTCCCGAGACTGTTACCTCTATTGGACGTTCTGCCTTTTCAGACTGTACACAATTAAAATCGGTAACAATTCTAGGGAATGTCACCTCTATTGGACGTTCTGCCTTTTCGGGCTGTACACAATTAGAATCGGTAACGATTTCCGAAGGCGTTGCCTCTATTGGAGATAACGCATTTAGAAGTACCCGATTAACCTCGGTAACGATTCCAGGGAGTGTCACCTCTATTGGAGATAGCGCATTTAGCAATACCAGATTAACCTCGGTAACGATTCCCAGGAGTGTTACCTCTATTGAAAGTTATACCTTTTCGGGCTGTACACAATTAAAATCGGTAACGATTTCCGAAGGCGTTACCACTTCCGAAGGCATTACCTCTATTGAAAGTTATGCCTTTTCGGACTGTACACAATTAAAATGGGTAACGATTTCCGAAGGTGTTACCACTATTGGAAATAACGCATTTAGCAATACTGGATTAACCTCGGTAATGATTCCAGGGAGTGTTACCACTATTGGAGATAACGCATTTAGCGATACCGGATTAACCTCTGTTACGATTCCCGAAAGCGTTACCTCCATCGGAGATGATGCCTTTTGGAATTGTTCGCAATTGTATGAATTTATATGTAAGCCTACTAATGCTCCACAATGTACGGGATCTCCTTTTTCCCTAATAAGTCAATGGTGTAAACTCTATGTCCCCAAAGGTTCGACAGGATATGACGCATGGAGTCCTTATTTTGCAGAAATTATAGAAGTGGATTTTGGGGGAATCGATGTACCCCAAAAGGGGTCTGAAACAATACGAATCGTTGGGAGAAACCTTATGGTGGAAAATGTTGCGTTACAAGGAAATATATCGATATATAACCCTAACGGGCAACTTATCCGTTCGGTTATACCCGACCCATCAAGCAAACAAATTTGCATCGAGGGTTTGGATAAGGGAATGTACTTTGTTGTTCTGTAAAGTGCTGGAGCATTGACAACCCATAAAATCATCGTGCCATAGATTATTCTTCATATCACAATCTTCTATGTGCGGAAACGTGTTGCATCTATTGGGGTGCAACACGTTCTTTTTCCTACAATCCCAATGTCCCTGTCATTCTGAGGTGCGGAATGCCGAAAAATCTCCTGCAAAGTGAGCGCATGGCATGAGATCTCTCACATCGCTCGTGGCGGGTTCGAGATGACATAGAGATTCCTCGCATACGCTCGGAATGACAAGTGTGTCATTCTGACGACTGTAAGGAGGAAGAATCTCGACCGATAGAAAACAGGAGATTCCTCATATTCATTCGGAATGACAAAGTTGGGTGCACTTATCGGGGGATTCCTCGCATTTGTTCATAAGAGGATTATGTAGGAGTTCAAAAATCTTTACTCTCTAAATAGAGGAGTCCTTTGTGGAGCTTATGACGCTCGCTCGGAGCAGTAGGTGGTGTACGTATCGGTCGGTACGCCGAAAGTCGGTTATCGGTTATGAGGAAGATTTTATCTCCGAAAATAATTGCGTATAGATAAAAATTTTTTCTGTGCTACTTTCGGGCAAGGGTTATTTTTGTACATTTGTACAGATATGAAGTAAAAAGAAAATGATTTTTCCTTATTTTTCTATATCTATGTATGACCGTAAAAATGAGAACGTATGAAATTGACGAATAACTGGTTTACCTCCGTAACCGAAGGCGAAAGCGGGGCTATGGTCATCGTGTGCGGCCGTGATGAAATAGATGCGTTTATGGCGTCGGGAAAGTTCGGGGAGCGGGTGGAGATTACGTGGCCGTACGCACGTACCGTCAACGGCATGCCCGACGAAACGGAATCCAAACGCATGGAGGCCCCGCAGGAGGCTTTGCAAAAAGCGATGGAGAAAGACAAACTTTCGATACTTACCGGCGTATATACCGGCGACGGGGCACGGACGTGGATTTTTTATACCCGCAACATTCCTGCATTCGGCGAGCGTCTCAATCAGGCATTAGCCCCTTTTGAGCAACTGCCTATTACGATTTATACCGAGAAAGATCCCGATTGGAACGAGTATCGCGAAATGTGTTCGCTTTGCGAGAATGCGTGTCGCGACGTCCAGTCCGACGATGAGGAGTAGTAGTCTGTTGCTATCGCGGCATCTTGGCCGATAGGTTTTAAAGGCTTTGCTCGGGCGGGCTTTACCGAATCGTTTTTTATACCGTACCATGAAAAATTTTCTGCTCATTTTTGTTCTTTCCATCGGGTTGTGGTGCGTGAGTGCGCATGTCTCGCCGGCGCGGGTACGCCTGCCGTATATTTTCTCTTCGGGAATGGTTTTGCAGCGGGAACATCCGCTTACGTTGCGCGGGTGGAGCGACGCCGGCGAGAGGATAGAGATGGTCTTTCGAGGAAAGAAATATCGCACGAAGGCCGATAACCGGGGAGATTGGATTATCGAGCTGCCGAAACAGAAACCCGGAGGCCCCTATGAGATGTCGATCAATGATACGGTTCTTACCGATGTGTGGGTAGGAGATGTGATTTTGTGTGCCGGGCAGTCCAATATGGAATTGCCGGTTTCCCGAGTAATCGATCTTTTTGCCGATGAAGTGTCTGTTTATGAGAATCCGGCCATCCGACAGTTGCGAATCCCGACAACGTACACATTTCACGGGCCGCAAGACGACCTGCCTCCGTGTCGTTGGGAGGCCCTTACGCCCGGTTCGGCGATGGATTTTTCGGCATTGGGCTATTTCTTGGCGCGTAAGTTATATGACTGCACGGGTGTTCCCGTAGGTATTGTCAATAATGCGGTCGGAGGCTCTACGATCGAGTCGTGGTTGAGTGAGGAAGCGCTCGGCGATTTCCCGTCGATTGCCCATACTTTGGCGGTAAATAAGAACGATGAATATATACGGACGGTCGAACGGGGCGAGCGTTTGCGTCGACGCCTTTGGGTCGAAGCCCTCAACCGGGAAGATCCCGGTTGTGCGCGGTGGTCGGCTTTCGATATTCTGGACAGTTTGTGGAAAAGACAAGACATTTTCGACCTGTCTTGGACTTGCGATGCGGCCGGACGACCGGTCAACGGCTCTACGTGGTGGCGTCGTCATTTTTCCGCTTCGGGGCTCGATACCCGTCAGCCTGCTTTGTTGCGTCTGGGCTGCTGGGTCGATGCCGATTCGGTCTTTGTAAACGGCGTGTGCATAGGGGCGACTTCTTATCGGTATCCGCCCCGAAAATATATCATTCCCCCCGGAATATTGCATGAGAACGGAGACAATGTGGTTGCCGTGCGGCTTATCAGTTATACGGGCCGTCCCGGGATTGTTCCCGACAAACCGTATAAGATTGAGCAGGAAGGGTATGAAATACCGCTTACGGGAGAGTGGCTTTTTTGCCGGGGTGCCGTGATGCCTTCGCTGCCCGGAGAGACGTTTTTCCGTTGGCAGCCTACGGCATTGTACAATAGTATGATGGCACCCTTGCTCTCTTACGGTATGCGGGCAGTCGTGTGGTATCAGGGCGAGTCGAATACCGGCGATACCCGTCGCTATGCCGATTTGTTGCCCCGGCTCATCGGCTCATGGCGAGCGTTGCTGGGCAATGGCGATTTGCCTTTTGTGGTGGTGCAGCTGCCCCGGTTTATGCCGGAGCGGAATGACCCGACCGAAAGCGATTGGGCAGCCATGCGGGAGGTACAGCGTCTCGTTTCCCTGTCCGTCCCTCGGGTGGGATTGGCAGTAACAATCGATACCGGCGAGTGGAACGACATTCACCCCCTCGACAAAAAAACGGTGGCCGACCGTGTTGCGCGGGAACTGTTCCGCTTGTCTTACGATGGTAGAGAACTGTCGTCTCCGATGATAAAGGAGGTGAAGTGCGAAGGGGGTACTTTACGCTTGCGATTCGACACCGGAGGCTCTCCGCTCGTCGCCGATAGTGCGGTGACGGGCTTTTCTGTGGCAGGGAGTGATGACCGTCATGTGTGGGCGCACGTCCTTTCTGTCGGGGAAGATACGGTGTGTTTGCAATCTCCGGTTGGGAGTCCTTGCTGCGTGCGCTATGCTTGGGCCGATAATCCGGCAGGTGTTTATTTGTACAATGAGGCGGGATTGCCCGCATCGCCTTTCGAGATACGGATAGTCCCGTAAGATAATAAAGTGCTTGTTTCATATATGAAGAAAATTTTTTTTGTCCTGTTTCTGTCCTTGACAGTCGCTCTTCGTGCCGAAGACGGAAGCCGGTTGTGGCTTCCTGTTGCCGGAGAAATGCCCGCCGGTCTTTCGACCCTTGAAATCGCCCGTTTTGAATTGGAAACCTTGCCGGTGAAAAGTTATGCGGCGACGGCACACGATAGGCATTTGCGGCATTATATCCCGAAAAGCGAATTACACACATTGGCAGAAGAAGAGTTTATCGTACGCACGGTCGACGGCCTATTGGTAATTGCCGGAGGCAGCGAGCGGGCGGCTCTTTATGGGACTTACCGCGTGTTGCGCGATTATGCTTCGGGAAGAATGCCCGATACATACGATTTACGGGAGAAACCCTCTTATGATTTGCGACTGCTCAATCATTGGGATAATCTCGACGGGAGTGTCGAGCGAGGATATGCCGGACGTTCTATTTGGTGGGAGAGCGACAGCCTGCGGTTGCCCCTTTACCGGGCGTATGGCCGTGCCAATGCCTCGATCGGTATCAACGGGACGGTCCTGAATAATGTCAATGCCTCTCCTCGTGTACTCGATTCTTTGCATATCGATAAAGTGCGCCGTATTGCCGACGTGTTACGTCCTTACGGGATAAAAGTGTATCTGTCTATCAATTTTTCTTCGCCGTCGGCGTTGGGTGGACTTCCGACCGCCGACCCGCTCGACCCGCAGGTCATCGCGTGGTGGCATTGTAAAGTAAAAGAGATATATGCTTCGATTCCCGATTTCGGGGGATTTTTGGTGAAGGCCAACTCCGAGGGTCTGCCCGGCCCGCAGGATTACGGGCGTACGCATGCCGATGGAGCCAATATGCTGGCCGATGCTTTGAAATCGTATGGCGGGATTGTGATGTGGAGGGCTTTTGTGTATGATCCTACCGAGACCGACCGTGCCAAGCAGGCGTATGCCGAGTTCCTCCCGCTCGACGGGAAATTCCGTCGAAATGTAATTGTTCAGGTAAAGAACGGACCGATAGATTTTCAGCCTCGGGAACCGTTCAGTCCGCTGTTCGGGGCCATGCGGCATACGTCGGTCATGCCCGAATTTCAGATCACGCAAGAATATTTGGGATTCTCCCACCATTTGGTTTTCCTTGCACCGCTTTATGAGGAGTGTCTCGACAGCGATACCTATGCCGGGGGTGAAGGGGCAACCGTCGCTCGGGTTACCGACGGGACTCTTTTCGGTCAGGAATATACGGCCGTTGCCGGCGTGGCGAATATCGGTCTCGATACGAATTGGTGCGGACATCATTTTGCTCAGGCCAACTGGTATGCTTTTGGACGTTTGGCTTGGTGCGATACGCTGGCTTCGGAAGCGATCGCCGATGAATGGTTGTGTCTGACATTTTCACACGATGACCGCTGTGTCGTTCCTCTGCGGCGGGCTATGATGCTTTCCCGCGAAGCGGCGGTCGATTATATGATGCCGTTGGGATTGCACCACCTGTTTGCCTTCGGTCATCATTACGGACCCGAGCCTTGGGGGTATCGCGAGGGTATGCGTCCCGACTGGCTGCCATCGTATTATCATCGGGCCGACAGTTCGGGGATAGGTTTCGACCGTACCATATCGGGTAGCAATGCCGTGTCTCAATATGCTGAACCGTTGTGTTCGATTTACGAACAAGTCGACCGTTGTCCCGAATCGTTGTTGCTTTGGTTTCACCATCTCCCGTGGACGCATCGCATGGCATCGGGACGTATTCTGTGGGACGAACTTTGTCTCATGTATCAGCGTGGAGTAGATAGGTCGCGGGAAATAGCAGGAATATGGCAATCGGTTGAGCCTTATATCGATGCCGACCGTTTTGCACATGTACAGGCGCGTTTGCGCATACAGTTGCATGATGCCGTGTGGTGGAAAGATGCCTGCCTGCTCTATTTCCAGACGTTTTCGGGATTACCTTTTCCCGACGGTGTAGAAGCTCCGGTGTACACGCTCGATGAGTTGAAGAAAATAAAATTGGATATGAAACACCATAATTGACCGCACATGGAGATTTGCCAATAAAAAAGCCGCATGATCCATGCGGCTTTTTTATTGGCAATGAGGAGTGAGAGACGGTTATTATTCTATCTCCATGCCTTCCAAAGTGAATCCCTCGATGTCGAAATGCAAAGAATCGGTTGCTTCCGTGCTCCACGGGAAAATGCGTATGCCCAGCCGTTCATTTGGCTTTATCGTCATATTTACCGGCAATGTGATTCGTTGCGAGCCTTCGACGGCCCGTTGGTTTTCGCCCAAGTCGATTCTCGGATAGAAATCGTTCCCTTTCGATGCGGCGACGCGGTAAGCGACTTTTCCCGATAAGGTGAAAGATACTTGTCTCACAATAACACTCTTTTTCAGACCTTTGACGAAGAATTCGATGTAACGGCTACCCGATTCGTCGATGTCGGCCGGCCATGTACCTTTCTCTATCGTAATGCCCGAAGCATCTTCCACCAAGCCTTTCAACGTATGATTTTTGACAGTGATTTTTTTCGGGGTCTCTTTGCTGATTTGTTTACAATCGGCATATACGGGTAGTGTGCGTTTTATTTTTCCGCAGACGATGGTTACGTTGTCATCGATTTTTCCCGGTCGGGTAGGCTTGAAATAGAGGTAAAAACATTGGTTCCACAATTTGCCGTCTGAATATTCGATATCGATTTGGCGGCTTTTGGGAGCCTCCGGGCTCGATGCCACAGTCATGCCTTCGGGAGCGGTGATGGTTACTTTTCCACTTTGGCCGGGCAATGCGAGACCGACGAAATCGAAACAGATACGAGCTTCGTCGCCTACATATAACGTGTTGAAATCGATGGATTCAGGATTCAGAACGATCGGAGTCTCCGGGTGTACCGAACGTTTGAGGATTCCCATTTCCTGCAATTCTTTGGCCACCATTTGTGCGTAAAGGGCTGCACCGGTCGCTTGGGTATGAGTACCGTCTGTGGGCACATAGATGAGGGCGACCGTCTTTTTCTCGCCCAGTTTTTCGACGAAAGATTTTGTCAGGGCGGTATGGTCGATAAGAGGTACGTCCATATTACGGGCTACCTGTTTCATGACAAATACATAGTCGAGCGTCGAGTCGGCCGGCGATGCGCTCAAATTGTGGCAACCTTTGGCACTGATCGTCCCGTCTTTCATAAAGTAACGGCGCACGATAGGGGTAACGAGAATCGGATTCCCGCCCAATTCCCGGGTTTCATTCACATATCTTTCCAGATTGGCTTTATAGTGTCCCCACGGGTCGGTTCCCCGTCCGTCGTCGCTGTATGTACCGCCACCTTTCTCATCGTTGTGGGCGAATTGTATGAGTACGTAGTCGCCTTTTCGGATATTGGCTTTGACCTTGTCCCAAAGACCTTCGTTGATAAACGAGCGGGTACTGCGTCCACCCCGGGCATAGTTCATGACTTCCACATCGTCGGAAAAGAACTCTTGGAACATTTCTCCCCAGCCTCGGGTGCGGGTGGTATTTTCGGCGTAATCGGCCATCGTAGAATCTCCGATGGTATGTACACGCACTTTCTTTTTGGCCTCGGTCGGCAGGAGAATGTACGATAGGGCCAATGCTACGAACAGTAGTTTTTTCATATCGGAATGAATATTTGAGTAGATGAATTTTATTTTTTCAGCCATGACCAGCGTTTACCCCAGTCTTCCATGGCATCGTTTCTCCATTTCGATACGGTTTTACTACCCAAGCAATCTTTTTCTATGAGATTCTTGTCTCCGCGATCGGTAAACCAGTTTTTACCAACTGGATAGTCGGTCGCCCGTTTTTTCCCCGGCCATACGTTTTCGATGGTGATTTCGCCTTTCTGAGCCGGGAAACCCGGAATGTCCGAAACAATGGTATAAGGCAGGGTCCCTAAATAGTAGGTTGTATGTCTTACAGCGTACATACCGTTGCCCAAATGGTATCCGCCCCAGTTTTGTTTTCCGATGGTGAGGGTGAAGCAGATCGAGTCGGCAGGAATGTCTGTAACCGGACCTTTTATGCGGAATTCGATGATCGAGTAGACCGGTACTGTGTCTTGTGCGGTTGCCGGCCGGTCGATTACGACGCGGGAACTGTAAGGCAAGCGTGCGAAACTGCCACCCCATGATTCTTTATAGGGGTCGTTCGGGTCGCCGTCCATCATATATAGGAGAGAAGGCGTATCGCCCAGCTTCGATTGTCCCTTGTAATAATTGATGTAGTCAGCTCCTAAATGGCCTGCGCCTTTGATATAGGTATCGTAGTAATTGCCATTATAGCGGTCGGCGATTTTTTTGTTTCCGATGAAGCCCCGGTAGGCGGCGTTGTTTTCGATAATCCATAGGTTGGGAAAATTTTCGACGATATAGGCGTAGCTGTTTGTACTCCATTTTTTATTGGGACCGCCTATCCAGTAAACCCGTATCTTATTCTGTATATCGGGTGCATCGTGCAGGGCTTGGGCTACATCGTCGAGACCGCCCCACACAAGTATCCATAATGGTCGGTCGCTCTTTTTTCGGGCACATTTGACGATCCATTCCGAGCCTTCGGTCGGTGTCATATATCCGCAGTAGGGGGCGGCACCCCGGCGTCCTTGTTTGCAGATGGAACGAAGGTACTTGGGGGTAGCGAGATTTTTATTGTGCTTTTTCAGTTGAGGAAAGTCTTTTTCGTAAAGGTCGATCATTCTCAACAGTTCGGCTTTGCTGCCGGTCCCGTAAGAGGGTGAAGATACGAGACCCTCTGTATCGAACAGGTCGCTATACATCAGGTAATGAGCTATCGACTGGTTGTCGTCGGGGTCGGTTCCTCCGATGTCGGTACTGATGAGAATACGGGGCTTTTCAGGAATCGGCTGTTGGGAAAAAACAGCCGAAGAACAGAAAATACATAGAACGGCAAAAAAAATTTTTTTGTCCGAAAATGTGTGTTTCATAGAATTAAGAAGATTTTGTTATTGATAATTTGCAAATCTAATGTAAAAAAATGGGAATAGAAAATTTTGTTATATTTCGATCGGTAGATAGTCTCTGCATTTTGCGCTGGATTATTTACATTTGCAGAAAATTATCCGGAGTAACGAATGAAAGTAAGGAAAGCGGTAGAAAAGGACTTGGGCACGTTGGAACGTATTTTTGACAAGGCTCGTTTGTTTATGAAAGAGTCCGGTAATCCGGCGCAGTGGATCGACGGTTATCCTGCACCCGACCGGATAATGGCCGATATAAAGAACGGTGATTGCTATTGTGTAGTAGATGATGCTGGGCATGTTGTGGGGACATTTGCTTTTATCGTGGGCGAAGATCCTAATTATAAAGAAATTCGTAACGGTAGTTGGCTCAACGATCATCCTTATGCGACGATACACCGATTGGCTTCCGACGGTACTTGTCGGGGTGTTGCCGATACCTGTTTCCGTTGGTGTCTTGCCCGGCAGAATAATATCAGAGTCGATACACATGCCGACAATAAAATATTGCAACGGTTTTTACAAAAATACGATTTTGTGTTTTGCGGTATTATCCGTGTGGCAAACGGTACGGAACGGCTTGCTTTTCAGCGGGAAATCCGGTGTTAGTGTCGTAGGCGGTTCCATTGGGAAGAAATACCGTTCCGTCAGAAAATCTCGTCGTCCCGTTTTGTATTATAGACAAAATAGCCTTATCTTTGAACGTCTGTATAGTAATCGGTGGAAAATACGTTGAGATGATTTCTGCCGACTGTTTTCTTCATGGACATGAAAGTATGGAAGAATCGTCATTGAAAGAGAAAACGGCAAAAGGGCTGTTTTGGGGCGGGTTCAGCAACGGTATGCAGCAGTTGTTGAATCTTTTCTTCGGTATCTTTTTGGCCCGTTTGCTCTCTCCATCCGATTACGGTCTGGTGGGTATGCTCACGATTTTTACTTTGATAGCCGGCTCGTTACAAGAAAGCGGTTTTATCTCGGCGATAACCAATCGTCGGGACGTAACGTCGAATGACTATAACGCCGTTTTTTGGTTCAGCATATTGGTTTCGGCCTCGGTGTATGTCCTGCTTTTTTTCTGTGCCCCCCTTATAGCCCGTTTTTACGACGAACCGAAACTCATTCCTCTTTCGCGATTTATTTTCCTTTGCTTTGTCTTGTCGAGTACGACAACGGCCCATAGCGCATACCTGTTCAGAAATCTCATGGTGAAGAAGAGGACGATAGCGCAGTTGTCGGCATTGGCGGTTTCGGGGACGATAGGCGTAACCGCTGCTTATAACGGACTGGCTTACTGGGGAATCGCTTTGCAGAGTGTAACTTATGTTTTGGTGTCTTCGATGTGTTATTGGATACTTACGCCGTGGCGTCCGTCTTTTCATGTCGATTTCCGGCCGTTGAGGGAGATGTTCGGTTTCAGCAGTCGGGTGTTGGCGACTAATATTTTCATACATATCAACAACAATATTTTTTCGGTCCTTTTGGGACGGCTTTTTTCTGCGGCCCAAGTCGGATATTATACGCAGGCGGCCAAGTGGAACATGATGGGGTATAATACAATCAACGGAATGATTGTAGGGGTGGCCCAACCGGTTCTTTCACAAGTAGCCGATGATAGAGCCCGTCAGTTGGCCGTTTTCCGTAAAATGTTGCGTTTTACGGCTTTTGTCTCTTTTCCGCTGATGCTGGGGCTTGCTTTCATTGCCCGGGAACTGATTGTCGTATGCGTTACCGAGAAATGGCTCGCCAGCGTACCTATGATGCAGATATTGTGTGTATGGGGAGCATTCGTCCCGGTGCAGGGATTATTTTCCAATCTTGTCATCAGCAGCGGGAAATCCTACATATACATGTGGAATACCATTATATTGTGTCTGCTGCAAATCGTTGTGTTGGTATTGATGGCCCCCTATGGAATCGAAAACATGATTGTGGCTTTCGTTGCAGTGAATATGGCTTGGCTGGGGGTATGGTATCTGTTTGCCCGCAAGCAGCTCGATTTGCGTTTTCTCGACCTGCTGAGAGATGTGCTTCCTTTTGCCCTCATCGCAGGAGCAACGATGGCGACGACCTATTATATAACACGGGAAATTCCGAATATTTACCTGTTGTTGGCCGCAAAGGTGGTAACAGCTGCCGTTATATATACGGCGATGATGTGGGTGTGCCGGGCCAAGGTGTTGCGTGAGAGTATCGAATTTTTGAGACGGCGTTCTGTCCGTCATGGCCAGTAATCGTATTTTGATATGAAAAGAAACACGGTCTCCATTGTCATGTGCACTTGCAACGGCGAGTCGTTTATACGTGAACAGCTCGATTCGATTGTGGCCCAAACCTATCCCGTCGAGGAGATCATTATACAGGACGACTGTTCGACCGACCGTACATTTGAAATCGTGTGTGAGTATGCGCGGCAATATCCGCATATCCGTCCCGTATGCAACGATGAGAGGAAAGGTGTGAACGGTAATTTTTTCGACGCGTTGAGTAAAGCATCTGGCGACTATATCGCTATTGCCGACCAAGACGATGTTTGGGAACCCCATAAGATAGAGCGTCAGATGCAGGCTATCGGCGATAAGCTCGTGTGTGCCAGCTTTTCGCAACCTTTTTACGGCGATGGTAAGGAGTATGCGTTCGATTCGAGAGTCCCGAATTGCAGTCTGTTGCGTATGATTTACGTCGGTATTTTCCCGGGACACTCGACTGTCTTTTCCCGTCGGTTGCTTTCGCTTATGCCCGATCCCGCACCCATTGCCGCATATCGTTGTTACGATGTCATTCTGGCGCTGACGGCTGCCGCTTTCGACAGTATCGTGTTTCTCGGCGAAGTCCTTTCGAGACATCGCCGCCATGTCTCGGCCTATACCTATATCGTACCGACAAATAACCGTAAGAGTGTCGGGAACGTCTTTCACTGGCTGCGTCGCACGTGGCGCTTGCATGGAGAATTGAAAGAAACGATCCGCTTGCGTCTCTCGGCCGCTGAAATATTTCTTTCACAAGTCGATTCGAAAGAGCCTGTATTGCAGAAAGCCTTGTACATGCTGCGTTTGCAGACAAGCCATGCTCGTTTCGATTTTTTTCGCTTGCAACTCTTCTGTATGCGAAATTGTGAATATTTGTTATATACCCCCCCCCGTTGCAAAAAAACTTTAATAGATTATTTGCGGGGATTTTATTTCCCGATTTCGTGCAGCGATTATTTCAGGTTTCTCAGTACCTCCCGGTACGATTGAGCGGAGGGTATCAGCGTATGGAAAATAGGGAAAAAGGTATGGTGTGTCGGGGAGAAATTCGGAAGCACATTTATGGAAGGAAGATATTAAATCGTTATTTTTGTACACACATATAATCTCTGTACCATGAGAAAAAATATAGCTGTGATATTGGCCGGAGGCGTCGGTAGCCGTTTGGGATTGTCTACGCCCAAACAGTTTTTTAAGGTCGCCGGTAAGATGGTGGTCGAACATACGGTCGACGTTTTCGAACATAATCCCCGCATCGATGAGATTGCCATCGTGTCTAATCCTTTCTATATTGCCGATTTTGAGTCGATAATCATAAAAAACGGTTGGAAAAAAGTACGTAAAATACTCAAAGGGGGCGAGGAACGCTATCATTCGAGTCTCTCGGCTATTCGGGCGTATGAGGGCTGCGAAGCGAATCTTATTTTTCACGATGCTGTGCGGCCGCTTGTAAGTCAGCGCATTCTCAACGATGTCATCGATGCTCTTGCCGATTACGAAGCCATCGATGTGGCGATGCCGGCGACCGATACCATTATACAGACCGACGGAGATTTTATCGAATCTATTCCCGACCGCAGCCGGTTGAGGCGCGGACAGACGCCGCAGGCATTCCGCCTCGAAACGATACGGGAGGCTTACGATATAGCATTGAAAGACCCGGCATTCAAGGTTACCGACGATTGCGGTGTTGTCGTGAAATATCTGCCCGCTGTACCTGTGTATGTGGTAATGGGGGAGGAAAGCAATATGAAGTTGACCTACAGAGAAGACACCTATTTGCTCGATAAGTTTTTTCAGCTGCGTAAGAGCGAGCTCGGACATGACCCTATCGACGGTAAATCGTTGGAGGGAAAAGTTGCCGTCGTTTTCGGCGGCAGTTATGGAATCGGTGCCGACGTGGTAAAAATATTGCAGGCGCATCAGGTTCTCGTTTATAGTTTTTCCCGTACGCAAGGCGGTGTCGATGTCGGCGACAAAGATACGGTAACCCGGGTACTCGAAGATGTTTTTTCTGAGGCAGGTCGTATCGATTATGTCATCAATACTGCGGGATTGCTGAATAAGCAACCTCTTGTGAGTTGCGATTACCGCACGATATGCGAGGCGGTGAATACCAATTATATGGGAACGGTAAACGTGGCTGTGGCGTCTTATCCCTACCTGAAAGAGAGTAAAGGTAAATTGCTGTTTTTTACTTCCAGTTCATATACGCGGGGCAGGGCCTTTTACAGCATTTATTCGTCGACCAAAGCCGCTATCGTGAACTTCGTGCAGGCGATTGCTCAGGAATGGGAACCGTTCGGTATAAGTGTGAATTGCATTAATCCCGAACGTACGAAGACGCCTATGCGAATCCACAATTTCGGTATCGAACCCGACGATACATTGCTGCCCTCTGAAAAAGTCGCCGAAGTTACCGTGCAATCTTTGCTCTCCGATTTTACGGGGCAGGTTATCGATGTGAAAAAGAACGAATATGAGTAATTCCAATCTTTCGGCTTATGTGGCCGGCCATTTGCGTGCCTGCCAGTTGAAGCAGCTTTCGATACTCGAAGAGGTCGATCGTATATGTAAAAAACACGGTATCGGTTATTGGCTCGATGGTGGTAGTTTGCTAGGTGCTGTGCGTCATGGCGGGTTTATTCCTTGGGACGACGATATCGATATAGGCATGACGGCGTCTGATTTGGAACGTTTTGAAAAAATCGCTCCGACAGAGTTGTCCGAAACTCTTTTTTTACAGACACGCCGTAGCGATCCCGCTCACAAAAGTTCTGTCGTGAAAATACGCGATAGGAATTCTCTTTATATCGAAGATACCGATTTTTTCAAGTCCGATTACGAAAAAGGTCTTTTTATCGATATATTTCCTTTTGTGCCATGCCCGTCGATGCCCAAGTCGTGGGTGAAGCGGTTGGGGCATGGTGTTTCCATTGCGCATCTTATCTTGCATAGGGCGCATTACTATTCGCTTCGTTCTTTTGCGGAATTTTTCTATTTCGGGGCCAAATATCTTCTTTATAGGGGGCTATGGGCTATTTTAAAGTTCTTTTTCCCGAAGAAAACGTTTATTGCCAATATTGTAATTCAAAACTGGTACGGGACAAGACATCGGAAAGATTCCGTTTTTCCGCTTTCCGAAATTATGTTTGAAGGGAAAAAATTCAGTGCACCGGCCGATCCTGATGCTTACCTTCGGGATTTGTATCGGGACTATATGACGATCCCCCCCAAGAACAAACGTAAAATACATGCCGTTTACCTTCACCCCGATTTGAGACAAGACATTCCCGATGCGTCGGCAGAGTGAAAAATGTATGTAATAAGGAAGAGTGGGGGACTTATTCTTATCTCAACGCACTTAAAATCCTTTCGCAAGCGTGTCCGTCTCCGTAAGGATTGTAACTTTCGGACATTTGTCGGTAAATGTCCTTGTTTTGCAGCAGGAGGGTAACGTTGTCCACAATGGTCGAAGTGTTCGTACCTACCAATTTTACGGTTCCTGCCTCTACTGCCTCAGGTCGTTCGGTCGTGTCTCGCATGACCAAAACCGGTTTTCCCAGTGAGGGTGCTTCTTCCTGTACACCACCGCTGTCGGTCAACAATAAGGTAGAGTGCTGCATGGCATAGACAAAAGGCAGATAATCGAGAGGTGAGATAAGATATATATTGGGTGTGTTCGAAAGCAATTCGTAAACAGGCTTTTGCACATTCGGGTTCAGGTGTACCGGATAGACGATATCCATGTCGGGGTGTTCCGAGGCTATTTGCCGAATGGCTTTGCAAATATGCAAAAAGCCCTCTCCGAAATTTTCGCGACGGTGTCCCGTAACCAAAATATAAGGACGTGTGCCGATCGTGTAGCCTTTTGCTTGAAGCTCTTTTTCCGTAGCCTCTTTTATATGAGGCTTTCTGTCGAAAATGCTTGTTGCCATCAATAGAGCGTCGATGACGGTATTTCCGGTAACGAAGATTTTTTCGTCGGATATATTTTCCTTCAACAAGTTCTGACGCGATTTCTCGGTCGGAGCGAAGTAATACGTGCAGATTCGGTCGGTAACTTGGCGATTCATTTCCTCGGGCCAGGGCGAAAGCATATTGTAGGTGCGCAGACCGGCTTCGACGTGTCCTACGGGAATCTGTTGGTAAAAGGCTGCAAGAGCCGCCGCTGTAGAAGTCGTCGTGTCGCCGTGTACCAGCACGACGTCGGGGTGGAAATCTTTGAGTACGTCGCGTAATCCCAGCAGAACCCGGGAGGTGATGTCGTACAAGTCCTGATTGGGAGCCATGATGTTTAAGTCGTATTCGGGTACGATGTCGAATACCTCCAATACCTGATCCAGCATTTGGCGGTGTTGTGCGGTAACGCATACCCTTGTCTCGAAATGTTCCGAGTCTTTTTGAAAGGCTTTTACCAGTGGGGCCATTTTTATGGCTTCGGGGCGGGTTCCGAATACAAGCAATACTTTTTTCATGGCATATTTGTTCTCTTTGCGGGTAAATGTTCTGTTATTTACGTACGCCGCAAAAATCTAATTCTGTTTTTTTGTCGTCTTTGGGTAATTCCAAAAAGGGGGTATGGCGCACGAGCCATACGATGATGTCGGCTTTTGCATAAGCCTCTTTACTGTCGGTCAGGTTGAAACTGGGGTGTGTCGAGATATTGGGCTCGACGATCAGTACATCGGCGCGGGCTTCGGAGATTATCCGGGAGGCGATGTATTTGGCCGGCGATTCGCGTAGGTCGTCGATGTTCGGTTTGAATGCAAGGCCCATACAAGCAACGATCGGTTCGCGTCCGTTCTTTTCTACGAAATTACGGCATGTTTCCAATACTTTATTGGCGCACCAGTCGGCTTTATAGTCGTTGGTTTCACGGGCACGTTTGATGAGTTGTGCCTGTTCGGGATAGTCCGATACGATAAACCACGGATCTACCGCGATGCAATGACCGCCTACGCCGCAGCCCGGTTGCAGTATGTTGACTCTCGGGTGCTTGTTGGCAAGTTCTATCAATTCCCATACGTTGATTTTTGCTTTGTCGCAGATCATCGACAACTCATTGGCAAAAGCTATTTGAGAATCGCGGGACGAATTTTCGGTGAGTTTGCACATTTCGGCTGTCCGGGCGTTGGTGCGATGGAGTGTGCCTTGTACGAATGTCGAATAAAACTCTATGGCTTTTTCCGTCGATTCGGGATTGATACCGCCTATGACCCGGTCATTGTGTACCAGCTCGTAGAGGGTGTTGCCCGGCAATACCCTCTCGGGACAGTAAGCTATGAATATTTTGTCTCGCAGCTCGGGGCGTTGGCGATATATCAGTTCGGCCATGCGTTCAGTCGTGAAGACAGGAGAGGTCGATTCTATAACGAAGAGGTCTCCCTCTTTCAGAAATGGGATAACCGAGCGAGTCGCCGACTCGACGTATGTGGTATCGGCACGGTGGTTTTGTTTGAAAGGTGTGGGAACGACAATGAAGAATGCGTCGGCTGTTTCGGGTTTGGATACGGCACGTAAATGGCCGTTTTGTACCGATTCCTTGACAACTTTGTCCAAGTCGGGTTCTACGATATGTATTTCTCCTCGATTGATCGTTTCGACCACCGATGGATTCACATCGACGCCTACCACTTCATATCCGTGATGGGCGGCTATGGCGGCTGTGGGTAAACCGATATATCCTAATCCTAAGAAAATGACTTTCTTCATTTTTGAATGCTAATGTCTTCGTGTTTTGTGTGCGTGGCGGAATACTTTATCGGTGCGAATGGGTCTTCGCACATAGCGCCGTCCAATAAAATGGTGCAAAATTACAAATAAAATATGATTTTGGAACTTTTTCATGTGGAAAAAAGGTATTTTTGCCGTATAAAATTACAGGAAAAATGAGGGTACTGCTTGTCAATACATCGGAACGCACCGGAGGGGCGGCTGTTGCCGCCGGCCGGTTGATGGCTGCTCTTCAAAAAAACGGAGTCGAAGTAAAGATGTTGGTTCGGGATAAGAGCTCCGGTAATCCCGATGTCGTAGCCGTAGGAAACCGTTTTCTCATGCGGTGGCGTTTTTTGTGGGAACGCATAGTCGTGTGGGCAGCGAATCATTTTAGCAAACAGCACCTTTTTGCCGTCGATATAGCCAATGCGGGAGTAGATATTACAGGTACGCCCGAGTTTAAGCAAGCCGATGTGATACATTTGCATTGGGTAAATCAGGGCATGCTTTCGCTTCGGGATATTCGGAAGATACTCGATTCGGGAAAGCCGGTTGTCTGGACGTTGCATGATTTGTGGCCGTGTACGGGTATTTGCCATTATCCGTCTCGTTGCATACATTTTCACAGCATTTGCCACGACTGTCCTTATCTTTGGGGGGGAGGGAGTAGTCGCGATTTGTCCCGAAAGATTTTCCTTCGGAAAGAAAAACTTTATCGCGGTCGGCATATAACGTTCGTCTCGTGCAGTCGTTGGTTGGGTACAGAGGCCTGCGGCAGCGCCCTTTGTGCCGGGCAGCATGTAACCAGCATTCCCAATCCTATCGATGTGGAGTTTTTCAAGCCGGGTGATAAGGTGGAGGCCCGTCGGAGATGCTGTTTGCCGCTGGATAAAAAACTGCTGCTTTTCGGCTCTGTGAAAATATCCGATGAACGGAAAGGTTTCGATTATCTGGTGGAAGCCTGCCGGATTCTCCTCGAAAAATACCCCGATATAACCGAAAAATTGGCGGTCGTGGTAATGGGCAAATGCTCACAAGAACTCGAAGACCGCTTGCCGCTTGCCGTTTACTCTACCGGATATGTCGAAGACGAAACCCGCATGGTAGGTATATACAATGCGGCCGACGTTTTTGTCATACCCTCGCTCGAAGATAATCTGCCCAATACGATCATGGAGGCGATGGCTTGCGGTATTCCTTGCGTAGGGTTCGATACGGGAGGAATACCCGAAATGATCGACCATGATATCGATGGTTATGTGGCACGATATAGGTCGGCGCAGGACTTTGCACACGGTATTTATACTTTGTTATATGGCATCGATTACCGGGCTTTTTCGCACGAAGCCCGTAAAAAAGTACTTTCGGCTTATGCTCCCGATGTTGTGGCCGGCCGCTATATCGCTCTTTACCGGGACGAAATCGAGAAGCGTGGGAACCTGTGAAAAATCAAAGCCCTCTTAAATTTCACTGTTTCACTTATTATGTTTACCTTTGCGGGAGAAAAAAGCAACGCTTATGTCCGATACTGTCGCACAATTTGAGAAAGTTATTTCCATCTGTCGGGATCTCTTTTCCCGCAAACTCGAAGATTACGGTGCGTCATGGCGTATCATGCGTCCTTCGTCGCTGACCGACCAGATATATATCAAAGCTAAACGCATACGGAGTATCGAGGAAAAAGGCTCGTCGATGATCGATGAGGGGATACGTTCCGAAATCATCGGCATCGTCAATTACGGTATCATAGCTCTTATCCAGCTCGAGCTGGGATATGCCGACCGTGTAGATATAACCAATGAAAAAGCCCTCGAACTGTACGACAAATATATGACGGTAACCAAGAATCTCATGTATGCCAAGAATCACGATTATGACGAAGCGTGGCGGGGTATGCGCCCCTCGTCATATACCGATTTGATTCTCATGAAAATATGCCGAACCAAACAGATCGAGAATCATGAGGGTGTTACGCAAGTTTCGGAAGGCGTAGATGCCAATTATATGGATATGATAAATTATTCTCTTTTCGGATTGATAAAGATCGAATATGGTGAATAGATCGGCACGTACCTTGTGGCTGCGGAACATACAGCCGACGCTTGTCGTATTGGCACGGTTGGTTGTCGGTGCGACATTTGTCTTTTCAGGATTTGTCAAGTCGGTCGATCCTGTGGGTACGTCGTTGAAGATACGGGAGTATTTGTCGGCATTCGAGCTCGAATACATAATGCCCATATCTCTTTTTCTGGCTATATGCGTAGGCGTGTATGAATTGGTGTTGGGGGTAAATACGCTTTTCGGCTCTTACCGGCGGGTAACGTCGGTCTTGCTTTTTCTCACGATGCTTGTCATGACGCCTCTTACGTTGTATTTGGCGCTTGCCGACCCGATCAGCGATTGCGGTTGTTTCGGCGAAGCCGTGTACCTTACCCATTGGCAGTCGTTCTCCAAAAATGTCGTTTTACTGTTGTTGTCGGTTTTCCTCCTACGCTGCAATCATCGTCTCAGGGGAGTATACCATAAAGAAATTCAGTCGTTGACGGTGTATTTTGTCGTGCTTTTTGCCGTAGGAATGTCGCTGTATGCTTATTATTTCCAGCCGGTATTCGATTTCCGCCCGTATAAATTGGGTACGAATATAGAACAGGCCATTTCGCTCGAAGCATTCGACGAGCCGCGATATGTTTACCGGAAGGGGGATGTTCGCGCTGAGTTTACCGTAGACGAACTTCCGTCGGATACGGCTTGGCATTTTGTCGAGCGTGTAGATGCTCCTGCACCGTCGGTACACAGTATTCAGAATTTTGTGGTTTACGACGGCGAAGATGATATTACCGAGACGATACTTTCCGACCCGAATTATACGTTCTTGATTCTATCCCCCTCTCTTAGTGCGGCCGAAAGCAGCGTCATCGATAAGATCGACGAGCTTTACGATTATACGCAGGAATACGGGTATAACCTCTATTGCCTTACGGCTTCCTCACCCGAGGAGATCGCCGAATGGCAGGACAATACGGGAGCCGATTATCCCTTTTATTCGATGGACGCATCGACCATACAGACGATTGTGCGGGGAAATCCCGGTATCGTTTTGTTGCACGAGGGAGTTATCGTGCAGAAAGTGCGTCCGGTACATTTGCCCGAAGAAGCCGAGTTGAATGCTCCGCTCGACGAGTTGCCTTTCGGTCAGCTCAGGCCGTACACGTTCCGGCGTCCGCTGTTGACGGTATTGGTGGTATTTTTCGTACCGATGTTGCTGTTGTTGCTTACCTCGAAGACTGTCGAAGCCTATGTCGTGCAAGCGCGGGTACGTCGTGTCGCACGGTTGCGGAAAATAAGAGAAGCCGTCATGGAGAAAAACCGTAAAAATAACGAAGAGAACCAATTATAATAACTTAGAATCATTATGAGAAAAAACATTGTGGCAGGGAACTGGAAAATGAATAAGACCCTGCAAGAAGGTTTGACATTGGCAAAAGGTATTGAAGCCGCATTGGCTGGTAAAAAAGTAAATTGCGATGTGATTATCGGTACACCGTTCATACATCTTGCATCGGTGGCTCAGGCTATCGATACGAAAAAAATCGGTGTTGCAGCCGAAAACTGTGCCGACAAGGCTTCGGGTGCCTATACCGGAGAGGTTTCGGCCGCTATGGTTGCGTCTACCGGTGCGGAATATGTGATTTTGGGCCATTCCGAGCGTCGCGCTTATTATCACGAAACACCCGAGATTCTCAAAGAAAAAGTTCTCTTGGCTTTGGCAAATAATCTCACCCCGATATTCTGTATCGGCGAAGTTCTCGAAGAACGTGAAGCCGGTAAACATTTCGATGTCGTAAAAGCACAAATCGAAGAATCTCTGTTCAATTTATCGGCCGAAGATTTCGGAAAAATCATTCTTGCTTACGAACCCGTATGGGCTATCGGTACCGGCAAGACCGCTACGGCTGCCCAAGCTCAGGAAATGCACGCCTTTATCCGTAAAACCCTTGCCGACAAATACGGCAAAGAAGTAGCCGAAAATTGCTCCATACTCTATGGCGGAAGCTGCAAACCTTCTAATGCCAAAGAACTGTTTGCAAATCCCGATGTAGACGGTGGTTTGATAGGTGGTGCCGCGCTCGAAGTAGATTCGTTCATGGGCATTATCGAAGCATTTTAAGTCGTATAAATAATCCGGAGAGAATCGGACGGTTACAAAATCGTCCGATTTCCCTCTTTTATCACCGTTACCCTTATGTTGAAAAAAACGCTTCTTCTTTTTTCTCTCGTTTTGAGTTGTGCCGTCTCGGTGTCGGCCCAGTCTTATAGTGCAGATACGACGATTGTGCAATCGTTGAACCGTTCGATGAACGGCTCTCGGGTGGTACTGCATCAGGATTCAGTACTTGATATGCGTCTTTCCCGTAACAGCGGTGCGCTGAAAATCGATAAAGAGGGAAATATCGCTACGCAAGGATATCGGATACAACTTTTCTCCGATAATAAACGCAATTCTCGGGAAGAAGCCGAATTACGTTCGGACGTTGTTGCCGGAGATATGCCCGAGATACCTATTTATGTAACTTATCTCTCTCCGTTTTGGCGTCTGCGTGTGGGCGATTACCGCACTTATGAAGACGCCAATGCGCAGATGCAAATCTTGAAGAAAAAATTTCCAAAATATTCGGTCGAGATGCGTATCGTCAAGGACGAGATCGTATTGCCGTTGTATAAAGAATAGGTCATGTCTGACAATATACAGAATCTTTCGGACGACCAACGGGTAGAGCTGTTGGCCGGACATTATAGAGCCATACTTGAAATTTTGGGAGAAAATCCCGACCGCGAGGGTTTGCTGAAAACCCCGGTGCGGGCAGCTAAGGCCATGTTGGCGCTTACGTCGGGCTACAAGAAATCTCCCGAAACGATTATCAAGTCGGCTTTGTTTGAAGAAGAGTACGGTTCGCGGGGACAAATGGTCGTCGTGAAAGATATTGAGTTTTATTCGTTTTGCGAGCATCATATATTACCATTTTTCGGGAAAGCCCATATCGGGTATATACCTAACGGCCGTGTAACAGGCCTTAGTAAATTGGCTCGTCTGGTCGATGCGTTTGCACGTCGTTTGCAGTTGCAGGAGCGGCTTACGGCCGAAATCTGCGAGAGTTTGCAGGCGTCGCTCGATGCACTGGGCGTTATTGTTGTAATCGAGTCCCGTCATCTGTGCATGCAAATGCGGGGTGTGGAGAAGCAAGGTGCGGTGACGACGACCAGTTCTTATACGGGGGTCTTTGAAGATTTGTCGAGACGGGAAGAATTTTTCTCGATGATAGGTCGTCGATAAATCTCTCATTTACAAAAGACTTGAATTTTTTTGAATAAAAAAGCCTCTAACTATTTGTACAAATCAAACAATAGCCGTATATTTGCAACCGCAAACGCGAAAATAGCTCAGTTGGTAGAGCATAACCTTGCCAAGGTTAGGGTCGCGGGTTCGAGTCCCGTTTTTCGCTCTAAGGAAAATTCTTTGACATATTGATTTGCGAAAATAGCTCAGTTGGTAGAGCATAACCTTGCCAAGGTTAGGGTCGCGGGTTCGAGTCCCGTTTTTCGCTCTAAGGAAAATTCTTTGACATATTGATTTGCGAAAATAGCTCAGTTGGTAGAGCATAACCTTGCCAAGGTTAGGGTCGCGGGTTCGAGTCCCGTTTTTCGCTCTAAGGAAAATTCTTTGACATATTGATTTGCGAAAATAGCTCAGTTGGTAGAGCATAACCTTGCCAAGGTTAGGGTCGCGGGTT
>URHG01000002.1 GCA_900547555.1 uncultured Porphyromonadaceae bacterium | reverse complement strand
TCCGTTATCACAAAATCATCATCATGACCGATGCCGATGTCGACGGTAGCCACATCGATACCCTCATCATGACTCTTTTCTATCGCTACATGCCCGAAATCATCGAGGCAGGACATCTCTATATCGCCAATCCGCCTCTCTACCTTTGCGCCAAAGGAAATATCAAAGAGTATTGCTATACCGAAGAAGCGCGGCAGGCTTTCATACAGAAATACGGAGAAGGTTCGGAATCGGGAATCCATACCCAGCGTTACAAAGGTTTGGGAGAAATGAATCCCGAACAACTTTGGGAAACAACCATGAATCCCGAAACACGGATACTCAAACAAGTAACCATCAACAATGCGGCCGATGTCGATTACATATTCTCGATGCTCATGGGCGAAGACGTAGGGCCTCGTCGGGAATTCATCGAGAAAAACGCCACATACGCCAATATCGACGCATAGGTCGGGCGCGCCCAATCACGCCCCACAAAATCGAGGCAAAAACGACAGCCCGGCCGCCCCTTGCGACGACCGGGCTATTCTCTAAAAAAAGAGGACAACAAAACCAAATACCGCAACAGCTATGGTAAAACACCGCAAATTACGCCCCGAAGAAAAACAACAAAAGTCTTTCGCCGAACATATACGGGAATTTTTCAATGAAAATTTCCGGGCTTTTTACAATCCTCGGCAAATCGCCCGTAAAGTAGGCGCCAAAAACGAGATGCAGAAAAGAGAAGTCATCGAGCTGTTGGACGGTATGGTAAAAGATGGATTCCTTCTGCAAGAATCACCCGGACGTTATCGTCGCAATGCCGCCGATCTGTTTCTTACCGGTACATTCGTCCGCGACCACAGTCGTCTCTCCATCGTTCCCGACAAAGGAGGAGACACTCTTTATGTGAGTGAAAACAACGCCCGCCATGCCCTATCGGGCGATAAAGTCGAGTACTTACTCATTTCCCGAGGAAAATACCGGGGAGAGGCCGAAGTAACCGACATCGCAAAACGATGCTCCGCCCAACAAATCGTCGGGACAGTCGAAAAAGCAGGAACAAAAGAAACTGCCCTTCGTGTCGACAGCCGAGCATTCGACTTCCGTGTATATATTCCGACCGGTCAAACCCTCGATGCCAAAGAAGGAGAGAAAGTCGTTGCCCGACTTACCGACTGGCCTCTGTATAACGCCAGCCCTTCGGGTGAAATCATCGAAATACTCGGGAAAAGCGGAGAAAACGATACCGAGATGCACGCCATACTCGCAGAGTTCGGATTACCCACTCACTATCCCGAAGATCTCGAAAAGCTCGCCGATGAAATCGACGACCGCATATCCGCCGATGAAATTGCCCGCCGCGAAGATTTTCGCGACATAACAACATTCACCATCGACCCGGCCGATGCCAAAGACTTCGACGACGCTCTTTCTTTACGCCGATTATCCGAAGGAAACTGGGAAGTCGGCGTACATATAGCCGACGTAACATATTATGTCAAGCCGGGAAGTCCCATCGATCGGGAAGCTTACCAGCGCGGGACCTCGGTCTATCTGGTAGACCGGACGGTTCCCATGCTACCCGAACGGCTTTGTAACCAAATCTGTTCCTTACGACCGAATGAAGAGAAACTTTGTTTCTCGGTCGTTTTCGAGATCGATGATAACGGGAAAGTACAAAAATCACACATCGCCCGCACCGTCATACGCTCCGACCGCCGCTTCGCTTATGAGGAAGCTCAGGAAGTGATCGAAAGCGGGAAAGGAGACTGCGTGGACGAAATTCTCACGCTCAACCGTCTTGCAATCGCCTTGCGCAAGCAACGTTTCGCACACGGGGCAATCGATTTCGACCGTCAGGAGATGAAATTCGTCATCGACGAAAAAGGTCGCCCCATCAGTGTATACACCAAAGAATCGAAGGAGGCCAACAAACTCATCGAAGAATTCATGCTGCTGGCCAACCGCACGGTAGCAGAGACCATAGGACGTGTACCCAAAAACCGCACGCCCAAACCTTTTGTTTATCGCGTACACGACAATCCCGACCCGGAGAAAATGGCGACACTCTCGGAATTTGTCCATCGGTTAGGTTTGAAACTGAAAGCAACCGGAACACGGTCGGAAATAACCGACTCCATCAACCAACTGCTTACACAAGTACACAACACCCCCGAGGAAAATCTCATATCGACCCTGACCATACGCACGATGGCCAAAGCCGTGTACACGACAGAGAATATCGGACATTACGGGTTGGCATTCGACTACTATACCCATTTCACCTCTCCCATACGCCGGTATCCCGACATGATGGTCCACCGGTTACTCGAACGTTATCTCGATAAAGGCCGAGCGGTCGATAGCGAAGAACTCGAAGACCGGTGCAAACACTCCTCGGACATGGAACAACTCGCTGCCAACGCCGAACGGGCATCGATCAAATATAAACAAGCCGAGTTCTTATCCGAGCGATTGGGGCAAGTCTACGACGGTACCATTTCGGGAATTGCCGACCGGGGACTTTATGTCGAAATCGACGAGAACAAATGCGAAGGTCTTATCCCCATGCGGGATCTCGATGACGATTATTACGAGTTCGACGAGAAAAACTACCGTCTGGTAGGCCACCTCACCCACCGGCAATATTGTCTCGGCGACCCTTTGCGCATCGTTATCGCCCGCGTCGACATGGAACGACGCCAAATCGATTTTGCACTCGAAGGGAAATCGATCTCATCCGTGCCTGCCCCTTCCCCGCAAAAGCAAAAGAAATCGGGCAAAAACCTTTCTCCGAAAGACTTCGGTCTGAAAAAAGCCCGCCGGAAACATCGTAAATAATTCTATCCAACCATAAATGCACACCCTATGGCAGAAGATATAAAACAAGACATCGAATACGGATCGGACAGCATACGCACCCTCGACTGGAAAGAACACATACGCCGGCGTCCCGGTATGTACATCGGCAAGTTGGGCGACGGTACCCATGCCGACGACGGTATATATGTGTTGCTCAAAGAGGTCATAGACAATGCTATCGACGAGTTTATGATGGGATACGGAAAACAAGTCATCATCGACATCGAAGACGGACGGGTATCGGTACGCGACTACGGACGGGGAATCCCTCTCGACAAAGTCGTCGATGTATCTTCGAAGATGAACACCGGAGCCAAATACGACTCAAAGGCATTTAAAAAATCGGTCGGCCTCAATGGTGTAGGTATCAAAGCCGTAAATGCACTTTCTTCCGAATTTCGTATCGAAGCCTACCGAGAGGGCGAATGCAAAAACGTAATTTACACCTGCGGAAACAAGACCGAAGAAAGCGCCATCACCCCGACCGACCAAAGTAACGGAACGTGGGTGAGCTTCAAACCCGATAATACGATTTTCGTCGATTACAAATATCGAGAAGAATTCGTCGTAGCCCTCATCAAAAACTATACTTACCTCAATTCGGGTCTCACGTTTATCTACAACGGCGTGCGCTATGCGTCCAAAAACGGACTCGTAGACCTGCTCAACGAAAAGATGACCGCTACACCGCTCTACCCGATGATACATCTCAAAGGCGACGACATCGAGGTCGTTATCACCCACAACGACCAATACGGAGAAGAATTTTATTCGTTCGTCAACGGGCAACATACCATACTCGGGGGGACGCATCTCTCGGCGTTCAAAGAATCCGTCTCGCGTACCATCAAAGAATTTTTCTCCAAAAATTTCGAATATGCCGACATTCGCAACGGTATGGTGGCGGCCATCAGTATCAAGGTGGAAGAACCCGTATTCGAGTCCCAAACCAAAACCAAACTCAGCTCGCGCGACATGGGACCCGACGGACCTACCGTCAACAAATTCATCGGCGATTTCCTGAAAAAAGAGCTCGATAACTACCTGCACAAGAATAACGAGACCAAAGAAATCCTGCTCAAAAAAATACAGGATTCGGAAAAAGAACGCAAAGCGATCGCCGGGGTATCGAAGATCGCCCGCGAGCGGGCGAAAAAAGCCAATCTGCACAACCGCAAATTGCAAGATTGTCGCATACATTACAACGACCCCAAAGGCGACCTGCGCGACGAGACCTGCATATTCATCACCGAGGGAGACTCGGCCTCGGGCTCTATCGGAAAAAGCCGAAACGCCGACGTGCAAGCGATTTTCAGCCTGCGGGGAAAACCCCTCAACAGCTACGGACAGACCCGTGAGGTCGTGTATGAGAACGAAGAGTTCAATCTCCTGCAAGCCGCACTCAATGTCGAAGACGGCATAGAAGGGCTACGTTACAACAAAGTCATCATCGCCACCGATGCCGACGACGACGGTATGCACATACGCCTGCTCACGCTTACGTTCCTGTTACAATTCTTTCCCGACCTCATCAAGAAAGGACACGTCTACATTCTGCAAACGCCATTGTTCCGCGTACGCGACAAGAAAGAGACCCGTTACTGCTATACCGACCAAGAACGCATCGAAGCCATCAAGTACTTCGGAGACAATGCCGAGATTACCCGTTTCAAAGGTCTGGGAGAAATCTCGCCCGATGAATTCAAGGAATTCATCGGTGAGAATATCCGTCTCGACCAAGTAACCTTGCGCAAAGAAGATTCGGTAAAGGAACTACTCGAATTCTACATGGGTAAAAACACGATGGAACGGCAGAATTTTATTATTGATAATCTGATTGTTGACGATGAAGACCTCTGAAAAAATAGCCTTTTATCCGGGGACATTCGATCCTTTCACCCTCGGGCATGCATCGATTACTCGTCGGGCCTTGCAAATCTTCGACAAAGTCATCATCGCCGTCGGTATCAACGATGCGAAACGATGCCTTTATACTCCCGACCAAAGAGTGGATATGCTGCGGGAATTGTTTGCCGACGAACCCCGGGTCGAAGTCATCGCCTACAACGACCTGACAGTTGTCGAAGCTCAAAAACGAGACGTTACGGCAATCCTGCGGGGAATACGTTCCATAGCCGATTTTGAATATGAAAAGACCATAGCCGACCTGAACCGAGACATTTCGGGTATCGAAACGCTGTTGCTCTTTACCGAACCGCAATACGCACATATCAGTTCTTCGGTCGTACGGGAATTATTGCGTTACAACCAACCGGTAAAACAGTTCATTCCCCAAAACCTGAAACTTCCCGATTGTGAATAGAAACTCCTCTCTCATGAAAAAATTCTGTACGATTTTACTTTCTCTCCTGCTTCTCGTACCCGCGTTGTCGGCACAAAAACGAAGCGGAGCAAATGACACCGGTAAAAAAAGCAATACGCAGGAAGAACAACCCCGGCGATTCAATGCCCTCAATAAGATCAATCTGGTTGCAGCCGCCGTTTCCCGGCTTTACGTCGATGTCATCGATGAAGATACTATTGCCGAAAAAACCATAGCCGCCATGTTGAAGCAGCTCGATCCCCACTCGACTTACCTGCCCCCGCACGAAGCGCAACAGACACTGGAAACATTATCGGGGAAATTCGACGGTATAGGTATACAGATAAATATGCTGGAAGATACGCTGCTCGTCGTACAGACTGTTGTCGGCGGTCCGTCGGAGAAAGCCGGGGTCTTACCCGGCGACCGCATCATATCGGTCGATGACAGCATCGTTGCCGGAGTAAAACTCGCCGTCAACGACATCATCACCATGTTGAGGGGGAAACGGGGAAGCAAAGTCTCCATAGGAGTAATGCGACGGGGTATCGCCGATCCGATTTACTTCACCATCACCCGGGATAAAATTCCGGTAAACAGCATCGATGCGGCTTATATGCTCGACGACACGACCGGATACGTCAGACTGAGCCGTTTCGCCGAAAGCAGCGCCGAAGAAATGGAGAAAGCCGTAAAAGCGCTCCGGAAAGAAGGTATGAAAAACCTGATACTCGACCTGCAAGGGAACGGCGGCGGATACCTGAACGTGGCGGTGAAGATCGCCGACATGTTTCTCGACAAAGACCAGCTCATCGTATATACCGAAGGACGTAACGTACGCCGGGCACAGGAGAAAGCTACCGGAAATACTTTGCTGCCCGACGAGCGGGTCGTCGTAATGGTCGACGAACTATCGGCCTCGGCCAGTGAAATTCTTGCCGGAGCCCTTCAAGACTGGGACCGCGCCATAATCGTAGGACGCCGCACATTCGGCAAAGGGCTGGTACAACGCCCAATCACCATGCCCGATAAATCGCTGTTACGTCTTACCGTCGCCCGTTATCATACCCCGACAGGTCGCTGCATTCAACGGCCCTACGTCAAAGGAGAAAACGAAGCATACGATCAAGATTTGAACGAACGGCTGGCTCACGGCGAACTGCTGTACGCCGACAGTATACATTTCACAGACTCCCTCCAATACAAAACTTTACGTATCGGACGCACCGTTTACGGCGGCGGAGGTATCATGCCCGATGTTTTCGTCGGCCTCGATACCACACGCTACACCGCCTATCACCGCCAACTCCTGCGCCGGGGAATCCTGAATCGCAGTATTTACACCTATCTCGACAATCACCGTAAAGAAATTACGTCGAAATACAGAAAGGTATCGAAATTTACAGACCAATACGAAATCGATGAAAATCTTTGGAGTACTCTCGATACGTTGGCCACAGAAACGGGAATCGTACCGAAAGACGATGCAGAAAAAGAGTTATCGAGGCCTCTCATCGCCGTACAGCTCAAAGCTTTGCTCGCCCGGGATCTATACAACAGCACCTCGACCTATTACATGATTTATAATCCCACCAACCCCATTTACCGTAAGGCGATGGAGATAATATGTTCGGACGAGTACGAAAAACTGTTGAACGAATAAAAAGACCGCTCCCGACAGTTTTCTAATTCGCATCATACCATAAAAAAGGAGCATCTCGCATAGGGATGCTCCTTTTTTTAACTCGTAAAATATTTATTTTACTTTTTCGGCCAGTTCAGCACCAGCTTTGAATTTAACGACTTTCTTTGCCGGAATGGTAATCGTTTGTTTGGTAGCGGGATTGATACCGGTTCTTGCACTTTTCTCGCTAACAGAAAAAGTTCCGAATCCTATCAAAGCTATTTTCTCACCTTTTGCCAATTCTTCCGATACGGTAGAAACGAAAGCTTCAAGAGCTTTTTTAGCATCGGTTTTTGCCAAACCGGCTTTTTCTGCAACAGCAGCAATCAAATCTGTTTTGTTCATGACGTTTATTGTTAGTATTAAAATATGGTTTATATCAACATCTTCTTAATAAAGATATGCCATCAAGTTGTGTACAAATGTATGATTAAAAAACAAAAAAACAAAGATTTAGATCGAAAAAGCGTAAAAAATATTTATTACCTTTCCTTTCTCCGGTAATTTTGTCTCCATACCAAAGAAATATTCTTTATTTTTGTGTCGTATAAAATTTTTCATATCGAAACCGATGCCATTATTCGGCATACCATAAACAAATCTTTATGATTCAAAACCGATCAAATTTCCTCAACAGCATACCGCCTGTTACAAAAAACCTGATCATCATCAATCTGTTGTTGTGGCTGGCCACCATCGTTTTCAGGAAAACCCTCGGCATAGATCTCGTCGAATATTTGGGACTGCACTATTTCCAAGCCGACCGTTTCAATGCGGCACAGATGGTAACCTACATGTTCATGCACGACCCATATTCTTTCGGGCACGTTTTCTTCAACATGTTCTCGGTTTTCATCTTCGGACGTACCCTCGAATCGGTATGGGGAGGAAAACGTTTCCTTGTTTTCTACATGATTACCGGTATCGGAGCCGGCCTCATACAAGAAATCACGTGGTACATTTCCCTGCACGATGCCATCGCCAATACCGAATCGATGATCGGCTGGTCCCAAACACGGCTCGTTCTCAACAACATCATTACCATCGGCGCTTCGGGTGCCGTATTCGGCATACTGTTGGCATTCGGTATGATGTTCCCCAACGCAGAACTGTTTCTCATGTTCATACCCATACCCATCAAAGCCAAATATTTCGTCATAGGATACGGACTTATCGAGTTGTTCCTCGGCATACGCAGCAGTAGCGGCGGAGGCGACAACATCGCCCATTTCGCCCACTTGGGAGGTATGCTCTTCGGTCTTATTCTCATTCTCTACTGGCGTAAAAAAGGAGGTGGAAACCATGGGTATTTTTGATGATCTACGTCTTAAATACAAAACAGGGCAACTCACGGTAAAGTTCATCTTCATCAATGTCGCCCTCTTTCTCGTCGTGCGGCTTACCGACGTTTTCTGCACGCTGTTGGGGGTATCTTTTTCGTTGACGCCATACCTCGAATTACCGTCCGACCCCGTGCAGCTGCTTTATCGCCCCTACACGGTGTTCACTTACATGTTCTTCCAGTACGACCTGCTGCATCTGCTGTTCAATATGCTATGGCTTTACTGGTTCGGGCAATTATTTCTCTTTTTCTTCAATGCCAAACAATTCGGAGGTGTCTACATTTTGGGAGGATTGAGCGGAGCGGCCGTCTATCTGCTCGCTTATAATCTGTTGCCCTATTTCTCGGCCGTCGAAGGTATGCTGCTCGGTGCATCGGCCGCCGTACTGGCTGTTGTCTTTGCTGTCTCGGCCTATGCTCCCGACTATAAAATACGGTTGTTGTTCATCGGGAATATCCCGATAAAATACATTGCCCTCATTACCGTCCTGATAGACTTGCTGAGCATTACGTCCCAAAATGCCGGAGGGCATATCGCTCACATCGGAGGAGCGCTATTCGGGTTCTTGTTTGCCTTGCGTTACAAAAAAGGGAGAGATCTCACAAAAGGGTTCAACCGTATAGTCGATAATCTTGTTCTTCTTTTCCAGCCCCGAAACAAAGGCGATAAGCGCAAATACCGAAACGCCGGAAAAACAAGATACAGAAATACCGACGACGAGGAATATTTACGCCGGCGACAAGAAAACGTTGCCGAGATAGACCGTATTCTCGATAAAATAAAACAGTCGGGATATGAGACATTGACCCGGGAAGAAAAAAAACGGCTTTTCGATGCCGGGAAGAAATAGAGCGATATGAATTTTCTTGCCAAAACATATCAACTGCTGGCACTGACGATAAATTTCATCGCCGGAGGTTTGTTGCTGATTTCGGCTTACAGTTACTTGATTCCCCCCGACCGATTCTCTCTGCCCTACTTCTTCACGCTGGCGTTCCCGGTATTCTTTTTTATCGAGATACTGTTACTCCTGCAAATCTTTATCCGACCGAGGAAGTATGTCCTCTTACCGGTTGCTTTCTTATTGCTCTCGTTCCAAGCTGTTCAAAACTATTTTCCCGCCCACTTCGGAGGGAAAGACAACAAAACGGAAAAAATCAGCCTCCTGTCTTATAATATACGAAGCTTTGCCCAATCCCGGCCGACGGACAACGGAAAAAGCAATACGGTACTCGACCTGTTACGTAACAGCGGAGCCGACATCATTTGCTTGCAAGAATACAATACTATTCCCTCCAACAGCAATCACCAACTGTCTCAAAAAATGGTAGAAAAAGTGCTCTCGGACTATCCCTATCACCATGTTTTCAAACCGACCCCCTGGAACTCGGGAATCGCTTGTTTCTCTAAATACCCCTTCAAAAACATAGAACCCATACCGTTCGACCGGTCGCAAAACGGCGCATGCCTTTATCAATTCGACATCGACGGAAAATCTTTCTCGCTCATCAACTGCCACTTGGAATCGAACCATCTCGAACCGAAAGACCGCGAATTGTACGAACAAATTGCCAAACACCCTACCCAATCGACCGATCTTCTGCCGCAAGCCAAAAGCCGGTTATTGGGAAAACTCAAACGAGCAGGAACGGAACGGGCCAAGCAAGCCCGTCTCATACGTCAAATCGCCGACGGCATACCGGGAGCTGTCGTTATCTGCGGAGACTTCAACGATACGCCGCAATCCTATGCATACCAGAAGATACGCGACGACTTTTCCGATGCATACGTTTCTACGGGATTCGGCCCGGGCATCACATACAACGAGCCGGGATTCTGGTTTCGCATCGACCACATACTCTACAACAACATGTTGCGTGCCGTCGACAGCCGTATCGTCCATCAGAAACACTCCGACCACTACCCGCTCCGGGCCACCCTGCAATGGAACAAGCAAAATGATTAGCGAAAATTTTCCTTAATATTTGCATACAAGTAGACATTCCATTAATTTTGTAGCCCGAAAATGATCTCCTCAACAGGCAATACATTACAAGCCAAATACTAACTCAAAAAAATCTCAAATCTTATGTGGTTATTAAACTCATCGATCGGGAAAAAGGTGGTGATGAGCCTCACCGGTCTTTTTCTTATCCTGTTCCTGACATTTCACATGTCGATGAACCTCGTAGCCATCTTCTCGGAAGAAGGGTACAACATGGTATGTGAATTTTTGGGAGCCAACTGGTACGCATTGGCAGGAACCGCTGTCATCGCCGCCGGTGCGGTGCTGCACATTCTCTTCGCCCTCTGGTTGACCTACATCAACCGTCGCGCCCGGGGAAAAGACCGCTACAAAGTAACCGAAAAACCCAAAGACGTGGAATGGGCTTCTCAAAACATGTTTGTACTGGGTATCATCGTCGTTATCGGCATCGCCATGCACTTGTATCAATTCTGGTTCAAAATGCAGTTCAACGAAATTACCGGTATTCTTCCCGAGGTAAATCCCCACGACGGATATGCCCTCATTGCCGAAACACTGGGCAATCCCATCATGGCCATCATCTATCTGGTATGGTTCGTCGCCATTTGGTTCCACCTCACACACGGTTTTTGGAGCGCCATTCAGACATTGGGTTGGAACAACAAAATTTGGCTGTCGCGTTGGAAATGTATCTCCAACATCTACACGACCGTTCTCTGCCTCGGATTTGCTGTGGTAGCCATCTACTTCGGTTTCATAGCATAACGTAACATCTTCTAAAAATTTCGACTATGGCTAAAACAGATATAACCCCCGAAGGAATGGAGGCTCAGACTCAACAAGAAGCCCCCAAAGCCGCAGCACAACCGGCGGCAAAAAAAATCGACTCGAAAATCCCCGAAGGCCCTTTGGCCGAAAAATGGACCCACTATAAAAGCCACCAAAAACTGGTGAATCCCGCCAATAAACGCCGCCTCGACGTCATCGTCGTAGGTACCGGTCTGGCCGGAGCCTCGGCTGCCGCTTCGCTTGGCGAAATGGGATTCAACGTACTCAGTTTCTGCATACAAGATTCTCCCCGCCGCGCACACTCCATCGCTGCACAAGGAGGTATCAATGCGGCCAAAAACTATCAAAACGACGGAGACAGCGTATATCGTCTCTTCTACGATACGATCAAAGGCGGAGACTACCGTGCCCGCGAAGCCAACGTTTACCGTCTGGCCGAAGTTTCCAACTCCATCATCGACCAATGCGTAGCACAAGGCGTACCTTTCGCCCGCGAATACGGAGGTCTGCTCGACAACCGTTCGTTCGGCGGTGCCCAAGTATCTCGTACGTTCTATGCCAAAGGACAGACAGGACAACAACTGTTGCTCGGTGCCTACTCGGCATTGAGCCGTCAAGTGAAAAAAGGTACGGTGAAACTCTTCCCGCGCCATGAAATGCTCGACCTCGTCATCATCGACGGACGCGCTCGCGGTATCATCGCCCGTAACCTCATCACCGGTAAAATCGAACGTTACGCCGCTCATGCCGTAGTAATCGCCACCGGCGGTTACGGACGCACGTTCTTCCTCTCGACCAATGCTATGGGTTCCAACGGATCGGCTGCCATACAATGCTATAAAAAAGGCGCTTATTTTGCCAATCCCGCTTTCGCTCAGATACACCCGACCTGTATTCCCGTACACGGCGAATTCCAATCGAAACTGACTCTTATGTCGGAATCGCTCCGTAACGACGGACGCATCTGGGTTCCCAAGAAAAAAGAAGATGCCGAAGCTATCCGTGCCGGCAAACTGAAACCGACCGACATCAAAGAAGAAGACCGCGACTATTACTTAGAGCGTCGTTATCCGGCTTTCGGAAATCTCGTACCCCGCGACGTGGCTTCGCGTGCCGCCAAAGAACGTTGCGATGCCGGTTACGGTATCGGCTCGACCGGATTGGCCGTGTATCTCGACTTCGCTTCGGCCATCGAACGCCTCGGTGAAGATGTCGTACGTGCCCGCTACGGCAACCTCTTCCAGATGTATGAAAAAATCGTCGACGACGATCCCTATAAGACTCCTATGATGATCTACCCCGCTATCCACTACACGATGGGTGGTATTTGGGTCGATTATGAGTTGAGTACTTCTATCCCCGGCCTCTTCGCCATCGGTGAAGCCAACTTCTCCGATCATGGCGCCAACCGTTTGGGTGCATCGGCCTTGATGCAAGGATTGGCCGACGGATATTTCGTATTGCCCTATACGATACAAAATTACCTTTCAGACCAAATCACCGTACCTCGTTTCAGTACCAGCCTACCCGAATTCGTACAAGCCGAGAAAGACGTAAACGCCCGTATCGCCAAATTGATGAGCATCAAGGGAAAACGTTCGGTCGACTCTATTCACAAAGAGTTGGGTCTCATCATGTGGGAATATGTAGGTATGGGACGTACCAAAGAAGGTCTCGAAACCGCCCTCGAAAAAATCAAAGAGGTGAAAAAAGAATTCTGGACCAATGTACGTATTCCGGGCGAACCCAATTCGTTGAACGTGGAACTCGAAAAAGCCCTCCGACTGGCCGACTTCATCGAGATAGGCCGTCTGATGGCACTCGACGCACTGAACCGTAACGAATCGTGCGGCGGACACTTCCGCGAAGAGTTCCAGACCCCCGACGGCGAGGCACTGCGCCAAGACGACAAGTACATGTACGTCAGCTGTTGGGAGTACCAAGGCGAAGACAAAGACCCCGTCATGTACAAAGAGGAGTTGAAGTACGAAGCCATCAAGGTACAACAACGTAATTACAAACAATAATCTTATAGGCACTACGATTATGGAAAAAACCATCAATATAACGCTCAGAATCTGGCGTCAGAAAGGCCCGAAAGAAAAAGGGGCTTTCAAGGAGTACTCCCTCCAAAATATTTCCACCGACAGCTCGTTCCTCGAAATGCTCGACGTACTCAACGAGCAACTTATCAACGAGGGTGAAGAACCGGTTGTGTTCGACCACGATTGCCGCGAAGGTATCTGCGGTATGTGCTCGCTCTATATCAACGGACATCCTCACGGGCCCGACGAAGATGTAACAACCTGCCAGCTGCACATGCGTAAATTCAACGACGGCGATGTCATCACGGTAGAACCGTGGCGTTCGGCCGGATTTCCTGTAATCCGAGACCTCATGGTCGATCGCAGCGCATTCGACAAAATCATGCAGGCCGGTGGTTATATCTCGGTCAATACCGGCGGTGTACCCGATGCCAATGCCATACCTATTCCCAAAGCCAACGCCGACGAAGCGATGGACGCTGCCAGCTGTATCGGTTGCGGTGCCTGCGTAGCTGCTTGTAAGAACGGTTCGGCCATGCTTTTCGTATCGGCCAAAGTAAGCCAGCTCGCACTCCTTCCGCAAGGCCGTGTCGAAGCCGCTCGCCGCGCCAAAGCCATGCTTTCGAAAATGGACGAATTGGGATTCGGTAACTGTACCAATACCGGCGCTTGCGAAGCCGAATGCCCCAAGAATGTCTCCATAGCCAACATCGCCCGCCTCAATCGCGAGTTTATAAAGGCAAAACTCAAAGACTAATTTTTGCGGATTCAGATGCACAGTCGCATCTGCCATTCTACATCAAAATCTCCATTCCGGTCTCGGAATGGAGATTTTTCGTATATAAAATATTACTAAAAGAACAATAATAAAGCTCGGTATTATATAGTATATAAAATACCATTATTTAGGTATTGCCCGGATTGAGAGTTGTACGGATCTTTGCGAAGATTTTCATTAGGTAATATATTCTTTCAAATGAAGGTACAAAAGCTCTGTTTTCTATTTATATTTTTAACATTTTCAATTTCCGTTTTTTCCGAATATAAGGGGATCGTCTCGGGACGAATCGTTACTGCCGACCGCGAGGCCGTGAATTTCGCCACCGTACACCTGAAAGGTTCGGCACGTGGAAGCGGAACCAACAAAGACGGTCTCTATCACATAAAAGCCCCAGCCGGGAAATACACGCTGGTCGTTACGGCACTCGGATACAAAACCGTCGAAAAAACCATAGAGATAACCGACGGAGAAAGAACCAAACTCAACATCGTTATAGAACCCGACATAAAATCGCTGAAAGAGGTTGCCGTAACAGGAGCAAACGGTGTGAACCGCATCAACAAGTCGGCCTATAACGCAATTGCTCTCGACGCAAAAAATCTGCACAACACGACACAAGATCTGGCCGGCTCATTGGCAAAAATCCCCGGCGTAAAAGTCCGAGAGTCGGGAGGACTGGGTTCCAGCACCAGTATCACGCTCGACGGGTTCAGCGGGAAACATGTGAAAATATTCATCGATGGCGTGCCGCAGGAAGGGGTCGGCAGCTCTTTCGGGCTGAACAATATCCCCATAAACTTTGCCGACCGCATCGAAGTATACAAAGGCGTCGTGCCCGTAGGGTTCGGAACCGATGCCCTGGGAGGTGTCATCAACATCGTTACCAACAAGAAGCGCAGAAACTGGTTTGTCGATGCCTCTTATTCTTACGGCTCTTTCAACACGCATAAATCGTATATCAATTTCGGACAGACGTTCAAAAACGGTTTCACGTATGAAATAAATGCATTCCAAAACTACTCGGACAACGACTATCACGTCGATGCCCCGATAAAACGCTACAAAGAAGACGGGACGACCGATTTCGATACCGAAAAGACGGAACGGGTAAAACGGTTTCACGACACCTATCACAACGAAGCTGTCGTAGCCAAAATCGGAGTAGAAGACAAACGCTGGGCCGACCGCCTGATGTTCGGATTCACTTACTCCAACATGTACCAAGAGATACAAACGGGTGTGAGACAAAAAACCGTATTCGGGGAGAAACATCGCAAAGGGCACTCGCTGATGCCGTCGCTCGAATACAACAAACACAACCTCTTCACCAAAGGCCTCGATGTGGTACTTACCGCCAACTACAACCGCAACATCACCTACAACGTAGATACGACACGCTACGAATACAACTGGCTGGGAGAAAAAAAACTGATGAACTCCCGGGGTGAACAATCGTATCAACACACCCGCTCCAACAACGACAACTGGAACGCCACGTTGACGGTCAATTACCAAATAGCGCGCATACACATGCTCACGTTCAATAACGTATGGAACGCATTCCACCGGAACAATACGAGCCTGCTCGCCGAAGAGGAAGCAACCGACGCCATTGCCAAAGAAACCCGAAAAAACATCGCCGGACTTTCATATCGGTTGATGCCCTCGGACCGCTGGAATCTGTCGGTCTTCGGGAAATATTACCGTCAATACGTTGCCGGCCCGATGGCGACGGACGACAATGCCAGCGACTACGTGCGTACCAGCCGCACGACCGATTCATGGGGATATGGTATCGCAGGGACCTATTTTATTTTATCGGGACTGCAAACCAAATTTTCCTATGAAAAAGCATACCGCCTGCCGACGATCGAAGAAATGTTCGGCGATGAAGATCTGGAAAGTGGAAATATCGCCATTCGACCCGAAAACAGCAACAACATCAACGTCAACCTCAGCTACACCAAGACATTCGGAAAACATTCCGTTTATGTCGAAGGGGGATTCATCTACCGCAACACGCAAGACTATATACAACGTAACATTCAAGACCTGAGCGGAGGGAAAGAAAATGCCACGTACATCAACTATGGCAAAGTTCTGACAAAAGGTTTCAATATATCGGCCCGCTACGGTTTCAGTAAATGGTTGAGCATAGGCGGAAATTTCACAAAGATGGACGTGCGCGACAATGAAGAATACCAAATAGGCAGTATGGGCAACACCGTAAAGAATCTCGCCTACAAGTCGAGAATGCCCAACGTCCCGTACATATTCTCCGATAGCGATATAAACTTCTATTGGCACGGACTTTTCAAAAAAGGCAACGTACTCACCGTAACCTACGATAACCTGTATCTGCACAGTTTCTCTTACTACTCACAGGCTATCGGGAAAAAGAGCGACTTTGTCGTACCCAACCAGTTCTCGCACAACCTGACGGTAAGTTACAGCATACGGAAGGGCAGATACAATTTCTCTTTCGAATGCCGCAACCTGACCAACGAGAAACTGTACGACAATTTCAGCCTGCAAAAAGCCGGGCGGGCATTCTACGGGAAAGTACGCGTGTACTTCGGGAAATAGAGAGGAAACACAAATTCTAATCCAATAAAAAAGACAATGAAAAAAAGATTTCTATTCGCCGGACTCTTTGCGACAGCAATGGCCGGAATGGTATTTACTTCTTGCTCGGACGACGACGGCTCAAACGGCGGAGGCAATACCGAGCTGAACACTCTGACAGAAGTAAAACAAGGGAATTATGTGATCGCCGCAACGGTAGAGGCATCGGGAAACTCGACCAACGTATTGCTGACTGCCGATAGACTGGACGACCCGAATTACAAAGTATCGGCCGACGCACAAGGCCTCGTAAACGAAGGTGCTACATATTGGGTATTCTATAAAGACATCAGGTTGTATGCGCTCAACTATCATCAAGGAAACTCCGGAACAACGCAATCGTTTACTCTCGATGCAAGTTTCGACATGAACAAGCGAGCCAAAGAGTATGAGCTTAAACGATTCACCACATACGGGTTTTATGACGAATATATCATGACCACCTCGACCGGCGACGGTCCCACAGCATGGAACGACGAAAACGGATATACCCCGCAATCGTTCTTGATTTCTTACCTCGATGTAAACAATGAAAATGTCTCTTCCAACAATACCAACGAACAAGCATACCTTTCGGAAAATTTCTTGGGTAACGGAGAGTACGTAACACTGGCCGGTATCGAACAAGTAGGCACCGAAGTGTATGCCGCCGCCGTCCCGATGGGCTTGAGCCAATACGGCTGTATGCAGAAAGATGAAGACGGCAATCCCCACAAGTGGGTACGTAAAGACGGCGACTACGCTTCTTTGATCAAGACCGAGTCGGGTGGCAGCGGTAGCGGTGCATACGATAAGGACGAACTGCAATGGACACAATACCCCGATGAGTGCTGGGTAGCTATCTTCGACGATAACTCGCTGACCGGTAAAAAACTCATCAAGACCGACAAAATCAGTTATGCCTGCGGACGTAACAGGTCGCAATACTACCAAATGCTCTGGAAAGCCGACGACGGTTACGTTTATGTATTCTCGCCCAGCTACGCCAAAACGATGAAAAGCGACCTTCAAAAAACCTCTTTACCGTCGGGTGCAGTGCGTATCAATACCACCACGAAAGAATTCGATGAAAACTATTATTTCCCCCTCACCGACGACAGTGGAAAAGAAGCCGCTTTCCTCCGCAGCTGGTTCATTTCGGGCGATTACTTCCTGTTCCTGTGCTATGACAAAGAAATCACCGCATCGGATAAAACAGCGAACCGCCTTGCCATATTCAAAGGATCTACCGGAAAATTGACCTTCGTTTCGGGACTTCCCTCGACCGACAAAATTTCGGGATTCGGAAACACGCCGTATATCGAGAACGGTAATGCCTATATCGCCGTTACCACAACCGACGGTTACCCCGCCATCTACAAAATCGACCCGGCTTCCGCAACAGCGACCAAAGGCCTGACGGTCGTAGCCACGCAAGTAAGCGGCGTAGGTAAACTGGCCGCACAATAATACCCGATAATCCAACAATGGTATAATGTAAATTAGAAAAAGCCTCGCCGGGAATGATTGTCTTTCCGGCAGGCTTTTTTACTGTAACCGACTTATGAGAAAAATTTTTCGTCATATACATTTATGGCTTTCCGTCCCTTTCGGACTTATCATCACACTGATTTGCTTCTCGGGTGCCATGCTGGTATTCGAAACGGAGATCATGAAAATCTTCCGCCATGACCTTTACTATGTAAAAGAGGTAAAAGAAGTTCCGTTACCCGCCGACAAAATCATGGAAAACGTCGCCGGAATACTTCCCGACGATGTAACGGCAACCGGACTTAACATTTTCGCCGACCCCGAAAGATCGTATCAGGTAAGTCTGTCCAAGCCCCGACGTTCGTCCTTGTTCGTAGACCCGTACACCGGCGAAGTCCTCGGAAAATACGAGCGGTCTCCGTTTTTTCTCACCATGTTCAAATTGCACCGGTGGCTGCTCGACAGCATGAAACCCGGCAGTGATATATTCGTCGGTAAACTGGTTGTCGGTATAAGTACGTTGATATTCGTCTTTATCCTGATTTCAGGTATTGTCATCTGGTGGCCCCGTACACGGAAAGCTCTTGTAAACAGTCTGAAAATTTCGACTGGAAAAGGATTGAAACGTTTTTGGTACGACCTTCATGTCGCCGGCGGTATGTACATACTCCTGTTCCTATTGGTTATGGCTCTCAC
Organism: uncultured Porphyromonadaceae bacterium; assembly: GCA_900547555.1. GTDB lineage: Bacteria > Bacteroidota > Bacteroidia > Bacteroidales > UBA11471 > Caccoplasma. The sequence goes on along the minus strand of URHG01000002.1, from coordinate 118,648 downwards.
GGGGCTGACCTGGTCGTTCTCGTGGTATCGGACGGGATTCTACCGTATTTTCGGTGTAGAAGTTCAACAGCGGAAATCGGGAAAGACTTCTTCCTCATCACACGGTAAAGAGAAGAACAACGAACACGCCGACACAAAACCGGCCGTATCATACGCATATTGGCAGCAAGTATATGAAGAACTGGCCAAACAAAACGACGGGTATAAACAGATTACCGTCTCGGACGGCACGGCGACTGTCGCCTTCGACCGTCTCGGAAATCAGAGAGCCTCCGATCGCTATACCTTCGATCCCGATAATGGAACGATTACCTCGGTCAACTTATACAAAGATACCGAAAAATCGGGTAAAATACGAGGCTGGATATATTCGGTACACGTCGGGAATTGGGGTGGAACATTCACCCGCATACTCTATTTTATCGCCGCTTTGGGCGGTGCTTCCCTCCCTCTGACCGGTTACTATCTGTGGATAAAAAAGTGGATTCGTAAAAAACATAAGGCTTAAAAGATATGGCTTTCGAGGAATAAAGCAAATAGAGTATGTCGTTATGTTTCTTCGACATACTCTATTTGTTTTACCATTTCGAGGTCTGGCAACCGGTAATTTCAGAAAAAGGAATCGAAGGCATACCCTTATCGGGCTACCGGGAGCGAGGGAGAAGGCGGAAAGAGGGCGAGAACTGTTTGAGTGCAGCGAGTTCCACAGCCCCCGTCGGCGACCGAAGCGAAAGGCAAGAATCCCCGATAACGAGAGGGCGACCTTTCTTACTTACTTCTTTGCGGCGGGAAAGAAGTAACAGACAACTGTCATTCTGAACGCAGCGAAAGCGGAGTGAAGAATCTCCTACCAAGAGAGCGTATGGCATGAGATCTCTCACTTTCGTTCGAGATGACAGGAATGTCATTCTGAATGGAACGAAGTGAAATGAAGAATCTCCCACCAAACGTACATTCTCATAAGATTCCTCGCATACGCTTCGGAATGACAGACGTTGCAGTACTTTACGGTGCGATGTCACTCTTCGGGGTATTAACCTCGAAGAATCCGGCCAAACAGTACGCTTTGTATAAGATCTCTCACATACGTTCGAGATGACAAACATGTCATTCTGACGACCGTAGGGAGGAAGAATCTCCACAAAGCCCCGGAAACGTGAGATTCCTCGCATTCGCTCGGAATGACATTCGAGCAGTAGCGAAGCATCTCTACCAAAGCGAGTAAAAGTGAGAGATTCCTCACATACGCCGGAATGACACATTTATCATTCAATTCAGGCGATTATAAGCCGCAACAACGACAGAGAAAATGAAATGAGATAGAGAAAAGAGGATCTCAAAAAAGATTGTGATACTCTCTCATTTTTGCATAGAGACACTTTTCGAGAAAAAGGGAAAGTATGTATCGGCAAAATATCTTATCTTTGTCATTTCATTATCAATCATCACCACGATGACCTCGCACACGCATATCATCACCGAAGTCGTAGAGAACTTATCCGCCTCCGACCCGTTAAGTCCGTCGAACTACAACGGTAACGACAGTTGCCATATGCCCTCGATCGAAGAACTGAGCGAAATCATCGATTTGTGCCGTAAACTTCTTTTCCCGAGATATTTCGGGTTATCGGGGTTGAACGGTCTCACCATGCGCTACCACTTGGGTACAACGGCCGAACGGTTGTATATTCTCCTCAGCAATCAAATTTTTTCCGTTCTCAATCTCGACAAGCCCGAAGGAGACTGCGACAAAGAGTTGCATGAGAAAGCGGAAGAACACGCTTCGACTTTCATCAGGAAACTTCCCGAATTGCGCCGTATCCTCGCAACTGACGTCATCGCCACCTACAACGGTGACCCGGCCGCCGAAAGTTACGGAGAAGTCATCTATTGTTATCCCGCCATACGCGCCATGATCAATTATCGTGTCGCCCACCAATTATACACACAAGGGGTATTGCTTATCCCGAGAATCCTCACCGAAATGGCTCATTCCGAGACAGGAATCGACATACACCCGGCTGCCACGATAGGAGAATATTTCTCGATCGATCACGGTACGGGTGTCGTAATCGGAGCGACCGCCATCATCGGGAAAAACGTGAAACTCTATCAAGGGGTAACACTGGGAGCCAAAAGTTTCCCGCTCGACGATAACGGGAATCCCATTAAAGGCATACCCCGCCACCCCATTCTCGAAGACAATGTCATCGTCTACTCCAACGCCACGATACTGGGACGCATCACCATAGGTCGCGGCGCCACGATAGGCGGGAATATATGGGTTACCGAAGACGTAGCCCCGGAAGCCCGCATTTTACAAAGTAAAGCTCGAAAATAATGCAATCAGCCACATCGACATTCATCGCTAAAACTTTCCAAGGACTCGAAGAGGTTCTCGCTTCGGAAATAGCCGCGCTCGGCGGTAAAGACATAGAAATAGGCCGGCGAATGGTCTCGTTTACCGGCGACAAGGAACTTCTCTACAAAACCAACCTGCACTGCCGCACTGCACTGCGCATACTCAAACCCATCTATACCTTTACAGCCGGAGACCCCGACGAACTCTACGCCCAAATAAAAGCGATGGACTGGACAGAGTACCTCACGCCCGAAATGACTTTTTCGATCGATCCGGTCGTCTACTCCGATGAGTTCCGCCATTCCAAGTTCGTAACTTATCGGGCCAAAGATGCCATCGCCGATTTTTTCAATGAACGTTTCGGAAAACGTCCTTCGGTACGGTTGAGCAATGCCGATATTCTCATCAACCTGCATATCAACCAGACCACCTGCACCTTATCGCTCGACAGCTCGGGCGAGTCGCTGCACCGACGAGGATACCGTACCGCCCAGACCGAAGCCCCGCTCAACGAAGTACTGGCTGCGGGATTGCTGCTGTTGGCCGGCTGGGACGGAAGCCGGGACTTCATCGACCCCATGTGCGGGTCGGGTACCCTCCTCATCGAGGCCTCTCTCATCGCAACAGGAACACCGGCCGGAATCTACCGGAAAGATTTCGCATTCAAACACTGGAACGATTTCGATCAAGAGCTGTTCGACCGACTCTATGAAGACGAAAGCAGCGAACACCCGTTCGAACATAAAATCTACGGCAGCGACATTTCTCCCATTGCCGTAGAAATAGCGACCGCCAATATCAAAAACGCCGGTATGAGCCGCTATATCGACATCGCCGTAAAACCCATGCAGCAATATGTCGAAAGCGATATAAAACCGGGTGGTCTTCTGGTCACCAATCCGCCTTACGGAGAACGTATCACCAGCGACGACCTCATGGGACTGTACTCGATGATCGGAACCCAACTGAAACATGTATTCAAAGGTTTCGATGCGTGGGTACTCAGTTATCGTGACGAATGTTTCGACCACATCGGACTGAAAGCAGCCGCCCGCGTTCCCATGATGAACGGCGCTCTCGAATGCGAATTCCGCAAATACGAGATTTTCGACGGAAAATACAATGATTTCAAGCGCGAAACGGGAGGTTTCAAACGAGACCATGCCGAAAAAGACGAAATCCTCGACAAAAAATATCCGGAACGTAAATTCGATTCTCGCCGAAATACCAAACCCAAAGGACGCTACTCATTCGACGACCGTAAACGCCCCCAACAGGAAGAACGATTCCGTAAAGATAACCGTGAAGAAAAACATTCTACACTCTATCGCGGGAATCGGGAAGAAAATCCGTTCGGCAAACGATCGAATGATTTCCGAAACAACAACGGAGAAAAGGGTTTCCGCTCCGCACAATTCGGGAAAAGATGGGACGAAAAAGAAACGTACGAAAAGAAATTCGCCGCCGAATACGACTACGATGATGAAATAAAAATTTCCCGCTTCCGCCGCAATCGACCACATGGCGACGAGGCCATACGCAGTTACGTCATCGGGCGGAAACCTTCTATCGGAAGCCCCGACGAGAAAAAAGAAATGAAAAAGAGCGGCGACCGCCGTCCTCCCCGTAAGAAAAAGTAACCGACCAGATGATTATGAAACGATATTTTATTGTTCTGTTCTCGCTATTGCTCGCCATGAACACCGTCGCACAAGAAAAACAGCTCACCGCACAAGATCTGATTCCCGGAGGGAAAAACGCCTATCGCCTTGTACCCCAAAGCCTGCGGCAGCTCTCTTTCGTAGGCGACAACTACCTATATCGTCAAGGAGACACTTTGCTGATAACCCGTCCCGGGAGCAAAAAACATACGCCCTGGCTCACGCTCGACGAGTTGAATAAAGGACTGGAAACCGCCGGCCTGAAAACGATAAAATCGCTCCCGGCTTTCGCAATCAAAGAAATCGCCGGCACATCGTACTTTTATTTCTACAACCAGTCATCGGTGTTACTCTACAACCCTTCGACACAGAAAATCGAGTACCGCATTCCCTACCAAAACGGAGACTCCAATTTCGCCTTCGAGCCGCAACAAAAACGCTTGGCCGTAACGAATGGTCGCGACCTTATCCTCATCGGGAACGATGGTAACCGTACGATGATAGCGCACGACGACAACGACCAAATTTCTTTCGGGGCATCGAACGTACACCGGAATGAATTTGGTATCTCGTCCGGTATCTTCTGGTCTCCGCAAGGAAACGCAGTGGCATTCTACCGCATGGACGAAAGCCGCGTAACCGACTATCCCCTCGTCGATATTTCAACCCGCACAGCAGCTCTGAAAGAGACCAAATATCCTATGGCAGGAATGGCCAGCCATGAAGTAAAAGTCGGTATCTACCACACGGCATCGGGCGACACGGTCTATCTGCGCACCCCGGGAGAGAAAGACCAATACCTGACAAATATCGCTTGGTCGCCCGACGAAAAAAACATCTACCTGCAACGATTGAATCGCCGTCAGGACACTTGCCGTACCGAAGTGTACGATGCAACCGACGGTAAACTGTTGCGGACGCTTTTCACCGAAACGTCCGAAAAATATGTGGAACCGCAATTCCCCGTCTTCTTCCTGCCGGGACGCAACGATCGTTTCGTACACATTTCCCGCCGGGACGGATACCACCACCTCTACCTCTATAATACCGAAGGCAAACTGCTGAAACAACTCACTTCGGGTGCATGGGAAATTCTCTCGGCCACTCCTTCACCCGACGGAAAATCGATTTTCATCACATCGAACGAAGAATCTCCTCTCGAAATAAATCTATATAAAGTATCGGTTTCCTCGGGAAAACGCACACGCCTCACCCCCCAAAGCGGTGTACACCGCACGACAATAAGCCGCTCGGGAAAATATGTCATCGACTTGTATGCCAATCACGAGACACCCCGTATCACACAACTCATCTCCACGGCAAACGGAAAAACGGAAACCTTGCTCGTCGCCAAAAATCCGTACAAAGGATACGAAACACCGAGTGTTGTCGGAGGTACATTAAAAGCAGCCGACGGAACAACCGACCTGTACTACCGCGTTACCCGTCCGCCCCATTTCGATCCCGAAAAGAAATATCCCGTTATCGTCTATGTCTATGGAGGCCCCCATGCCCAAATGGTAACCGACAGCTGGTTATGGGGCGCTTCGGGGAACGATCTGCTCATGGCCGTAAGAGGGTATGTCGTCTTTACTCTCGACAATCGCGGATCGGCCAACAGGGGATTACCCTTCGAAGAAGTAACGCATCACCGGCTGGGCGAGGCGGAGATGGCCGACCAAATGCAAGGCATCGACTGGTTGCGTAACCAGTCATGGTGCGACACAACCCGTATAGGCGTACACGGTTGGAGCTTCGGCGGTTTTATGACGACCAACCTCATGTTGACACACGGAGATGTTTTCAAGGTAGGCGTAGCCGGAGGTCCGGTCATCGACTGGAAGTACTATGAAATCATGTACGGCGAGCGTTACATGGGAACTCCGCAAGCTAACCCCGAAGGGTATAAATCGGCCAATCTCAACCTGAAAGCCGGAAATCTGCAAGGCCACCTGATGCTTGTACACTGCGATACCGATCCCGTTGTTGTATGGCAACACAGCCTTTCGTTCCTGAAAAGCTGCATCAAAGCCGGGACTTACCCCGATTACTTTGTCTATCCAGGGCACGCCCATAACGTCATCGGTCCCGAACGGGTGCATCTCTATGAAAAAGTAATCCGTTATTTCGACGACTATCTAAAATAAAAATACATACCGCTATGAATATTCTGTTGTTAGGTTCGGGTGGACGGGAAAACGCCCTCGCTTGGAAAATCGCCCAAAGCCCCCGCGTAGAAAATCTGTATATCGCCCCGGGTAATGCCGGGACAACCCGTATAGGCCGCAATATCGCTCTTTCGGCAACCGACTTTCCTGCCTTGAAAGAGTTTGTCATCGGACACGATATCGACATGGTCGTCGTAGGCCCCGAAGATCCTTTGGTAAAAGGAGTTTACGATTATTTCAAAAACGATGACAAATTAAATCGTATTCCCGTCATAGGCCCGTCGGCCTCCGGAGCCCGGCTCGAAGGCAGCAAAGACTTCGCCAAAGCTTTCATGATGCGGCATCACATACCGACGGCCCGCTATGAAAGTTTCACCGCCGAAACGATAGACCAAGCGTACACTTTCCTCGAAAGCCTCGAAGCGCCGTATGTACTCAAAGCCGACGGACTGGCCGCAGGGAAGGGTGTGCTTATACTTTCTACGCTCGAAGAAGCCAAAGCCGAACTGAAAGAGATGTTGTCGGGTATGTTCGGAGAGGCCAGCCGCACGGTGGTCATCGAAGAATTTCTGTCGGGCATCGAATGCTCGGTATTTGTTCTTACCGACGGGAAAAGCTATAAAATCCTTCCCGAAGCCAAAGATTACAAACGTATAGGCGAAGGCGATACCGGACTCAACACAGGAGGTATGGGAGCCGTTTCTCCGGTTCCTTTTGCCGATGAAACGTTTATGAAAAAAGTCGAGGAGCGTATCGTTGTCCCAACTATCGAAGGCCTCAAAGCTGAAGGTATCGATTACAAAGGATTTATCTTTTTAGGGCTCATCAAGGTAAAAAACGAGCCGATGGTTATCGAGTATAACGTGCGTATGGGCGATCCCGAGACCGAAGTGGTGATGCTTCGTATCAAAAGCGACCTCGTAGATTTGCTCGAAGGCGTAGCGCAAGGCAATCTTGACCAGCGTATGCTCGAAGTCGATCCGAGATCGGCTGTTACCGTCATGCTGGTATCGGGAGGTTACCCCGGAGATTACGAAAAAGGGAAAATCATTACCGGTATCGAAAATGTATCGGACAGTATCGTATTCCACGCCGGAACTGCCGAAAAAGAGGGAAACATCGTTACCAACGGTGGCCGGGTGATCGCCGTCAGCTCATACGGAAAAGATAAAGCCGATGCTCTCGCCCGTTCTTTTGCCAACGCATCGAAAATCGATTTCGAGAAAAAATATTTCCGTTCGGATATCGGATTCGACCTTTAAGCAGCCGATAACAGACATTCCGCTTTTACATGGAATCGCCGACAAACCCCCTATCGAAAATCGCCGACAACCGGCATTATGCACCACTCCTATGGTGCATAATGTTGTTGTTGCCGGTAGGTGTTCTTATTTGGGGAGAAACCGGCAATGACGAGTTGTCCCTGAACGACTGGACCCTATCCTTCGACGCCAAATGGAAAATGCAAACGACACTCTACGTTATTCATTTGGCAGCCGTCATTCTGAGTTGTGTCCTCCTGTTACGGCTCAACAATACCTATAATCTCATGCAACAACGTACATGGTTACCTGCCACGTTGTTGCTTTTTTTCAACAGCTGCGTACCGGCATTCACCCACACGCTCAACGTCGGCATACTGCTCTCTCCCATACTCATCTTGTTGCTGTACCTGCTTTACGGGACATACCAGTCGCAGGGTCAACAAGCAGCTTACGGCATAGGATTGCTTATCGCCTCGGGAGGATTGATATGGCCGGCATTTACCTTTTTATTGATACCTTTTGCAGCGGGCCTCGCCTATATGCAGACATTTACATGGCGGTCGGTAACGGCTTTGATACTGGGTGCACTTACCCCGGCATGGTTGTTCTTCTGCACCTGTATCATATTCGACCTTACTCCGACTTATCCTGCCGAATCACTTTTTCCCCGGATCGACGTAGATAATATCGCTGCAATAAAAAACACAGGATTTCTTATTGCAACGGCTATCATCGGCATTTGTTGCGGCGTATCGGACAGCTATCTCATGACACGCCATAAAATACAAATATGGCGGAGCAATCGATTCTTATTGCTGTTATTTGCCCTACTTATCCTGCTCTGCATTATCAATCTGCACTTCCTCGACGAATATCTTCCCTTGTTGCACGTAATCATGGCCCAATCGGCTGGTTATTACCTCGTACATACACGCAACCGCTATGTTCTATGGCAAACGGGTATTGCCGCAATCGTTTACTTATCTCTATACGTATGGAATTTTTGACGTCTCTGAGCGAATGGGGTTATGCAGGACTTTTTGTCGCCGCATTCTTGGCCGGCAGTATCTTACCGTTCAGCTCCGAAGTCGTTTTAGGACTATTATTGGTTGCCGGTTACTCTACGTGGGGTTGTGTCGTCTCGGCCACAGCCGGTAATTGGCTGGGAGGAATAACATGTTATTATATCGGACGTTTGGGGAAAACCGCATGGATTGAAAAATACCTGAAACTTTCTCACGAAAAACTCGACAAGACTCAACGTTTCCTGCAAGGGAAAGGCTCTCTCATGGGATTTTTCGCCTTTGTTCCCGGCGTGGGAGATGCTATCGTCGTTGCTTTGGGACTCATGCGTGCCAATCTCTGGGGTGTCGCTCTATCGATGTTAGTCGGAAAAGGAGTACGTTACTATCTCATCGCCATCGGTGTGGAATGGATCGTCTGATCCGGTATCTTTTAAATAAAACGGGGCCTGCGACAATTGCAGGCCCCGTTTTCGGAATAAATATCTCAAAAGAGAAGACTCACTTTGGCATTTGCAGAATTTTTATACTCATATCCGATCTGCCAACCTGTATAATTCACGCCAACTGCCAACCAGCTACAAATGCGATAATCGTAACCGGCCGAAGCTGAAATGGCAAAACGTGTAGCCGACTCGACGTGAGTACGAATGATTTCTTTGCCGGGAGCCCCCGATACACCGTCCTTAGACATCTCCGAAGTACCCAAACCGACCGTTCCTTGTATGTATATCTTATGACGGCCGATCTGCAACAAATCTCCTCCCAAACCGAGACCGATCATATAATCGTGCGTACTATTACCTACTCTATAACCCAACATATTCCCTGAAAATTCATATTCGACAAACTTTGACGCATTGTTTACGCCGGCATGAAAATTAGCGACAGCAAAGAAACGGTTATGTACGTAATATTTATACTCCACGCCTATATTATACCCTTTCCCTACCCACATCTCAGGAAAATGTTTATAGCCCGCAAATAAGGCAAATTGGCTGGATCCTTTCTGCGCCTCGGCCGAAATGATAAAAAAAGCGCTCGCGAACAAAAGAAAAATCTTTTTCATCTTTTTACTCATTACCATTCTACAAAAATATGAATTGTTTAATCGCCATAAATTTAACGCTATTTCCTTATCGGGGACATGATATTATCTATCTCATTTCCGACGTTACTTTTTCTCCGATAATAAAAAAAGTTCCCCGGAAGTTTTCCGGGGAACTTTCATCTATACGAAAGAAACGATCCGACTAAGCAGCTTCGTTTGCCATGAGTCTGGCAAATTTCTTTTTCATCATTTCGTATGCGATAGGAACGGCAACGAAGAGGGTAGAGAATGTACCCGTTATCACACCCAGCAACATAGCGAAAGAGAAACTGCGGATCGTATCACCACCCAAGATAAAGATACTGAGCAGTACGAGGGCGGTACTCAACGACGTACTGATTGTTCTCGACAACGTACTGTTGAGGGCATCATTGATAACCAAACCGCGATCCCGCTTGGGATAGAGACCGATCACTTCACGCACACGGTCGAATACCACCACTTTATCATTTACCGAATAACCGATATTGGTAAGAATTGCCGCGATGAATGTCTGGTCGATTTCCATCGAGAACGGCAACAAACCGTTGAAAATCGAGTAAACCGACAAGATAATCAACGTATCGAATGCCAATGATACAAGCGTTCCGACGCTGAAAGCCAAATCCCGGAAACGCAACAGAATATAAAGAGCAATGGCAATAAGCGAAATGATAACCGCCCATATAGCCCCGATGGTAATGTCCTCGGCAATACTCGGACCTACTTTCTGAATACTCATCACATTCTCGGTTTCAAATGCTTCTTGGGATTTACCTCCCACTTCGTCTTTGAGACCTTTGTAAATCATCGTCAGAATTTCCTTATCGATAGCATCGTCCGATTCCTCGATACGATAGTTGGTCGAGATACGTACTTGGTTATCGCCGCCGATCGTGATGACGGTAGGAATATTTTCACCGAATTCGGGTTTGAGCAAATCGGCTATTTCTTGAGTATTCACAGACTTATCGAAACGCACGATATAGTTGCGTCCGCCCGAGAAATCGATACCTTTGTTCAATCCTCTCAAACCGAACGATACACCGCCGATGATAACCAGTACCAAACAGATGATATATCCCTTCTTACGCGCCCCGAGGAAATTGATTTCGGGATTTATCAGCAAATTGCGGGTCATCGGGGTGGTGAAAGAGAGATGTTTGAACCAATTCTTTTCCAATCCTTTTTCATAGAAAAGGCGGGTCAGGAACACGGCAGTAAAGAATGAGCAGACGATACCGATAAGCAACGTCGTGGCAAAACCTTTGATAGGACCGGTTCCGAAGTAGAAAAGGATAATACCGGTGATAACCGATGTCAGGTTGGAGTCGAAGATAGCCGAGAAAGCATTTTTATAACCATCGGCAATTGCATTTTTCAGACTCTTACCAGCACGTAACTCCTCTTTGGAACGTTCATAAATCAGCACATTGGCATCGACGGCAACTCCGAGAGAAAGAACCAAACCTGCAATACCCGAGAGAGTAAGCACGGCCTGGAACGACGCCAAGATACCCATCGTAAAGAACAAGTTGAGAATAAGTGCCGCATTAGCAACCAATCCGGGAACGACACCATATACACCGATCATATAGATCATGAGCAATACCAAAGCGAAAATAAACGAAATGACACCGCTACGGATAGCTTCTTGTCCCAACGACGGGCCTACGATATCTTCTTGTACGATTTTCACGCTGGCAGCCATTTTACCGGTCTTCAACACATTGGCCAAGTCTTTGGCCTCTTCGGGAGTGAACCCGCCGGATATTTGCGAGGAACCGTTCGGAATCTCGGTGTTGACAACCGGGAAAGAATAAACATGGTCATCGAGAACCACAGCAACGCAACGACCTATATTCTCACGCGTAAGTTGAGCCCAGATTTTAGTACCCTCGGCATTCATCGACATACTTACGACAGGAGCATTCGTCAACGGGTCGAAGTCTTCACGTGCATCGTTGATAACATCGCCTTCCAGGGCAGGACGGCCGCCGGTACTCGATTTCAAAGCTACCAGCTGATAATATTGTTCTTTCTCATCGATTGATTTTACCGACCAACAGAAACGCAGATTGGTAGGAAGCATCTCGCGTACTTGGGGCATGGCAAGATAAGAACTTACAGCTGCCGTATCGCGATAGTGCGCATAACCCACAGCCGGATTAGCCATAGGTTGACCGTTCTGGGAAAGGGCGGGTTGCAGACGCGAGAAAAGAGGATTCTGGCGTTTCCACAGCTCAACTTCTTCGCTTTCCTGAGTCAATTCGGAAAGATCACCGCCCGCACTTTTTTCCTCGGCCACAACGGGTTTTCCGTTGTTTTCCATACGGGCAATCATCTCGTTGGCTGCAACCAAACGGGAATAAATCTCATTCAAATTATAGGTTTCCCAAAATTCGAGATTGGCACTACCTTGCAGAAGTTTACGCACACGTTCGGGCTCTTTCACACCGGGAAGTTCCACAAGGATACGACCGTCTTTTTCGAGACGTTGGATATTGGGAGCAACCACTCCGAAACGGTCGATACGGGTACGCAATACATTGAAAGAATTGTCGATGGCACTGTTCAGTTCCTCACGCAAAACGGCAACGACCTGGTCATTGGTAGCACTCGGAGCGATTTTTTCTTTCAACTGATAGGTACTGAAAATCGATGCCAATCGGATATTCGGATCCAATTTTTTGTATTCATCTACAAAAATTGCCAAAAAGTCAGAGTTATCGGCTTGATTGGCCGTCGCAGCGTTGAGGGCCGCATTGAATTTGGCATCGGGATTATTGTTGGAAAGCGATCTCAACACATCGGCAACCGAAATTTGCAGCGTTACATTCATACCGCCCTTCAAATCCAAACCCAGACCGATTTCCATTTCATTACACTGTTTCAAGGTGTAATAACCGAGATATACCTTCTCGGTTGCCATAGAATCTAAATAATTCTTGTAAACGACAGGGTCTCCATTGGAAATCTCTTCGGCTTTCTTGTTATAGTAACGAGTTACAAACGAGAAAGAAATGTAGAAAAGGCATACCAAAGTAAGCAGAACTGCTAAAACCCTTATGAATCCTTTGTTTTGCATTGTGATTATTACTTTTTATGTTTTTGATAATTAATTTGTGCAATTTGATTTAAGGTGCAAATATATGGCTTTTTTCGGTTACGGCTGCAAAAATACTAATTTTTGTCATCTGCGAAGTCAAAAAGAAGTTATATTTCAAGGGCAAAAGCGCTTTTTCCGCATCTTTGTCGTATCTTTGTCTGAGATTATCCGGAAATGAGTTCGAACCGTCATATTCACAACCGGCCGGCCAAAGGCCTTGCCATCGCCCTTATCGTCTTCATTGGAGGGTGGTGTTTCTCTTGTGCCAACATGGGTCGACCCGGAGGGGGACCCAAAGACGAAACGCCTCCGGTACTGAAAAAAAGTACGCCACTGGCCGGAACGCTCAACTACAACAAAAATAAAATCGTTCTCGAATTTGACGAAATCGTTCAAGTCGAAAATCCGAGCGAAAAAATCATCATCTCTCCCCCACAAACCCAGATGCCGCAAGTGTCGACGCTGGGTCGTACCGTAACGATTACGCTGAACGATTCGTTGATTCCCAACACGACCTATACGATCGACTTCGGCGACGCTATCGCCGACAACAACGAGAAAAATAAAATGCAGGATTTCAGCTTTTATTTTTCGACGGGCGACCATATCGACACCCTCGAAATGTCGGGTACACTGCTCAATGCGTCCAATCTCGAACCGGTAAGCAACATGCTGGTGGGAATCTATTCCAATCTCGACGACACGGCATTCACCACCCAGCCCTTTCTACGCATGGGGCGTTCCGACGAATACGGCCACTTCACCATACGCAATATCGCCGCAGGAACATACCGTGTCTTCGCCTTGAAAGACGGTAACCGGAATTATTTTTTCGACAATGCCACCGAAGATCTCGCATACCTTGACACGGCATTCACTCCCACCGTGAGTATGGAATGGCACAGCGATACGTTATGGATCGACAGCCTTACGGTCGACACCATCATTACCTCATTGCAACCGCACTATATGCCCGACGATATTACTCTGCGGGCATTCAACGAGAATTACAAAGCCAGTTACTTCGAAAAATACGACCGCTCCGACCGACACAGAATTACGATTTATTTCTCCACAGCCCAAGACTCTCTACCTCGCATCACTCCTCTGAATTTTTCGGATAAAGACTGGGCGCTTATCGAAAAAAGCAAAACCAACGACACCATTACCTACTGGTTGCGCGACTCGTTCATATACAACATCGACTCCCTGCACATCGCCGCCGAATATCTCCGTACCGATTCCACCCAACAGCTTTCACTCTACAACGATACGATGTTCTGGGTATTCCGCGAACGAAACACACAAACCCGGAAACGAAAGAAAAAAGATAACGATACACTGCCGCCTCCCATCGAATTTATGGCGATAGACAACCGGAGCGGATCGAATGTCGACATATACGCCTCCCCGGCCTACACTTTTGCCCAGCCGGTAAGACACATCGATACCGCAGCGGTACGGCTCGAACGGAAAATCGACACCCTATGGGTCAAAGTCGACGATTACACATTCCTGCCCGAAATCGACAAACCCCGGGCTTACCGACTGAAAAACAAGTGGGTATCGGGCGGAGAGTACCGTTTTACGCTCGACTCTCTGGCCGTAGAGGGAATCTACGGCAACCCGACCAACACAATGGAACATACCTTCAAGGTAAGAGCAGTCGAGGAATACGCCAATCTTCTCGTGCGGACGATAGGCATAACCGACCACGCTTTTGTAGAGCTTCTCAACAACTCCGACCAACCGATCTATAAAACACCTGTAAAAAAAGGAGCCGCACTCTTCCGCTATGTCAATCCGGGAACTTATTACATGAGACTATGCATCGACAAGAACGACAACGGAGTATGGGATACTGGAAATTATAAGGAAAAACGGCAACCCGAAGAAGTATTTTATTATCCCGGCAACCTCTCTTTGCGGGCCAATTGGGACGTAGACCAGTCGTGGGACGTCTACGCTACACCGCTCGCCGAACAGAAACCTTACGAAATCATAAAGAACAAGCCGAAGGAAACGAAAAGCGAGGAAATTCCCGAAGAAGAACAAGGGCCGATATATTCCAACCAGCCTACCATCACAGGAAATCGAAATATCCGCTAACAACAGGAGACGACATACCTTGTGAAAATCTTTTTCTTACAACAAATCTCTATCCACAAAATTTTACATATATAGCGCATTTTGTTAAAAAAAGCGTTACATTTGCGGCTTCAAAAAATTTTAAGGTAATCATGAAGATTGATTTTCAGCCTAAGTTATTCGAAGGCTTGCGCCACTATTCGCGCGAAAAATTCATCGCCGACCTTATGGCCGGAATCATTGTGGGAATTGTGGCATTACCTCTCGCCATCGCATTCGGTATAGCATCGGGAGTAACTCCGGAAAAAGGACTTATCACAGCCATTGTCGGCGGGTTCATCGTATCGGCACTGGGTGGAAGTTCGGTGCAAATCGGCGGACCGACAGGGGCATTTATCGTCATCGTATTCGGTATCATACAAGGCTATGGGCTCGAAGGATTGGCTATCGCCACAGCTATGGCGGGCGCCTTACTGGTGGGCGGAATCATCAAATTCATTCCTTATCCTATCGTCGTGGGTTTCACCAGCGGTATCGCATTGACCATTTTCACGACACAAATCAAAGACTTGCTCGGACTTACGGTCGACAAACTCCCCGCAGACTGTCTCTCTCAATGGGCGGTCTATTTCAGACACCTCGACACCATCAACCCCATGTCGCTCCTTATCGGTGTGGGAAGTATTCTCATCATTGCCATCATGCCCAGAATATCCCGTAAAATCCCGGGATCGTTGGTCGCTATCATCATCATGACCGCCGTAGCTTACCTCCTGAAAGAAGTCGGTGGCATAACCGGCATAGAAACCATCGGCGACCGGTTCAACATCAGCAATGAAATACCCGACCCGCAACCTCTCCATATCAATATGGAGACCATCAACCAACTTCTCTCTCCGGCATTTACCATCGCCATACTGTGCGCAATCGAGTCGTTGCTCTCGGCGACCGTCGCCGACGGTGCAATAAGCGAGCATCATAACTCCAATACCGAACTGATAGGCCAGGGTGTGGCCAATATCGTCGTTCCTTTCTTCGGCGGAATTCCCGTAACGGGGGCTATCGCCCGCACCATGACCAATATCAACAACGGCGGACGCACCCCGGTCGCCGGCATTATCCACGCATTGGTACTGCTCGCTATCTTTCTGCTGCTCATGCCGCTTATCGAACTGGTTCCTATGGCTTGTCTGGCCGGGGTTCTCGTCATCGTCGCCTACAACATGAGCGGCTGGCGCACTGTACGCTCTCTGCTGCGGAATCCCAAGTCGGACATTGCCATTCTCGCCACGACATTTATCCTCACGGTCGTCTTCAACCTCACCATCGCCATAGAAATAGGAATGCTGCTGGCGGTTCTGCTCTTCCTGCGCCGCGTCTCCGAAAACGTACAAGTATCGGTACTGAGAGACGAACTCGATGTCGCACAAGGCACGGAAATGACCCAACACGAGACATTGAACATAGCCAAAGGCGTGGAAGTATATGAAATCAACGGCCCGTTCTTCTTCGGTGTCGCGACAAAATTTGATGAAGTGATGCGCGAAATGGGCGACAAACCGGTCGTGCGCATCATTCGCATGCGCAAAGTGCCGTTTATCGACTCCACCGGATTGCACAACTTGCAAATACTCGTGGAATCATCGCATCGCGAGGGCATTCGGGTCATACTCTCCGGAGTCAATCCTTCGGTGCAGGAAACCCTTCGGAAATCGGGTCTGAACCAAGTCGTCGGCAACGAAAACATTTACGACCACATATCCAAAGCTGTGGAAAAAGCCAATGCCCTCGTCGAACTCAACGAGAAGTTAAAACAATAATCCCTCCTCAATATAAATAATAACGGCTGTCTCCTCAGGGAGACAGCCGTTATTATCATCGGTAGGTCAGCCATCGAAAAAACAATTCTAATTCTGTCGCACTTTTTCGCGTGGAAGATGCTCCAACAGAATAGTACAATCCGTTTTTTTACGAACCTTAAAAAGGGCATCGTCGCTGCTGACCCGCAAATAATTGAAATCGGGTATGATTATAAACCCTCCATTTCCATAGTGAGAATTCTCCCAAGAATATATCCACTTGTCCCAATAAACGGTCCGGCCTTTTTTGTCCTTAAAGATGATCACATCTTGCATAATACCGAACGAGTCCATCACATCTTGCATACTGGCTTCGGCAATAACACCGAGCGAGTCCATCACCGCTTTCGAACAACCGTTTTCATAATAATACATCGTGTCCCACTGAAACGGGGTGAGACGGGACAGGTCGACAATGGTATCGCTGGTATTCCAACCAGCCAACATCATTCGGTCGAAATGGTTATACTCGTCCCTATTGCACCGCACGAGACAAAGCAATATAGTTACTACCACACAGCATAAAAATATCAACATGAGATTCTTTATACCTCGCAAAATACGTTTAATCAGAGTAAGAATAGTAATACGCATCATTATTCTTTTTTGTTATCATTCCGTTCTCACCTATCGTTTCAAACACGCTCTTGGCTTTTTCATATTTATCCTGAGACAAAGGTTTCCTTTCGATTCGCCATTTGCCTTCTTCATATTCGGCAGTCGTGTATAAGCCGTCCCGATAGAAAGTTTCCAATACTTGGTTGGCAAGGCCTCTCATACTACTATCCCCGTGTTGTATTCCTATTTCTCTCCCTATAATATTATTCAGCAAATCGGCTGTTTGGTCTGCTTCGGCCAAATTATCAAATTCCATTTTCTGCAAATCGGACATCGGATTCCGCTCATGAGCGGCACCGGCCTTCCATGCTGTTAACGGACCATACTTGGAAGTGATTTCCGCCTGCCACAAAGCATGTCGAAATGCCCCAAGTTCACTCCCTTCATCAAGAACTTCATTAGATATACTATATTTCTTTTTCTCAAAACCTCCATTTATGGCAAAATTACCAGCCTTAGTGGAAAGATTGTTGGAATTTTCTCTATATACACCTATATTCAAAGCCGTTTTAGGTTGTTGTATAAAAAAAAATGCCTCTTTTATCCCCGGACGCAATCGTGAATTATATATACTTCTCTCCACTACGGATACCCCCTCCGGTACAGGTGTCCTTCCCGTAGAAGCAAATTGTTTTATCAATTTATAACTTTCTTTCAAATGATTGGGTTGCCTTGCTATATTGGAAAGAGAATCGGGCATATCTTCTATTCCGGAATAACCCAAATCCATTGCCGGCATATCCGTTTGTCGCAAGGTAGCATCACGCAAAGGAATATTCGTCATGGGAAAATACTCTATATTCCTTTCCGGAAATACAAAATCTGCGTTATCATGCGGAAACTCTCCTTCCTTCACCTTTTCTTCCGATCCTTTTCCGCCCACGTCCCAAATACTATACCCCCAACGTATGGAATATTGGCTGTTCTTTTGGGCTTGTGAATATAATACATTACGATACATGGGAAAAAATCGTCTACTTTGTAAAGAGGAGTCCCAATCTCTGTCAGACTTCTTTTGCAAAGATAGCATTTTTCCCGAATCATCATCTGTCCCGGAGTTAAAACCCATGCTGTGCTGTTCATACCCTATATCGATTTCTATTTCGGGCAGAATTATTTTCTTTCGATTATCTTCTTGCACAACTCGCAAAAAAGATGTTACTTTGCGGCAACGATATGTGGATGGATTTGGCTGCTTGCAACCACACTAAAAAACTGCTAAAACGGTAATCTCTTACCTCCGGCAAATCGGCCGGAAAACCGCACCGCATTTTTATCACTCTCCATCTCTTATCGAAGCTATTTTTTAACCACAAAATACGATAAGAAATGAACTATCTGTTTACCTCCGAATCGGTATCGGAAGGACACCCCGACAAGGTGGCCGACCAAATTTCTGACGCCCTGCTCGACGAATTTCTCGCTTACGATCCCCAATCGAAAGTCGCTTGCGAAACGCTGGTAACCACCGGTCAGGTCGTCCTCGCCGGCGAAGTGAAATCGCGTGCTTACATCGACTTGCACGAAGTCGCCCGCCGCGTCATTAACCGCATCGGGTACACACGCAGCGAATACAAGTTCGACGGCGACTCCTGCGGAGTCTTCTCGGCTATACACGAGCAGTCGGCCGACATCAACCGGGGGGTGGAACGTTCCGAGTCCATGAATCAGGGAGCCGGAGACCAGGGAATGATGTTCGGTTACGCCTGTAACGAAACCGACAACTACATGCCGCTCGCCCTCGACCTCTCGCACCTGCTGTTGCGCGAACTGGCAACGATACGCCGAGAAAAGAGCGAAATGCCTTATCTGCGTCCCGATGCCAAATCGCAAGTAACGGTCGAATACGATGAGCAACACCGTCCCGTGCGCATACATACCATTGTCATATCGACCCAACACGACGAGTTCATCGCTCCGGCCGACAATACGCCGGAAGCACAAGCGAAAGCCGATAAAGAGATGCTCGACCGCATCGCCGACGATGTGCACCGCATTCTGCTGCCCCGCGTCATCGCCCAGCTTCCCGAACGGGTACAAGCACTTTTCGACGACCGACTCCTTCTCCATGTCAATCCGACGGGAAAATTCGTCATCGGAGGCCCTCACGGCGACACCGGTCTCACGGGTCGTAAAATCATCGTCGACTCTTACGGCGGAAAAGGGGCACACGGCGGTGGAGCCTTCTCGGGAAAAGATCCCTCGAAAGTCGACCGTTCGGCTGCATACGCCGCCCGGCACATGGCCAAGAACATGGTAGCGGCCGGCATCGCCGACGAAGTCCTCATTCAAGTCTCTTATGCCATCGGCGTGGCACAACCCGTGAGTCTTTTCGTCGATACCAACCATACTTCACACGTCACAATGAGCGATGCCGAGATCGCCGGGAAAATCGGTGAAATTTTCGATTTACGCCCCAAAGCCATCGAAGAGCGCCTCAAACTGAGAAATCCCATTTATGAAGAAACCGCAGCATACGGACACATGGGGCGTCAGCCCCACACGGTACACAAAACATTTACATCGCGCTACGAGAAACCCGTAGAAGTCGACGTAGAACTTTTTACTTGGGAAAAACTCGATTACGTCGACACACTGAAAAAAGCATTTTCTCTGTAAACAATAAACGCATAACTATATGAACGACAAGACTCATTTCAGCCCCGAAACCATCTGCGTACAAGGCGGATGGACACCCAAAAAGGGAGAACCCCGTGTCGTACCCATCTACCAGAGCACGACATTCCGTTACGAAACCAGCGAACAAATGGCCCGTCTCTTCGACCTCGAAGATTCGGGATACTTCTACACCCGCTTGCAAAATCCCACCAACGACGTTGTCGCCGCAAAAATCGCCGAACTCGAAGGGGGTGTCGGTGCCATGCTCACCTCGTCGGGACAAGCGGCCAACTTTTACGCCATATTCAACATCTGCGAGGCCGGCGACCATTTTGTCTGCTCATCGACCATCTACGGAGGTACGTTCAACCTGTACAGCGTTACGCTGAAAAAACTGGGTATCGACGTTACCCTCATCGACCCCGACGAAGACGAAAGCACCATAGAAGCGGCATTCCGACCCAATACAAAGGCTCTTTTCGGCGAGACATTATCCAACCCCGGCATGCACGTTCTCGACATCGAGAAATTTGCTCGCATCGCCCACCGGCATGGAGTGCCCCTCATCGTCGACAATACATTTGCCACCCCCATCAACTGCCGTCCGTTCGAATGGGGAGCCGACATCGTAACCCACTCGACGACCAAATACATGGACGGGCACGCCACCTGCGTAGGCGGTGCCATCGTCGACAGCGGAAATTTCGACTGGGAGGCTCACGCCAATAAATTCCCCGGGCTCACCCGCCCCGACGAGTCCTATCACGGTCTTACCTATACCCGCGCCTTCGGCAAAATGGCTTATATCACCAAAGCCACAGCACAACTCATGCGCGACCTCGGGTCGATACAAGCCCCGCAAAATGCATTCCTGCTCAATCTCGGCCTCGAAACCCTTCATCTGCGTATGGCTCGCCATTGCGAAAATGCGCAGAAAGTCGCCGAGTTTCTCGAAAGCTGTCCGCAAGTCGCTTGGGTAAATTATCCGGGACTGAAAAACGACAAATACCACGCTTTGGCTCAAAAATACATGCCGCACGGTACTTGCGGCGTCATTGCCTTCGGTCTCAAAGGTTCGCGGGAAGACGCAATCCGGTTTATGGACCGGTTGAAACTCGCCGCCATCGTCACCCATGTGGCCGATGCCCGTACTTGTGTGCTGCACCCGGCCAGCCACACTCATCGCCAACTCAGCGACGAACAGCTTATCGAAGCCGGCGTAGCCCCCGACCTGATACGCCTCTCGGTCGGTATCGAAAATGCCGATGACATTATCGCCGACCTGCATCAAGCAATGAACTGATATTTTCTATATCGAAGATTCCGGCCGGGAGAGAAAATTCAATTTCTCTCCCGGCTTTCTTTTTTCACGAAAACAAATTTTTTGCAAAAATATTTTCTTGATTTTCATATATAATATATCTTTGCAGAAGAAAAAATTATGTCAAACATTCAAAATTGAGAAAAAAATGAGTGCTGTAAAAAAATTCGGATTTTTATTCCTACTGACCGCCATAATACTGGCTATACCCGGTTGCAACAAAGAAGAAAACATTGTAGGTACTTGGTCTAGCTACGATCCCGTTGACGAGATTTCATATACCTATACATTTAACGCCGACGGTTCATACACACTTACTGGAACAGAAAAGGGGTATTCAGATGGAGATCCTCATTACGCAAACTTCTTTGAATATGGGAATTATACATTCAACGAAGAATCGTCTTACTTGACATTGCAGTACATTAGCGATGGTGGTTACACAAAAGTTTATAAAGCTACTATTTCCGGCAAAACACTAATTCTTAGCGAAATAGGTGGAAGTTCATTTATAACTCTCACGAAACAATAAGCAATATATCAACCACTGTTATCGATATACACGAAAGCATAAGTTAAGTTGGTACTTTTTATTCCGAAGATTCTGGTGAGGAGAGATGTTAAATTTTCTCTCCTCATTTTTTATGAAAACAAATTTCTTATAATAAA
Organism: uncultured Porphyromonadaceae bacterium; assembly: GCA_900547555.1. Lineage (GTDB taxonomy): Bacteria > Bacteroidota > Bacteroidia > Bacteroidales > UBA11471 > Caccoplasma. Next base: position 96,797 of record URHG01000002.1, on the reverse strand, counting down.
ACCTTTTTTATCGTTCAATATTTTATATCTTTGCAGAGTCTTATTTCTAATTTAATATCTTAAAATTATGAAACTACTTAAAACTACTCAAATTCTAACATTTCTGGCCTTTGTTCTTTTCGCTACAACAGGGTGCCAAAAAGAAGAAAAGCAATTGGTCAGCACTTGGCAATGTACCCTGACTGATTCTGATTATTCTAGAAATTCGTACACCGAAACTCACGTGCTCACCCTGAACGACAACAATTCTTTTACATGGTCGATAACTTACTCTTCGAAAGATTATGACAACGAGTATTTCGCAGGTACATACCTTTTCGATAACGAAAATTCTAAAATATACTTTACCTCTCATGTTAACAACTCCACCATATCTTACATGGTTTCTATGTTGGACGACAAATTAGTTTTATCCGATTATAAAACCGAAGGGGAAGAGGGTATTTTAGTTTTCAAGAAAAATTAATTCCAAAAGCAACTCGATATTTCCAAGCGATAGCCTCTCCAAGCTATCGCTTTTTTATCAAACGCAGATTCAAGAATTTCAGATAAAGTCCATATACACAAAAGAATTTCTTGTCGTCCGCCTACACAATGTAACCCTGACCGGCCAGAAAATCCCTACCGATAAAATCTTCAACTCCGCTATCACATTTTTCTACACTAAAATAAAATTTCCATAAAAAGATTTCTTTCATCGTAAATATATTATATCTTTGCAACAAAATCATAAATTAAAAAATTTGTAAAAATGAGAACATTAAAATTCTTTCAATTTTTGGCCGTCGCAATTGTATCGGTCATGACAATAAGTAGTTGCGATAAAGACTACGACAACCCTTTGGTCGGAACATGGACGGGCATTTATTCCGACGAATACGGAACGGAAAACTACCTTTTCACATTCAATTCAGACAAGACATTTACCGGAGAGATGACCTACACCGACAGCGAAACGTCCGATGTCGAAACAGAGCATGTCTCGGGTACTTACGTACTCGATGAAGCCGCATCGAAACTGCACATGACCGACAGCGAAGAAAGGGATACCATCACTTATAATATATCCATCTCCAAAAATACGGTAACACTTACCGATCCGGAAGACAGTGAATTCACAATCGTTTTTCATAAAAAATAATATCTGTACCAACAGATTATAACCGTATTACTCCCATATAACATCATAGCCCCGCCGATAATCGACGGGGCTATGATGTTATTATATGAAGATGGCGTCCTCTACTGTAAAAGAGCCTTTCGTCTTTCTATTTCTGCTTTTAAATTATTAAACCACGTATTGTATACTTCTGCATCTTGCACCATACTATTTTGTGTCGATTTGTTTTGTATTCCCCATTGGCCGTTTGTCGTCGAAATGCTTCCTTCATAAATGGTTAATTTCACTTCTGACAATCCTTCATTTATAGATTGAACGAAAACAGAAATCTGCGCCGTACTAGCGTCTTTCGATGTACCTAAGAAAAAACGTTGCGCAGCGGCATTTTTGTTATCCACCTGCTTATTGGCATTGATAAGTCCGCTCTCCCGGTCAGTATTTGTCACTAAAAATCCTTCGGACTGTAACAATGAAATAACCGAAGAAAACGCAAGAGAATAATCAGACTCTATTTGTCGGGTCGTCATCATTTTCAATTCGTTCGGTGTCAAGCTCTTTGTTGTACCACAAGAAAATAGCAATAACGAAATTGCCATAATAAATAATACTTGTTTCATGATTATTAATAATTAGTTGAAATTACAGAATAATCTTTGACAATATCTGTTTTGTCAAAGGTTATAATAAGATCAAAAGATTTATTAGAAGAACTTACTGATGCTCTTTGTCCAAAAAGAAAATTCGTTTGTCCGCCTTTTTGAACCACACTCATACGATTATAACTCCACACCTCATCATTTGATTTATTTTTCGTTACCATATTAGGAGACCCAAAAAGCTGTAATATTTCTGTCTGCGTAGTCTTACCCTTTTCTATCTGACTTTTTACCATGCCAAAAGTCAAGTTAGACGAGATTGCCTCTACCTCCGCCCCATATTTATAGCTACCGCAACCCGATAACAACAAAATAGATATAAATATTAAACACAAATTTTTCATATGCCTTTTATTTTCCGCAAAGATATATTTATATTAAAAATAAAACAACATTTGATTGAAAAAAATTTACATTACGCATAAAGAATAAAAAACATTATGAATATAAAACCACATCCGAATTTTTCCGTACATTTGTAAAAATGAAGGTTTCAATACCATGTACCCATGCTACCCATGAAACAAACGATTTATATTTTCTTGCTGCTTATCCTGTTCTCCGCTTGCGGAGGAGATAAGGGAAACGAGGGTTTCACGCTTACCGTAGAACTCGACGTACCCGATCAAACGTATCTCTACTTCCGGCAGGAAGAACATAAAAAGGGGATCACCGTCGATTCGGTACTGACCGAAAAAGGCAAAGCCGTGTATAAAGGTATTTGCGGGAAGTTATCGCGCATCGAAATATCTACGGAAGCCGGGCAGCGGGTACTTTCGCTCTATGTGAAAAACGGAGATAAAATAAAACTGAAAGGCAGTGTCTCAGCACCTTACGAAATCAATTTTTCCGGCCCGGCCGAGCAAGAGCAAATCGGGAAATTTCGTAACGACAACCATACCCTGCTCCAACGGCTGACAGACAGCGACCGGAATTTCTATTCACACATCGGAGACACTTCTTATCAAAAAGAAACTGCCGCCTACAAAGATTCGCTGCACGCACAAGTCATCGACTTTGCATTGGCCAATCCTGCTTCCTACGCATCAACGGTTCTTATCTACGATTACCTGCTCTCGCCCGAAACGGTAGAAACGACCGATACCCTGTTGCGCCGTCTCTCGCCCGAAGCCAAACCGGTATCGTTATTGGCAAAAGCCGAGCTATACATTTCGGATTTCCGGAAAAATCCGGAGGGGAAAATGCTCCCCTACATGACTTTCCGTACCCCCGGCGACAGCGTCATCAACACCGGCGGATTCCGACGCCGTACCACGCTTTTTACCGTATGGGCCTCGTACGACGCACTATCGCGGCAACAAATGCAGGTCGTGCGCAAAATCCGTGAAAAATATTCGGCACCTTATCTCAATGTCGTAAGCGTCTCACTCGATACCGACGAAAAGGCTTGGAGGGAAATACTGCGCAGCGACACGCTCGAAGGTTGGGCTCACTGCATTCTGAAAGAGGGCTGGAATGCCAATCAGGTCGAAAATCTAGGAATACAGTCTCTACCGGCTACTTTTGTCCTCAACGGGACGGGCCGCATCGTGGCCAAAAACATTTATGATGAAGAACTTATCGATACGGTCGATAAAACGGTAGCAGAGGTGGGCAAAGACAAAACTTTCGGAGAAAAACCATCTTCTTCCAAAAAATCCTCCTCAAAAAAATAATCTCTTCCACAAGCGCGTATGTTGGTCAAAGTTTTCGGAGCAGCCATGCAGGGCATCGATGCCCTCACCGTAACCATCGAAGTGAATTGTTCGCAAGGTATTCATTTCTATATGGTGGGGCTTGCCGATACGGCCGTCAGGGAGAGTCATGAACGTATCCGATCGGCACTGCAACACAACGGATATAAATTCCCGCACCGACAACTCATCATCAACCTCGCACCGGCCGACCTTCGCAAAGAAGGCTCGGCCTATGACCTACCGCTGGCCATCGGCATACTGGCAGCCGCAGAGGAGATTTCGGCCGACAAACTAAGTCGTTACATGATCATGGGAGAATTGTCGCTCGACGGCTCTATCCTACCCATACGCGGCGCCCTGCCCATCGCCATACAAGCCCGCGCGCAAGGATTCGAAGGCCTTATCGTCCCCAAAGCAAATGTACGAGAGGCGGCTGTCGTCGACAAACTCCACGTATATGGCGTGGAAAACATCTGCGAGGTGGTCGATTTTTTCAACGGAGATCGGGAATTGATACCGACGGTCATCGACACACGCGCCGAATTTTTTGCGGCTCAAAATAATTTTGACCTCGATTTCGCCGACGTCAAAGGCCAGGAAAGCGTAAAGCGCGCATTCGAAGTCGCTGCCGCCGGAGGGCACAATCTCATCATGATAGGCCCGCCGGGTGCGGGAAAATCGATGATGGCCAAACGTATCGCCTCGATACTGCCGCCTCTCACTTTGAACGAAGCTCTCGAAACGACAAAAATACACTCGGTAGCCGGGAAGATGGAACGTAACAGTTCATTGCTCACCCAACGGCCTTTCCGGGCACCGCACCATACCATATCGAGCGCAGCCCTCGTAGGTGGTGGAACCTTTCCCCAACCGGGGGAAATATCGCTGGCCCACAACGGTGTGCTTTTCCTCGACGAACTGCCCGAGTTCTCCCGCCAAGTACTCGAAGTCATGCGCCAGCCCCTCGAAGACCGGAAAATCACTGTCGCACGGGCAAAATACACCATCGAATACCCGGCAAGCGTCATGCTCGTCGCATCGATGAATCCCTGCCCTTGCGGGTATTACAACCACCCCGAGAAAAAATGTATCTGCCCGCCCGGGGCGGTACACCGTTACTTGAACCGTATCTCGGGGCCGTTGCTCGACCGTATCGACATACAAGTGGAAATCGTTCCCGTACCGTTCGAGAAAATCTCCGACAGCCGTCCGGGAGAACCCAGCACAGCCATTCGCGAACGGGTAATCCGCGCCCGGGAAATGCAAAGCGAACGTTTCAAAGAGATCCCCGGCATATATTGCAACGCACAGATGAACAGCCGGCTGCTCAACACCTTTGCCCGACCCGACGAGGCCGGACTTGCCCTGCTGCGCACGGCCATGACACGACTCAACCTGTCGGCTCGCGCCTACGACCGCATACTGAAAGTTTCACGCACCATCGCCGATTTGGCCGGCAGCGAAACCATACAAACCTCCCACATCGCCGAAGCCATCAATTACCGCAATCTCGACCGTGAAAACTGGGCAGGGTAAGGTTACCGCCTTTCCTCTTTCATTAATTATATAAAAATCTCCCTCTCGTACCGTATCGATAGAAATAAGATACAAACAGCCATATTCTTTACCGGAGTTTTCATTTACGGGAAAACAACCTAATTTTTTTTAGAGGAGAAAGCCTTCCGAACCATTTTCTGTTAAACAACATATCCTAAAAATGGTTATTCTTGTCGATTAATATTATTTTTGTAAGAAAATAGTAGAAATATCATCTACCAAACGGAAAAACCGAAAATCCGGAAAAGAGTAGGGACACAACTTACATACGCAAATCATGAATTGGTACCTCAAATGCTGGAATCAGTATGCCGATTTCTCCGGGCGGGCTCGTCGCAAAGAATATTGGATATTCTCGTTGATAAACGGAGTCATCATTATCATTCTTTATATCCTACAAATGGTCATGATTGAGAGTACTTTATGGCTCATATTTCCAATTGTCTTTTTCTTATATGCTCTCGCTGTATTTCTCCCCAGTCTGGCTGTGAATATTCGCCGATTGCATGACATCGGGAAAAGCGGATGGTGGTACCTCATCTATTTGATTCCTATAATAGGTTCGATATGGTTATTCGTACTCATGTGCCTCGACAGCGAACCCGGAGAGAATCAATGGGGTGAAAATCCGAAAGAGGTAGAAGAATAATCGAAAATATCGTTCCCTTTTTCAGCGTAAAAAACAGACAGCCTGCTTCCGACACGGAGCGGGCTGTCAACTTATCAGACTGAAATCGATTTTCCGACGGAAAAGTTTTTCCAACCGGCGGGGTAAAACAGCATTTTCAGGTTTCGTCAAATCGGGATCGGAATCGAGTACCTCACCGGCTATATCGCGTGCCAGTTGCAAAATCTGGCCGTCTTTGGCAATATTGGCAATGCGCAAGTCAAAAGCAATACCGCTTTGTTGCGTTCCCTCCATATCGCCGGGACCTCTCAACTGCAAATCGGCCTCGGAAATCTCAAAGCCGTCGTTGGTACGGGTCATAATCTCGATGCGTTTCCGCGTATCGTCGGATAATTTATGCGATGTTACCAACACGCAATAAGACTGGTCGGCTCCCCGTCCCACACGACCGCGCAACTGATGCAACTGGGAAAGGCCGAAACGCTCGGCATTCTCTATAACCATCACCGTGGCATTCGGCACATTCACTCCCACCTCTATCACCGTAGTAGCAACCATGATTTGCGCCTCGCCCCCGACAAAACGCTGCATCTCGGCGTCTTTCTCCGCAGGTTTCATTTTCCCGTGTACCATGCACACGGTATATTCGGGAAAGACCTCACGGATCTGCTTGAAGCCCTCTTCGAGATTTTTCAAATCGATTTTCTCACTTTCCTGTATCAGAGGGTAAACAATATATACCTGACGCCCCTGCTCGATCTGCCGGCGTATCGACTCATAAAGTTCCGCCCGGCGATTATCGTACCGGTGTATCGTCGTTACCGGTTTACGACCGGGTGGCAATTCGTCGATTACCGACACGTCGAGATCGCCGTAAACCGTCATCGCCAACGTGCGTGGGATAGGGGTGGCTGTCATCACGAGAATATGGGGAGGTCGGGAGTTTTTCCGCCACAGGCGCGAACGTTGCTCGACTCCGAAACGGTGCTGCTCGTCGATAACGACAAAGCCTAAATTAGCAAATACGACCGTATCTTCGAGCAGGGCATGTGTCCCGACAAGAATCTTCACATCGCCCGACACCAATCCCTCATGTATCTCCTCTCGCTGTTTCTTGCGAGTAGAGCCGGTAAGCAATTCGATACGCACGCCGATGGGACGAAGCAAGCTGCACAACGTCTCGTAATGTTGCGTAGCCAGAATTTCGGTAGGCGCCATCATACACGCCTGATACCCGTTATCCACCGCCATGAGCATAGCCATAAGAGCAACGAGGGTCTTGCCGCTGCCCACATCGCCTTGCAAAAGACGATTCATCTGCCGACCGCTGCCCACATCGGCACGGATTTCTTTCAAAACCCTCTTCTGCGCACCCGTCAGTTCGAAAGGCAGACATTCGCGATAAAAACGGTTGAAATTATCGCCGATCGTCGCAAACGGGAAACCTCCCAAACGACGCATACGTTGGCGGGTATACCTCAATATATTGAGTTGCAGATAAAAGAGCTCCTCGAACTTCAATCGAAATTGTGCCTTACGCAGCACATCGGGCGACTGAGGGAAATGTATATTATAAAGAGCTTCGCTGAGATAAATCACATGAGCCCGGGCGATTACGGCAGCCGGAAGCGTCTCGGGAAAGGAACGGGGAATGACTTTCCACAACGTAGCGATGATTTTCTGTACAGCCTTCGAATTGAGAAAATGCGACTTCATCTTCTCGGTCGTCGTATAATACGGTTGCAACCCCGTATTCCCGTCTATTTCCACATCGACAGGATCGATTTCGGGATGAGCGATATTCAAGCGGCTGCCGAAAAGAGTGGGACGCCCGAAGAGCGTATATTCCGTTCCCGGCTTATACCGGTCTTGAATATACTTGATACCCTTGAACCATACCAATTCTATCGTACCCGTAGCATCGGCAAAAATCGCAGTGAGACGACGTTTGTAACCTTCGCCCTGCGTCTCGTAGCGTACAATCTTGCCACGCAGTTGTATATAGGGCATCGTTCCGTTGATTTCCCGTATGGTATACGTACGCGAACGATCGATATACTTATAAGGATAGTAATACAACAAGTCCTCATAAGAATAAATACCCAGCTCCTTATTGAACAACTCCGCCCGTTTAGGACCGACGCCGGGAAGAAACTTTATATCGTTCATCGAAAGCTCACTCATCGGCACATAATATCTCAGCCACCGCCAAATCGCGTGGTGTGGTAATCTTTATATTATCGTTATCCCCCTCGACCAATATTATCCGGTATCCGGCCGCCTCGACAACAGAAGCATCATCGGTAAAATCATCACGATACAGTTGCCGGTAGGCATTTCTGAAAACAACGGAATCGAAAACCTGCGGTGTCTGCACACTGCGATATTCGGCACGGGACACAGCCTCATTGCTGCCATCGCCCCTAATACGCCGTAACGACTCGATAACCGGCGTTACAGGAATTGCCGCGCCGAAACGCCCGGCCGCCGTAAACGCGTCGGCCATAAGGCGACGAGAAATAAAAGGTCGCACGCCGTCATGCACGGCAATAAGACGCACCTCATCGGGCACAGCTTGTAAACCGTTAAAAACCGAATGGAAACGGGTCGCCCCACCAGCCACGACCGTATGGGGAAGAGAAAAAGCATACTGACGACACAACTCCCGCCAATATGTAAAATGGGCCTCGGGCAAAACCAATACGAGACCGATATTCTCATCATAGCGACGGAAGGCTTCGAGCGTATGCATCAAAACCGGACGACCGCCGACAAGCCTGAACTGCTTGGGTATATCTCCTCCCATACGCAATCCTTTTCCTCCCGCTACTACTATAACACACTTTTCCATAATGATTTTTGCTATAAACAAAAGTAATACAAAAAATAGGAACGGCAAAAATCGTCTGTTCAAATTTCAAAATATCCAATTAATTTACAGCAGATTAAATATATTATTTATATATATTCTCTAACATTATATCATAAATTTTTCCACAACCCGAGCAATATATCGAACAGAAATCATTACCTTTGGAAAATCTATGTCCCGACGATTCTTAATCCGATGAATTTTTCGGAGACAAACAATCGCTATATTTCAGCTATTTATGAAACAACGATTAACAGATATGAAACAAAAACGTTTTCTCTCCGCACTTTTTTCTTTCTTAATTTTAGGAATATTCTTGTCTTCGGGACAAGCACAGGAAATCGACCCTTCGATACAAAAACATATAGCCACCCAAAAGCGTAACAATATAATCAATAAAGAATTACCTTCGATATTGAGTATCGATGATTCGGCCACATACAGCCGCCGTCTCGAACAAGAATACGGTATCGCTCCGGCCAGCGAGCTTTACGGAGACGTATGGGTAAATCGCTGGATCAATCCCTACCGTCGTGCAGGAATACAACTTCCCGATACGTTCGCTATCAATGTGGCCAATTACTGTATGCCTATCATCGGTCGTAAAACCTCAGATTACGGCTTCCGTCGTTATCGCATGCATCGGGGCGTAGACCTGAAACTGGCAATAGGTGATACCGTACGCGCCGCTTTTGCAGGACAAGTGCGGTTTACCAACTACGAACGCCGAGGATATGGCTACTATGTCGTCATGCGCCACACCAATGGTCTCGAAACTGTCTATGGACATCTCTCCCGCTTTCTTGTAAAAGAGGGCGACATCGTAAAAGTAGGCGACCCGATCGCCCTCGGGGGAAATACCGGTCGCTCGACAGGAGCCCATCTTCATTTCGAAATCCGTTTTTTGGGATTGGACCTCAACCCCAACGAAATATTCGATTTCAAAAACAATGAAATACGCAACGATGTATTCGTGTTCCGTTCGGCTCCCTATCGGGCCGGGACAGAAACCTACTACTCCAACGGTGTTACCTACTCGGTATACCGGGTGAGAAAAGGAGATACCCTCACCTCGATAGCCCGTAAATACAGGACATCGATCAACTCATTATGCCGACTGAACAAAATAAGTCCGAAACGGACATTGAAAATCGGACAACCTATCCGTATCGACTGATTTTTCAGAATTCAATATTCCATAAAATACCCAATAGCATGCAACAGACCATCAAAAAAGTACTTGTGCTCGGTTCGGGCGCATTGAAAATCGGACAAGCCGGAGAGTTCGATTATTCAGGTTCTCAAGCTCTGAAAGCGATGAAAGAGGAGGGTATAAAAACCGTTCTCATCAATCCGAATATTGCAACCATTCAGACCTCGGAAGGTATAGCCGATCAGGTTTATTTCCTGCCGATTACACCTTACTTTGTAGAAGAAATATTCAAAAAAGAACAACCCGACGGGATATTACTCGCCTTCGGCGGACAGACCGCGCTCAACTGCGGTACCGAACTCTACAACAAAGGTATCTTGAAGAAATACAACGTTCAAGTACTCGGGACATCGGTCGAAGCGATCATGAATACCGAAGACCGCGACCTCTTCGTGAAAAAACTCAACGAGATCGATATAAAAACACCTAAAAGCATCGCCGTCGAAAATATGGACGATGCTTTCAAGGCCGCTCACACGATCGGATTCCCGCTGATCATACGTTCGGCTTACGCTCTCGGCGGTATGGGAAGCGGTTTCTGCAATAACGATGAAGAGCTGAAAGCTCTCGCTGAAAACGCCTTTTCTTATTCCCCCCAAATACTTGTGGAAGAATCGCTGAAAGGCTGGAAAGAAATCGAGTTCGAGGTAATCCGCGACAAGAACAACCACTGCTTCACCGTTGCCAGTATGGAAAATGTCGACCCTCTGGGTATACACACCGGCGAAAGTATCGTGGTCGCTCCTACCTGCTCGCTCGATAATAAAGAGCTTACCATGTTGCAAGAACTCTCCTGCAAAATTATCCGCCACCTCGATATAGTAGGCGAATGCAACGTCCAATACGCATTCAACTCCGAAACCGACGATTACCGTGTCATCGAAGTAAACGCCCGTCTGAGCCGTTCATCGGCCCTTGCCTCGAAAGCAACCGGTTATCCGCTGGCTTTTGTCGCCGCCAAACTGGCGCTGGGCTATACCCTCGACCAAATCGGAGAAATGGGAACCAGCAACTCGGCCTACGTAGCCCCGAGTCTCGACTACCTCATCTGCAAAATACCCCGTTGGGACCTAAGCAAATTCGTAGGTGTATCGCGGCGTATAGGTTCGAGCATGAAATCGGTAGGCGAAATCATGGCTATCGGAAAAAGTTTCGAAGAAATCATACAAAAAGGACTGCGTATGATAGGTCAGGGAATGCACGGTTTCGTAGGAAATACCGACCTGACATTCGACAATCTCGACGATGAATTGGCCAACCCCACTGACATGCGCATCTTTGCCATTGCCGAAGCATTCGATCGCGGATATTCGATAGACCGTCTGCACGAACTGACAAAAATCTCTCCGTGGTTCCTCGATAAATTACACAACATACACAATTTCAAGCTCAAACTCGAAAGTTACGACCATATCGAAGATATTCCGCAAGAAGTCCTCTCCGAAGCCAAACGGTTGGGATTCTCCGACTTCCAAATCGCCCGCTTCGTCGAGAACCCCACCGGTAATCTCGAAGTGGAAAGTATACGTGTGCGCAATCTTCGCAAAAAAATGGGCATACTTCCTTCGGTAAAACGTATCGATACCGTTGCTTCGGAACACCCCGATCTCACCAACTACCTCTATCTCACTTACGACGGCAGCGACCACGACATACCTTATTACAAAAACGATCGTTCGGTCGTTGTTCTCGGTTCGGGAGCTTACCGCATAGGCAGCTCGGTAGAGTTTGACTGGTGTTCGGTCAATGCCATACAAACGGCTCGCAAATTGGGTTATAAATCGATTATGATCAATTATAATCCTGAAACGGTATCGACCGACTACGACATGTGCGACAGACTTTACTTCGACGAGCTTTCGTTCGAACGCGTACTTGATGTCATCGATCTCGAATCGCCCAACGGAGTCATCGTTTCGGTAGGCGGACAGATTCCCAACAATCTCGCCATGAAGCTGCATCGCCAGCAAGTTCCTATTCTCGGAACCTCTCCTATCTCGATAGATCGTGCCGAAAACCGAAACAAATTCTCTCTCATGCTTGACCAACTCGGGATCGACCAACCGGCATGGAAAGAGCTGACTTCAATGGACGACATCAAGGCATTTGTCGAAAATGTAGGATTCCCCGTACTGGTACGTCCTTCGTACGTCCTCTCCGGTGCCGCCATGAACGTATGCCACGACATGGAAGGGCTGAAAGAGTTCCTCGCCCTCGCCGCTCATGTATCGAAAGAATACCCCGTCGTGGTATCGAAATTTATGCAAGATACCAAAGAAATAGAATTCGACGCTGTCGCACAAAACGGAGAAATCGTCGAGTACGCCATCTCTGAACACATCGAATTCGCCGGTGTGCACTCGGGCGACGCCACACTCGTATTCCCGGCACAGAAAATCTATTTCGAGACGGCTCGCCGCATAAAGAAAATCAGCCGGCAGATTGCCAAAGAACTGAATATCTGTGGACCGTTCAACATACAGTATCTGGCCAAAAACAACGATGTGAAAGTCATCGAATGTAATCTGCGTGCTTCACGAAGTTTCCCGTTCGTCTCGAAAGTCCTGAAACGCAACTTTATAGAAACAGCGACCCGTATCATGCTTAATGCTCCCTATACGCAACCCGACAAGTCGGCTTTCGACGTCGACTGCATCGGCGTAAAAGCATCGCAATTCTCTTTCGCCCGATTACAAAATACCGACCCCATTTTGGGTGTCGACATGGCATCGACCGGAGAAGTAGGTTGTATCGGCGATGACTTCAACGAAGCCATGCTCACCGCCATGCTTGCCGTAGGATATGCCATTCCCAAGAAAAACGTAATGGTTTCTTCGGGATCGGCACGATCGAAAGTGGATCTGCTCGACGGTTGCCGCATGTTGTACGAAAAAGGATACCAAATCTATGCTACGGCAGGGACTCGCAAATTCCTCGTCGAAAACGGTATCGACAATGCCATCGAAGTTTCATGGCCCGACGAACACCGCGACAACAACGTCATGGACATGATTGCCAGTCATGCATTCGATCTCATCATCAACGTTCCCAAGAACTATACCAAGCACGAAATGACCAACGGGTACAAAATACGCCGAGCGGCAATCGACCACAACATTCCGCTCATTACCAACGCCCGTCTGGCAGGAGCTTTTATCGAGTCGTTCTGCGCTGTGAGCCTGCAAAACATACCCATTAAAAGCTGGAAAGAATACAAGTAGGCAACAACTCCCTATACAGAGAAACGGCGGTACACATTCAGTGTACCGCCGCTTTTTAATTTGTTTTAAACATAAACGAAGTACTATAAATCGAAACCTTATATATTCCTAAAAATATTGATCCGTTTAAAAATTTTCCTATCTTTATTGCAAACTTTAATCTGATATCTATGGAAACTTCCCTATTTTGGATCGTGCCGGCAGCATCTCTCCTCGCCCTGATATTGGCATGGTATTTTTTCAAGCAAATGATGCGCGAAAGCGAAGGTACCGAAACAATGCAACGTATCGCTTCTTTCGTGCGCACCGGTGCCATGTCATACTTGAAACAACAATATAAGATCGTAGGTCTTGTATTTCTCGGGTTGGTCATCTTCTTTTCGATCATGGCCTACGGGTTCAATCTGCAAAATCACTGGGTTCCGGTAGCATTCCTGACCGGCGGATTCTTTTCGGGACTGGCCGGATTTCTGGGTATGAAAACAGCGACATACGCTTCGGCACGAACAGCCAATGCTGCCCGGCAATCGCTCAACCGGGGGTTACGCATCGCGTTCCGCAGCGGTGCCGTCATGGGCCTTGTCGTCGTAGGACTGGGGCTGCTCGATATTTCATTTTGGTATCTTCTGCTCGACTACTTTATCCCAGCCGATGCAATGAATGCCACATCTAAACTCTGTGTCATCACCACGACCATGCTCACCTTCGGTATGGGAGCTTCGACACAAGCCCTTTTCGCACGCGTCGGTGGCGGCATTTATACCAAAGCTGCCGACGTGGGAGCAGACCTCGTCGGGAAAGTCGAAGCGGGAATTCCCGAAGATGATCCGAGAAACCCCGCAACCATCGCCGACAACGTAGGAGATAATGTAGGCGACGTTGCCGGTATGGGGGCCGACCTGTACGAATCGTACTGCGGATCGATACTTGCCACCTCGGCTCTCGGAGCGGCTGCATTTATCGGGAGCGGCGACAGTGCCATGCAATTCAAGGCGGTTATCGCCCCGATGCTCATTGCCGCCGTAGGAATCATTCTCTCCATCATCGGAATATTCACGGTTCGGACCCGAGATGATGCCAAGTTGAAAGATCTTCTGAAATCGCTCTCGACCGGTATCAACCTGAGTTCGATACTCATCGTCGTCGCAACTTTCGTCATTCTATGGGCCTTGCAATTACAAAACTGGTTCTATATAAGCTGTGCCGTCGTCATCGGTCTACTTGTAGGAATCGTCATCGGACGTTCGACCGAATACTACACTTCGCAATCATACCGTCCCACACAGAAACTTGCAGAGAGCGGAAAAACCGGCCCGGCGACCGTTATCATCTCGGGTATCGGTTTGGGCATGATTTCGACGACGATACCCGTCTTGGCCGTCGTATGCGGTATCATACTCTCTTACTGGTTTGCTGCCGGTTTCGATTTCGCCAATGTATCGATAGGTCTTTACGGTATAGGCATTGCCGCCGTAGGAATGTTATCGACATTGGGTATCACCCTTGCCACCGATGCATACGGACCTATCGCCGACAATGCGGGAGGAAACGCCGAAATGAGCAATCTCGGCAAAGATGTCCGTTCCCGCACCGATGCACTCGACTCTCTGGGTAACACGACCGCCGCCACCGGAAAAGGGTTCGCCATCGGTTCGGCCGCCCTCACCGGTCTCGCCCTACTGGCCTCCTATATAGAAGAAATACGTATCGGTCTCACCCGCATGGGACAAGAAACTCTGACAATCGGAGAGCGTGCCGTAGATGTACATAACGCCTCATTCACCGATTTCATGTACTACTATGACATCACGCTGATGAATCCGAAAGTACTCTCGGGCATTTTCATCGGTTCGATGATGGCTTTTCTATTCTGCGGATTAACCATGAACGCCGTTGGCCGTGCCGCAGCGCACATGGTAGAGGAAGTACGCCGGCAATTCCGGGAAATCAAAGGTATTCTTACCGGAGAAGCACAACCCGATTATGCCCGCTGTGTCGAGATCTCGACAAAAGGCGCCCAGCGCGAAATGATATTTCCTTCTCTTCTTGCCATCATCGCTCCCGTACTTACCGGTTTGATATTCGGTGTACCGGGTGTCATCGGTCTGCTGGTCGGCGGATTGGGGGCCGGATTTGTCCTCGCTATTTTCATGGCAAACGCCGGTGGAGCATGGGACAATGCCAAGAAATATACCGAAGAAGGGAACTTGGGAGGGAAAGGCGGTGAAGTACACAAAGCAACCGTCGTAGGAGACACTGTCGGCGATCCTTTCAAAGATACTTCGGGACCCAGCCTCAATATCCTCATCAAACTCATGAGCATGGTTGCCATCGTCATGGCGGGACTTACCGTTGCATGGAGTCTGTTCTAAATGTATTTTAAGAGGGAGGGGGTGCTCTCACAAGTAAGAGCACCCCCCTCTTTTGTTTTTTACTTTCCCTCCAAATTACCATTTTGACAATGACTAAAAAGGAAACCCCACAACAGAGAGCTCCGCATCGTTACCAAACAACACAAAACATCTCGAACAAAATGGTAGAATCGGGGGAGCCTCGCATACCACTATAAATGACAATAATGTCATTCTGAATGGAGCGAAGTGAAATGAAGAATCTCCTACTAAACATACATTTCTCATAAGATTCCTCGCATACGCTTCGGAATGACAGACGTTGTAGTACTTTACGGTACAACGTCATTCTGAGGTGTGGAACACCGAAGAATCTCCTACCAAGTGAGGTATAGCATGAGATCTCTCACCTGCATTCGAGATGACAGTAATGTCATTCTGAATGTAGCGTAAGCGGAATGAAGAATCTCAACCAATAAAGAGTAGGGGATTCCTCGTCGGGCTCACGCCCTCACTCGGAATGACATTCAAGCAGCAGCGAAACATCTCAAAAACACAAGACAGAATTCTATTCGCGAAAAACGGGATTGTCGGGAAAACGAAGAGATTCCTCGCCGACCACAGTCTCACTCGGAATGACAAGCCGGGCGGAGAAGTGCACCGTTATCTCTTTTCGGCACACTTCCGCTTTTCATTTACTCAAAGACAAAACTTTTCACGGAAAGGCCCTTACAATCGCCTTTGAACAAGAAATAAACCTTCGTCCGACCCTTTTTTATTTTATCTACGGTGAAAACCTGTTTTTCCCATTCTTTCAAATTTTTACTTTTCTCAACCCGGCATACAGCCAACAATCGTCCATCGATCGACTCTTCTCGAAGTTCTATTTCCACACCGGAAGTTTCTGCCCGCAACTCAATCGCAACCGTCCGAGGCTTCTTCTTAAAATGTAAATTATTGAACACAAGCCAATCGCCCGATACAATTTTCTCAAAATGCTGCATGGGTCTTTTACGATGAGGACGAACCAGCAACAACCCCTCCCGGTCGTCATATTGCGAAAAATCCACCCCGACAAACGCATCGTAATGATTTCCCCGCCGTGTACTTTCTATTTGAAAGAAATCGAAATCGGCATATCCGCAAGGAGCACCTTTTGCAACATTATAACAACACAACGCATGACGTATTCCCAAATAACCCCAGAAATTAGACGTTCCTTCGAGGCCGAAACGATGGAACGTGCGGTTATCAAGACTGTAATAAAACAGTTGAGACCCTTGTTTCGTAATTTCGGTGCGGAGATAAATCCGCTCCGTATCCAGTAGCAAACTATCGTTAACATTCTCTCCCGTCCAATCTCCGGAACGGAACTCCAACCAATTACCATTCGACTTTTTACGGACGCCCAACTGATACATGGGCCTTCCCATAATTCCCATACCAGCAAAATCATTCTCTTGCAAACCCTTCAATTCGAGAGCTACGGTAGCTGTACTATACGGCCCGCTGACTTTCTGAGTAAGCGAATTACGGGCTTCTCCGAAACACGGCGCCGACTGGGCATAGATGCGGAAATAACCCGGCCGGTCGGTCAAACTCCACTTCTTTTTGTGCGGAACATGGTTGAACTCCCATACTTGCGATAACTCGGCGGCATCGAAATCATCGGAATGCTGCGGATAACACATACCCCGACCTGCCCCGACCGCAGGTTTGCGATACGTTACCACTCCTTTTCCAGATTTCCCTTCCGAGCCTACCACCGGCCAGTCGTTTTCCCATTTCATCGGATACAACATGAGACATCGCCCCATATAGTCGCGATCTTGGAACGTATATGCCCACGATTCGCCTTCGAGAGTCTCTACATAGCCACCCTGATGTACACCGGCATCGGCATAATTTATATCATCGTCGATCAATACTTTCGTCTCATAAGGGCCATAAAGATTCCGCGAACGACTTATCATCTGCACCCCATCATACCCCAATGCCGGATTGAATATATAATACCAACCGTTTCTTTTATATGTATGGCAACCCTCGAACAGATGGCCGTATCCCTCGGGCGCCGTCAGTATCAATGTTCCTTTATCGTCGGGATTCAATACTCCCGTAGCGTCGTCTTTTAAACGGGTAAGATAAATTTTGTTTTTGCCATGCGTAACATATTTCTTTCCATCGTCATCGATAAAGAAACCCGGGTCGTATAAACGCTTGTCGAACTTATGCATAGTATACGGTCCTTCGGGTCTGTTACTCTTGAACATGACAAATCCGTCATCGGCGATATTCACACCGATATAATAGATGCCGTCGTAATATCTTATCGTCGGCGCCCAACAAAGACGACTATACGCCGTTTTCCCACCTTCCATACGGTATTGCGGACGGAATGTGATGCTGTCATAGGCATGCCCTATGACTTCCCAATTGATCAAATCTTTGGAATGGCAAACAGGAATTCCGGGCATGGCGACAAACGAAGAGCTTACCATATAATAATCTTCTCCGACCCTGATTATATCGGGATCGGGATAGTCGGCCTGTATAACCGGATTGGTATAAGTACCGTCGCCGTTATCGGACGACAGATAGGCCGTACTCTCCAAAGCCGTAGAGCAAGATGAGATAAACACGGACAAACAACAGAGAAACAGAAAATCGAATAATCGGGGGAAATTTTTCATACGATGTAGCTTTATGGTATTACATTTCAATTCTGTGAACCGATGGAAGTCATCAGGATTTTCAAAAATAAGCAGAGATACTCGATCTCATGTGGATTTTTTATGGCTAATATGTAGACTTTTTAGATGCCATAAATAAAAACGGGACTCTCTCCGAAATCTGTGAGACAAACAATTTCTTTTTATAAAACCACCGACATAACATCTTCCGAAAATAAAATATCCCTTCGAGGTGAACTTTTTTATCTGTTCGTTCATTATCAGATAAAAAGGCTTTACATCGAAAGGATTACTCTTTTTAATAGGTACAAATATTTTAAAAACAGAGACTTAAAAAGAAAAAGAAGCTCCATATCAAAGAAAAGCATGATACGGAACATAAAAAATAGAGATAACTCTTTCAAAACAAATGATTTTTACCCTTTAAATTTTTCAAATCAAAAAATATTCATACCTTTGAAAGAGTAAAAAACGAGCCCGATATTCAACCCGGCCCTTAACCCATTTCCTCGAACAAAGAAGACTATGGACAAAGGAAACAACATCAAACATCTATACCTGAAAGATACGTCTTTTGCTAACCTCATGCAGAAACGCATCTTCAACGTTTTATTGGTCGCCTCTTATTACGATGCGTTCATTCTCGAAGAAGACGGCCGCGTCGAAGAACAGATTTTCTTCGAGTACACGTCCCTCAACCTTAGCTCCCCGCCCCGCGTTACACAAGTAAATAATCTCGAAGACGCATTCAAGGAATTATCGACAAAAAGGTTCGACCTCATCATCGCCATTCCCGATGCCGAACACAGTCAGACCTACGAAAAGGCCAAAGAAATCAAACACCACTATCCCGATATTCCCATCGTCCTGCTCACCCCTTTTGCCCGGGAAGTCTCCCGACGATTGGAAAAAGAAGACCTCAGCGGTGTCGATTACGTTTTCAGTTGGTTGGGAAACGCCGACTTGTTACTGGCCATCATCAAGTTGCTCGAAGACGAAATGAATATCGAAGAAGATACCAAGTCGGGCGTACAGATTATCATGCTGGTCGAAGACTCGGTGCGGTTCTATTCCTCGATACTGCCCCACCTATACAAATTCGTGCTGAAACAATCCCAAATATTTTCGACCGAAGCCCTCAATGAGCACGAACAGATGTTGCGTATGCGGGGACGGCCCAAAATAAAACTGGCCCGCTCCTACGAAGAAGCGATGGAAATGTATAAGAAATACGCCAATAATATATTGGGAATCATATCGGACGTATCATTTATGCACGAAGGATTGAAAGATGCGAAAGCCGGACTTAAATTCTGCTCGTACGTCAGGGAAAAAGACCCGTTCGTTCCTATTATCATCGAATCGTCCGATACCGAGAACGCGGCCGGAGCCGCTGCGCTCGACGCATGTTTCCTCGATAAAAATTCAAAAAAACTTCCCGTCGATTTGCGTAAGGCCATCATGCGCAATTTCGGCTTCGGAGATTTTGAATTTATCAATCCGCAAAACGGAGAGGTCATCATGCGCATCAAAGAGCTGAAAGACCTGCAAAAAAATATCCTTTCCATTCCCGCCGAATCGCTGTTATACCACGCTTCGCGCAATCATATTTCCCGCTGGCTCTATTCCCGGGCCCTTTTCCCGCTGGCCGAATTCATTCGTCGGCGCTGGCCTCATAACCTCGACGAGCTGCCCGAAATACGACAAGAAATCTTCGACTCCATCGTTCTCTATCGGAAAATGAAGAACCGGGGCGTAGTTGCCATCTTCGAACGAAACCGTTTCGACAAATACTCCAATTTCGCCCGTATCGGGCAAGGTTCGCTGGGAGGGAAAGGGCGCGGTCTGGCATTTATCGACTCACTCATCAAACGCCACCCCGTACTTGAAGATTACGAAGGAATAAGCGTTTCTGTTCCCAAAACCGTTGTTCTTTGTACCGACCTCTTCGACGAATTCATGGAGAGCAATAATCTCTATCAAATCGCCCTCTCGGACCTACCCGACGAAGAAATCCTCAACCACTTCCTCGAAGCCTCCTTGCCCGAACGCCTCAAAGAAGACATACTGGCCTTTTTCGAGGTCGTAGGACGGCCCATCGCCGTGCGTTCATCGAGTCTACTCGAAGACTCGCATTACCAGCCTTTCGCCGGCGTATACTCGACCTACATGATACCGTTCCTCGATGACCGAGAAGAGATGTACCGCATGTTGTCAGCTGCCGTGAAAGGTGTGTACGCCTCGGTATTTTACTCCGACAGTAAAGCCTACATGACGGCGACATCGAATGTCATCGACCAAGAAAAAATGGCAATTATCTTACAAGAAGTAGTAGGTACACAATACGGCGACCGATACTATCCCTCATTCGCGGGTGTCGGCCGGTCGCTCAATTATTACCCGATCAACGACGAAAAAGCCGAAGACGGCGTCGTGGATATAGCCGTAGGTCTCGGAAAATACATCGTCGACGGCGGACGCAGTTTACGATTTTCGCCCAAGCACCCTAACAAGGTACTGCAAACCAGCACCCTCGACCTTGCCTTGCGAGACACGCAAACCCGCTTCTATGCGCTCGACCTGAAAAATATCCAAGAGCATTGCGAAGTCGATGACAGTTTCAACCTTTTGCGTCTCTCGATACGCGATGCCGAGGCCGACAATTCCCTACGCGGCATGGTATCGACGTTTGACCCTTACGACCAAGTCATACGCGACGGATATTACGAAGGGGGACGCAAAGTCGTTACCTTCGCCAATATCCTGCAACACAACATTTTCCCGCTATCGCCACTACTGGAAATGATGCTCGAATACGGTTCGCACGACATGGGCCGGCATGTAGAGATAGAATTTGCCGGGATCCTGCCCAATGAACAGCACCCTCACGGTGCACTGTATTGGTTGCAAATACGACCCATCGTAGATACGAAAGAGATGCGGAGCGACGAAATCGACGAGGTCGACGAAAAAGACCTCTTGCTGAAAACATCTTCGGCTCTGGGGCACGGCATCATGTCGGACCTGCACCATGTCATCTATGTCAAAAGCGATGGATTCTTGTCATCGAACAATTCGCTCATCGCCCGGGAAATAGAAAAGATAAACAAAACATTTCTCGAACGCGGCGAAAATTACATACTCATAGGCCCCGGACGCTGGGGTTCGAGCGACACGGCACTGGGTATTCCCGTCAAATGGCCACATATATCGGCGGCCCGCCTTATCGTCGAAACCGCCTTATCGAACTATTTCATCGAGCCGAGTCAGGGAACACACTTCTTCCAGAACCTGACCTCTTTCGGCGTAGGTTACTTCACGCTCAATCCGCAAATCAAAGACTGTCTCTACGACGAAAATTTCCTCGATCGCCAAGAGGCCGTACAAGAGACGCAATTCCTGAGGGTCGTACGATTCGAACAGCCGCTTACCGTAAAAATCAACGGAAAAAAAAGCGAAGGCATCGTCATCAAACCCTCCGAAACATAACCGTAAACCCCCTACGTTATGAGCTTTGTAAAATCGATACTGCAACAATGGCGCGACCGGAATCTTAAAAAAAGCGCTTATTCCGACAGCGAACCACTCGTCGTTTCGGACATTCCGGGAACAGACATCGCCGAGCAACACCTGCTCGAAGCTCTCGCCCGGCAAATCAATGATGCCGTAAACAACGGTGAAACGATTTCATCTCTCAACGTCGAGACCGTCTATGAGCGGCTGGCCGAAAGTCTCGACCGCTTCAAGCAGGAATCGCTCAATACGGCCCGTAACGAATTATCGGAAAAATGGAGAGAAGAGGAATCCCGACGCATTGCCGAAATAAAAAACTTACAGGAACAAAACGCCGAACTTTCCCACAATTTCACCGAAGCGCAAAAAAGGCATGCCGGAGCAGAGCGCTTGCGCAAAACCCTGAGCGAACGTATCCATGACCTCGAAAACGAATTGATAACCGTACGAGACGAATACGAACGGGAAATAGAAGAAAAGTTACGACAGATCAATAAAATAAAAGCACAATCACTGGGACTCGTCTATGACGAATCGGGCGAAAAAATCGAAGAAACCTCTCAAAATATCGAGGAGACGGATACGGAAAAAATTTTCGATTGTCGCAGCGTCGACGACGGAGGAGACAATGATGCAATCGTGATAAAACACCGCTACGCATCGCTATACGCCAAACTCAACAAAGCACAAAACGCCCTGCAAGAACAGAGAAAAGAAAATCGCAATATCATGAAACGGGATTCGCGACACCAACAACGAATCAAAGATTTACAGGAAACAACAAAAAAATTGCGAAAAGAAGTACGAAAACTTACGGAAGAGCTCGAACAGGCACTCCGTAAAGTCGGAAAAAAGAATAATATGTCATCGGCCGAACCGACGTCCCGACACACTCATAAACCAGCACCGGGGCTCACGTCTCTAATATTTCCCGACGATACAGCCGAAAACCCGTAAAAACACGACGTATCATTCTGTTTTTACAAAAGAAAAAAATCAATTTACAGGCCAAGATGACGATGAACGATCGGTGATAATCATATCCATAACCTTCCGAAGAAAACGCACCTGATCCAATGGCAAACGCCGAGAAAAAGTCTCGATAAGAATGGCATATTCTTCGGTGGTAAACGTTGCACCACCGGTAATGCTATGTGGTTGTTCCGAAAAGAAGACAGCGTAATTCACCCCCTCTCTCTCACAGATCTCTTCCAGAGCCTTTACCGCTTTTTTTATTTCTTCCATACTACTTTTATTTTTCATATCTATTGGTCGATTATTATTGGCTATAATTCATATTATTCGTATATTAGTAGAAGTAAAACCAATTAAATAGTCTTTTGTTCATTTCAAAAGTTCTTTTTACAACACTATCCTATACAAAACTCAAAAGAAAATATACTATGTCGAAGATCATCTATTCGGAAATCAAATTTCGAGAATTCCTGTCGAGAAGAGGAATTACTTATCAAGAAGCCTCCGCTTTTTTAGGAATTGACAAGAATACAATCGGCAAAGCCGTCCGAGGAGGAAATCTCAACATGAGCGTATTGTTGACCATCTGCAATATGTACCATCTGAACATCGCCGACTTTTTCGTCCTCGAACATGATGGAGAAGAAACAGCGACCCACGAAAATAGTATAGACCCGATTCTTTCTGATAACAAGCAAATGCTGTCTTCGGTTTCGGAAGAATTCGAGAAATATAAAATTTCTAAAAAACCGAAATTCCAATACGAAGATTTTTTGGCATCAAAAGATCAGGAAATAGCGTTACTTCGTGAAATAAACGAACTCTATAAGAAGCAAATCGAGCTGTTACAAGAAAAGGTTCTCGAAATCGACAACAAAAACGATCTGTAAGAACCCTTTACTTCTTTCCCACATAAATGGAGCAAACACCCCAAGTCAGTCGACGATAATATACTTCACCGAATCTGACGCTTCTGAATATCGAAAGCATTTCATCTCCCTGGGGTACCGCCTCTATCGAACGAGGAAGGTACATATATGCTTGCTTGTCGCGAGAAAACAATCGTCCCAAGCAGGGAATAATGTGATGAGCATAAAATCGGTACAACACATCAAACGGAAATCTGCGGGGGGTCGACAATTCTATGACCATCAACACTCCGCCGGGCCTCAATACCCGATACATCTCGGAAAACCCTTGCTGTAACCGTTGAAAATTACGCACTCCGAATGCAACGGTTACGGCATCGTATCGAGCGTCGGGAAAGGTCAAGGAGAGGCAATCCTGTTTTTCAAAGACTATCTTTTCCTGCAAGTTCCGCTCAAAACATTTTTTCCGGGCGATGTCAAGCATTCCTTCCGACAAATCGATGCCCGTAATATCCGGGTAATCGAACATCTCACTCATCATAAACGGCAAATCTCCCGTACCAGTCGCTACATCGAGTATCTTCCGGGGATTGTAAGCCCTCAGCATTTTCAATGCAACGCGCCTCCACCCGCGATCGAGACCGAAAGTCATCAACCGGTTCATACGATCATATACCGGAGCTATCGTATCGAACATACGACGCACCTGCACATCTTTGCTCTCCCCGTCGCCATAAGGGAGTACCGTCTCGGGATTGTGTGGAATATGCTCCGATGCCATAGCAAAAATGGTCTCTAACACATATTTTCCAAAGAAGAAAAATCTCTTTTTCCTCTTCGGAAAATATAATAGGGAATGTTTTTTATTTTCTGTTCTTTAAAAATCCGCTTACATTTTTCTCGATACGGGCGGCGACATCTTCGGTATCGGCCTTAACAAACTTCTCTCCGACGATATGCTCATACAGCTCGATATAACGGTCGCTGATAGATGTTACGATAGCATCGGTCATCTCGGGAACCTGTTGGCCGGCTTTTCCCTGAAAACCGTTATCCATCAACCATTCGCGAACGAACTCCTTAGACAACTGTTTCTGGGGTTCTCCTTTTGCAAATCGTTCTTCATACCCTTCCGAATAGAAATAACGGCTCGAATCGGGCGTATGGATTTCGTCCATAAGATAAATCTTCCCGTCATGCTTACCAAATTCATATTTGGTATCGACAAGAATCAATCCGCGTTCGGCAGCCATTTGCGTACCCCGATTGAAAAGTTCCATCGTATATTTTTCCAACAAGGCATACTCCTCGGGCGTCGCCAAGCCTTTTGCCAAAATTTCTTCTTTGGAAATATCGGCGTCATGCTCTCCGATTTCGGCTTTGGTCGTAGGGGTAATTATAGGCTCGGGAAATTTCTGGTTTTCCTTCATACCCTCGGGTAACTTCACTCCGCAAATTTCGCGCACTCCGCTTTTATAAGCGCGCCAGGCACTCCCGCACAGGTATCCCCGGACGATCATTTCCACAGGAAAACCTTTGCACATCACCCCGACAGTCACCATAGGGTCGGGAGTAGCCACCTTCCAGTTGGGACAAATATCGGTCGTCGCATCGAGGAATTTGGCAGCAATTTGATTCAACATCTGCCCCTTGAAAGGAATTCCTTTCGGAAGAATTACGTCAAATGCCGATATACGGTCGGTAGCGACCATGACAAGCAACTCGTCATCGATATTATACACATCACGCACCTTTCCGTGATAAACACTCTTTTGTCCGGAAAAGTGAAAATCGGTTTTTACCAAAGCTTTCTCCATTTCTAAATATATTTAAGTTCTTCTATGTTAGGCACATCATTTTGAGGAAGATTTCGATTCCTCGTTCTCTTTCCACAAACGCCGCTGCCTGCATTTCTCATCATAAGCATCATACGCCTCGACAATACGTTGCACGAGCTTATGACGCACAATATCTTTTTTGGAAAATTGTACCTTAGCGATACCCGGCACATCATGCAGCAACTCGATCGCTTGCGACAATCCCGACCGCTGAGATGGGGGCAGGTCGATCTGACTCATATCGCCGGTAACGATCATCTTGGCATTAAGACCCATACGGGTAAGAAACATTTTAATCTGATGCGTCGACGTATTCTGCGCTTCGTCGAGAATAATGACCGCCTCACCCAATGTGCGTCCCCGCATAAAAGCAAGCGGTGCGATCTGTATCACATTGTTGTCCATCAATTCTTTAAGACGCGCTGCCGGAATCATATCCTGCAAAGCGTCATAGAGCGGTTGCAGATAGGGATCGATTTTATCCTTCATGTCGCCGGGCAAAAATCCCAACTTCTCCCCGGCTTCCACCGCCGGACGACTGAGGATTATTTTCTTTACTTCTTTATTTTTCAACGCCCGCACGGCCAATGCAATGGCGACATAAGTCTTTCCCGAACCGGCGGGACCGAGTGCAAAAACAAGATCGTTTTCTTCAAAGGCTTTTACCAATAATTTCTGGTTCTCAGACCGAGCCACGATAGGACGGCCGTTCACCCCGTGTATGATCAAGTTATCTTTCTTCACCTCGGGCGGTCGATTTCCTTTTACAATGTCGATGACGGCTTCTTCGCTCAACAGATTATACTCGGCACAATACCGCATAAGCTCGGTTATCTTTTCTTCAAAAATCGCCATCTCCACTTCGTCGCCGATAGCCTTTACCACCAGCCCGCGAGCCAAGATACGCAACTTGGGAAACAACGTACGCAACAACTGTATATTGCTGTCGTTCAACCCATAAAAGATAACCGGATCTACATTTTCCAATATAACGACGCGCTCTATCATGCATTTTGGTTTCTGACCCGACAAAGATAGCAAATAATAACCGTAACCTCACGAGCGAAACAAAAGTTTTGAAACACACCCCCTTTTCAGCCGGCTTATCCGTCCAAGAAAAATGCCGGTCGCTCCAAAAACGACCGGCATCGACAAACGGTCTCCGACTCTATTTATTCAACGCGTTGAGCAGGTAACGTCTCATCGTTTCGACACCGGGATAGCCGGTCAGTTTTTTCACCCGGTTACCTTGCCGATCGACGATGATAAACGTCGGGACTCCGCTTATTCCCAAAAGGGAAGAAAGACTGCGGCCCTGACGGAGCGACAACAAGATATGGTACCCGGGAACAGCCTCGATCAGATTCGACCATGTTTCTTTATTGGAAGATCCATCGGTTGCCAGATAAAGATAAACGATATCTTTATCGGCCAATTCTTTTTTGAGAGGAACCATCTGCTGCATGGCTATGCGGCACGGAGAGCACCAAGTCTCCCAAAAATCCACCAAAACGATCTTACCCCGATAAGGAGCAATGAGAGCCGCAAAAAGGTCTTCTCCGGAAAGAGAATCAAGCGGGGCATCGAGTCGGGAGGAAAGATCGCGATTACGTTTGAGATAGACCGATAAAGAATCGCTCTCGGCCGAAAGTATCCGATAAAACATCGTATCGTCCATCGCCCGCAGCGATACTCTGTCGTCTTGATCGAGTGGCGTATAATTTTCTTTTAATTTCACGTAACAACGTTGAGCTTCGGCCCAATCGAAATATGCACTCTCTTCGCCTAAGAAAGCCGCCGGTAACGAAACATTCCCATTACGGGAAATGACCCCTAAAAAGAATTTCAAATATTTTTTATGGGTATCTACCATATTCCACACTCTCTCCTTATCGCTCTCGTCCAACAAGTCATACCCTCCCCGGGATATATCTCGTACCAAAGACTTCTCTTCGCCCGACAAAAAATGATGTATGGAATCGGCCTCCTCGATGAATTGCCAAAGATCGGGACGCGTCTTTTTTTTCAATTTGACTTCCCTCATCACCGAGTTGACCAAATCGCCGAAGCGATCTCCCCAAACGATCGATCCGTCATCGAAATAAGGCCGGAGTATCGACAAATAATCGAAATACGATGAATCGGGATATTCAAACTGCTGAGCGAAAGCATACGGCCCTACGTCTCCGGGGCCCTTGAAAAAACGACAATAAGACAACCGCAAACTCAAAGAATAACGATTCAACAGCAGGGCACACCACACGGCATTATTTATCCGATTGATTTCTTTATAAGCCTCACTCCACGGTTGGCGGTCGATTTCGACACAAAGGCTGTCATAGCGGTGCAACAGATAAGCCTTATAATCATCGGCAGACATTTTATAAAAGGCCTTTATTTTACCGAGGCTCGAATAATATCTCTGCCAAAAATCTCCTATCAGCAATGTGTCATGCACTTTCTCATCATTTATCCCGGCCATTGCTCCCGAGAAATAAGCCAATCGTTCCCGGGAAGGCTGCTCCCGAAGCAAGCGACTGCCCCGACGAGTCCATTCCGCCAAATTTATATCGACATTCACCGCCTCTTCCGGAACGACAAAAAAACGCAAAGGCCGGTCATACGAGAAGATAACTTCCGTCGGGACATGTACCGGTAACGATAAGCGGAAAGTTCCATTGTCATCGACACGACCGGTTACACATTGTTGCCGACCGTCGAAAACCGTATTATACCAAGCCTCTATTTGCCGACCGAAATCTTTTCTGAATCCGATAATTCGTCCGGTAATAACTGCCGAATCGGCCGTCAACCCGGGATCGGGAAGAGATAACCCGCTTTCCGATACTTTCCGTTTTTCGAGACGTTTTATCTCTTTTCTGTCATCAGAAAGCCTTCCGGTCAAAGATACACCATATATTTTCCAACTGTTCTCATTGAGACCTTCGACAAAATCGAACGAACGGGTTTTCGGAGGCAATGGTTCGAAAACGAGCGACAACGATAATTTACCGCTCTCGGGCATACGTACCCGCTTTCCGGGTACCATACCCTCACACAAACGGAATGCATAACGACAGCCGTTACCGTCGACCAAAGCGAGGGAAGAACTGAACTTAACCGTTTTTCCTGCCCGATAATATACATCGAAATCGACGATCGTCGCCGTATCGGTAAGTGTAACACGAGGTATCTCGAGCATTGTCGTAGAGCTATAAACATAAGGCGGTTTTTCCACAATTCGTGTCTTGGCCTGTATCCCGACCGTAAACACGAAGAAAATCGAAACAAAAATCAAAAAAGTGTTTTTCATATCATAGACAAACTAAACATCAAAATCATTTTTTACGAGAATCTCATTACGGCAAAGATAATCTATTTTCCTTCCGGTAAATGCAATGTTATAAATCAATTCCCGTATTGTCTTATCCCGCCGTTTTGAAAAATACAGATAAAGGCGTTCTGCCCGGGCAGAACGCCTTTATCGTTTTCGACACACGGAGGAACGGTTACTGTGCGGCTTCCCAACCCAGAGCACTGGCTCCGAGAATAGCCGCATCGGCCTCATTGAGTTGGGAAAGCACCAACTCAACTTTCCCTTTGAACACATGCAGAAGATTATCTTCCATAGCCTCTTTTATGGGACGCATAATAAGGTCGCCGGCATGTGTCAACCCACCGAACAATACGATCATCTTGGGGCTTGAAAATGAAACGAAATTGGCAAACGCCTCTCCCAATATCTTCCCTGTGTACTCAAAAATTTCCAACGCCAACCGGTCTCCGGCCATAGCCGCGTCATAAACGTCTTTCGAAGTGATATCCTGCACGGGTATACGCCGCAAAAGACTCTCGGCCTTTTGCAATTCGAGAAATTCGCGCGCCGTGCGGGCCACTCCTGTCGCCGACGTATAGGTTTCGAGACAACCCGAACGGCCGCAACCGCAAAGACGCCCGTTGGGGCGCACAATGACATGTCCCAACTCGCCGGCATTTCCGTCGTTTCCGTAAATCAGTTGACCGTTGGCTACAATCCCGCTACCGACTCCCGTACCGAGCGTTATCATGATAAAGTCTTTTACACCCCGCGCCGCACCGTAAGTCATCTCTCCGATGGCGGCAGCGTTGGCATCATTGGTTATCTTCACCGGAATGCCAAACTTCTTTTCCATCAATTCGGCAAAAGGAACAATCCCCTTCCAGGGCAGATTTGCGGCATACTCGATCGTTCCCTTGAAATAGTTGGCATTAGGAGCACCTACACCTATCCCTCCGATTTCTCCTTCAAGACCATAGGCTCTCGTCAAAGCTGTAAAAGCCTTATGTAAATCGTCGATATAATCTTCGATACGTTGATGTTTGTTGGTTTTAATGGAATCTTTGGCGATAACAGTTCCCCGACTGTCGACAATACCGAGTTTAGTATTGGTCCCACCGATATCGATTCCTACGACATAAGATTTCATGGTAATGGAATAATTAAAAATAGTCATACGTTGATTTCACAAATATATCAAAATCTTTTGTTTTTTCCCGCTATCGCAATAAAAATCTCTTTGAAAAAACAAACAGGGCGAAAAAAAAGTTTTTACCGAATACCTCCGTATCGGGAAAAGTAAATTACCCCGGCAAAAGATTGTCGGATAGAAAAAATAATGTACCTTTGCGTTGTTAAAACCGGCACAAAAAGTGCAAAAACGTGCAATTATGTCGGACTAAAAAACCGAAAAAATATGAGCAATAATTTATTGAAAGGGAAACGAGGTATTATTTTCGGAGCCCTGAATGACATGTCTATCGCATGGAAAGTGGCCGAAAGAGCCGTAGAAGAAGGTGCAACCATTACGTTGTCGAACACCCCCGTCGCCGTGCGTATGGGACAAGTTTCGGAACTGAGCGAAAAACTTCATGCCGAAGTAATTCCCGCCGATGCCACCAGCGTAGAAGATCTCGAAAATGTATTCAAGCGTTCGGTCGAAGTGCTGGGCGGGAAAATAGACTTTGTTCTGCACTCTATCGGCATGTCGCCCAACGTGCGTAAAAAACGCCCCTACGACGACCTCGATTACAGTCTTCTCGACAAAACCCTCGACATCTCGGCTATCTCGTTCCATAAAATGCTGCAAGTTGCCAAGAAACTCGATGCCATCAACGAATATGGTTCGGTGATTGCCCTGTCATACGTAGCCGCCCAACGTACCCTCTTCGGGTACAACGACATGGCCGATGCCAAAGCTCTTTTGGAATCGATCGCCCGCAGCTTCGGATACATTTACGGTCGCGAAAAGAACGTGCGTATCAACACCATTTCGCAATCGCCTACCATGACGACCGCCGGCAGCGGAGTCAAAGGCATGAACTCTCTCATGGACTTTGCCAACCGTATGTCTCCGCTGGGTAACGCCGACGCTACCGAATGCGCCGACTACTGTATCGTGATGTTCTCGGATCTTACCCGTAAGGTTACCATGCAAAACCTTTATCATGACGGAGGATTCTCGAGTATGGGTATGAGCTTACGCGCTATGGATCAGTATAACAAAAGTTTCGACGAATACCGAGATCCCGAAACAGGAGAAATCGTATACGGATAAGTATGATCATAAAAAACAAAAAAGCCCGGCAATGCCGGGCTTTTTTTATATCACATCATAGTCATGACGAGGCACGAACAAATATTCTATCTTTATTGTAATTCCATTGTTAAATAAGGCAAGTTCAATTCGATAATCGGTTTATTTCAGTCCGGATTTGCTCAACAACTTCTTGATTGGCAATTTCTCCATCTAAACTGAACACGATAAATACGTTGCCACCATATTGTTCTTTGAATGATTCGAAACTCGCTTTCATCCGTTCCGTTAGAGAATAACTTCCGAAATTGGCACTTGCAGTTATCGGCTTGATTTGTATGCCTATCGCTTTATCTCCGACTTTTGCAATATAGTCGATATCTCCGGCATGATCCAGTTCGGGATCGCTTTCTTCAAAAGTTATGTCGGAAAATATTTTGGCTAAACCATC
This sequence comes from uncultured Porphyromonadaceae bacterium, assembly GCA_900547555.1. Classification (GTDB taxonomy): domain Bacteria; phylum Bacteroidota; class Bacteroidia; order Bacteroidales; family UBA11471; genus Caccoplasma. Next base: position 65,570 of record URHG01000002.1, on the reverse strand, counting down.
GTCGATAACGGATTTTTCTCGTAAATAACCGTCATAAGTACGATTTATGGTAAGATTATAAATATAATCGATACAATCTTGTTCTGTCAACTCTCGAAAAGCGGATTCCCATTCGGGTATAACAACTTCTGTAATTTTGGCATATAACCGCTCTCCTAATTCCTTCAAACTTTCTACAGTTATTTTTGTCGGGTTCTTACCTGCTGTATGGGCGTTATCGAAATACCATGATTGCCACTCTTCGAAAGAGGATGGTTGACAATCACGTATAAGAGCCATAACCGCACCGACTTTATTGGGACGGGATAATTGATAAGTTTGGCAAGCATAGTTCAGAACTCGTTCCTTTTTCCCGAAATTCATTGAATATCTATCCATAACATTATAGATTTATCAGTTTCTCGAATTTGTTTTTATATTTGAAATCAAAAGAATAGTCCACGTCTGCTAAACCGTTTTTCAGCATATGTGCATTTATAAAAGTCTTGTTATCCAAATATAAGTAACACAACAACAAATCTTTATCATCATACTTTACGGCATCGTAACGTAAAAAAACCTTCCGTCCTTTAGTTTTTTCCATAAGGAATTTTGTCGCATTGCCATTGACAGATGGTTTTTCTTTAACTCCAAGCAATCGTATAGTAATTCCATTATTCAAAACTATCGTATTCGGCGACAAGATCGTTTTTACAGAAAAATACTCTTCCCGTTCTTTCTTGTCTTTATCTATCCGTGAACCGAATTGCAACTTCTTAATCTCAATTTTGTTTTCCATTTTGTGCGGGTCACTGAATATATAAGGCAAAGTTTTCATCTTTTCGTCAATATCGAAAACAGATCTATCTTTGCTGTATCTATATTCTGCATTGCCGAACGAAAAAGATGAAGCGACCTTTTCTTCATAGTATTTTTTATAATCGGGATTTATTTCATATCCGATAGAATTACGTTGTAGATTACGCGCTGCCAAAGCCGTAGTCCCGCTACCCATAAATGGATCGAATACCGTTTCTCCTGCAAAAGAGAACATCTTGATTAAACGGTGCGGCAATTCTTCAGGAAAGACAGCAATGTGTCCGTCTTGTTTCGCTCCGCCGAAATTCCAATGGGAGGCGAAAAAGGTATTCCACTCCTCTTTTGTCATTTCCGAACATTTTTTTTGTTCGGCAGTGGGAACAGGTGCTTTGCCTTGCTTTTTGAATATCAGGATGAACTCATAATCGATTTTCAAGATACCGTTTCGAGGATATGGGAAACTACCCATCACGGCACCTCCTCCGGTAGTGTTCATTGTCGTTTGCTTTTGCCATATAATCGCTCCCATATAATCCATTCCGAGCGACTCACAAAAACGAATGATTTCGGTTCTTATAGGTATTACTTTATAGCGTCCGTAATAAACGGAGCGAGCGAATTGATCCCCGATATTAATGCACAAACGGCAACCGTCATGTAATATACGATTACATTCCGACCATACGGCATTCAAATTATTGATATAACTTTCATAACTATCGTGGAATCCGATTTGATTATCGCTTCCATAATCTTTCAATTGCCAATACGGTGGCGATGTAATGATCAAATGAACGGATCTATCCGGAATCAGAGAGAGATTCCGGCTATCACCATTAATAAGTGTATGAGATGTTTTTATTTCCATGTTCTATTATCTACTATTATTTTCAAAGCCTTATCGGCAACATTTTTATCATCTCCTATAACTGCATTCACTCGATCTGCAATCCAAAGACTTAATAATTCTTCTCGCTCGATATCCAAAATATCGGAAAGATGTATTACTTGTTCTCTTTTAGCTAATCGATCTCCACGCTCAATACGACTATACATTGGTATATCTACGTTTAGAGCTATTGCTAATTCTTTCTGTAGCAATCCTTTTTCAATTCTGGCCTTCTTTATTCTTTGAGCAAATAACATTTACGCTTCGGCATTTGTCATTATTTGGCAAATGTACTGCTTTTATTTGATTCGTTCATTATAAAAAGCTTCGTTTTTGCGAAATCATTGTTCTTTGTTATTACAGGATGTATGAAAAGCAGATATTAAAATGTATTGCAGCGAAAAGAGAAAATGAGTATAAAGTTATCTTCTCTTTTAGCTGTGGATTTGTGTAGGTAGAATGTGGAAACCCATTGAAAATTCAGTTTAGTCTATTAGCCTATATATATGCTAAACCAAAGTAAACTAAATATAAGTAGGCATATTTATCTTTCCATATGCCTATGACTTGATAGAAATAGCTAACTTTGTAAAGGATAAAACTCCGATGAAGATTAGACCCACAAGGCTGAGGTTCGTGCTTTTCTCTTTTGGCTGCAAAATTCTTTATGGGCAACCAAACGATATTCTTCAAGTGAGATGTAAGTGGTAGGAAGAATTGCTCCGAGAAACACTTTATGTGTGACCAAGTGCAAGGAATGAAATCAAGTGAAAAGTAAAAAGCGAAGAATCTCCTAAAATACCTATTTTGTTTCTATTCTGTTTCTTTTGCAAGGCGCTGCAATTACCATCTTATTGATGTATAATGAATTAAATATAAGCAAAATAACATTTACTAGACATATATAGATTTTATACAAACTCGATCGAAGCTATATATCATTCTCGATATCATTCTCGCTCCAAGTATATATCGAAAACAAAATTGAATGAATAATCCTCATTTTTGACCTATTTTTTATTCTTTTGTTTATTCACATCTCATTATATTTGTTTCATTACATAGTTCCGGATTATCGAGACGATGCAATAGAATATGACTTGGTGAAGTCTTAAAATATATCTCCGGTCATGGAGACAATTACAATCCGATCGAACTTTAAAATACATATCATGAAAAAACTATTTAAACATTTCTTGTCGGCTATACTGTTTGCTGCACCTTGCATGTATGCATCGGCGGCGTGGGATGGTACAACGGCAACGGAATACGCAGGAGGAGACGGTACAAAAGACAATCCCTATCTCATTGCTACGGAATCGCAATTCGCCAAGTTTGCCAACGATGTATCGACCATTTCGGGATTCAGCCGAGGTCGCTATTTCAAACTTACTACCGATTTGGTCATGCACGAAGGTGTCGGTAGCAACATGTCGAGTTCCATGAATGGAGGCAAAGCATATTCACCCCAAACGCCTATGGTAGGTATCTTTACCGATGAAACCACATACACAGCTGCATTTGAGGGTATATTCGACGGTGATGGGCATACTATCAGCGGACTATACTCGGTCGATTATGCTATATGTGTATCGTTATTCCGCATCACCTACAATGCCACCATCAAAAATTTGGGGGTGATAGATTCCTACTTCTACGGCAACGCCCGTTTCGCCGGAATCGTAGGTAAGATGGTCGATTCGAAGCTGATCAACTGTTATGTGAAGAATACCCGTCTCGAAGGTTACGGGTCGTACGCCGGTTGCATCGTGGGACAATGTGTAGGTTCCTCTCAAATCATCAACTGCTATTCCGATGCTACTCTTACGGCCAAAAACAATGCCGGAGGTATTGTGGGGCGCATCGGTGCAGGAGATATCGACTCGTGCATCATCGATAATTGCGTCAGCATATCGACACTTACCACGACAAAAAGCAATAAGGCCGGTATTTCTTCGGAAAATTCTGTCGGCTCCCTTGTGAGAAATTGTTTCTATGCCAACACGCTTTCAGCGGCGATCAACTCCGATAAAGGCAAAACCGAGAACATCTCTCAATTGGCAGCCGAAACTTTTACCGGCGACTCTATTGTGGCTGTACTGAATGCCAACGCCGAGCAGATTCCCGGAGCCTGTCGATGGATACGATCATCAACGTGTCCTACCCTCGATTACAGTGCTTTTACTATCGACGAAGATGAAGTTGATATTTCGGCTATGGCGACTTCTCCCATTCCTGCCGATGGGAACTTGCACGCCAACGGCGATTCGGGCGATGTTCTTCTGCAATGGAATGCCGCCATTGACGGAAAGACGACAAAGCAGTATCTCTACATCGATACCGACAAGAACAGCCTGTCTACGGCTACCCCCGACGATGCGATCACATTAGGTACGGATACTTGTTACAATGCACCTCTTCAAAGCAAAACGGCGATCCACTATTGGCGCGTCGATCGTGTCGATGCCGACGGAGTTGTTACCAAAGGGTCGGTATGGAGTTTCCAACCTCGATTGCTTGCTTTCCCTGGTGCCGAGGGGTACGGTCGGTTCGCTCATGGCGGTCGTGGTGGAAAAGTGATGTATGTAACCAATCTCAATGCCTCGGGCGAGGGATCGTTTCACCATGCGGTTACAGCCGGCAACGGTCCGCGTACCGTCATTTTCAATGTTTCTGGACTCATCGTACTGGATGACGATGTGAAGTGCGATGATTATGTAACGATAGCCGGACAAACCGCTCCCGGAAAAGGTATCTGCATCGCTAACGGCTCTGTGGGTATCGCCAATGATAATATTTGCAGATTCCTCCGTTCCCGTCGTGGCGGTGATGCCGATACAGGTGGTTCTATCGGATTTTATTATGCCGACAATGCCATCATCGACCACGCTACGGCGAGCTGGGGTACCGATGAGACATTCAGCAGTCGCAGTTGCCAAAACATCACCATACAACGTTCCATGATATCCGAAGCTCTCGGTATAGCCGGTCATCGTAAATATCCCGAAGGGACTAATCACGGTTATGCAGCCACTATCGGCGGAGATATAGGTTCGTTCCATCACAACCTGCTCGCCAACTGCTACGGCCGGAATTGGAGTATGGGCGGCGGAACCGATGCCAATGGCTACTATGCCGGTCGACTGGATATATTTAATAACGTGGTATATAACTGGGTAACACGTACTACCGACGGCGGTGCACATGAAGTGAATTTTGTAAACAACTATTACAAGATGGGGACTGATACAAAGCATACGGTCCTGTTTACCCTCAATATAGAAGGAAATCTCAAAGGTACGCAAAGCGCCTATGTAAATGGAAATATCAGGGATAACAAGAATGGTTCGCTCTCTACCGACAAACTCAATGACACCTACCGGTTAAGTATCGACGACGGTCGCGGAAGTATCGATTGGGAAGCCTTTGTGGATACTCCCTATTTCCCCTCGTATGCCAAAATAGAAACGGCACAGGAGGCTTATAAAAGCGTGCTCAGTGATGTTGGGGCCAATCTGCCATTCAGCGACGATACCGATCGACGTGTCATCAGGGAAACACTCGATCGCTCATACACTTATGTCGGTAGTAAGTCGGGTATCAAAGGCGAAATAGATAACGAAGCCGATGCTGGGGGATATGAGTTGTATCCCGAAGAGATGCGTCCCGCCGATTTCGACACCGACCTCGACGGCCTGCCCGACTGGTGGGAAGAAATCAAAGGTTCCAATGTAAATTCTGCCACAGGAGATTATAGCGACAGTCATGCCGACAACAATAACGACGGTTTCTCGGCACTCGAAGATTACTTGGCATTCATGGCATCACCCAATACGATGTTGAAACCCGGAGAGACAACAGATATCGATCTGAAAGCGATGTTTGCCGGTTATACACAATCTCCTATATATACGGTCGACGACCCTCAATCAATTTCACATATCTCGGGCAGCAAGCTGACTATTGCCGCGCCTTCTCGAATCGGAATATATCCGATTACCTTGACGGTAACAGATGGTGACGGGGATTCCTATACCCGTCTTCTGAATATTGCGGTTACCGAAAAAGAGATGTTAAACATCGAGCAAACCGCTGTCGACGAGAATGATATTCGCTCTTATGAAATCTATTCGCTCGGCGGTGTAAAAATAGCATCGGGTAACTGCGCCGAGAACACTTCGGTATATACCCTGAACCTACCGGATACGGGAATCGGTATTTATTTACTGAAAGTTACCGACGGCACGGGAATGACGAAATCATATAAAATCGTAAAAGACAAATAAATCTTTCCGTATAAGAAGGCCGGTGAAAGAATACTTCACCGGCCTTCTTATATAGCAGTAGCCGTCATTGAGATTTTTTCCGGTTTCGCATGTACGAAGAAAGATATTCCACTACCGCCCTGTATGACAAATATCTCATTCCGAGTGAGGGCGTAAGCCCGACGAGAAATTTTCGAGCAAACAAGTACAAAGGGAAAAACAAATTTTCATTTTATCGAGTGCCGTAGAAAATCAGCTTGGCCGAATCTCTCGCTACTCGCTTGGGTAGAGAGATGTTTCGCATACGCTCAACATGACAAAGACTGGCGAGGGCAATATCTCGTTGCGGGGGAATCTTCCTCCTTACGGTCGTCAGAATGACATGTTTGTCATCTCGAACGAAAGTGAGAGATCTTATACAAAGCGTACTGTTTGGTAGGATTCTTCGGGGGCAATACCCCTCAGAATGACATCACACTGTAAGGGTTGTCATATTTTGCAGGGATTCTTCACTTCACCGCGTTTCGTTCAGAATGACAAGGGCTTTTGAGGGCGACAGCCCGAGTGTGAGGAATATCCTTATTCTGTCCGTCCTACTTGGGCATTTTGCTACCGTCTGCATAATAAAAGAAATCATTCCGGATAACTATATAGCGGAATCTCTTGATTTCGTTCATGCTGCTTGGGACACTTCGCCATCGCTCTACGAGACAAGAACCCTGTTCATGAAAAACTACCGACAAAGAAGAAGTCTGTATCTATAATTTTTTTCTTTGCGAGAAGCGACCTATCGACCGAAATAGTTATCGAGAATCTCTTGCGCGGCAGTAAACGGACTCTCTTCGGCATTGAGAACCATACGTTCTTTTTCGGCCAACAATCGGGCAATGTCGGGATTCTGATAGAAGTGGGCCCGCAACTGTTCGTCGATAGTTTCGGTAAGCCAATACTTCGATTGTTCCCGACGTTTACGGTCGAAATATCCGTTCTGTTTTACAAAAGTCGTATAGTCATCGATCATCTTCCACACCTCTGCTATACCTATTTCGTAATATCCCGAATAAGTGAGGACTTGCGGTGTCCAGCCCGACGGGGCGGGCGGAAAGAGATGCAGGGCATTACGGAAGTGCGCTTGTGCCAATTTCGCTTTTTCGATGTTGTTCCCATCGGCTTTATTGATGACGATACCGTCGGCCATTTCCATGATACCCCGTTTTATACCTTGCAGTTCGTCGCCGGTCCCGGCCAACTGGATAAGGAGAAAGAAATCGACCATCGAGTGCACGGCCGTTTCGGACTGACCCACACCCACAGTTTCGACAAAAATCGTGTCGAATCCCGCCGCTTCGCACAAGATGATGGTTTCTCTCGTTTTACGGGCCACACCGCCCAGCGAACCGGCCGAGGGCGAAGGTCGGATAAAAGCGTTTTTCTGTTGAGAAAGCCGTTCCATACGGGTCTTATCACCGAGAATACTCCCTTTCGAACGTTCGCTACTGGGGTCGATGGCCAATACGGCAAGTTTTCCACCCCGGTCGAGCACATGAAGTCCGAAAGTATCGATCGATGTACTTTTCCCCGATCCCGGAACGCCGGTAATACCTATGCGCACCGAGTTTCCGGCATAGGGCAGACAACCGGTAATGACCTCTTGGGCGATGGCCTGATGTTCGGGCAGTTGGCTCTCGACCAGTGTTACGGCCTGACTCAGTACGGTGATGTTTCCTTTCCGTATTTCCTCTATGTATTCGGCGGCCGTGTATTCCCGACGCCGGTGTCGCAGTTTTTGCACCAAATATGGGTTGATCGACGGAGGTTGAGAGATACCCTTGTTAACCGACAATCCGGCATATTCACTGCTGTTTTCGATGTGTTTCATGGGGTGAGAATAAGAGGTTCGACGTTATGGAAGCATCAAACTATTCCGAAACAGTTCGTGTCCGAAGTTCTCCCTCCCGGTAATTTCGGGTAGAGGGCTCGACACTGTTGCCTCCGTTATCGGGAATGACCACCCCTTTGATTTGCAAAGTGGTACGGTCGGGTTTGGTGTTGGAATAGACAAAAATGTATTTGGAGAATTCTCCGGGACGATGTCGGGTACGGTATTCCACTTTCATTTCAGCGGTATCGCCCGGTGCGATAGGATGCTCGGGATAAGAAGGAACGGTACAACCGCACGAGGCTTGCGCCCGAAGAATAACCAACGGCGTTTTCCCTTCATTGACAAAACGGAACGTACAAGTTGCATTCCCGTCTTTCTCATATATCGTACCGAAATCGTAGGTCAGTTTGTCGAACGAAATCTTCGTCAATTTACGGGCAGCCTGCATGGGCATGAATATAAAAATAAACAACCCGGCTATCAAGGTAATTTTTCTTATCATGGCAATTCGTTTATTTAATGGAATAAAATATCTCTTTCACAAAAATACGATTTTCTGGCAATCTTTGTTTCCCGACTCACTTTTTTTTGTCTTTTGACAGAATTTTTGTTTTATCATTCTGTGCTGTCGGAGGCCGACAAGTTTCACAAAAAACGTTTTTCATTCATCTCCGAATAAAAAACCTCGATTATTGCGGAGAATTATATAAATTTGCTTTCAAAAAAACAGCAACGTATTATAAAACAAAATTTTAATGATATGATAGAAAAGAAAATGTCTTTATTAATCGCCGGACTTTTATTCGCATTCCCGTTATTTGCCCAAGAAGAAGCATATACGGCACCGGCAGAAGAAATCGCATGGGCCAAACAATTTTCGGGAATCAGCGGGCCGGGAGAAGCTGTAAAAGGAGACGGCCGCGGCGGCTGGAGAAGTGGATCCAGCGGAGTTATGTATTACGGAGATAATCCCCGACCCGAATATAAAAAAGGAGACCTTCGCATGTGTTCGGGTTCTGCGGTCGATAAAGGACTGGTTCCACCCATCAGACCGGCATGGGAATTGCATCTGCGAGATGGAGTCGTAACGCTGGGCGGAGACGGGAACTACTATTTGACGGGATCTTCGGGAGACAATATCTGGGCATGGGCGAAAGGCATCGAGTTGTGGAAATCAAAAGATCTGCACAGTTGGGAATACGTCGGACTGGTATGGGACATAGACAAAGAGGCCGACGAGTGGGTGAAGGAATGGCGCAAACACCCGCGTCGGGCAGTGAGAGCTGTTTGGGCTCCCGAAATACACTACATCAAAGGAAACTATTTTATCTGTTTCAGTATGTGTCCTCATGGAATCGGAATTCTGAAAAGCAGTACGGGAAGAGCCGAAGGCCCTTATGTCAATGCATTTACCATCGATGAATCCATTGCAGACGGAATTGATCCAACTCTTTTCGAAGACGAGGACGGAAAAGTCTATTTCACCTACGGCAATGCTTCCAAAATCGCCCTGCTGAAAGATGATATGAGCGGATTTGCCGAACCGTTCCGTCAAATCGTATTGGAAGAGCCCGATCGCAATCCCGCACACCATGCAAAAAAATGCGTCGGCCGAGGTATGAACGACTTGGGTCATGAAGGGGCAGTTCTTTTTAAACGGAACGGTAAATATTATCTGGGTGCGGCCGATGATTATGAAGGACGATATTCGACTTGTTTAGGTGTCTCCGATAATATTTACGGCCCATATAGGCAACGCCACGAGTCGATACCCTGCGGGGGTGGAACGGGATTTTTCAAGGACAAAGAAGGGAATTGGTGGTGCAGCTATTTCGGGAATGACACCCAATCTCATTTTCGTGAAAAAATAGGATTTGTCCGGGTCGATTTCACTCCCGAAGGTTTGGCCTTCCCGGCCAAAGAGCAACCTTTCGTTGCAGAGAAAGACCGGAAAAACTGGGAAAACAAGTGGAACGAAGTGTGGAATAAAAACAAATAAAAGGGGTTGGAGCATTTCCGATTTTTATAACCCCCAAAAACGGCAAAATGTAGAAGGAGATTTTTTTCGATAAATCTCCTTCTCTTGTATTATTCGATCTAATCGGGATTCCTCGTCGGGCTTACGCTTACGCCCTCACTCGGAATAACACTCGGGCTGTGGCCCCCAAAGGCCCTTGTCATTCTGAACGAAACACGGTGGAGTGAAGAATCCCACTCAAAGTATTACCGTTCTTGCGGCACAATGTCTTTCTGAGGGGCCTGATCCCGAAGAATCTTCGGATCAAATGTACAACCCTTTGTAACCTGCTATTCCGACAACCATAGGGAGGAAGAATCTCTCGCAAAGTGTTACAACCCTTTGTCGTATGTCATTCTGAGGCGCGGAACGTCGAAGAATCTCCTGCTAAATGAACTCGTTGTAAGAGATTCCCCGCATACGCTTCGGAATAACAGACGTTGCAGTACTTTACGGTACGATGTCATTCTGAGGGATATTGCCCCCGAAGAATTCTGCCAAACAGTACGCTTTGTATGAGATCTCTCACATGCGTTCGAGATGACAAACATGTCATTCCGACGACCGCAGGAAGGAGGAATCTCCACCCCAAGCGATAATAACACAAGATTCCTCGAATACGCTCGGAATGACAAAAGAGAAAGCAGTCTCACACATATTCATTCACGATAAAAAACACCATGAAATAATAGCCCTACCAAACAAAGAAATCGGCAAGGCTACTATTCGGCATAAGAACAGATCTATTTACCAACCTCAACACGGAAAGTCGCTGTAATACGGTAACGATCCATACCCGTCGGACACCGAACAATAAGAGCATCGCGAGTCTGGCGCCATTCCAGCGGTGCGTCGCTGCCTAACAGCGAAACGCTATCTACACGGCCCGCTTCTTGCCCGAGAGAACGTATGACAAGAATCTCACGGTCATGAGGCACTTCCATACAGTAAGCATATATCGCACTGTCGGCACCTAACGTAAAACGGAAATCACCCGTAGTGAAAGGAATCTCGGCTTGGCGATTTCCCAGTTTCCCACGTTGGAGCTTGGTCGCAGGAGTCATGGGCGATTCTCCCCACACGCGCCAAGCACGACTGCCATAGATCCCGCAACCGTTTATCCGAGTCCAGTCTCCGATTTCCCGTAACATTTCCACGCAAGCCTCATCGAGCGAGCCGTCGGGACGTATGGGTATATTCACGGCACAGTTTCCGTCGCGCGACACGCATTCGAGCAGGTAACGCACCACCGATGTCGCATTATAATCTATCCCCTCGGCATAGAACCAGTCTCCGACAGGAGCTTCTCCTATCCACATTTGGTCGCGCTTTATCTCTTTGGGGAAAGTATTCTCAAAGGTGGTAACGATACCTCGGCGTCCGGCCGGATGAAATTTTACAATACTGAAAACATCGATAGCCCCATGCTTTTTCACGGCCCGGTTGTAATACGATGCGATGACCCGTTGAGCCGCGTCGCTCTTCGTTCCCGTCCCGGTACGTATGCCGCAAAAGGGTTGCAATGTATTTCCGTCGGTATAGATAAAATCGGGGTCGTATTTCTCGATAGCATCTTCGATACGGAGAGCCCACTGGGTCGTGTACCATCGGGCATAATCCCGATGTCGGGTAAAGATCCCTTCTTCGGGACGGTTCACAAACTCGTCGATCGTCTTGTATTCCCGTAAATTGATGCCGTAAAGCCATTGCAGAGGATAAGGTTCCCACCATTCTCCCCGGGCCGGTTTGTAAACCAGTCGGCCGTCATAGGGCACGCCGGCATAAGGGCCGGTGGAGTCGCATTCAAAAGCCGTCTGCCACCACCACCAACTATATTCGTGGTGGAAAGTGATGCCGAAGTGCATTTCCTGTTTGCGAATCGCTGTCGCCCACTCGCCCAAAAGATCCCGGTGCGGTCCCACATTTACCGAATTCCACGGCTGGTAACGGGAATTCCATAAATCGTAATTGTCATGGTGTACTCCTAAAATAAAAAGATAACGAGCCCCGGCCTCATAAAACAACCGGGTATAAGCAGCCGGGTCGAGCTTGTCGGGATTCCAATTACGTAATACGTCTTTATAACCGACCTCGGACGGATGCCCGTATTTTGATAAATGGGCTTTATAGGCCGGATAATCCCGCTGATACAGACGACGGGCATACCAGTCTCCGCATTCGCCTACGGCTTGCGGACCGAAGTGTACCCAAAAGCCGAATTTAGCTTGTCGCAACCACGCTACCTCATCGGGATAAGGAGCGCTGATACTGTCCCATGTCGGACCGAAAGGACCTTTCCACATAGGGAAATCGCTCTTTTCCTCGGGATAATCGTGTCTATTTCCCAACGGTACAGAAGCAGCCGGGAGCGTATCGGGCAAAGAGGGTAAGGATAATGAGGCAGGAAGTTCCAGCGAATCGGTATCGACGACCATTCGGGCCGATGCCACACCGTATCCGGGGAAAAGCGCAACGAACAGAGTTAAGAGACAGGTGTATTTCATGTGATGAGGTTTTTGGAATTCAATACTTACTAATATAACCGGTTTCTACCGGATTTCTTATCAACCGGCATCAAATTTTCAATGAATTTTCTTTTTTCCCGCAATTATCATTGGTCAATGATTTGTTTAGGCAATTTCATCACGAGAAATTAAGCATTGGAGAGTGGAAAAATTTTATTAAAAAACGACCATATATGCGGATTTTTTGACCAAAGGGAAAAAAGTCCACATGTTTTGGCCTAAAAAAACACATCTTTCGGATTACAAAATTATAACTTTACACATAATAAATGCGCGAGGATCGATGTGTTTCTTATTTTTTCAAAACAGAAAAAACAATAGGATATACTAATCCGCTGAAAATCAGAGACCCCAAACACACAAATATAAACAATTTCATCGAAACGTTCTCAATAACAATCTAATACCTAAATAACCTTAAAAACGATCTTATGAAAAAGAACTTGACTTTGATTGCCGTTTTACTTCTGACATTGTTGGGGTGGAACGCAAGTGTCGTCGCAGCTACCACGGTAGACATTCCTGTCGCGACAACAATCAACTGGGAAAATGCCACGTTAGAAAATTGTAAAAGTGAAAACGGAGGAACAGATGTGGGCAGTACGCGCTCCAATACCGTCATAACATTCACGATCAACAATACTGTGGCTCAGGAATATATCCTATCGTTTCTCACAGGAACGAAAAACGAAGCTGATTTGAACGTAACATTGACCGACGGAGACAAGACCTATCTCGACAAAACCGTTACCGTCGTCAATACCGGCAACTGGACTCCCTCGGTAAAACATCAGTTGGTTATTCCCGAATTACCTGTCGGCGAATACTCCCTCGTCTTCAAAGTAACCAGAACTACCGGCAGTTATGCCGGGAACTATGGAAGCCTTACTTTTTCTTCGGCAGCCGATTACGATAAATGTCCCGGTACATTGTCTTTGGAAAAAGGGTTATACAACGGCCCGAGAACCGAAAATGACAACGATAATGTGGGTTTCGTTAAAAACGGCGGTACCGCCTCTTACTCCTTTATCAATACAGAAGCCGGTGTATACAATATGACACTCGATCTTCATGTTTATAGTGCCGGTAAAATGAATATCGTCGTTCTTGACGAAAACAGCGGGAAAGAAGATGTAAACACGGTCTATACTCTTGAAAAAAACAATGACTATACCCCGACGACCATACTGCTTCCCGGCAAGATGGAACCCGGCGTAAAAAAGATCACATTCACATTCTCAAATGAAAGCGACGGTTTCATCTGCAATTACAAGGCACCCCGTCTGGAAAAATATGCATCGAATATCGCTATGGTGAAAAGCGTTTCCATCGACGGTCTCTCTGTGAAAGAGGGCTCGACCACCGACTGGCTTGTAAACATTCCCACGACTTATGACGAAACAACGACATTCCGTGTCGAATCTATCTCGGCCGACCTTACGGTTACCGCCCGAGATGCAGAAGGTGCCGATGTTCCCGTAACGGATAACGGAGACGGGACTTATTCGATTGCTACTCCGGCAGCCAATACGACCACGACCGTAAGTCTGAAAGTTGCCGCCCAAGAAGACGCAGCCGTAAACAAAGAAGAGTGGACGCTCGCATTGTTTCGCATCGGTGAAATACAAATGACGGCTCTTTCTATCGACGGTATGGCGGTAGAACTTCCCTCCGATATCAATACCGCTCCTTACACCGCGACCATTACCGATCGCATTGCAACTTCCATGCCCGAAGTAGAAGCAACATTTCTCGACGGGTCTACTGCAACGGGTACCGGCACATTGACCGGAACAACCGCCACTTATACAATCGAGGGAAAAATAGGAGAAGACACTCGCATCTTTACCATCAACATAGAGGGTGTACAGATTTATGAAATGACCGATAAAGACGAAATCGTAGAATTGAAGTACACAGGCGACGGAAAAGAGGGCGACGGTAACTGGTCGAACGGCCTTTACACATTGGAAACAGCAGCTCTCGACGGTTGGAACAATAGCAGTTTCAAATTCAATGCGACCGAAAATACATGGAAAATTCCGAGCGATGTAGTAGTGAAGCAAGTCATATTCAAAGATTTCAATGCAAACTACAACAGCGGCACGCTCGTATCTCTCGTTTCGGAAGGCGCTACCGTAACCATTCCCACCAAGCACTCGTATGATGAACCCGACGAAACGATGTATGACCTCGTCATCAATCTCGACGGGCATAAAGCCGGTACGCCGTTTACATTCACATTGGAAGGAGGCGGCCAGCCGGTGGCTTGGTTCCAGTTGGTGATAGAAAAAGTGTCTATCGCAACTTCTCCCGTATTGAAGAATCAAAGCGTAACCTCTACCGAGCATAAAAATCACTGCGTCGTCGCTTTGGCGTATGACAGGGAAATGACAACGACCATCGCCACCATCGGAGATCGTACCGTTACGGCCGAAGGCGGAGCGTCGACCCTTTACTTCCCTATATGGGATTTGGAATATAACAGGGACTATACATTGACCATTGCTGCCGGTGCCGCCAAAGATACCTATGGTAACAGCAATACCGAAGCCATCGAAATTCCGATAAAAGTGGGAAGTAAAGCGGTAGCCGAAAAAATCGTTTATGACTATGTCGTATCCGACGTCGACGAGTTCAAGGCTGCCTTTGCTGCGGTGAACGAAAGCAATACTTCAGCCGATGCGGTACGTAAGACGATTTTCATAAAGAACGGCGATTACGATTTCGGTTCCGAAGAACAACGCCTCACGGCATACAACGTTTCTCTTATCGGTGAAAGCCGCGACGGCGTGATACTTCATGGTAACCGCGACGGTATTTCCAATCCGGTTCTGAACCTGCGCGACCGTACGGGATTCTATCTGCAAGACCTCACTGTCCGTAACGACAATAATTTCGGTAAAGAAGAAAAGGGTGGTGTTGCCGTCGCCATTTACGGCGGAGACAAGACGGTCATGAAAAACGTGCGTATGCTCAGTAACCAAGATACGCAGGTTACCGGAAACCGTGCCTACTTAGAGGGTTGTGAAATTCACGGGACCGTCGACTTTATCTGCGGGGGCGGCGATAATTTCTTCAGCAATACGACGCTCGTGCTGGAAGATCGCGGAGGAAACTGCATCACAGCTCCGTCGACAAGTTCTACTCTGAAATGGGGATACGTATTCCAAAACTGTATCATCAAAGCGGCCGAAGGCGCTACCTCGGTAACCGACGGCAGCTATAACCTCGGACGCCCGTGGCAGGATACTCCCCGCGCCAACTTCCTCAACACGATAATGTATGTTCTTCCCTCGGACGGTGCTTGGGCCGGAATGTCCGATCTCACCACGCATTTCTACGAATACAATTCGATGAAACCCGACAGCACAGCAGTCGATCTCACCAAGAGAACAAACTCGCCGTCGAGTACCAATAAATACACACCGGTACTCACCGATGAGGAAGCCAAAGCTTATACACTCGAAAACGTTTTGGGCGGAACCGACAGTTGGTTGCCGACCGAAGAAACCGTAACGGTCGCTGCTCCTGTCGTTACATTGGAAAACTCGATTCTGTCATGGGAAGATTCCGATGATGCCCGCTGCTATGTCATCTTCTGCGACGGCAAATATGTAGCCAACCAGACAGGTACGACATTCTCCTTAACAACCGATGGCAAATACACCATACGTGCGGCCAATGTAAACGGCGGCCTCGGAGAAATTTCCAATGTTGTCGATACCACTGTTTCGGGAATCACCTCGGTCGAAGCGGACAAGAATGGAGAATACACCATTTACAATTTGAACGGCCAACGTGTAAATACAATGCAGAAAGGCCAGGTATATATCGTAAACGGGAAAAAGGTCATTCTCAAATAAACCCTATCAACCGTGAAACAAAAGGGGCAGAATCGACGACTCTGCCCTTTTATGTTTTGTTTCTTACTCTGGCGGAGAAGGGTCGAAATACTCTTTTCACCTTCTTCATGCAGGACGGTAGCGAAGCGTCAGTAGGATTATGAGATTCCTCGCATACGCGCGGAATGACACCCTCTCCTCAACGAGACATGCCATAAAAGCGCAACAAAAGAAAAAACAGACTTTTTTTCTTGGGAGCGGATTATTCGTTATTTTTGTACAGCTACAAACAAAAGAACATATTGCCATGAAAAAACGAATATTCGCCGCAGCGTGTGCGGGACTCTGCTGGGTTACCGTCCATGCGCAAAACCCGCTACCTTATCAGAATCCCTCTTTATCGCCGTCCGAACGGGCCGAAGACCTGCTGCACCGCCTTACACTCAAAGAAAAAGTCTCTCTCATGAAAAACGGTTCGGCTGCCGTAGAGCGACTGGGAATACCGGCATACGACTGGTGGAACGAAGCATTGCACGGTGTGGGGCGCGCGGGATTGGCCACCGTATTCCCGCAAACCATAGGCATGGCGGCAACCTTCGACGACGAGGCCGTGTACGAAACTTTCAATATCATCTCGACCGAAGCCCGAGCCAAACACCACCAATCCAAGCGTACACAAGATAAATTACAAAGGTATCAGGGTCTTACGTTCTGGACTCCCAACATCAATATTTTCCGCGATCCCCGCTGGGGGCGAGGTCAGGAGACTTACGGGGAAGACCCTTATCTCACCGGACGTATGGGCGTAGCCGTCGTTCTCGGCCTGCAAGGCGACACGGCCGCACGCTACAACAAACTGCACGCCTGCGCCAAACATTTTGCCGTACATAGCGGACCCGAATGGAACCGCCACTCATTCAATGCCGAAAACATCGCTCCGAGAGACTTGTGGGAGACTTACCTGCCCGCCTTCAAAGAACTGGTGCAGGAAGCACGGGTAAAAGAGGTCATGTGCGCCTATAACCGCTATGAGGGAGAACCCTGTTGCAGCAGCAAAAAACTACTCATTCATATCTTACGGGAACAGTGGGGTTACCGCGACATCGTGGTCTCGGATTGCAGCGCCATAAGCGACCTCTTCAAAAAAGGGCATCATGAGACGCACGCCTCGAAAGAAGAAGCGTCGGCCGACGCCGTCATCAGCGGGACCGACCTCGAATGCGGTAGCAACTACTCGTCGCTGGTGAAAGCCGTACGCGACGACCTGATTACCGAAGCGCAAATCGACACATCGGTCCGTCGGTTGTTGAAAGCCCGTTTCGAGCTGGGTCTTTTCGATCCCGACAGCATCGTACCCTGGGCACAAATTCCCTACTCGACAGTAGACTGCGAAGCTCATAAAGCCAAAGCCCTCGAAATGGCCCGGAAAAGCATGACGCTCCTCTATAACAAAGACGGGATTCTTCCTCTCGACAAAGGAGAACGTATAGCAGTCATCGGCCCTAATGCCGCCGACTCGGTCATGCAATGGGGCAATTACAACGGATTCCCCTCACATACCTCCACGCTGTTGCTCGCCTTACAGGAAAAAGGAATACCCTTTACATACCGCAAAGGGTGCAACTGGGTGGGCGAAAAAGTATTCAACAGCGTTTTCGACCATTGCTCGTCCGACGGTAAAACCGGTTTCTCCGCAACTTATTGGAACAATACCGAAATGAAAGGTGATGCTGTGATACGTACCCACGTGCCGCTGCCGTTCAATTTCGACATTGGCGGAGCCGACGGCTTTGCCTCCGGCGTGTCGCTCTATGATTTCACCGGACGGTACACGGCCGTATTTTCTCCTGAACAGTCCGGAGACTATATCTTCACGCTGTCGGCAAATGACGGATTCAGGCTGATGATCGACGGAGATACGCTTGCTAATCTCTGGTACGACTCGCAAGCCCGCGCCAACAACGAAATCCGCTTCACAGCCGAAGCCGGCAAACAATACGATGTCGTTGTCGAATATGTACAGGGAGGAGGCGAAGGACATCTGCGCTTCGACGTAGGCCGGTACGAAACCGTCGACCCCGAAGCGCTTGCCCGCAGCATCGAAGAGGAAACTGTAATCTTTGCCGGAGGTATCACTCCCCGACTCGAAGGTGAGGAAATGCGGGTGGATTATCCCGGATTCAGAGGCGGAGACCGTACGGTCATCGAACTGCCCCAAGTACAAAGCGACATCATCGCTGCCCTGAAAAAAGCCGGCAAGAGAGTGATTCTCGTACTCAACTCGGGCAGCGCGATAGGGCTCGAACGGGAGATGCCTTACGTCGATGCCATCTTGCAGGCATGGTATTCCGGACAGGCCGGAGGAACCGCCGTAGCCGATGTACTGCTCGGCGACTACAATCCGGCAGGACGGCTTCCGGTTACATTCTACAAAAGCACGGCACAATTACCCGACTTCGAAGATTACAGCATGAAGGGGCGTACTTATCGCTACATGCAGGAAGAGCCGCTTTTCCCATTCGGGCACGGATTGAGCTATACGACCTTTACTTACGGCAAGGCATCGCTCGATAAAAAAGCCCGGGCCGGAAAAGAAAACAGCTTGACCATATCGTTGACAAACAGCGGTACCCGCAATGGAGAGGAAGTCATACAAATATATGTCCGCAACTTACAAGATCCCGACGGGCCCGAGAAGTCGTTGCGGGCATTCAAGCGGGTATCTCTTCGCGCCGGAGAGACCCGGAAAATAACCGTCGACTTACGTCCCTCGACATTTGATTTCTATGACCCCGAAAGCGGTACGGTATGGAGCAAACCCGGAAAATACGAAATTCTATACGGTGGCACATCGGCCGACAAGGGATTGAAAACACTCCCCGTTACGCTCAAATAATGTACATGTTCTCTTTACGGATAAAAGCAAACCGGCGGCCTGCAATCAGGCCGCCGGTTGTATGTTCGAGGGTTACTGCGGTCAACTCTGTTTGTATTCCGAGGGGGACATTCCGGTACGCCGCTTGAAGTAGGTACCAAAAAACGACTGGTTGGGAAAATTCAGATAGTAAGCAATCTGCTGAATACTCATTGTCGAAAACTTCAATAGATTTTTTGCTTCGAGAATTACACATTCGTCTATCCATTCTGCTGCCGAACGACCGCTCACCTGCTTGATAAGCGTTGTCAGATATTTAGGGGTAATGTGCAACAAAGAGGCGTAAAATCCCAATGAACGCTCTTTACAATAATGCTGCTGCAAGTGGCGCATAAACTCTCGGAAATATTCTTCTCCTCGATTCCTGACCGTCTCGATCGACGCTGTTTCCCGCATCTGCATCACACGGGAAAGGATTGCACATATCTTATAGATGGCGATACTTGCGTACCCACGCAGGATCTCTTTCTGATAGGCTTTCCCCGAAAGAGTTTTCACCTCTTTTTCTATCGTCTCGAAAATCTGCCGAATATCGTCCAGTTCCTCGGGAAAAATCGCCATACACGGGTTTTCCAGCACGTTGGTGAACTGCGGCAGGAGATTTCTCAAATCGATGTGTACATCTCTCAAAAAATTCTCATCAAAGGCGATAAGGTGCACTACGCTATCTTCGATCTCGTCGACCTTTACGATCGTATTGGACATATTGAGACACAATGCATTCTCCTGTAACACGTATTGTTTGAGATTCGATGTGAATCTTACTTTCCCCTTTTCACAGACAATCGCCGTTATCGCATCGACACGGCACGGGTATGAAAACAACGGTATGCCTTTACGCACAATCTCATTTTTATTGATTCCGTGATAAGTCGATACGAGGCAACCGTCGTGGAACGAGACCTCCTCTCCCATCTCATTGTACAATTCCTGCAAGGAAAGATTTATAATATTCATTTTATCCATAAATAAATCTTTAATCGCCCAAATATAAGAAATAAAGAACAGAGCATTTTTTATATTTTCTTTTTTCAAACTTTTAGAACAAAAAAATCACCTTTTTATCAACAATTACATAGTTTTTGGTTCTTGAAAAAGGTGTAATCCATGTAAATAAGATTTTTTACAGGAAACAAAAATAGAGATTTCGGAAAAACAAAAAGAGAAGAATAATATAAAAATCATTATATCAATATTATATATCACATTTTTTCCATTTTTATTATCCATAAAACAGTATTCGTTTTATCTTTTCGATGTGCACAAGACGAATAGAACATTCAAGGGGGAATAAGATATATAACACACTCACCGTATATCATCATTGTGCTTTATCAGGGATTCTTCCTCCCTTACGGTCGTCAGAATGACAATTCTGTCATTCCGAGCGAGGCCGGCAGGCTGACGAGAAATCCCGTGCTTTTACTCACTTGGCATGAGATTCTTCAAGGTAAAGCCTTTCAGAATGACATTGTTTTCGAGGGCAGTAGCTCATTTGTCATTCCGAATGAACATGAGGAATCTCTTGCTTCTGTCATCTCGAACGCATGTGAGAGATCTCATACAAAACGCACTATTTGGCAGGAGATTCTTCGACACTTCGCGTCTCAGAATGACATCACATCGTAAGGACAGTACCTCATATCAAGAAACTCTTCACTACACTGACGTTCCGTTCAGAATGACATGCCCAGCACAAGCTATACACATAGAGAGATTCTTCTACATTATCATTCCGAACCGAGACTGCGGGCGAGTGTGAGGGATCTCCAACCATCATTGTGAGAGATTTTCGGAGTTAACTCAGAACAACATCATACCGCAAAGATTATAACACTTTGCGAAAGAATCTTCGATGCTCCGCCTCTCGGATCGCCATACCTCTCTTGAAATAAAAATCTGTCGGAATAATAAAAAGCGCTGCACCAACATGGGGTACAACGCTTTTTTTACTTAGAAAAAAATTTTAGAAACGGAATGAGAGATAGAGACGCAAATCTTTCAATTTATATTTGGTCTTTTCGGCCGATGAAAATACCTCGCCGATAACATCACCCACGCCGCCGATATCTTCCATATCATCGTAACCCCAATCATCGGGATCCATAGAAAGGAGATTCATCTTGGTCGAACCGAAACGGTATTCGATACCCAATGAAATCGCTTTATACGAAACCGCAGCACCCGTTACAAACAACGAGGCATAACCGTACCCCATATCCCAACCGTCGCCGGAGTGAGACAGACTCATGGCAAAAGTCGGCGCATAACGGAAATAGGCATTCACACACAATGCACTCACGGGATTTATCGTTACGGACGGGCCTAAATGCATTCCGTAATCCATACGGTGCATATCCGACTTTTCCACATAGAAATCGGGAGAAATCATGCCCATAAAATCATCACTATCTTCTATCGAACTTCCTATTTCATACTTGGCATAGGTTATATCGGTCCACGTAAAGTCAAGACCGATTTTCAACATATTGGCGAGAGGCTTTTTATGCAGATAAAAAGTCTTTCCCCATGTAAGGAAGAATGCCATTTCGCTTTCTTCTTCCGACGGGAAATCGACAGCTTCGAGCTTCTCCCACGCATAACCTATGTTGAAATACTTGCGACGTCCGCGAAACTCTTTCGCCTCTTTCTTCGATTCCGCTTTCTCCACAACAGGCTGTTGAGTAACCACCGGCTGAGCAGATACAACCTTTACCGTATCCCCGGAAATCACTTCTTGTGCCGGTACCATCATGACCGTACAGCAAACACCTAATAATGCTAACACCAGTTTTTTCATATACATAAATATTTTTTCTGTTCCGAATCCTCGACAATAATTCCGCTTATCAAAAAAGACTTTTCGCCTCAAAGATAGTAAATTTTCATATTTACTAATCTTGCAAGGCAATTTTTCTTTATTGCCTAAAATTTCTTCTTTTTATCGCAAAAACCGGTGATAAATCCTATACGGAAAGATCAAATAAAAGTATTAAGAAAGGCGCAAATGCAAAAAATAACAAGCCCAACGACGCCACATGGCAGACGAACGACGCTGCTTCCACGTCAAGACCTTCCGTAGCGTATCCGTAGCCATGCGCAAACGCATATACGCACTCCCGTACTCACCTCGCGGCAGCGGATAAAGGCCGAGCCCAGAAAGGGTATCGAGCGCCTCGGCGATTTGTTTTTCGTCATAGGGCTTATTGATGAGTATGCGGATCGTATCGACAGAAAGATCGCAGAGTTTACGATCGAGCCCCTCTTCGAGTTGCGGATCGCAGATTGCCTCCCGCATACGTTTTAAGCCCGTAATGACAGCCAGACGGTCATGCATCAAACGGGCCTGATGCTCGGGGTCGGGAATATTACTCAATCCCGACTTATTCTCGGCATAGTAATAGTAAAGCTGCACGGGAAGAAAAGTTACCGAATCGGCCCGGCCGAAAACCCGTGTTACGAAATCCTCGTCTTCGAGAACGCATTTTTCAAGAAAACGCACATTGAGCTTCAACAAAAAAGAGCGATTGAACAAGTAGCTCCACAACACTCCGTACAAGGGATAACGAGCCATGTAATCGGGACCGGAAAGATCCCGACAATAAGGGAGCACGAATTGTTGGAAAGGCATCTCCCGGTCATTCGCATCGACTTTCAGGCAATCGAATCCGATAATCTGATGACTGTACAACCCGATAAGACGGGTTATCAGGCGGGCAAACGCAGACGGGTTGATGCGATCATCGACATCGACAAACATGATATAACGGCCTTTGGCATAATTCAATCCCAAATTACGGGCACCTCCCGGCCCTGCCTTACGCCGATGATACACGCGCATGTTCTCCGTCTTCGACTCCCATTCCTGTAATTTCTCGAGCGAAGCATCGGTCGAATTGTCGTCGACAGCTATAATTTCATACTTCTCTGCCGGAGCCCCGGACGAAACAATCGCCCCGAGACAACGGTCGATATAAGAAATCCCGTTATATACCGGTATGATGATACTGACTTCGAGCATGAAATTCGACTTTTAAGGAAGCGAAGATAGCGAAAATTTCGATTCTTCCGGCAAAACGCTCCCCCAATATTTTTCAGAAATAAAAATAGTCGCTTCTCGAAATGACAGACAGGACATCTCCCGGCTTTTTATAACCGGAAATTAAACCGTATCAAAAAAGACGGAACAATCTCTCGGCCACACGGGCCGTACCCCGCACCCCTCTGCTTGCCAACCAATATCCCGAAACAAAAACGGCTTTTACCTTGCGAGAAGGGACACCTTTCAAAACATCATGAAAAAGCAGCTTCCCGCGCATACTGCCTTCTCGGCTACAAGCTCCGGCAAGAACTATTTTTTTATAATCAAGACAATTCAACAATATGCCCGCGTCCCGGCGTCCCGAAGCGCGAACATGCTTTTCCGCCTCATCGACGCACGCCAATAACTCATCGACTTTGTCGGAATATTGCGTGCCGGTAATCGAATCGGCATGGGCATGAACGATCACCTGCGGTTCGGAACTCACCGCTTTCACGATCCGAGACGTATACAGCATGAGTCGAACTCCCAATTCCCAGTCGTCCCAACCGAATGTTTTCGGATTCCATGCACCGACCGCCTCAATGACATCCCGCCGCACCATATAACGCTGTGTCGAAAAATAAGTATGAAATATATTACCGCATAAAAAATGAATTCCCCCTTTACGAGGAGAACGTTTTATCATACTGTATCCTGCATCATCGACAATTTTCATATCGGTATAAACAATATCGGCATCGGGATTTTTCCCGATAGCCGAGACATAATTCTCCACCAAACAGGTTCCCATTTCATCATCGGAATCGAAAAACATCACCCATTCCGATGTTGCCCGGCGCAATCCTGCATTACGGGCCGATGGTGCTCCCGGATTAAGTTCTTCACAGACAGTAACCCGAAAATCGGACGCAGCATACTTATCGCAAAAGTCATGCAATACAGCCAAAGAACAATCGGTCGAACCGTTATCGACCAGTACCACATGCAAAGGCCGATAGGTCTGCGCCACCACCGATGCCAACGTACGCGGCAAAAGCTTCTCTCTGTTATAGACCGGAATGATAATCGTTATTTCCATCATAATTACAAATGTACTTCCTCTATGAATATTTTCTTTTCGAAACAATTTTATTCTGCATTATTCCGTCGTTTTTCAGAAAAAGGAGACGTGCATATTCCGTACAAAAGTTATATTTGCAACAAATATAATGTAAAATCATGAAACTCGATATCCTGATATGTACTTACAACGAAAGGATAGCACATGTTCCCGATGTACTGCTGCCTCATCGTCCCGACGTATCGTATATCGTTTCGATGCAATATACCGAAAAAAAATATTTCCAATACATACCCGACGAGCTTAAAAATCGCCAAGACGTAAAACTTATTTTTCTGGAAGGAACGGGGTTAAGTCGCAACCGTAACCATTGCCTCGATGCTGCCACAGGCGATATAGCTCTGATAGCCGATGACGATTGCCAGTACAAAAACGAGTATCTCGACCGTATAATCGAGACTTTCGATTCTCACCCCGAGATAGACATCGCCCAGTTCATGCTGAATATCGAAGGACATAACCCCATAAAGCCCTATCCCGCAACGCCATGTCCTTATGAGAAATGGCCGAAAGGATTATACCCCACTTCGGGAGAATTGGCATTCCGGCCAGAACGGGTACGACATATACGATTCAACG
Organism: uncultured Porphyromonadaceae bacterium; assembly: GCA_900547555.1. Classification (GTDB taxonomy): domain Bacteria; phylum Bacteroidota; class Bacteroidia; order Bacteroidales; family UBA11471; genus Caccoplasma. The sequence goes on along the minus strand of URHG01000002.1, from coordinate 40,670 downwards.
AATACTTCGGTCTCGGCACGCAAACGCTCATTTGCGGGGAAGAAGAGGTATGGGTATATGATGCCACCAAAGCCGGTCTTACAGTTTATTTTTTCCCCTACTATATCGTTGATGAACCTTACGAAAATACAGGCCTGTACACCTATACCCGCAAAGGAGTAATGCGAGCCAAAGGCGCCGTCAACTATCATATCTTCGGTACAAGCGCATGGTTACGCATGTTCAAATTCGCTCTCGTCGGCGCATACCGAGGGAAAGCCAACTTTTTCACCCTTCTGTTCCAAAGTTGGAGAGGAATCATCTATTATCTCATACACTGTCGCAAAACATGAAGATATTATTGTTGGGAGAAGCAAGCAATCTACACTGGACACTGGCCGAAGGGTTACGTACTTTGGGGCATGATGTAACCGTCGCCTCGAGTGGCAGCGGTTGGATGAATAACCGGCGGAATATCGATCTGCGGCGCAGCGGTTACGGTCTGGCAGGATCTTTGCGTTACATATTCGATGTTGTAAGATACTTACCCCGGTTTCGGAATTTCGACGTCGTACAACTATCCAATCCCGTATTCCTGCAACTTCGTCCCGAAAAGAACCGATTGGTATTCGACTACCTGTGTCGACATAACCGTAAAATTTTTCTCGACGCACTCGGTACCGACTATTTCTATGTGAAAGCCTGCCAAGAACAACGTTTCCGATACTCCGACTTCTACATCGGCAACCGGTTACGCAACTATCCCGGCTGCCGGGAAACAGTAGAAGCATGGAACAGCAAACCGTTGAAAAACCTGAACCGCTACATGGCCGATCGCTGCAATGGAATCGCCGCATGCCTTTATGAATATTTCATCAGTTACGAAAACGACTACCGGGAAAAACTCGCATACATACCTATACCCATACAACCACCGACAGAAACTGCACCCGATACACGATGGAAAGATGAGGAGAAAATTCGATTCTTTATCGGCATACAACGCGACCGCAGCCTGTTAAAGGGTACGGATATGTTCGATAAAGTCTTACGGGAAATCGAATGGAAATATCCGAAAGAATGCGAAATAAAACGAGTCGTATCACTACCGTTGGATGAGTATCTTTCGGTGATGCGCTCGTCGCACGTCCTCATCGACCAACTTTACTCCTATACCCCGGCAACCAATGCATTGCAGGCCATGTCTCAACAATTGTCCGTCGTAAGCGGCGCCGAACCCGAATATTACGATTTCATCGGAGAAAAACAGTTGAGGCCCATTTACAACGCCCTACCCGACGAACAACAGATTTACGACCTTTTCGAGAAAATCATCAAAGAAAAAAACAGCCTGCAAAAACGATGCTCCGACAGCCGGACTTTTATAGAAAAACACCACGATTACATAAAAGTAGCAGGAGAGTATCTCGACTTTTGGGAAAAGCTCTGACTTGACCCGACAAAAACGTATGAATACTTATATTGCCAACCTACGTTTCAATCCCCACAAGGCCGCAACAGAAACCGTAACAGCACACACTACGGCCACCGATAAGGCCGGTACCGAACCGATGCGGTACAGTAGAGAAACAACTGCACAACCGACAATTACCCAAACGGCAACTCCGTACCACGATCGGCCCAACCGTATATGATAATGACGCCGGCACACCCACCACATCATGATACCGTAAATCACAAAATTGAGTAAATAGGCAACACCTGCCCCTTCCAGTCCCCACAAATAGTAAGCAGAGACGTTGAGCAGGAACCCGCACAAATCCGAAATCAATTCGGTAATCAGATATAACTTACCGTCGCCTTTCGCCAGCAAGACAAAACCCATCGCCCAAGAAACCGACTTGAACAAAACACCTACCATCGCCCAAGAGAAAAAGATTTCTATACACAGGAACTCCGACGTATAAAGCAACCGTATCACCCACTCCTGCAACAGCAGAAACAACGACACGATAGGTGCCAATAGCAACAACGCAGCCTCGATCTGTCGGGAGACCTGATTTCCAAGCGCTTCTCCATCTTCGCTCACGGCTGCCAATCGGGGATAATATTCGGTTGCCATCGCCGCCAAAACAAGTCCCACATACCTCGTTACGATAGCATATCCCGCCTGATAATAGCCCAAATCGGCATCTCCGGCCGTTCGATGAACAAAACCGATAAACAGGTAATTGAACAATGTCGTCAGAAATCCGCTCACCGTCATATATACCCCCAAGACGACCATACATTTTCCGTCATTCCATGTCTCCCGTACAGAAACCGGTTGTTTCGGCACAACACTTCTACGACTATATATCCAGACGAAAAAAAACGTAACGGCCGAAGACAATACCAAAGACGGTACGATACCGCCGAAACGGAAAAAATAATATAACGGCAACGACAATAACAGTGCCGCCAGATTACCGGCAACGCCGGCTTTGGAAAGCTGGCGCAACCGCTGCGTTCCCTGCAATATCGCCTGATCGCCCGATGCCAACGCATTAAAAAGCAAAGCGCACGATAACCACACATATCCCCAGATATGCTTGTCGTCGCCAAATGTAAAACGGCTCAACAGCGGTGCCGTAGAAAGCATGACAACCGCACCGAAAAGACCGGCCAGCCAACTCCACCGCCGTAACACGGTAACCGTACGCGACAACGCTTTTTCATTTTCCGAAGCCCGGGCCTGAGAAACATTCCGCACGGCACTCTGCCGCAATCCCAATCCCGTAAGAGCAGCGATCATTTCCATCGATGTATTGTACAACCCGATGATACCGACTCCCGCAGGCCCCAGCCACAGAGCAATACATTTATTCCGCACAATGGAACAGAGAATCGAAAGTACCTGCACTCCTCCCAAAAGCCCGGTCGTCTTCACAATACGACGATACATCGATGTCGATTCGCCTTGTTGCATCGTTATGTTGTTAGAATGTCAACAAATAAGTTTCGTACACGATACCTCGACCGCCGAATCCCTCCTTTTGAGCGATGAGCCCTTCATTCAGATAACAGCCGTCGTCTCCGTTCGAGGTTCCGAAGTCGAAATACCGGCGTCGGGAATAATATTCTTGCAAAAGATAGGCAAAAAGAAGATCGAGCACGGCACACTCCTTGCCTCGTGGAGAAGCCGATATATATTGTACCCTTACACAATCTCCGCACTCATAGATCACCGTACCGCCCTCGATACGTCCCCCGACGACAGCCGTGAAAAGCCGTATATTCTCAGGGAACAAAGCCCGTAAATACATCATTTCTTCGAGGCTATGCACAGGTTCCACCCCGAAACGTCGGGACAAATTATCTTTCAGAATCTGCCAAAAATCACTCCATGCATCGCTTTCTCCGACCGAAACGCCGGCTGCCTGCGCCTTGCGCACACCGCGACGCCGCAGCTCGCTGAAATGTATCGGCAATGACAAATCGACGACAGAAGCAATATTGCACGCTGTCAAAACCGCTTTTTTCCGAAACAAAGCATAGCGGTCTTCTTCCGCCGGATAACGGTGCAGATGATACGGCACACACTTGTATAACAAACGTGTTATCCCGTCGCGCGGTAATTCTTCCGCCATCAGGTCGAACAGGGCAAGAACCCGCTCGGAGGTTGCCGAGGGAGAAAGAATCAGGCCGCCGTATGTAAGTCCCGCATGAGAACAAAGCATATCACCCCGCCGATGAGCAGGCAACAAGGCGATTACTTTCCCTTTCAGAAAAAAGAGATATGAACAATCGGGAAACCTATCGGCATGATATTCGAGATAATCGCGCCGGAAAAGAAACGTCCCGTTACGAGATGCCTCCACCGCTGCGTCCCACTCGGCTTTTAATGCCGGAGTGTAACGAGTCATCGTTATTTGGTTTACTTTTTCAGCCACAATTCCGGGTCTAATTTAGTCGTCTCTTTCCGTATCTGGAAATGCAGTACCGTACGATTGTCTTCCTCGGGATCGGAATAAATGACACCGAGTTCCTGACCGGTTTTTACCTTATCGCCGGTTTTCACATATATCGTACTCAAATTGGAATAAATCGTCAAATAGTTGCCATGCCGCACGATGACGGAAGTATTATACCCGGGCATGACGAAAATACTCGTAACAACACCATCGAACACCGACCGGGCTTTTGTACCGGGTTGCGTCTGCATATCAATGCCCTGATTATTGATCTTCACGTATTTCAAATCGGGGTGCTGTTGTGTACCGAAATGAGCGATGATGCGGTAACGCCCCGAAAGCGGAGTCGGTAATTTCCCTCGATTTTGCGCAAAATTGCGAGACAGTTGTTCCTCATCTTTCGACATCAAATATCCCGACGGAGCCGCCGATTTTTGCGTCGCATTTTTCTTCTTCGCGGCTGCGGCAGCTGCCGCTTTACGTGCCTCCTCTTCTATAACCTGCTGTATCCGTCGTCCCAAAGCATCGGCCTGCTGCTGCTGCTTTTTGAGTTCTTGTTTCAAGGCACGCTCTTTTTTCTTAAGCCCGGCGACCAATGTGCGTTGTTCCCGCTGTTGGCGAATGAGTTGTTCCGACGCAGCCGTACGAAGTGCCAAAACCAATCCTTGTTCTTTCCTGATACGCAACAATTCGGTCCGCTGACGGTTCAAGTCGTCCCGCTGCTGAACAATCTCTTTGGCCTCTTGTTTTCTCCACGCCGAAAATTCCTGCAAATAACGGAAACGGCGATAGGCCTGCTCGAGCGATGATGCAGAAAGCACAAACATCAATGCATCATACCGGTTATCCCGCCGCACCAACATGGAACGTACCGCTTTGGCGTAACTCTCTTTCTTCATATCCAATGTCCGTTCAAGCTCGGCAATATCCGTCGTCAATTTTTTTTCTTGCTCCGCAATCTCCGCAATCTCCGCATTTAGCACTTTTATACTGTCATTGATATGTGCGATTTCGGTAGACAATGCTTCGAGCCGGTGCAACGCTTGCAACTGCGTTTTTTGAGTCTTATCTATTTGGCGGTTGGTACTCTTGATATTCTGCAATGCGGTCGTCTGCTGTTTTTTCAAAGACTGCACTTTTTTAGAATTTTGGGCAGGCGATACCCCCGCACAAAAAAGCAAGACAAAAAGAAAAAACAGGTGTCTCATCACCGCAATATAGTTTCTATCCATGTTTGCAAATCGGTTCTTTTGTATTGTAACGACACTGCCTTCGATATATTTTGAGGCGTATTCCAGTCAAATTCCATTTTCTCAAAAAAGAACGACACCGGTTCGAAAAAAAATCCGGACAGGGCAAAAGTCATTTGTGCAGGGCTGACCAACTCCCCGACCGCATGATAGCCGGCATACCGACACACCAGCGAACGGGAGGAAGAAGGCATACTCCACAAAACAGCCCCGAGACAAGCCCGATTATCGATCTCGAAACGGTAATCGCAAGCCAGTCGGCCGGGAGAATAAGTATATCCGTATCCCTCACCAACGGCAGCAACATCGAAGAGCACAACATCGTCGGGCAAGATTTTTCCTCCCGGCAAAAACGGACGGGCCAAAAACAGAGACTGTATCGAGCCGAAAGAGATGTCGAACGACGACCGCCTTTGCCACTCATCGACAGACTCTTTCACATATTGTTTGTGATACCGGTCGATAAGGTAAACCGTGTCGGGTGTCAACACCATACGGCAAATCTCCACCCCCATCAACGGCAATATGGAGATTTGCAACGCCCGATCCCTCGACCAGCGTATCTGTACGCGACTCCGCGCAGTATTTTCCCCCAGAGAAACATAGGCCATCGCTTTCATTTGAGCCGAAGTATCTCTGTCGTGCCGGACAAGAACTTCTGAGAAAAGACGGTCGGGCGACAATTCTCTCGCAAGAGGGGGCAAATCTCCCGACGTTGTCGCATAACGGTTACGACACCCCGACAACGCCATCAGCAACACCATCGATACCAATACCCACCTACTCATTCCCGATGTATCTCTTCTCTGCTATTTTACGACGCAATATCTCGGAATCGCCTCCCGCATCGACCGCTTTTTTCCACCACCCGACAGCCTCGGCTTCATTTCCCGTTACGGCCAGTACATCGCCGTAATGCTCGTACATCTCGGCACTGGCTTCTTTGGAAAGATCGAGGGCTTTTTTGAGGTACAACCGCGCCAACGAGTAACGACCCTGTTTGAAATATACCCAAGCATAGGTATCGAGATAAGTGGCATTATCGGGGTTGGCCTTTATCACCTCTCCGCTCATACGTTCGGCCTTATCGAGATTTTTTCCCAATAATGCCAAATAATAACTGTAATTATTCAGCGCACCGTAATTCTGCGGATTGTTTTCCAGCGCCTTGTCATAATAAGCAAAAGCCTCTTCGGTTTTGTTCTGTCGAAAAGCGATGTCTCCGAAAAGTGTGTAAAACTCGGAACGCATCAGCGGATCGGAACCTATTTTCTGCACGGCCAAACCGGACTGCAATGTGGCTTCGGCCTCATCATAACGCTCGGCAACCAGTTGCGAAGAAGCCACAATCAAATAATAACGTCCCACCTCGGGCGACTCGCTTATGGCTCTTCGAGCCGCCGCAATAAGTGCTTCATTGTCATTTTGATCGACCAATATCGAAAAAAGTCTTTGCCATAAATCCTCATCGGGAGCTATATCGATAGCAACTTCGAGCTGTTCCTGTGCCCGGGAATAATCGCCGGCATGAATCAGTATTTCACTATATAATTTCCGCAAATCGGCATCATGGGGATACAAGTCGCACAGGCGCGTCATAACAGAATCCAATCGGGCTTTATCGTCCGAAAGTATCTGCACGACATAAGGTAATACCGACAATCGGGTATCGGCCGGCAAATCGCTATGAAAAAGTACCGTATCGGCCTGCGCCATATACGATTTCCAATCATTCTTCCCACGATAATAATTGAGAAGGGAAAGATACAGAGTCTCATTTTCTGGGTCAATCGCACGAGCCTGCATATACATACGATAGGCATCATCGTAGCGCTCGGCATCGAGATAAAGGTCTCCCAGCAATATGACATATCCCACATTACGGGGGTGGGCAGCGATAAGGCGCTCCATTTCTTCATAACTCTGCTCGCGTGCCTGCATCAAATGGTAAATACGCGCCTTTTGCAAAATAGTGCTTTCTCCGGCACCGTACTGTTCTTCAAACCGATTGTAAGCGTCAAGAGCTTTCTGCGGATCGCCTTTGAGCAGACACACATCGGCCCGCCGCATGAGGACTTCAAAATCGGACGGTTTCAACTCCAAGTACATTCCGTACAGGGAATCGGCCCGGTTATAGTCGCGTACCTGACGTGCACACTCCGCCGCCGAAAGAATATACCATCGGTTATCGGGCGCAAAATCCACAGCTTTCAACAAATAACGATACCCGGTGGAGGCGTCCCGCAACGTAAAGTAATAACCGGCCATTTCGGAATAAGCCGCAGCAAGCGTCGTATCGAGCTCGACGGCATAACGCAGCAAATCAAAAGCCGCAGCATGTTGCCCCGAGCCTTTGAGACGCATCGCCTCGAAATAGGCATACTGTGCTTTATTCCCGTCTTGCAACCGAGTTGCCGTATCCCGCCCTTTCGCCTGCGACAAAGGGAAAAGCAAACCAATGGCGACAAAAAACAAACAGACAGATCGTTTCATAAAAAATCGAAACTGCGGTTAATACATTGTTATACACCGGTATGACCAAACCCGCCGGCACCACGTTCACTATCGGCCAACATCTCAACCTCGGTCCATACGACACGGCTATGTGGAGCGACCACCATCTGGCAGATACGTTCACCATCGGCAATCGTAAAATCTTCATCGGAAAGATTGATGAGAATCACACCTATCTCTCCCCGATAATCGGCATCGATCGTTCCGGGCGTGTTCAGCAAAGTAATACCTTTCTTCAATGCCAATCCGCTACGCGGACGCATCTGAGCCTCATAACCGGCAGGCAATTCGATATACAGGCCGGTAGGAACCAACACCCGTTGCATGGGCCTCAATACGATAGGCGCATCGAGATTGGCCCGAATATCCATGCCGGCCGATTGAGATGTTTCATATGCGGGAAGCGGGTGTTTCGATCGATTGATGATTTTTACGTTTGTTTCCATAATGCAACGCAGTGGGTTTTATTAAAATATATTATCGGCGAAAATAACGAAATCTGACGAAACTTACTGCCTATTTTTTCATTTTTTACCGTTAGCAAGCAACTTTCCCCTAAAATTAGCGGGATACGGCAACTTTTTCTATCTTTGCCATCTATTCTCACAGAGGAGAAAAAACTATGGACGAAAGAATCATGAGTTGGGAACGGCTGCTGTCGTCGAAACGTTTCGGACTGGAACGTTACCATGATGCACATCAGCACACCCGCACCGACTTCCAGCGCGACTACGACCGCTTGGTCTTCTCGTCGCCTTTCCGCCGGTTGCAGAACAAGACACAGGTTTTTCCGCTGCCCGGCAGTATATTCGTACACAACCGACTCACGCACAGCCTCGAAGTATCATGCGTAGGCCGGTCGTTGGGAAACAACATATCGGCAGCCCTCACCGAAAAATATAAAAACGAAGCATGGGTCGACAAGTTCAACGGGATCGGTTCCATCGTTGCGGCAGCTTGTCTGGCACACGACTTGGGTAATCCCCCATTCGGGCATTCGGGTGAAAAAGCCATCGCCACCTATTTCTCGGAAGGAAACGGATTGGCTTTGAAAAAAACGCTCGCACTCAACGATGACCAATGGAAAGACCTCACCCACTTCGAGGGAAATGCCAACGCATTCCGCTTGCTGACCCACAAATTCGAAGGCCGGCGTGAAGGAGGGTTTGTCATGACCTACTCGACACTGGCTTCTATCGTCAAATATCCCTACGAATCGACTCTTGCCGGAGAGAAAGGGAAACTGGGCTTTTTCACGTCGGAACGGGAAGACTTTATCCGTATCGCCGACGAACTGGGCATGCTGCGTATTCCCGACAGTGGCGTTCGCTACTGCCGGCATCCTCTGGTATATCTGGTCGAAGCAGCCGACGACATTTGCTATCAAATCATGGATATCGAAGATGCCCATAAGTTGAAAATCCTCACCACCGACGTCGTAGAAAATTTGTTCCTGAATTTTTTCACAGGAGAAAGGCGTAGTAAAATCGAAGAAAACCTGCGTCTCGTCTCGGACTTGAACGAACAAATCGCCTATTTGCGTTCGTGCGTTATCGGCAAATTGGTCGACGAATGCTCCCGGCAATTCATCGCTCTCGACGACGAATTGCTGCGGGGAAAAATCAAAGGCTGTCTCATCGAGCAAATAAGCGATATTCCCCGCAATGCCTACCGAGAATGTTCAAAAACAGCTTATAAACATATATACAAAGCATCGGACGTCCTCGATATCGAGCTGGCCGGTAACCGCATCATCACCGTACTGCTCGACAAGCTTATCGACGCCGTGCTCAAACCCGAAAAAGCCTATTCGCAACTGCTTCTCAACAAAGTTCCCGGACAGTACGAAATGCAAAGTGCAGACACCTTTACCCGCATACAAGCCGTCATAGACTACATCTCGGGTATGACCGATGTCTATGCTCTCGACCTCTATCGCAAAATCAACGGTATGAGTCTACCCGCCTTATAAAAAACGATTATGAGCACACAAAAAATACAATTGTTTCTTTTTCTGCTGCTTTTTTTCTGCGGATTCACCCGTGCAGCGGAATATACGGTGGAAACCGTCCCAAACATGCAAAAAGCCGACGTGCGGAGATTTGTTTCCAATCCCGACGGGATACTCGGCCCGCAAGCCGAAAGTCTCATCAATACAAGACTCGATTCTCTAAGAAAGAGTACGACCGCCGAAATAGCTGTGGTTGTGGTGGAATCGATCGGAGAACAAGATCTCGAATCGTTTTCCAACGAACTATTTGCACGATGGGGCATCGGACAAAAAGAGAATGATAACGGCGTATTGGTACTGTTTGTACTCGACCAGCGGAAAATTCGTTTTGAAGTCGGTTATGGCATGGAAGGAATTTTACCCGACGCCGTGTGCAAACGCATACAAGCCCAATACATGCTACCCGCTTTCAGGCAGGGTGATTATGACTTAGGTATGGTGCAAGGGATAAATCGCATGTGCAATATCATCGAAAATCCCGGCAATCGGGAAGAAGTATATGCCAATACGACCGTAGAGGAAGGAGACTGGTTATTCCTGATAGAAATGTATCTCGGACTATCATTGCTTTTCTCCATTGTCATGTTACTCATGATGCGTACCCCACAGCAGGGGGAAACAAATCCATCGGCCCGTTACAAGGCTTTGGAAAATCAACTTCCCACACTGAAAATCATGGCTGTAATATTCCCGCTTTTCAATCTTTTCACCTATTTGTCGGTACGCAACCGCATGCACAAGCTGCGAAACGCCAAACGGACATGCGAGAACTGCGGACACTCCATGCACAAACTGAATGAAGAAGAGGATAACAAGTTCCTTACGTCCAAAGAAAATGCCGAAGAAATCGCGCAATCCGTCGATTATGACGTGTGGTTGTGCGACAACTGCGGAACGACCGAGATCTATGCTTACCCCAACAAAGAATCTCATTATACCGAGTGCCCCCGTTGCCATGCTCACACATATTCGCTCGAAAGCGACCGGGTACTTTCTCCGGCAACTCCTTTTCAAAGCGGACTCGGAGAAAAAAGGTATCGTTGCCGGCATTGCCATTTCGAAAACGTCGTACCTTATACCCTGCCCATCATTATCGTTCCGATTGCAGGAGGAAGAGGCCGGGGAGGAGGATTCGGAGGGGGAAACTTCGGCGGCGGATTCGGCGGTGGCCTTTCCGGAGGAGGAGGCTCTACCTCGGGTTGGTAATACAGGATTTTCGCAGGTGTCTTTTTAATCGCATTTTTTGTTGCTTTTAACCCCGAAAAAATTATAACTTTGCACAAGTTATGAACTCATCACAAAAAAATGGCACAAAATATGAGCTTTGTGGGAAATAAAATACAACATTTCCGCAATGAAAAAAAGATAACGATAGAAGAACTTTCTCAACAGACGGGAATCGGAATCGAACAACTTAATCGCATAGAAGAAAACACCGACCTGCCCGCACTATCGATCCTCCTGAAAATAGCCCGGGTACTGGGATTGCGTTTAGGTACATTACTCGACGACCTCGATGATCTGGGACCGGCTGTATCAAATACCGATTGTGCCGATGTAAGTTTCTCGACCAACTCGGCGCGGACACCTACGCACATGTGTTACCACTCGCTGGCACGCAACAAGGCCAACCGGCACATGGAACCGTTTACCATCGAAATATCTCCTATCGAAAAAGACGAGCACGAACTGTCATCGCACGAAGGCGAAGAGTTTATCGTCGTAACCGAAGGCAGCATCGAAATTACCTACGGCAACGAAAATTATATTCTCAACACAGGAGAAAGCATCTACTACGATTCTATCGTACCGCATCACGTACACGCTTACGGAGACCGGACGGCCAAAATTTTGGCTGTTGTCTATGTTCCGGTCTAACCAAACACTGAATCGTCATGCAACTGTTTGAAAAAACTTTGGGCGAATGGCTCGAATATTGGGCAGAAAAGACCCCCGGCAAAGAATTTATCGTTTACTCCGACCGAGATTTACGATTCACCTACAAACAATTCGACCAACGAGTCAATAATCTGGCAAAAGGATTGTTATCGATAGGTGTAACCACAGGTTCACACGTCGGTATCTGGGCAACCAATGTCCCCGATTGGCTCACATTCCTTTTCGCTTCGGCCAAAATAGGAGCCGTACTCGTTACCGTCAATACCAATTACAAGCAACACGAGCTGGAATATCTCACCGATAACGCCGATCTGCATACGCTATGTATTTCCAACGGAACGTTCGACAGCGACTATGTGGATATGACCTATACCATGCTACCCGAGCTGCGGACATCGCAAAGAGGGAACATGCACAGTGAGCGTTTTCCGTTCATGAAAAATGTCATTTACATCGGCCAAGAGAAGCATCGGGGCATGTACAACACGGCCGAACTGCTCCTACTGGGACAGACCCAAAATGATGAAAAACTCGAAGCCTGCCACAGCAGGTTCAACTGCTATGATGTGGTAAACATGCAATACACCTCGGGAACGACAGGTTTTCCCAAAGGCGTGATGCTGACCCACCACAATATCACCAACAACGGTTATTGCATAGGTCAGTGCATGAAATTTACCGAAAACGACCGGGTATGTCTGCCGGTTCCTTTGTTTCACTGTTTCGGTATCGTATTGGGTATCATGGCGATTATCACCAATGGAGCATGTGCCGTAATGCTCGAGCGGTTCGATCCGTTGGTCGTTCTTGCCTCGGTACACAAAGAACGTTGCACAGCTCTCTACGGAGTGCCTACGATGTTCATTGCAGAATTGAACCACCCGATGTTCAGTATGTTCGACCTATCATCTCTGCGTACCGGCATCATGGCAGGTTCACTCTGCCCCGAATGGCTCATGCGCGAAGTCATGGACAAGATGTACATGACCGAAATCACCAGCGTTTACGGGCTTACCGAGACCTCTCCGGGTATGACCCAGAGTAAAGTCGACGATCCGCTCGAAGTGCGGGCAACCACCGTAGGCGGCCCGCTACCAGAAATAGATGTAAAAGTAATCGATCCCGAAACACTCGAAGAATGTCCGGTCGGCGTGCAAGGCGAAATGTGTTGCAAGGGCTACAACATCATGAAAGGATATTACAAAATGCCCGAAGCGACAGCCGAAATCATAGACAAAAACGGATACCTGCACTCGGGCGACCTCGGTGTAAAGACACCCGAAGGCAATTTCAAAATTACCGGCCGCATCAAAGATATGATTATCCGAGGAGGCGAAAATATCTACCCGCGCGAAATCGAAGAATTTCTTTATCAACTACCTCAAATCAAAGATGTGCAAGTCGCCGCCGTTCCCTCCCGGAAATACGGAGAGGAAGTCGGAGCGTTTATTATCTTGAAAGAGGGGGAAACACTCGAAGAAGCCGACGTGAAAGATTTCTGTAAAGGAAAGATTTCCCGCCATAAAATTCCGAAATACGTCTTCTTTATCAAAGAATTTCCCCTTACCGGAAGCGGTAAAATACAAAAATACAAACTCAAAGATTTAGGTCTTTCTCTGCTTCAAGAACAGGGTATCACTCCGGCCTGATAAGGAGAAAAGAGAGTAGACACGGGACGCGAAGTATTCGCGTCCCGTGTTCTTTTTCCGAAACCGCCCGAAAATGTAACGGTAACAAAATCCCCACTATCCAACAAAACGGGAATACCGCTATCCCCATAATTCTTATTTCGCTATATTTGCAGGCAATCATCATACGTCAAAAATGATACTTTTATCCTGCGCCAAGACCATGAGCCGCCCGCCTTTGAAAGAAGGAAAGAGGGGTACAGATCCTCTATTCGGGAAAGAAGCCCACGAAATAGCCTTGGCATTCGCACAACGCACTCCCGACGAATTGCGTCGCTTACTGCACCTTCCGCCGAAACTGGCCAACGAAAATTTTCATCGGTACCAAATTTTTCATTCGACCGACACCGTTGCACAACCGGCCTTGAACGCATATACCGGAATCGTATTCAAGACACTGAATCCAAACGATTTCACCGATGCAGAAATCGCCTACGCCCAAGAACGTTTGCGCATCACCTCTTTCGTCTACGGACTGCTCCGCCCACTCGACAAAATCAAATCTTACCGTGCCGAAGGAAACATCGCTTTGCCCGAGTGGGGAGATATTCCCCTTTTCGACTATTGGCGTCCGAAACTCACCCCTTACCTCCTACAAGAAATCGAGGTACACGGAGGGACGCTGTTCAACTTAGCCAGCGATGAAATGCGCCGTCTTTTCGATTGGAAAACCGTCGAAGCAAAAGCCCGCATCATCACGCCACAATTTCAAGTACGACATAACGACGGCTGGAAAACAATTGTCATCTACACCAAAATGGCCCGAGGTGCGCTTACCCGTTACTTATTGAAAAACAAAATCGAAAACCCCGAACTGTTGCAAGCCTTCGAATGGGAAGGTTTTCGATTCAACGAGCTGCGTTCCGATAATTACAACTACATCTTTACACACGAATAATGGCTATGACAGAAAAAGAAAAAATGCTGGCGGGAGAAGTCTATTCTCCTTTCGATAAAGAACTTATGGATATGCACCAAGCCGCATTGCGACTGGTGGAACAATATAATCGGGAAACATTCAGCGATTGTTTGTCCGAAAACGAAACCCTGCGCCGATTGCTGCCGAATACACACCCCTCCCTACGGGTACAGCCTCCGTTTTTATGCGACTTCGGTTTCATGATAGAAGGGGGTGAAAACGGATTTATCAATTACAACTGTACTATACTCGACACCGCTCCGGTAAAACTCGGACGCAATATCCTCATCGGCCCCAATGTACAAATGTATTGTCCCATGCACCCATTGGATTACAAGGAGCGGGCAACCGGTGTCGAACACGGAGAGGCGATTACCATCGGCGACGATTGTTGGATCGGCGGCGGAGCCGTCATATGTCCCGGTGTAACCATCGGCAACCGCTGTATCATCGGAGCCGGAAGCGTAGTCGTAAAAGATATTCCCGACGACTCGGTCGCCGCAGGCAATCCCGCACGTATCATTCGCCGCACTCCGATAAAAGACAAAACGGTCGGCTAACGGCAATATTCCGAAAATCTTACTATCTTTGTGTAAACAACAATTCTATGAAAGAATTCATACTTACAGAAGAAGTCAATGAACGCGCCGTATTGGTAGGGTTGATTACTCCCACACAAAATGAGGCGAAAGCCAACGAATATCTCGACGAGTTGGCTTTCCTCGCCGAAACCGCTGGTGCCGAGCCGGTGAAAAAATTCCTACAACGGATAGAGCAACCCAACTCGGTAACATTTGTCGGAAGCGGGAAACTGGCCGAAATAAAAACATTCATCGACGAGAACGAAATCGGTCTCGTCATCTTCGACGATGAACTGTCTCCCAAACAACTGAAAAATATCGAACAGACATTGCAAGTAAAAATCCTCGACCGTACCAGCCTGATTCTCGATATATTTGCTAAACGCGCCCAAACGGCCCATGCCAAGACTCAGGTCGAACTGGCACAATACCAATACCTCTTGCCCCGGCTTACCCGCTTATGGACCCACCTCGAACGGCAACGGGGAGGTATCGGTATGCGTGGTCCCGGTGAAACCCAGATAGAGACCGACCGCCGTATCATTCTCGATAAAATCGCATTGCTCAAACAAGAATTGAAGCATATCGACCGCCAAAAAAGCATTCAACGCAAAAACCGGGGGAAAATGGTACGTGTCGCCCTCGTCGGATATACGAATGTCGGAAAATCGACGCTGATGAATCTGCTGAGCAAATCGGAAGTTTTTGCCGAAAACAAACTTTTCGCCACTCTCGATACCACTGTCAGAAAAGTCATCATCGACAACCTGCCTTTCCTGCTCACCGACACAGTGGGATTTATCCGCAAACTGCCAACCCACCTCGTCGAATCGTTCAAATCCACCCTCGACGAAGTGCGAGAAGCCGACCTGCTCCTGCATATCGTGGACATCTCGCACCCGGCCTTCGAAGAACAAATCGAAATCGTCAACAAAACGCTCCATGAGGTTTGCAACGCGACCGATAAACCGATGATTCTCGTTTTCAATAAAATCGATGCCTACAAACATGTGGAGAAAGACCCGGACGACCTATCGCCCCGGACACGGGAGAATATCCCTCTCGAAGATTTGAAAGAGACTTGGATGTCCCGCATGCACGAAAATTGTATCTTTATCTCGGCACGCGAACGAAACAACATTGAGGAATTGAAACAACTCTTGTACCAACGGGTAAAAGAGATACATGTAACACGTTTCCCCTACAACGACTTCCTGTTTGAGAAATACGACTCTCTCGAAGAAGACAACTCCGGGAACATCTAAAAAATCTTCTGTTATGGAAAAGCCCCGCTATATTCACGAAATCGAAATCAAAGTACGCGATTATGAGTGCGACATGCAAGGCATCGTCAATAATGCCAACTATCAGCACTACATGGAACACGCCCGCCATGAATTCCTATTGGACGCAGGTAAAGGTTTTACCGATTTGCGGGAACAGGGCATCGAATGCGTCGTACGTCATGTCGACATAGAATACCGCATTTCGTTACGAAGCAAAGATATAGCCGTATGCCGTCTTTACTTACGACGGGAAGGCCCCAAATATGTATTCTACCAAGACATCTACCGGAAAAGCGACGATAAACTGTGTACCCGGGGAAAAGTAGAGAGCGTCGCCACTGTCAACGGGCGAGCAACCAGGGGAGACGAGTTGGCTGAATATTTCAAGGATTACCTGATCTAACCGATTCCTGTTTTGATACCGTCCGAATCCCTTCGCTATGCGATTGCACTTTCGCAAATGAAAGGCATGAGCCGCCAAGTCGCCGAAAAACTATTGCAATCGTGCGGCGACTTGAATACGCTCTTCAACGAATCACCGGAAAGTTGGCGGGAAATTCTGGGTATCACCGCGCCGTTATTCGATGAGGCAAGCCGGGAAAAAGCGTTGTCGGCTGCCGACACCGAAATGGCATTTATCGAGGAAAGAGGTATTACCCCTCTTTTTTTCACCGACATGGATTATCCGGCCCGGCTGCATGAATGCCCGGACGCACCGGTCATGCTCTATTTCAAAGGGAATGGAAATCTGAATCCTCACCGCATATTAAGTATCGTCGGGACACGAAAGGCAACCCGATACGGCCGAGACTTTTGCGCCGATTTACTCGGCCAACTTTCCCGCTCCGTCCCGGGGCTGACTATCGTCAGCGGCATGGCCTACGGCATCGACATCTGCGCACACCGGGAGGCGTTAAAAAACAACCTGCCGACCATCGGTGTCCTCGCTCACGGCTTGCACACTCTTTATCCGTCGGTACACCGCACTACGGCCCGAGAAGCCGAACAAAACGGAGGCCTTCTCACCGAATATACCTCCCAACAACCTATCCTGAAAATAAACTTCGTGGCCCGTAACCGCATCATAGCGGGAATGACCGAAGCGACTCTCGTCATCGAATCGCCCGAAAAAGGCGGAGCACTTATCACGGCCCATCTCGCCCGAGACTACAATCGGGAAGTTTTTGCCCTCCCGGGAAATATCAATCAAGAATGTTCGACCGGTTGCAACCGACTCATACGCGACAACGTCGCCGCACTGGTTACTTCGGCCGAAGACATCATCGAGACAATGGGCTGGGAAACGTCCACACGACCCGACGTAAAACAACAGCCCTCCTTATTTCCCGAAATTTCAGAAAAAGAGTCTGTTCTGCTTCAAATATTGCATGACCGGGGAGAACAGCAAATCAATCAACTCACTGTCGCCGCCAACCTCCCCGCCGGGGAAATACTCTCCACACTACTGGAAATGGAATTCAAAGGCCTTGTACGCACACTCCCGGGCGGCATGTTCTGCGCCACCAAATAGCTATTTAAAACTTTTCAACCGTCTTATGCACCCGGAACCTCTGTGTTGCCAACGCATCGAAATAATGAGCCTCGTGCGTAACCAATAGAATCGTAGCCGTGCGATTGGCCTCCCGTAACAGGTCGACCATCATCTGCCCGAAGTTCCGGTCGACATACGAGGTTGGCTCGTCGAGAATCAATACTTCGGGACTTGTAATCAATGCCCTGCCGAACAAAGCCCGCTGCAACTGTCCGCCCGAAAGTTCGCCGATCGGTGTCGCAGCATAATCGGACAACCCCACCCGAGCCAACATATCATCGAGCAAAAGACCTGAATCTTTACGGGATAATTTCTTCCTGATAAGCCCCATAGCGACGACCTCGGCAACCGTAATCGGGAATCGGGAATCGATGCGGCTTTTCTGCGGTAAATATCCTATATCGAGCGAAGGAACGACCGTCCCGCCCCTATAAAAAACGACCTCTCCCTCATCAGGCCGCAGCAATCCTAAAATGACCCGTAACAAGGAGGTTTTTCCCCCTCCGTTCGGACCTACAATCAATGCAAAATCACCCCGGCAAATTTCTATCGAGACATCGGAAAGTACCAAGTGGTCGTCATATCTCAAATCGACATGACTCAAAACAATCTGTTTATTATCGGGTAAAAGCATCGGCAATACGCATTATTTCTTCACCCCACGCATACGCAAGCGGGTTTATTATCTCGGTACGACAGCCGACCTCCCGAGCGAAAGTTTCGGCCTGCCGGGGATCAAACTCCCGCTGTATAAAGACGACTTCCACTCCCGCACGACGTGCCGAATCGACCATCGCCCGCAAATATTGTGGCGACGGAGATTTTCCATCGGGTTCGAGCGCAAGTTGGCGAAGGCCGTAATCGGCAGCCCAATAAGAAAGTGTCGGGTGGTAAACGGCAAAGGCTTTTCCTTTGAAAGGTCGAAGTTTATCTGTCAGTACGGAATCCAATTGAGCAAACCAGCGATCGATCCGAGCATAATTCTCGGCATACGTCGATGCCCCATCGGGATCGATTTCGGTCAATGACCGATACATCGTTTCGACCATTCGTCGCGCAAGACGGGGCGAGCACCATATATGCGGATCGGGATATGCCTCTCCGTCATGATGATGCCCCTCTTCGTGATGGTGTGTGCCATACAGGAGTTCCAATCCCTCGGAAAGATCGACAATCTGCAACTCGGGGTTATTCTCCGACAGTTTGCCGAGCCATGAACGCTCGAAGCCCAAATAACCGCAACTGAAATAGAGACGACATTTCGATAATCCGACCATTGCCGACGGCGGTAGATCATACGATTCGGGATTTCCCCCATCGGGTACGGCACAAACAATATCGACACGACCGCCGGCCAATTGTTCGGCCCAATTCTGCAAAGGCGGAATAGTTACGGCAACAGAGATACGTCCCGACTTATTATCGGTACAAGCACATAACCCGAAGCCCAGCAGAAGCAATACAACCGAGGCAAAGACTTTTCGGGAAGGCCGATACAAAAAAGACATCGTGGACATAACAAAATTCGAACTACACATACCTACCCGGCTCGACACCGTAAACGTCTCTATGCAACCGATCCCTCACACGACAGAAAAAATTGGAGAAAGCATCACTCTCTACCGACACAGGAAGGGCATAGAACATCAGGTGCAACTCCAACGGTTGCGCCCCATCGAAATAAGGAGGCTGAATATAAGGGAGTGTAGAAAGCGTAAAACCGGAACGCTGATAAAAACCGATACGCCGACGCGACATCTCGTCAAATGGTAACTCTACTTCGAGAACGACCGGAGTTTGTACCTCCTCACACAAAAGCCGTAAAGCTTTCCCGCCATAACCGCCCCCCCGCTCATCGGGATCAACGGCAAAATGTTCCCCGTATGTCAAGTCGGGCCATTGCCAATAAGAAATAAAGCCCACTTTCTTGTCTCCATCACATAAAAGACGAAGATGAAAAACCGGAGAATTTCCAAGCAATTCGAGCAACTTCTCAAAAGGACGGCGTTCGTCAATGGGAAAAGACTTCACATACAAATCTTCGATATAAGAAAGCGCCTCCTTATCGGCAAGCGTTACAGGCTGTAATCTCAACATTGTTCTACTTTTTATAATCAGGTTATTATTACTCAATTCAACTTCATACACAATGACTTATCCAGGAGTAAAGGAAAAACAGCCATGAGCATAAAGCGCAGAAGTCCGCAAAAAATGCATAAATTTGTCTTCGTAAAGATAAAGATTTTATTCTTGTTCTATTGTTTTCTACTCCCGGTAAATCTTTCTCTCATACTATATCGTCCGTATTTATTGCATATCTCTTATCTATCAAAATATAACGATACCCCCTCGATCGACATTGTTCCAAATTGTATTTATTACGTAAACAAAGATCTTCGACAGAGAGGTCGGCTGTCAATCTTTTTTCTATGATATTCTCGAATCTCAAAATATCACAAAAATGATTCTTTATATACTCCTCCCCGAATATAAGACAAATATATCTTATCTGCCGGACATAAGCCTCTGTAAAATCGTCTTCCCAACCAAAAGGGATATAACATCCCTCAACAATCAGATTTTGTGAATTATCGATACAAGTTTTTATTATTTCTCTCACGACAGGCCACAGATAAGCGGTCAATTCCTCATCGGCACTCATTGCCGACAACTTGCACCGCCCGCTTCTGATAAGCCCCATTTTCAAATGGTCTATCGATAAATAGGGATATTTATATTTCTCCAACAGCTTTTGCGCCAATAAGGTTTTTCCGGTATGTGTATCTCCCGCTATCAAAATAACCATAAATTCAAGAGCTTCTTCCGTTACATCACTCGTTAGAAATATACCTCGACTTCAATAGGACCTATTCGACTTTGCTTAAAATAGCTCACTTTTCCGTAGATTTCTCAGTACAAAGATAGAAATTTTATTCGTTTTTGATAGAATATGCTTTTTTTTCATATCTTTGTTACCCTAAACATACACATAATATTATGGGACATCATCAACTGGATAATCTCGACTACAAAATCTTGAATCTTATCGCGTCGAACGCTCGTATTCCTTTTTTGGAAGTAGCCCGTGAATGCAATGTTTCGGGAGCAGCCATACACCAAAGGGTACAGAAATTGACCAACCTCGGTATTATCAAAGGGTCGGAGTTTACTCTGGATTCAAACCGTATCGGTTTTGAGACATGTGCGTACATCGGTGTCTATCTGCAAACACCGGGACAGTTCAAAGAGGTCATGGAAAAACTGCAAAATATTCCCGAAGTAGTCGAATGCCACTATACAACCGGGAAGTACGATATGTTTTTGAAAATATACGCCCGTAACAACAATCATCTGTTACAGATTATCCATACCAAATTACAACCGTTGGGACTAGCCCGTACCGAATCGATCATCTCTTTCAAAGAGGCTTTCCGTCGCCAATTGCCCATCGAAAATATCTCGACTTATGAAAAAGCCGAAAGCAATTATACGACAGGAAATGAAGAATCGGGTGAAGAAGTGCCGGTAAAAAAGAAAAGAGGTAGAAAAAGCAACTCTGTTATCTAAGCAACACATTCTCCGTAAAAATCTCACAAATAAGATAAAAAGTCTCCGAAAATTTCGGAGACTTTTTATCTTTCCTCCTATCGGGTATCAGTGCCCGAATCTCGACGTATCGACTTTTTTCATATTCTTTTTCTTATATCCGCCGAAACGGTAACCGAGATGTAAAATCAGCGCCCTGTTATGAAAGGCATTATCCATATCTAAATACTGACCCTTGAAACGAACTTTCAGGTTGGGCATACCGGTATTAAATATATCGCTGCACCGGGCTGAAAATGTTACCCTATCATCGACCAAGCTCCACTTCAATCCGGCCGTAAGATCGAAGACACTTCCAATATCGAAAGTTCCTTGTATAGCAGGGGTCTGTATACTACCTACCAACTCTAACGATAAATTTCTACCGACTTTGAACGTATTATCCAAAGAGGCACAAAACACCCACTTCCTCCGGTCAAAGGGGATATCGAAAAAATCATCGTAGCGCTGATGCATTTCCATACTGGATAATGTCAGTCGGGAATCGAACCAGCCACCGAAACTGAAAGGTAAAACGACATTAGCCCCCCATAACCGCATATAGTCCCAATTTGTATTTTTATAAATCAATGCCAATCTATCGGTCGACTGATAGGCTGCTTGCGTAAAAAAATCCGATGTATGGGTAAAAAACAATCCGAAAATATATTTCTGCCGCCATATATAATTCCCGTTCAGATTATATGTCGTCATCGGCTTTAATCCCGGAGTTCCCCATAACTCCGTATATCCATTGAGGTAACTCACGGCCGACTGCATATCCCAATAGCCGGGATAAGTTTTGTCGGTCGATAAAGATAATTGCAACACATGTTCCGGCGTTCTCAAATAAGTAAGAGAGGCTTGCGGATAAATCGTCCACTTACAATATTGCCCCATCTTATAATATTCGCCCGTAGCGGAAATCGTCCAAGAAACGCCCAATGCAGACTCCTTACCCACAGACAAATAAAAATCGGCTGTATGTTCTCTTATATGAGAATTTAGATTTTCTGCAACGACATTACCCTCTACTTCATCAAACGACTGATAATCATGATCGGCTGCAAACCGATAAGACGCACCACAACCTAAGTGCCATTTTTTCTCTATTATATGGGAGTAATCGATATATGTCGAATAACGGTCGATTTCTTGCCCGCCCATTATAGAAAAACGTCTTCGTCGGCCATCTGAGAAATCGGCAATCAGATTTTGATTGTTATCGGAGCAATAATGCGTATAGTCGCTACCGACTTCAAGTCCAAATCCCGAATAATAATGTAACGAAACATTATGCATGCGGGTATCGATGTATTTATCGACAACTCCGGTCTGATAGTTTCCGGTAGTACGGCTTTTATTATATTGACGGGGAATATAATTTCCGGTATAGGCAACATCAATACGATTTTTTGCATCGACATTATAAGTCATCAACGCACTGAGATTGTGATTCCAGAATTTACTGCTGAGACGTTCGTTCTGCCGTATATCGTATATACGACCACCGAAAAAATGTTCGGAGTAAAGATTGATATATTCCAAGTTCTTTACATTTTCCGCTCCATACATAAGGTCAAAGGTCATTTTAGACATCGCTAAACGGAGATTGACATCAATGCCACCACCGTTGAAATACCGGTTTCGATAATCGGCACTCACCTCCCCCTGAAAAGAATGCTCGGACGACTTTTTAAGAATCACATTGACAACAGCCCCCCTCGTATGATACTCGGGCGGCGCACTATACATGACCTCGACCTTCTCTACCCGCTCCACCGGCATACTGCGCAAAAAGGCTTCAAATTGCTCTTCGTCCATGTTTTTGGGTTTTCCGTCAATGACTACGGTAACACGTCCTGCCCCAATCAGGCTCAAACCGTCTTTATTCTCCCTTATTCCGGGTAATCTGGCTAATGCTTCATATACGTTGTTCACAACCCTCCCTTCAAAGAGGTGAGCCAAATCATATTCCAAACGGCCATTCTCCACCTTCACAAAAGAAGGTTTATTCTTCACGAGAACCTCTCCCAGAACAAAGTCTTTCGGTTCGAGAAAGATTGTATCTACATTTTGACCCCGACACTCGACTTGTCGGGTCTCATAAAGAAGATGCTGGATTATCAGCCGATATTTTCCGGGACTTTCCTGCAAGATAAACGCCCCGTCAGATCCCGACAAAGCAATACTCTTTATCAAGGAATCTTTTGCCTGCAAAATGACGGTAGCACCTTCTACCGGTTGTCTGCCGCCATCGACAATCGTTCCCTTTATTTGTGCTTGTAGCGATATGGCACTACATAACAACACAATTCCTATTCCGACTTTCATTGCAGGTTACTAAGTTGATAAAATTTCTTCTCAATGAAATTGCCTTGAACACAATCGTATCTTTGGCTTCTATACAACAGATCTCAAATATATTAAATTTATCCTGCGGGAATCCTGAAACATTTCTTTTACTTTACAATTCGCCCTTCACGGCTACTCGCACAATCAAAACAGACAGTCGAAATATCAAAATCACCTTTCTAAATAAAAAAATATTCTCTTCGATATGAGGCTTGAATCCGTAAATTTGCGGCACAAAAGAATCAAGCATGACCCCTCAGACAAAAGGCACGATATGCGGTATCATAGCCGCCGTCAGCTACGGAACCAATCCCCTCGGAGCACTTTATCTCTACCAAGTAGGCGTGAACGCCGATTCGGTTCTTTTCTATCGCTATACCTTAGCCGCCATCATACTCATGGCTCTCATGAAAGTAAAAAAAATTCCGTTCTCCATAAACGTCAAAGAGCTGTCTATTATCGGAGGATTGGGTGTCTTGTTTGCGGTTTCCTCGCTTACACTGTTCACCAGTTTTTATTTTATGGACGCCGGCATCGCATCGACTCTGCTCTTTGTGTACCCTATCATGGTGGCTGTCATCATGGCAATATTTTTTCACGAAAAAATCACTTTCTCGACCACGCTGTCCATACTGTTGGCACTGGGCGGTATAGCCATGCTCTATAAAAGCGACGGCAATGAAACCCTAAGTACAATAGGAATCATACTGGTTATGGCCTCCTCATTATCTTACGCCCTCTATATCATCATCATCAACCGGTCGGGACTGCGTATGTCTGCAATCAAACTTACCTTTTATGTCCTGCTCTTCTGCATTCTCACCATCATCGTACACTCGTGCATGGGACAAAGTTATCGGTTGCAACTGCTCACCACCCCCTATATGTGGTTCTTCGCTTTCCTGCTGGCTGTTCTCCCTACGGTAATTTCGTTGGTGACCATGTCGGTAGCCGTTCGCATCATCGGTTCGACCCCTACCGCCATACTCGGAGCATTGGAACCGCTTACCGCCGTCGCCATAGGTGTAACGCTTTTTCACGAGCCGTTTACCACGAGATTGGCCTCGGGCATTCTGCTCATACTCTCGGGGGTCATTCTCATTATTTTGGGGAAATCGATACGACCTCGTAATTTACGATTGATTATCAACCGCCTGCGTCTGGCCTTGCAGTCGGCGCTGGGTAAAAAATAAATCACTCACAAAAGTTATGTGGAATGCACTCCCGGCAGATGAGGATCGTATTTGAAATTTTACTACTTTTGTAACAAAATAAAGATAATCTCTCGGATAAGCGAGTTGGCAGACTTACCGTTTTCGATCTTGTCCGATAATATAACAAACCGATAAAAACAAAAACCGTATATGAGAGAAATCGTTGTTAGCGGAATCCGATCGACCGGGAACCTTCATTTGGGCAACTATTACGGCGCCTTGCGCAATTTCGTCAAAATGCAGCACGAAAACGACTGTTATTTCTTTATCGCCGACCTACATTCCCTCACGACTCACCCCGACCCCAAAATGTTGCCGGTGAACGTAAAAAGCATATTGGCGGAATATCTGGCGGCGGGACTCGACCCGGAGGCATGTTCCCTCTTCATTCAAAGCGACGTTCCCGAAGTCTCGGAACTGTATCTTCTGCTCAATATGCACGCCTACATCGGCGAATTGGAACGTACCGCCTCCTTCAAAGACAAAGTCCGCAAACAGCCCGAAAACGTCAATGCGGGATTGCTTACCTACCCGACCCTCATGGCCGCCGACATCATCATACACAAAGCGACGAAAGTGCCTGTCGGGAAAGACCAAGAACAACACCTCGAAATAACCCGCCGATTCGCACGCCGTTTCAATACTCTATACGGTGTAGAATATTTTCCCGAACCTACCGGATACAACTTCGGAGAAGCAGCCATAAAAATCCCGGGGCTCGACGGTAGCGGAAAAATGGGAAAATCGGAAGGGAATTGCATCTATTTGCTCGATGACGAAAAAACATTGCGTAAGAAGGTCATGCGCGCTGTAACCGATGAAGGGCCCCAAACCCCCAATTCACCCAAATCGGAGCCGATAGCCAATCTTTTCACCATCATGAAAATCGTCTCTACCCCCGAAACGCTGACCTACTTCGAAGAAAAATACAATAACTGTGAAATACGTTACGGCGACATGAAAAAGCAACTCGCCGACGACATTCTCAAAGTAACTCTTCCGATTCGGGAACGTATTCTGGAAATCAAAGACAACGACGAATATATGCGTAAAATCGTTGCGCAAGGTGCCGAAAAGGCACGGGAAAGCGCAGCGAAAACATTACGCGATGTAAAAGAAATCATGGGTATCCGCTATTTCTGAAAAAGAGGGACCGGATTTTATAAAAAAGTCTTTTTGTACCCTCTTTCCCGCATATTCGAAAACTTTTATCCACAGAATTTTCAACCATGTCGCACGAACATCATCACCATCATACCGCAGCCGTAGGAGATCATCTGAACCGTGCATTTTTGTGGGGTATCGGACTGAACGTGGCTTTCGTTGCAGCCGAAGCGACAGCCGGTATCTTATTCGGATCTCTGGGATTGCTCTCCGATGCGGGGCACAACCTGAGCGATGTCATCAGCCTTGTTTTGGCATTGATTGCATTCCGCCTATCCAAAGTAAGGCCTACCGAATCATATACTTACGGATATAAGAAAAGTACCGTCCTGGTATCGCTGCTCAATGCCATTATCCTATTGGTCGCCGTAGGTTTCATTATTGCCGAATGCATCGAAAAACTTCGGAATCCGCAACCGATCGAAGGAGGTGCAATCGCATGGGTAGCCGGTATCGGCATTTTCATCAACGGACTCACGGCTTGGTTCTTTTTCAAAGACCGGGCTCACGATCTGAACGTAAAAGGAGCATTCCTGCATATGGCCGCCGATACACTTGTAAGTGTGGGTGTACTTCTCTCGGGCATCATCATTGCACATACCGGCTGGTTTATTATCGACCCTATCATCGGACTTGTTATTGCCGTAATCATTCTCATCTCCACATGGGACTTGCTCCATGACAGCATACGGCTGTCTCTCGACGGCGTTCCCGCAGGCATCAATACCGAAGATATAGAAAAAACACTGCTCGGCGATCCTCGGGTCATAAAACTACACCACCTGCATATCTGGGCCATCAGCACGACACAGAATGCTCTGACCGCCCACATCGTTGTCAATTCGTTCGACGAATCGGAAGATATCAAACACCATCTCCGGCATTTATTGCAAGAAAAAAATATCCAACACGCCACATTCGAGTTGGAACTCCCCGGAGAACATTGTCATGCCAATTGTTGCTGACAAAGGATTTTTCTCACATACCCCAAACGGCTGTCTCTTGAAGAACGAGAGACAGCCGTTTTTATTCTATTTTCAACTGTCCCGTTATCGAACACCGTATAATTCCCATCTAAAATGCTGTATTTTACAAGATCGGAACAAAAAGTACAATCAATAAAACAATTTCTGCAAAAACAAGACTTTTCCATTTCTTACTTTTGTGTAAATAAATACATCATAAACACACCATAAAATCATGTTACAGAAACTGAAAACAAAAGCTATCGGCCTACTCGTAGCGGCCGCATTGACGACAGCCTCTTCTCAGGCAATCGCACAACAACAGATTTTTCACGCGGTAGTCGCACAAGACGGTACGGGCCAATACAGCACGGTACAATCGGCTATCGATGCAGCTCCGGACAACTCGGAATCTCCGTGGCTGATATTTGTAAAAAATGGTTCGTACAACGAGCAGGTCATCGTTCCTGCAAGCAAACGATTCATACATCTCATAGGGCAGGATAAAGAAAATACCGTCATTCATTACAATCTGAATGTAGGCGGAAAGCCTTCTGGGGACGAACCGGCCAAACAAATCCGTTACTGGCAATCTTCGGTACATAACCCGCAAGCCCCGACCTATAAAATGAAAGGGAGTGTCGTCATAATCGACGCACCGGATTTCTATTCCGAAAACATCTCTTACGTCAACGACTTCGGAAAAGACTTTCAATGCGGGCCCCAAGCTCTGGCGATGCAAACCAATGCCGACAGAATTTCATTCAACAACTGCAAATTCCAGTCTTTTCAGGATACATGGATGACAACAAGAAACGACAATGACAGGCATTACGTAAAAGATTGCTGGATCGAAGGAGCCGTAGATTATTTTTACGGAGGAGGTAACGCTCTTTTGGAAAACTGTACGCTTTACAATGTCCGCCGAGGTTCGGTCATTGTTGCACCCTGTCATAAAAACGCGCGTTACGGATATGTATTCCGCGATTGCATCGTCGACGGGAATAAAGCCGCAGCAGAAGGAAAGAACGCACTCGGACGCCCGTGGCATGATAATCCCAAAGCCGTCTACATCAACACGACCATGCTCATTCCCATATCAGAGAAAGGTTGGAACGACATGGGAACCATTCCCGCCCTATTTGCCGAATACAACAGCCGAGACAAACAGGGCAATCTCGTCGACCTCAGCCAACGTAAAACAGAGTATAAGGGCAGGGATAAAGGAAAAGAATCGGGTACTTGCCGGGCAACCATCACAAAAGAAGAAGCCGATAGCTACACTTATGAAAACATCATAACCGGCAACGACCAATGGAATCCCCGTGCCATCATGGAAAAACTGACGGCTCCGCAAAGTATCCAAATCAAAAAAGGGAAATTACAATGGAGCAAGGTAAATAATGCAGCAGGGTATATCGTCATCGCCGGAGAGCAAGTCATAGACATTACCGACAAGACGACCTGTAAACTGCCTGCAAACATAAACGGAGCGGTAGAAGTCCGTGCCATAAGCCGATACGGTTCTCTCGGGAAGAAATCATCGATCGATCTCTAATATTCCCTTGACAACAAAAGAGCGGTCTTGTATCTTTCAAGACCGCTCTTTTATATTCCGGCAATAGGAAGATTCTGTTTTTTCAATCATTTCTCTCTTCACACAAAAATTTATTTCAAAAACATAAAAAAATCCGTCCCCAACATGGGAACGGATTTTTCTGTTATAGAATACCGATTACATATCGGTTACATTCTTACGATTGGCAAAAGCCCGGTCGAACTCCTCTTTCGAACCGACAATCAGGCGATCGAATTCACGCTGACCCGTTCCGGCAGGTATCAAATGTCCGCAGATAACGTTCTCTTTCATACCTTCGAGCGTATCGACTTTACCGTTGATGGCAGCCTCGTTGAGGACTTTGGTCGTTTCCTGGAATGATGCTGCCGACATGAAGCTCGATGTCTGCAACGCGGCACGAGTGATACCTTGCAGTATCTGCTCCGAAGTTGCCGGTACGGCATCGCGTACTTCAACCAGACGGAGGTCTCTACGTTTCAACATCGAATTTTCATCGCGCAACTTGCGTGCGGTAACGATCTGTCCGGGTTTCATAACTTGCGAATCTCCGGCATCGACGACCACTTTCTTACCCCAGATGCGGTCATTCTCGTCCATAAACTCATGTTTATCGACAATCTGTTGTTCGAGGAAACGGGTATCTCCCGGATCGAGAATGGTTACTTTACGCATCATCTGGCGTACAATGACCTCGAAGTGCTTGTCATTGATTTTCACACCTTGCAGACGATACACGTCTTGTACTTCATTGACGATGTATTCCTGAACGGCTGTCGGGCCTTTGATAGCCAAGATGTCCGAAGGAGTAATGGCACCATCGGAGAGCGGCGTACCGGCACGTACATAGTCGTTTTCCTGAACAAGAATTTGTTTCGACAGAGGCACGAGATACTTTTTCACTTCACCCGTCTTCGACGTTACAGAAATTTCACGATTACCACGTTTTACTTTTCCGAAAGCCACCTCACCGTCGATTTCCGACACAACAGCAGGATTCGACGGATTACGAGCTTCGAACAACTCGGTAACACGAGGAAGACCACCGGTGATATCGCCCGCTTTACCTACGGCACGAGGAATCTTCACGAACACCTGACCGCTCTTCAACTCTTGTCCCTCTTCGATCATGAGGTGAGCGCCCATAGGCAAGCTATAACTACGAATCACTTCTCCGTCTTTGTCGAGAATTTGAGCGACAGGAACACGGGTACGGTCTTTTGACTCGATGATGATTTTCTCACGCAAACCGGTCTGTTCGTCCGATTCTATTTTATAGGTAACACCTTCGATAACATTTTCGAAGCGCACTTTACCGGTAGCTTCCGAAACGATAACGGCATTGAAGGGGTCCCATTCGCAAACGATATCGCCTTTTTTCAGCATATCGCCGCTATTGAAATAAAGTTTAGAACCGTAAGGTATATTGGTATTGGTAAGGACAATTTTGGTATTGGGATCGACGATACGCATCTCGGCCAAACGACCTACAACGATCTGTACCTTCTTACCCGATTCGTCCTCGCTGTCGACGGTACGCAACTCGTCGATTTCGAGAATACCGTCATAACGAGAGGTAACATTGGAAACAGCGGCGATATTCGACGCGATACCACCGACGTGGAACGTACGCAACGTGAGCTGGGTACCGGGCTCACCGATAGACTGAGCGGCGATCACACCCACAGCCTCGCCCTTCTGTACCATGCGGCTGGTAGCCAAGTTACGGCCGTAACATTTGGCACAAACGCCATGTTTCGACTCGCAGGTAAGTACCGAACGGATTTCCACACGTTCGATCGGAGATTCTTCGATTTTCTTGGCGATCTCTTCTGTAATCTCCTCTCCCGAGTGAACAAGGATTTCTCCGGTAAGAGGGTGTTGTACATCATGTACGGAAACACGTCCAAGAATACGTTCGGAAAGTGAAGCCACTACCTCCTCATTGTTTTTGAGTTCGGTACAAACAAGACCGCGCAACGTACCGCAATCCTCTTCGTGAATAATCACATCATGTGCCACATCGACGAGACGACGAGTCAAATATCCGGCATCGGCCGTCTTCAAAGCGGTATCGGCAAGACCCTTACGCGCACCGTGCGTAGAGATGAAGTACTCCAACACCGAAAGTCCCTCTTTGAAGTTCGCCAAAATAGGGTTCTCGATGATTTGACCGCCTTCGGCACCCGATTTCTGAGGTTTGGCCATAAGACCACGCATACCCGAAAGCTGACGAATCTGTTCTTTCGAACCACGGGCTCCCGAGTCGAGCATCATGAATACGGAGTTGAATCCTTGATTATCGGAAGACAACTGTTTCATGAGAATATCGGAAAGTTTCGAGTTGACGTGCGTCCACGTATCGATAATCTGATTATAGCGTTCGTTATAGGTAATGAAACCCATGTTATAGTTGGCCATAATCTGTTCGACATTGGCATAACCCTCATTGACGAGAGCCTCTTTCTCGGCCGGGATAATCACGTCGGCGAGATTGAACGAAAGACCACCCTTGAAGGCCATCTTGTAACCGAGGTTCTTGATGTCATCGAGGAACTGGGCCGCACGAATCACGCCGCAAACTTTAATAACGTTACCGATGATATTCCGTAACGATTTCTTGGTAAGAATCTCATTGATATATCCGACCTCTTTGGGAACGAACTCATTGACAAGAATACGTCCTACCGATGTTTCGTGCAAAACTTCTACAAGATTGCCGTTCTCATCGAGATCTTGTACACGCACTTTTACAGGCGCATGCAAGGTAACACGACCTTCGTTATAAGCGATCTCGGCTTCTTCGGGGCCGTAGAAAACAAGCCCTTCACCTTTTGCACCGGGACGTAACTTGGTTATATAGTAAAGACCCAAAACCATGTCTTGCGAAGGTACGGTAATAGGCGCACCATTGGCAGGGTTGAGGATATTGTGCGCACCGAGCATCAACATCTGGGCTTCGAGAATGGCTTCGTTACCGAGAGGCAAGTGTACAGCCATCTGGTCACCGTCGAAGTCGGCATTGAACGCCGTACATGCCAACGGGTGCAACTGTATAGCCTTACCCTCGATCATTTTCGGCTGGAATGCCTGAATACCGAGACGGTGCAAGGTCGGGGCACGGTTGAGGAGTACGGGGTGTCCTTTCATCACGTACTCAAGAATATCCCACACAACGGGATCTTTCCGATCGACGATTTTTTTCGCCGACTTCACCGTTTTCACGATACCACGCTCGATGAGTTTACGGATAACGAACGGTTTATAAAGTTCAGCTGCCATATTTTTCGGCAGACCGCACTCATACATTTTCAATTCGGGACCTACGACGATAACCGAACGAGCAGAATAGTCGACACGTTTACCGAGAAGATTCTGACGGAAACGTCCCTGCTTTCCTTTCAGACTATCGGAAAGAGATTTCAAAGGACGATTGGCATCGGTCTTCACGGCACTCGATTTCCGCGAATTATCGAGCAACGAGTCTACGGCCTCCTGCAACATACGTTTTTCATTGCGGAGAATCACCTCGGGAGCTTTTATTTCCATAAGGCGTTTGAGACGGTTGTTACGGATAATTACACGACGATAAAGGTCGTTCAGGTCAGAGGTTGCAAAACGTCCACCATCGAGCGGTACCAACGGACGCAA
This sequence comes from uncultured Porphyromonadaceae bacterium, assembly GCA_900547555.1. Classification (GTDB taxonomy): domain Bacteria; phylum Bacteroidota; class Bacteroidia; order Bacteroidales; family UBA11471; genus Caccoplasma. The sequence continues at coordinate 8,567 of URHG01000002.1, read as the reverse complement.
TTCGGGCGGAATTACGGGAACGACTTTGAGAATCATCCATTCGGGACGATTGCGATTCTTGGAAGCACGGAACGACTCAACGACTTGCAGACGTTTGAGCGCTTCGTTCTTACGCTGTTGCGAACCGTCTTTGCTCGCCGTATCGCGCAATTTATAAGAAAGGTCGTCGAGATCGAGACGTACCAAGAGGTCGTAAATGGCCTCGGCACCCATCTTGGCGATAAACTTATTAGGATCGGTATCTTCGAGCAATTGATTGTCCTTGGGTAAAGTATCGAGTATATTGAGGTACTCTTCTTCCGAAAGAAGGTCGTAAGTTGCCACATCTTCTTTCACACCCGGTTGTATCACAATATAACGCTCGTAATAGATAACAGCATCGAGTTTTTTCGAGGGAAGACCCAAGAGATACCCGATTTTATTGGGCAACGAACGGAAATACCAGATATGAGCCACCGGAACCACGAGCTGGATATGTCCCATACGCTCGCGGCGAACTTTCTTCTCGGTAACTTCTACACCGCAACGGTCGCAGACAATACCTTTGTAACGAATACGTTTGTATTTACCGCAATGACACTCGTAATCTTTTACCGGACCGAAAATACGCTCACAAAAGAGACCGTCGCGTTCGGGCTTGTAAGTACGGTAGTTGATCGTTTCGGGTTTCAACACTTCACCGCTGGATTGTTCGAGGATTTCCTCGGGAGAAGCCAAGCCTATCGTGATTTTTGAAAAGTTGCTCTTTACTTTATTGTCTTTTTTAAAAGCCATATATGTAAGTTATAACGCGTTAGCAGATAGTGTATCGTCCCGCCGCCCAAAAGCGGCGGGAGTTTTTATTACTCCAAGGTGATGCTCAGTCCGAGACCACGTAACTCGTGCAACAAAACGTTGAGCGATTCGGGGATACCCGGAGTAGGCATAGGCTCTCCTTTGACAATAGCCTCATAGGCTTTGGAACGACCCACGACATCATCGGATTTGATGGTAAGAATTTCCTGCAAGATGTAAGCGGCACCGAAGGCTTCGAGTGCCCATACCTCCATCTCTCCGAAACGCTGACCACCGAACTGTGCTTTACCACCGAGCGGTTGCTGTGTGATAAGCGAGTACGGACCGATGGAACGGGCGTGCATCTTGTCTTCGACCATGTGGCCGAGTTTCAACATATAGATGACACCGACAGTAGCAGGCTGGTCGAAACGTTCTCCGGTATGCCCGTCATAAAGATAGGTTTTACCGTAACGGGGAACTCCGGCCTTATCGGTCCATTCGTTCAAGTCGTCGAGTGAAGCACCGTCGAAGATGGGGGTAGCGAATTTCTCGCCCAATTTTACACCGGCCCAACCGAGAACCGTTTCGAAAATCTGTCCCAAGTTCATACGAGACGGCACACCCAGCGGGTTCAATACAATATCCACAGGCGTTCCGTCTTCGAGGAACGGCATATCTTCCTGACGTACCACACGCGACACAATACCCTTGTTTCCGTGACGGCCTGCCATCTTATCGCCGACGCTGATTTTACGTTTCTTGGCGATATAGACCTTAGCCATCTGCACGATACCCGAAGGCAGCTCATCGCCGATGGAAATATCGAATTTCTGACGACGCAATTCGGCATCATACTCTTTGAATTTCTTCAAGTAATTCATGATCGTGGCCCGAATCAGGTCGTTCTTAGCGGCATCGGTCGTCCACTTGCTGACTTGAATAGCCGTATAATCGATTTCGGCCAAGCTCTTTTGTGTAAACTTAGCTCCTTTGGGGATCACTTCGATTCCCAAATAATCTTTTACGCCTTGCGACGTCTTACCGTTGGTAAGCGTCATCAGTTTATCGATAAGGACATCTTTAAGAGCGTCCATTTTTTCCTTATATTCCTCGTCGAGCTTGGCAAGTATAGCGGCTTCGGGACCTTTTCCTTTGCGTTTCTTCACGGCTTTGGAGAAGAGGGCCGTACCGATAACCACACCTTTGAGCGAGGGCGTAGCTTTGAGAGAAGCATCTTTGACATCGCCAGCCTTATCGCCGAAAATGGCACGAAGGAGTTTTTCCTCGGGAGAAGGATCGGACTCCCCTTTCGGAGTAATTTTACCGATCATGATATCGCCCGGTTCCACATGAGCTCCGACACGAATGATACCCCGCTCATCGAGGTCTTTGGTCGCATCTTCGCTGACATTGGGAATATCGGAAGTAAGTTCCTCCATACCGCGTTTGGTTTCACGCACTTCGAGAGAATACTCGTCAACGTGAACCGAAGTAAGTATATCTTCCCGCACAACACGCTCGTTGAGCACGATTGCGTCCTCGTAGTTATAACCCTTCCAGGGCATGAAAGCGACTTTGAGGTTACGGCCCAATGCAAGTTCTCCATTCTCGGTCGAGTAACCCTCAGTGAGAATCTGTCCGGCCACAACACGGTCGCCTTTATGACAGATAGGACGCAAATCGACCGTCGTACTTTGGTTGGTCTTGCGGAATTTCGGAATCCTATATTCTTTTACGGAAGATTCGAAGCTGACGAATTCTTCTTCCTCGGTACGGTCGTAACGTATGCGTATGGTCGTAGCGTCGACAAACTCTACGACACCGGCACCCTCGGCCGTAATCTGAGTACGAGAATCGCGGATAAGCTGACCTTCGAGGCCGGTTCCCACAACAGGCGCTTCGGTACGCAAAAGAGGTACAGCCTGGCGCATCATGTTCGAGCCCATCAAGGCACGGTTGGCGTCATCGTGTTCCAAGAAAGGAATCAACGAAGCAGCGATAGAAGCAATCTGCGTAGGCGAAACGTCCATAAGCGACACTTCATCGGGAGCAACAACAGGGAAGTCGGCATTCAAACGAGCTTTTACTCGGGAACGCACAAATGTTCCGTCATCATTCAACGGAGCATTACCTTGTGCTATGATATGACCTTCTTCTACTTCGGCAGTAAAATACTCAATACCGTTTTCGGAGAGATCGACTTTTCCGTCCACCACTTTACGATACGGAGTTTCAATAAATCCTAAATCATTGATCTTCGCATACACACAAAGAGAAGAGATAAGACCGATGTTAGGACCTTCGGGCGTTTCGATAGGACAGAGACGACCGTAATGGGTATAGTGAACGTCTCGCACCTCGAAACCGGCACGGTCACGCGAAAGACCGCCGGGCCCAAGAGCCGACATACGACGCTTGTGCGTCATCTCGGCCAGAGGATTGGTCTGGTCCATAAATTGCGAAAGAGCATTGGTGCCGAAGAAGGTATTGATGACAGATGAAATGGTTTTGGCGTTGATCAGGTCGATCGGGGTAAACACCTCGTTGTCTCGCACATTCATTCGTTCACGAATCGTACGGGACATACGAGCAAGCCCTACGCCGAACTGATTATAGAGCTGTTCACCGACCGTACGCACACGACGATTGCTCAAGTGGTCGATATCGTCAACGTCGGTCTTGGAATTGATCAGCTCGATAAGGTACTTGATAATAGCAATGATATCTTCTTTGGTAAGTACCTTTATATCGGGAGATATGGTGAGTCCTAATTTTTTATTGATCCGGTAACGTCCTACTTCTCCGAGGTCATAACGTTTTTCCGAGAAGAAAAGATTGGTAATCACCTCACGGGCGCTGGCATCATCGGCAGGTTCGGCATTACGCAACTGACGATAGATATAAATGACAGCCTCTTTTTCGGAATTACTCGGGTCCTTTTGCAACGTGTTATAAATAATCGCATAGTCCGAAAGGTTATTTTCTTCCTTATGCAACAGAATGGTCGGCACGCCTGTTTCGAGAATCAAATCGATATGCTGTTCTTCGAGTACGACCTCACGTTCTATAACAACTTCGTTACGTTCGATAGAAACAACCTCGCCGGTATCTTCGTCGGCATAGTCTTCCACCCACGTTCTCAAAACACGGGCGGCCAAACGACGGCCGATGGCTTTTTTGAGGTTGGTCTTCGTAACTTTCATCTCTTCGGCCAAGCCGAAGATTTCGAGAATGTCTTTATCGCTTTCGAAACCGATAGCACGCAACAATGTCGTTACGGGCAATTTCTTCTTACGATCGATATAGGCATACATGACATTGTTGATGTCGGTAGCAAACTCTATCCACGAACCTTTGAAGGGAATAATTCTCGCCGAATAAAGTTTCGTTCCATTGGCGTGGATACTCTGTCCGAAGAACACGCCGGGAGAACGGTGCAACTGAGACACAACAACACGTTCGGCACCATTGATTACAAATGTACCTTTTTCGGTCATATAAGGAATAGGACCGAGGTAGACATCTTGTATAACGGTGTCGAAATCTTCGTGATCGGGGTCGGTGCAATAAAGCTTGAGTTTCGCTTTCAGAGGCACACTGTATGTAAGTCCGCGCTCCAAACACTCATCGATGGTGTAACGGGGCGGATCGATATAATAATCGAGAAATTCGAGGACGAAGTTGTTACGGGTATCTGCAATGGGGAAATTCTCTGCAAAAACCTTATAAAGACCTTCATTTTTACGTTTCTCGGGAGGGGTATCCAATTGCAGAAAGTCTTTGAACGATTTCAACTGCACTTCGAGGAAATCGGGATATGGAAGAGGATTCTTGATCGAAGCAAAGTTTACCCGCGGTTTACCTATATTTTGAGACATTTGTCAGAGTTGGTTAATTGAACTTATAAATTATAGACACAAAAAGGTAAAGAGGCCTCCTGTAAAGGTCTCTTTACCAAAAGTCCTGACTAACAGGAATTTGTTATTTAAGTTCAACTTCAGCGCCTACTTCTTCGAGTGCTTTTTTCAGCGCTTCAGCATCGGCTTTAGCCAAACCTTCTTTGATGGTGCTGGGTGCGCCGTCAACAAGATCTTTAGCCTCTTTCAAACCAAGACCAGTTTGTTCTTTCACAGCTTTAACGACTGCGAGTTTGTTAGCACCGGCACCTTTCAATACAACATCGAAAGAGGATTTTTCCTCAGCAGCAGCTGCACCAGCAGCGGCGGGAGCGGCAACAGCAACAGCTGCAGCAGCGGGTTCAATGCCATATTCCTCTTTGAGGATTTGAGCCAACTCGTTTACTTCTTTTACGGTCAGGTTTACTAATTGTTCTGCAAAAGCTTTCAAATCTGCCATTTTCGTATAGTTTAATTGTTATTTTACTTCTGTTAATTGTAAAGGGTTTATCGTTCTGATAGAGTTTGCAACACTCCATGAAGGGTAGAACCGCCGGACTGCAAAGCCGAAACAACGTTCTTGGCAGGCGATTGCAGCAATGCGATAACGTCGGCGATAAGTTCGTTTTTGCTCTTGATAGCTACCAAAGCGTCGAGCTGATCGGCGCCATAGAAACTTTCTTCTACATAAGCAGCCTTGAAGCCAAGCTGATCATTGTCTTTCTTGAAAGCTTTGATCAATTTAGCGGGGGCATTACCCGTATTGGAGAGCATCAGGGTGGTAGAACCTTTCAAGCTGTCGAAGAGAACCGCATAGTCGGCATTGACGCTTTCCATAGCTTTCTTCAACAGGGTGTTCTTTACAACCAGCAGTTTGATATCGTTCTTGAAACATTCACGACGCAAATTCGAGGTCTTCTCGGCATTGAGCGTAGTCGTTTCGGTCAGATATACGTGGCTGTATTCTTTAAGAGTGGCAGTAATCTGTTCGATTACGGTGGCTTTATCTTCCTTTCTCATAATTCGGTCTCCTTTTAAATCTCATCTACAGATTTGGGTTCGATCTTGATACCGGGACTCATCGTACTCGAAAGATATATACTCTTCATATAAGTACCTTTGGCGGTAGCAGGTTTCAACTTATTCAGCATCGCGATAAATTCTTTGGCATTCTCGCGAATCTGATCGGCGCTGAAAGATATTTTACCGATAGAGGTGTGAACAATACCGTTCTTGTCGACTTTAAAATCGATTTTACCTTGTTTTACCTCTTTCACGGCTTTACCGACTTCGTTGGTCACGGTTCCGCTCTTAGGGTTGGGCATAAGTCCGCGAGGACCGAGCACACGCCCCAAAGCACCGATTTTTCCCATCACAGAAGGCTGGGTGATAATTACATCAATATCGGTCCAACCACCTTTGATTTTTTCGATATATTCATCGAGACCTACATAATCGGCTCCGGCAGCTTTGGCATCGGCTTCCTGGTCGGGGGTACAAAGAGCGAGTACACGCACTTGTTTTCCGGTACCATGAGGCAATGACACAACGCCACGCACCATCTGATTGGCTTTACGAGGATCAACACCCAAACGGACGTCGATATCGACCGAAGCATCGAACTTGGTAAAAGTAACCTCTTTCACCAATTGGGTAGCTTCTTTCAGCGAATAGGTTTTCCCTGCTTCAATTTTCTCGGAAGCCAACTTTTGATTTTTTGTCAGTTTACTCATTTCAATTGAAGTTTATTAGTTATTGGTCGGGAATTCCCCACTTACGGATATACCCATACTTCTTGCCGTCCCAGCAACCATTTTCATGGCCGATTCCAAAGTAAAACAGTTGAGGTCAACCATTTTGTCTTGTGCAATTGTCTTTACCTGATCCCAAGTGATGGTTGCCACTTTCTTACGGTTAGGCTCGGCCGAACCGGTCTTCACTTTCGTAGCTTCCAACAGCTGAATAGCAACAGGAGGTGTTTTTACGACGAAATCAAATGATTTGTCGCTGTAATAAGTGATTATTACAGGCAACACTTTACCTGCCTTGTCTTGAGTGCGGGCATTGAATTGCTTACAAAACTCCATGATATTGATACCCTTGGAACCGAGGGCGGGACCTACAGGAGGAGAGGGGTTTGCTGCACCACCTTTAATCTGTAATTTGATTTGTCCAGCAATTTCTTTAGCCATTTGTTTATATTTTTGATTGTTAAACGCGAAAGAGCAATCCTGTGCGTAACATCACAAAATTATTCTTTCTCTACTTGCATGAATCCCAATTCTAACGGTGTTTTCCGTCCGAATATTTTCACCATGACTTTGAGCTTTTTCTTCTCGTTGTTCACCTCTTCGATAATACCGCTGAAACCATTGAAAGGGCCGAAAGTAACTTTTACGGTCTCTCCTACCATGTAGGGAATCATAATGTCATCGGCCTCTTGTATGGCATCAACTGCACCCAGCATGCGGTTTACTTCCGATTGTCTCAACGGATCGGGATCGGTCGTACCGCCCAAAAATCCGATAACATTGGTCGTATTACGCAACCGATGGGCGACTTCACCTACGAGGGTCGCCTCGACCAAGACATAACCGGGATAGAGATTTCTCTCTTTGGTTATTTTCTTGCCGTTGCGAACCGAATAAACTTTCTCAGTAGGAATCAATACCTGATATACAAAATCACCAAGGTCGGTATTCTTGATTTCTGCATCAAGATACTCCTTAACTTTTGCTTCTTTTCCGCTGATGGCACGTAATACGTACCAGCCTCTTTTTTTATCAGACATTAGGAATCCTCCGAATTAGAAAATTTTTTCGTAGATAAATTCCATGAGATGCTCAAAGCCCTGGTCCATCACAAAAATAACTATGGCAATGATTAGGGAAGCAAACATAACTACCACAGCACTGTTGCTCAGCTCTGCCCGGGTGGGCCAGGATACTTTATAAACGAGTTCGTTGTACGACTCTTTTATATCTGCAAGTATTTTTTTCATTGTTCTTCAGAGTTTGCACGGGTCGAGAGACTCGAACTCCCGACACCTGGTTTTGGAGACCAGTGCTCTACCAACTGAGCTACACCCGTATTTGACGCTGCAAAGGAAAGCAAATTTCCTGGAATCTGCAATATTCCTGTACATATTTCTTAGATTTTTTTCCGCTTCAATTTTCCCATACGCCCCGGTTTAGAAATAATATTTTGACTTACAGCTTTTCATCTTTTTCAGCAATTCCTCCACCCAATAAAATATCTTCGTGGTAAAAAGCAACAGGTTGTCCCGGAGCAACGGCCCAGGCAGGCTCACTTAAGACCACTTTCAAGCGGTCAGGACTCAAACGTTCAGCCCGGATATTTCCCCTCGGATTTAATCCCAACCCCCGGATTTTGATTTCTACCCCGTCAGCCAACAAATCCCCAAAGTACACTGCCTCCACCTGCCCGACTGTCAGTACAGAAGTATATAACCCGGATTTGGGAGCAACAATAATACTGTTCCTCTCCACATCGATCTCCCGGACATACATAGGAACTCCGGTCCGGTCGGGAATCCCCCGTTTCTGTCCAACCGTATAATTCAAGATTCCGGCATGTACGCCCAATACCCGTCCTTTATCGTCAATAATTTCTCCACTTTCCTGTCGGAAGTCTTTTATAGGATAATCCTTTATAAAATCACGGTAATCCTTATTTTTCAGAAAACATATCCCCATGCTCTCCCGTCTCCGGGCCATCTGCTCGTATCCATTCCGGGCCGCCCACTCCTTCACTTGTTTTTTGGTATATTCACCCAAAGGGGTCAACGCTCTTCTTAAAAGCGCCTGAGGCAGGCCCCACAAAAAGTAAGACTGATCCTTCTGAGGATCGAGCCCTTTCCGGATATAAAATCTT
>URHG01000001.1 GCA_900547555.1 uncultured Porphyromonadaceae bacterium | reverse complement strand
CTATTTCGACTTTTTGAAAAAGGGAATATGTAGCAAAAGAAAGATGTAAAAACAACAATTTATCACAAAGAAATTGCATATTGTTGCAAAAAGAAGATATATTTTAAGTCTTGAAAAGAAAAAAATATGTTTTCGGGCATCTTTTCAAAAACAAATGTATATCTTTGCACCATAGAGAACACTATAAAAGAGAAAACACATATAAAAAATCGGCTTACAAATGTAAGCAAAAAGAAAACAATAATATCATTTCAAAACTCAACCGCTATGAAATTTCGTATTCTCACTCTGCTGGTCGTTTCATTGCTCGTTTTCGACGCATCGGCCAAAGTAAGAAAAACAAAAAAAGCAGCTCAGGCAACAACCGAGCAACAAAATTCACCCTCGCAAATCACCATTAAAGGTAAAGTACAATTTACCTATAAAGGATATTGGAATTACGACCAACCCGCACCCGAATTCAAAATGACGGTTTATCAATACGAAGGGACACAGAAAAAAGTTTACGCCGAAGCCGACATCGACGATAACAACGAGTACACGTTGACCCTTCCCATCGCAACACCGGGTGTTTACACGGTAGACTGTGGCAAATGGCAATCGGTAAGAATCTGGGGAGAAGATGAAGACCTTACCATCAATTTCCGAGGCTTCGATACGGCCCGCGTGAAAATCAAAAATCCCCCTTATGTATATATTCAAGGCGGTCCCAAAAACGAGCTGATGAATCAGTACAATTTCTGTTCATACCGCAGCTATCAATCGATGATAGCCATCTCCAAAGCCGTCTATAATGCCAAGCTCGAAGAAGCTCCCCGTGCAGCCATAAACGGAGCGCTCTTTGAATATAACAGCGACGATTTCAAAGCTCGTATTCGTTACTTGGTCGAGCACAACGACACGCTTACCAGCGTATTGGCACTCTTGCCGTCTCTGAACAAAGAAGAAGACAAAGCTCTCATCGAAAGTACGTTGAACAGCCTTGCTGCTGCTCATCCCGGCTATGCTCCCATACAAGAATACAAAGACAAAGAAGCAAAAGCCAAAGCTCAACGCGAACGTCTCAATAACGGTAACCCTGCTCCTGCCTTCTCCTATCCGCAAATCGACGGCAAGATGCTTTCTCTCGCCGACCTCAAAGGAAAAATCGTATTGGTGGATTTCTGGGCGTCTTGGTGCGGTCCCTGCCGTAAAGAAATCGTCAATCTCAAAAAATACTACGAAGAATTCAAAGATAAAGGTGTCGAATTCCTGAGCGTATCGATCGATGCTGATAAGGACGCTTGGCTCAAAGCTGCCGAAGAAGAAAACATGCCTTGGTTGCAAATGCATGCCACCGACGGTGGTAAAAAACTGATGAGCGATTACCAGTTCGGCGGTATTCCTTACATCGTCCTGATCGATGCCAACGGTAACCTTTACGCCAAAGGTTTGCGCGGAGAAGCCATTCGCACGGCCATACAGAATGCCATCAACGGTGTAGCCCCCGAAAAACCGGCTCCCCGCAAATCGATCTCCATGGGTGCCATGTCGATGTAATAAAGACTTACATACTATAACCATTAAAATTTTTACGTATGAAAAAACTTAACGCTATGCTGCTTATGGCCCTTTGTGCCGTATTCAGTTTCACATCGTGCAGCGACGATGACAATGACACGGGATTCGGTATCACCGGTGTAACCGTTGCCACTTCGGAAGGAGCTTCCTATACGGGAGTTATCAACCAATCGGCATTGACAATCCAATGTACCGTTCCCATGACGACCCAGCCTTCGGAACTGGAAGCCTGCGCCCTTACCGTAAGTGCGACAATGAACACATCGGTTACCGTAAACGGTGCTGCTGTTGCGGGAGAAACATTCGACCTGAACGATCCGATCGTGCTCACCGCCTCGTATGACGGAAAGACCAAAGACTATACCCTTACGGTAGTCATCTCCGATACCGAAGACGACTTGGCCGCCGGTAAACAAATCAGCGCCGACATACGCACAGGAGGTATTCCTTCTAATGTGTACGATTACTCGGTAGCGTTCTTCGACGGTAAATTCTATGCCTTCACCTCGGGTTACACCGCAGCCGATTCTGCCGCATTCTATCAAGTATTTACCTCGACCAACGGTACTCGCTGGACCGAAGTCAATACATCGGAAATCATCGGCGGTATGGGAGCTCGTCCTGTCGTTTATGACAACAAACTTTACATCATGGGCGGTATCCGTGCCATCGGTACCGACCAAGACGGCAATGCTCCCGAAATCGAATCGAACGGTTGGAGTACCAGCCTTACACTGACGACTTTCCGTACATGGTCGACCAGCAATGGCAGTACATGGACCAACGAAAGCATCGAGGGGAATTCGACCCTTACCGACGATATGTTCAAAAGGCTCATAGGAATGGGTTCTTTCGGCTTTGTAGCTCCCACCCCCTACACATTTAAAGACAAACTTTATATGGAGAGCGGAGCTATGATGGCATTCGGCATGTTCCAAGGCTCCAATTCACAGCTCTTCGTCAAAGCCGACACCACCTATAATATAGTAACCAGTGCATCGAGTACACTGAAAAGTTTGTGTACGACTTTTACTCTGAACGATAAGGTATTTATCATGGGCGGTTCAAGAGGCTATGTCGGTGCAACGAACTTGCAAGCTACCGTATCCAGCTCGACCGACGGAGAAAACTTCGACGTAGTTGCCGATTCTACAAAAGTAGGTCCTATCTGCGGCGCTACTGTCGTAACCAACAAAGAAGGTAACACGGCTTATCTCTTCGGCGGTCTCTATTACGACGAAGAAGGAGCCCGTGTAATGAATAACAACATCTACAAGACTACCGACGGTATCTCTTGGACGGCAATCGAAGGTATCAATCCTCAATATACCGGAACATTCAGTCCGTATGTTGTTGTCGATGAAAACAACATCGCTTGGGTATTCGGCGGATTCAAAACCTTCTCCGGAAATTACACGCCATATTCGCTCACTGTCGACGATATGGATCCCTCGTTTGCCGCTTGGGCATTCGCTCTGAATTGATGATTTTCTCATAACCAGCAAAGTACTCTGCGCACAATCCCTGCGCAGGGTACTTTTTCAATCAAATACCGGGACTTAACATTATGAAAAAATTTTGGACAATATACACGGTACTATGCTGTATATTCTGTTGCGAAATGGCCTCGGCGCAAAACCTCACAAAAATATCCGGTACCGTACTCGATGAAAACAACGTCCCTATGGCGGGCGTAACGGTTTCGGTCAACGGGAAAGGCGCCACCTTGTCGACTTCGGACGGAACATTTACGCTCACCAACGTACCGACAGGTGCAACTATTTCTTTCTCATTTATCGGTTACGAAACCAATAAAGTAACCGTAGACAATCCCAAAATGGTCGAAGCCATACGACTCGTTCCGGCCGAAAACTCCATGCGAGAAATTACTGTTGTAGGTTACGGAAAGCAGGAGCGCCGCGATATTACCGGCTCGGTATCATCGGTCAAGCTCGACGAACAAAAATCATTTCTATCGGTCGACCAACTGCTGCAAGGCCGTGCGCCCGGTGTATTCGTCAGCAACTCATCGGGAGCTCTCGGTGGTGCCAATCTATTGACGATACGCGGCGTAAGTTCTATCATCGGCGAAAACAATCCCTTGTATGTCGTAGACGGAGTTCCCATCTACGGGACAGACCGATCTTCCAACTCGGTAGGGACAAGCGGCGGATCGGTAAGTGCCATCAGCATGGGTGGAACCTCGACCGGAGGAGGCTCTTTGGTCAATAACATGGACCTGAACTACTCTTTCGAACAAAATCCGCTCCTCTCTATCAACCCCGACGACATCGAATCGATCGAAATCCTGAAAGACGCATTCGCCACCTCTATTTACGGTTCACGAGGCTCGGCCGGTGTCGTCCTTATCACCACTAAAAGCGGTTCACGCGACCGTACATCAGTAAACGTTTCGTACACGTTGAGCATCGACAACCCCATCGGGAAACTCGATCTCATCAACGGGGACGAATACGCACAAATCTACTCCCAATATTACCCGTCCGATACCTATCGGGCAGGACATAATACCGACTGGCAAGATGCCGTAACCCGCAATGCCGTCAGCCATAATCTCAGCGCATCGGTCTCGGGCGGAAACAGCCGTTCTCGATACTTTTTCAGTCTCTCTTATGCCAATAACGAGTCGTATATCATCAATAACGACCTGCAACGTTACTCGGCACGTCTGAATCTCGATACGCAACTGAGCGACAAATTTACACTGGGTGCCAACGTTACCCTCTCTTTTGTAGACAACAATGCCCTTACGGCTCCCACCGTCTATAAAGACGCCATACTGCGCGCTCCCAACCTTCCCATTTACAACGAAGACGGCTCGTATTACTACGGCCACTCGCTCAACACCAAAGGGAACAACGACAACTACAACCCCGTCGCCTACGCACACGATGTTACCTCACAAAGCAAAAACATAACGACGATAGGAAATACCTATCTGCAATATGACGTAACACCGTGGTTGCAACTCAAAACCGAATTGGGTATCAATATCGCAAATACCCGGGCTTATACATATAAACCCGAACTTCCCGAGGAAGTAGCGGATCTGACCCCCAACAACCAAGCCTCGGAAAGCAATGCTCTGAAATACCGTGTCGTCAACAACAATACCATTACCGTAAACAAGGTGTTCAACGACCGCCATTATCTGCAAGCCGTCTTGGGACAAAGCTATGAGATAGGGCATGAATATAACAACACGATCTACGGGTCCAATTTCTTCAGCAAAGACATCAAAGGTATCGGGTCGGCCCAAACCTCCCGCGTATCGGCAGCCGGAGAAGACACATGGGCCCTGCTTTCGGCTTTTGCCCGCGTAAACTATCAGCTGATGCGCCGTTATCTTTTCGGCGTTTCCTATCGGCTCGACGGCTCTTCCCGATATAACCGCTTGCACCGGTTCATCAACATTCCCGCCGTATCGGCCGCATGGCGACTCTCCGAAGAAGATTTCATCGCCTACAACGCCCCGTGGATCGATGAACTGAAAGTGCGCGGATCGATAGGTTGGACCAGTCAGGACGCCAATAACAGCTACTACGGTGCACAGGCCATCTACGTACTGAACACCTCTTCGTCCTACGGTAGCGAGCAATTCCTCTCGATGTCGCAACCGAGCAACGTAAACCTCGACTGGGAAAAAACCATCACCTACGACTTGGGTATCGACTTTTCTGCCTTCAAAGAACGACTGAAACTGACGGTCGACTATTACTACAAACGCACCTCCGATATGCTTTTCTCTTCGGATCTGCCCGCTTACACCGGATATTCCACCCAATACCAGAATATCGCCGACATGCAGAATCAGGGGATCGAAATACAAGTCATATCCGATAATATCGTGCGGAAAGACTTCACATGGCAGACGATACTCAACGTCTCTCACAACAGCAATAAAATATTGAAGCTCAACTTCGAGGGAAATCAACTCGACCAAGCCAACAGTTCTTTCAAATACTATGCCGTAGGTTACCCCATGGCGCAATGGTATCTGCACGAATGGGTAGGCGTCGATCCCATGACGGGAGATCCCTTGTGGCGTCTCGCCGACGGTACGATCACTACCGTTCCTCCGGCCTCGAACTACGATACATCGACCGAAAACAAAAAAGTCTGCGGTACGGCCGAACCGAAATTTTACGGCAGTCTCACAAACATTCTTACCTATAAAGGGTTTGAATTGAACCTGATGTTTACATTCTCGGCAGGCGGCCACATGATCAACTCCACCCGTGCCCAGTTGCTCACCTATGCAACCGAATCGGCCAACAACTTGTCTCGCGACATTCTCGACTTCTGGCAGATACCGGGGCAGACAACCGATATTCCGAAACTGAAAAACAGTTCCATCATCAACAATTCCGACTACACCTCGTCGATCACCTCGACCCGGTTTCTCGAAAAGAACTCTTACCTGAGGCTGAAAACGCTCGAATTCTCGTATTCTCTCCCGAAACAGATATTGAGAAGGACGAAAACATTCAATCAGATAAAACTTTTCGTGGTTCTTACCAATGTGTTCACCATCAGTTCTTACTCGGGACTCGATCCCGAAGTGAGCGCATTCGGTTCGTCGGCAACCGCGACCGGATACGACAACCTGACGATGCCATCTTCACGAAGCTATCAATTCGGTATAAGATTCGGAATTTAACCACAGGAGGACAAACAACATGATGAAAAAAATCTTATTCACCATATCGACCCTCACGTCGCTGGCCCTGTTCAGCGCATGTGAACTCGACTATGCACCGCAAAACACGATGGTAGACGAGACGGTCTACAAAGAAGAGAAAACCGCACAATCGGCCCTTATCGGGGCATACACCCGCTTGTGCGTGCTGCTCTCGGGTGCACCCAACGACCAAAACAACTATACCAACAGCTATTTTGCATTCCAACTGGCCGACATCGGCACCGAAAATATCACGGTAAACAATGGTGCATCGAGTCTCCTTGCAATGGAAAAATGCGAATATACCACCGATGAGCACGACGGCTTCATCAAGAACATTTACCAATACGGCTATAACGCCATCGATTATGCCAACAACATCATCGCCGGAATCAATGAATTCGGACAATATGACCCCAAGATGATGAAACAGCATATCGCCGAAGCCAAATTCCTGCGGGCCTACGAATACTTCACGTTGCTCTGCATTTACGGCGACGGAGCATTGGTCGGCGAAGACAACGGCTTGGGACTGGTCTTGCGCCTTACGCCCTACGACGGATATAAACCCGAAGATGTACAGGCCCGCGAAACGGTCGGCTCCATTTACACGCAAATCATAAAGGATCTCACCGAAGCGATCCCCGATCTGCCGCAGACCGACTATGCTCCGGCACAACGTTACCGGGCTACCGCAACAACGGCAAAAGCGCTCCTTTCCCGCATTTACCTGTATAAAGGAACCTACCTGAAAAATATCGACGAACTGGAACAGGCTGCTTACTACGCCGGAGAGGTATTGAAATCGACCGTTATCACGTTCAACGACGAATATAACGACCACCGCACCAATATTTTCCCCAGCAACATCTACGAAAACTCGACCTATCCCGACCCGACCAATTATGCGACGGAACTGATATTTTTCCAACCCAGTCGCATCAGTACCAACGTATTCCCGTGCGGGTGGACAACGGTATTTTCAAAGACCAATTTCTCTACTTCCGACTCCCTCATCAACAGTTATCTGCCGGGAGATCTTCGCGGGTACGGCACCACAAACGAATACCTTATCCAACAAGGTTCTACAACGAACAACGCCAACCTGAAAGCGTCGATGAAATACGACAACGGAGGGTGCTACTGCGATGTACAATACATACGTTTGTCGGAAATAAAACTTACCCGTGCGGAAACTTTGGCCTACACGACCAACAGCATCGATGCAGAAGCCTTGCAACACCTCAACGACATTCGCTGTAAGCCTTTCCCCGAAGGTCAGAAACCGGCAGAACTGAAAGCCTCGGATTTTGCCTCGGTCGATGCATTCGTCGACTCCATACTCGTGGAACGTAACCGCGAACTGGCTATGGAAGGACACTATCGTTGGGATCTTATCCGTACCGGAAGAGATTTGAAAACCAAAGGTCTGCCCAATAATAAAAAAATATTGCCGATACCCGAATATGAAGTACAGATCTCGGACGGCGTCATCAAACAAAACAGCGGATTCTAACCTACAAAACACTTCATTTATGAAAAAATTAATGTTATTTTTCGCCGCACTGCTCCCCTTCTGCGGAGCAACGGCACAAGAACAGGCTCAAACCGAAACCGGCATATCCTTCCTCGAAGGAACTTATGCCGAAGCTCTCAAAGCCGCCAAAGATGCCGGACGTATCTTGTTTATAGATTGCTATACCCAATGGTGCGGACCTTGTAAACAAATGGCAAAAACCACCTTCAAAGACGCCGAAGTCGCCGAGTTTTTCAATGAATCGTTTATCAACCTGAAACTCGACATGGAAACTCCCGACGGTATCGCCCAAAAAACGAAACTGGGAGTAAACGCCTATCCTACACTGGTTTTCGTCGACCCCAAAACCGAAGAAGTCATTCATAAAATCGTCGGCTCGTGCAGCGCCAAAGAATTTATGAAACGTACCGTATCGGGACTCTCGGGCAACAACATCAAAAGCATGACCCAACGATACAACAACGGAGAGCGCAGCGATGAGTTCATCGAAGAATATATCGACGTGCTTGCCGAGGCCAATGACAAAGAGATGTTGACAAAACTGGTACCCCAATACCTCGACAACAAGTATGAAAAGATGCTTACCGACCGCAAACTTTTCAACTTTTTCATGAGCTATATCGAGTCGCCTTATTCCAAACCGTATGTCTTCTTCCTCGAGAACAAAGACAAATTCACCGAACAATACGGCGAAATGTATGTCAATATGAAAGAACGCTATACATGGAATCTCTATGGTCGTAAATTCGTGGTAGAAGGGGAAAACGGGACCTACACGTTCGACGACAAAGGTTTTGCCGACTACATGAAATACATGAAGAAAAACAAGGTAAAAGATGCCAAGAAAATCGAAATTTCGACCCGTATGTACTTGGCTGAATGTACCCAAGACTGGAAAAAATATATTTCTTACGGCGATAAACTGATCTCGAAATACGACGCCGATCTACTCGATGTCTATAACTGGGCTATCCGCATCAACAAAAACTGCGACGATCAGAAACTGCGCAACCACGCCGCTGTCTGGTGCGACAAATATGCCGCTCAACTCGAACAGGAAGCTGCCGAAAGAGCTGCCCAAGAAGCCAAAGGAGGCATGACAATGGCCATGCGTATGGGCCCGCAAGCCAACCATTTCGTACAAATGGCAGAAGAACTTCGCGCACCTAAGAAATAAACATTATTCTTCGATCGAATTATAAAAAGGGCTGTGTCCAAGACACAGCCCTTTTTATATTCTCCCCTACGGTAAATCAGAAAACACTCGGCATACAAGATAAATAATCGCTTCATCATTTTTTAAGATCTCTCACTTACGTTCGAGACGACAAGCGTGTCATTCCGTCGACCGTAAAGCGGAAGAATTACTTGACAAGTAGTGCTGCCTTTGCAGTACAATGTCATTCTGAATAGAACGAAGTGTAATGAAGAATCTCAACAGATAGAGAGCGTATCGCAAGACATCTCTCACCATCGTTCGAGATGACAAGCATGTCATTCTGAACGAAGCGTATGCGATGTGAAGAATCCCTATCCAAGAACAAAAAAGAGGGATTCCTCACATACGTTCGGAATGACATTAGAAGGGTAAGGGCGGTAAAAACAAAACGGGTGCGAATTACACACCCGTTTTTAGAGGAGTCTTTACTTATGTTTCAGAGGGTGTATGTCATTCTGAGGGATTATCCCGAAAAATCTTTTCTTTATTGTCAGAGATTCCTCGTCGGGCTTGTGCCCTCGCTCGGAATGACACGGTTGTCATTCTGAGGTGTGAAACGCCGAAGAATCTTCTGCGAAACATAATTCTTAGCCCGCAATGAAAGAATCGTAACCGTTGCCAAATTTTCGGTTGTCAGTTCATCGGCCTACAACAAGGAAACATATTTCTTACGGGATTCCATGCACTTGATTTGACGTCGGTTCGGAATGAAAAAATGAGAGCACACTTTCAAAGCATACTCTCATGAGACAGCAATATTTGCAAAAAGAGCTATTCTGCCAACGGATAATAAGCGTCTTTCATATCGAATTTTACAAAATCCTCATACGAATAGGTAAATTCCTCGCCCAAAGCTCTTGTCATCACCTCTTTATAAATGACAGCACGACATGGGGCACTGAACTGTTGGTCACGGTCATACGTGCGCATAATGCTGTTCTCGGTAGGACGCCACACACCTTTTCCCCAGTAATTTCCACCTTCATAAAGACCGATTTTTTCATCGGCATAGCGCTTGTCTCCGATAAAATCGGCCCACCAAACCGAAGCCGTATCATGAGTAAAGGCCATATTACGACCGTAATCCCAACGATCGTATTCGGTCACATAATAATCACGGGTATCGGACGGGATTTCCGACATGGCATTACCACTCTCTACATACTCGTCGGCCAACCAACCGATGGAATGGCCCACACTCTCGTGCCAAACGGTCTTGGCAAACTTGGGTTCTATCGTCGAAACACTGAACGAAGTACGGTCGGAAACATATTCCATTCCCGCCGAACCTCCGTGTACCATATTATGAGCAACAAGCATCACAATACCGCCTCGCGGAGAAATGCCGGTACTGGCCGCAATATAATCGAGAATACCCGGCGTATCGCACAAATAGTATCGGTTATTGACATTAGGCTGGTGCGTACCGAATTTCGTCTCTACCTCCCAGTCATTCGTCAGCCCGTCGGAAGAATATGTCATACCTTTCTCGGGAGACTCGACATATACCAAATAAATATCGAAATAGTCCCGCAAGGAAGTCATCGGCTCGATGGCAAACATTTGCTCCACGCTGAACTTCATGACCTTCTCGGCAATACCATCGACAGCATTACAGGAATAATCGAAGCCGTCGCAAAGAATAAACATATTGATGCCGTTCCCTTTGCTATGCGTCTGGTAAATTTCGAAATCACCATCGGCATGATATTGGGTATGCAATGCACTATCGGGATCGTAAAGCGAAAGGAAATATCCGGCAGCCTGAGGAGCCAACGACTGGCTCATCTGGTATTTCTCCACATCGGCGCACAATTTTTGCCATATATCCACGGGAAGTCCCATAAAACGGCTACGACTGATATTCAAAGTAATACGCTCGGCCGAAAGATCCATAAGATGAGGTGGGATATTCCCTCCCAAGAAACTCTCTCCGACCGAGAAATAGGTAAAACCCGATAACGAATCGGGCAAAGTCCCCCGAAACACACTCGACGCTTTGAGATAGGTCAGATTTTTCATGCTCGCTATTTCCGCTGGAAATTCGATAAAAGCTTTCCCGGTATTGTTATCGATGGTAAGGGAGTCGAGATTGACCAAAGCCGAAATACCTTCCAGCGTAGAATAATTCTTTGCCCGCAATGAAAGAGTTGTAACCGTTGCCAAATTTTCGGTTGTCAGTTCATCGGTCTGCAACAAGGCAAGCAAGGCAGCTCGTAAATTCTCGTCTCCTATCACTACCCCCTCAGCCGGTATAGTATCGGTTGTAGGTGGGACAACTATGTTATTGTCGGAAAAAGGCTCGTCATCGGAACAAGACACAAATGCAAACAGGCATACTGCAATGCCGAAAACCGACCGTACAAAACGGCCCACGTAAGAATAATCCATATATTTAATCGATATAATTTTATCTTTGCAAAAATAAGATAATATCTGACACACAATCATCTCGCCACCAACTTTATTCCTTCCCGACGACATTTTTAACACAACCCGAAGCTATGCCAAGATTTCTCTGCCGAAGAATAAGATTTTTCATTACATTTGTAACATCAAAACATAGATAGAAAAACAGGCTGGACTCCCGAATAAGGATACTTTCACACCCGACTATCTCTGCTTCGAAGACTTTTTTTACTATGAGTACGACAGGAAACACACCCCCGCCATCAGGCCATCATTTGCTGGTAGAACTTCGCAACGACGGCATCTATTTCGCCTCTTTCGACCCGCTCGAAGATGATACGTATCAAAGTTGTTCCGTCTCTTTTACCGCAAAAAACAGACCGTTGTGCGAAAACGTAAAAAATTGCGTTTATGAAAATCCGCAGTTGTTGCAGGAATACGACCGTACTTACATACTTGTCGATACTTCGCACTTCACATTCGTACCCGAAGAGCTGGAAAAAGAGGAAGAAAACCGCCTTCCCTACTATAATTTCTGTTTCTCGGGACACGATGACCACGTAATCGAGAATCACTTGGTTCTCAACCACGCCTATCTGTTATTCGGGGTCGAGCACGAATTATATACATTTCTCTGTCGGACGTTTTCAAACCCGATCATATTGCATCCGTTGGCTTCGCTCTGCGAATACTTTTTCCTCCACAGCCGCAACGGTAACGAGACAAAAGTATATCTGCATTTAAGGAAAGAGAGATTCGACCTCATCGTATTCAAACAAGGGAGGTTACTCCTCGGCAATACGTTCGACTACTCTTCTGTCGAAGACATAGCCTACTATACCCTATTGGCTTGGAAACAACTAAGTCTCGACCAAACTCGCGACCGCATTTACCTCGCCGGACAAAAAAGTTTGCGACAACCTCTTATCGAACTTCTACAAAAATACATAAAAACGGTACTGCCTTATCCATTCCCTTCGCAACTTTTCCGTATCGGAAAAGAGACGATCGATGCCCCGTTTGAACTCATAACCATACCTCTATGCGGATTATAAGCGGCAAATACGGTCGCCGCCGTTTCGACGTGCCGACCCATATAAAAGCAAGACCCACAACCGATTTCGCTCGCGAAAATCTATTCAATGTTCTTCAAAATCTACTCGATTTCGAAGGAATGAAAGCTCTCGACCTTTTCGCCGGGACAGGAGCCATAAGTTTTGAACTGGCATCGAGAGGATGCAGCAAAGTCGTTGCTGTCGAAAATTATCCGGTACAATACAATTTTATCCGCAAAGTGGCCGCCCAACTCAATGCCCGTGAAATCTTACCCATCAAGGGAGATGTATTTCGTTTCGTCCCGTCATGTCGGGAAAAGTTCGATTTCATCTTTGCCGACCCGCCTTACGACTTACCCCAATTCGACGAAATCGCGTCACTCGTACTCAATGCCGGACTCTTGGCTCCGGGAGGACTTTTTGTCCTCGAACATTCAAAAAAATATGATTTCTCTAATCTACCTGAGTTCGACCAACAAAGAGTATACGGCAGTGTCAATTTCAGTTTTTTCTCTCCCGACAAAAATCAAAGAAGCGATTCAGAAGAATAGAAATCGTAGAGAAAAACGTCCCTCAATAAATTGTTAGCCAACGATCAGCCGAATAATTCAAGTGTCGGATTTTTCGATGATTTTTCCAACCAGTCGAAATAAAGACCAGTAAGCCGGGAAAATGCGTAACGCCCTATTTCCCGATACGGGACCCGAACATAAGAAAACAAACCGTCGGGAATAGTATCGATTTCTATCGTATGAAAGGTCGCATAAATAATCCGATGCGACAATATATGGCGATGCGAAAACGGAGGATTGATAACTCGAACCTCGCTATCTCCCAAAATTTCCCGGTAAAAATCGTCATGCTGCAATGCCTCAAAGGACAATTCCTTATCGCTTTCCATCAATACGAATTCATACAGATTACGCCAAATGTCTTTTCCGTCCCGACGAGTTATGAATACATCATCGCCGCAATGTACGACCAAATAATTGAAATAGCGGGGCAATACTACGGTTTTTCCCGACTTTACGGGGTACATATCGACCGTACCTGAGGCAACTGCTTCGCAAGAAAGAAAAAGCGGACAGTCGGGACACCGGGGGGAACGCGGCAAACACTGCAACGCACCCAATTCCATAATCGCCTGATTGTAAAGAGCCGGATAACGACGGTCGAGCATTTCATCGGCCAAAGCCGCAAATAATTTGCGTCCCGCCGTCGTATCGATGGGAGTATCGACGGCAAACAATCGGGAAAGGACCCGATACACATTACCATCGACCACCGCATGAGGCAAGCCATAGGCAAAAGACGCTATCGCCGCAGCCGTATAATCTCCAACCCCTTTGAGAGAGCGTATCCCTTCGTAAGTATCGGGAAACCGCCCCTCGAAATCCCGTATCACTTGACGGGCGGCGGCATGCAAATTCCGGGCACGGCTGTAATACCCCAACCCTTCCCAATATTTCAAAACCTCATCTTCCTCGGCAACCGCAAGCTCATGCACATCGGGAAAACGCTCTATAAAACGCCGGTAATAATCCAATCCCTGTGCAACTCGTGTCTGTTGCAGAATAATTTCAGAAATCCATATTCGGTACGGATCGGTCGTTTCCCGCCAGGGTAACAATCGTTTGTTCTCTTCAAACCAGCGTTCAAGACGGGTTGCGACATTCTTCTTATCGGGCATATAGGGTATCAATTTTATTGCAAAAGTAATGAAAAGCATCGAGTATAACCGCTGCAATTTTCAAGAAATAGAAAGATTCCCGCATCATATAACAGGAATTATTCCCTAAAAATAAAAAAACGGGCCTTCTCAAATCCGGGAAATAAAATATCAGCTATCGTTATTTTTCTTATGTTTGCAACATAAACTTTCAAAGAATACCCATGAAACAAATCCTCACTCTGACATTTCTTTTTTTCGCCCTATGCGCACCGGCTAAAATAGTAAAAAAAAATGTCCCCAGCCATAAGATGAATCGTTCCATTCCCTGCGTCATCGTCCTTCCCGACAGCTACGACAAAAAAGCCGCTTATCCGGTCATCTATCTTCTGCACGGATACGGAGGCGATCAAAATTCTTGGATCACCATAAAACCCGCCCTGAACGATATCGCCACCCGAGACAGTCTCATTTTCGTCTGTCCCGACGGAGAAAGCAGTTGGTACTGGGATAGTCCCACCGATCCACAATCACAATTTGAAACATTTGTTTCCCAAGAGCTTACTTCCTATATCGATAAACATTATGCAACCCGTAGCAACCGCGAAGGTCGTGCCATAACAGGTTTCAGCATGGGCGGACACGGAGGTCTGTGGCTCTCGATGCGCCACCCCGATATATTCGGTGCCGGCGGTAGTATCAGCGGAGGAGTAGACATACGGCCTTTTCCCGAAAACTGGAAAATGAAAGAGCAACTCGGCAGCTACGACGAATATCCCGAACGCTGGAACGAATACACCGTCATCAACCAACTCGACAGCCTCACCGACAAACAACTGCATATCGTCATCGACTGCGGATACGGAGACTTCTTCTATAAAGTCAATCAACAACTCCATAACGAACTTCTCAAACGTGGAATTCCGCACGATTACTACAATCACCCGGGACGGCATACCGTCGAATATTGCGGAAATGCCATCGATTATCAAATCGTATTCTTCAACAAATATTTTGATTCTTCCAAATAAACGGGTGTTTTGTTAACAGCAAAGTTGTTTTTCACACAAACATTGTTAAACAGGAAAAGATTTTCACATAAATATTTGGAAGCGTTCAAGCCAAACCTTATATTTGTACCATGTTTTTTCATAGTATTAAATTTAAGGTTTACAAAGAAAACGGGTTGTCGTGAGACAACCTTTTCTTTTTATGTAAGTCCCTTTCTATAAACCGAAAAAAAACAAATCTTCCGACTCCTCATTCTATCGATTTTAATTGTCGTCCCACGTACATGCAGGACTCAAAAAAACAAAAGTATCCGACAACCGAATCAAGAATTTTTTCGATAAAAAAATCTGTATTGTCGTTGTGAGACTATACTTATCCGGTAAAATTTTTACCAAACGGCAAAAAGCGGGAAAACACCTCTCAAAAAAATAAGCGGGAGATTATAAGCGGTTGAAATATTATTTATATTTTCGTCCCGAATTAAGAAAAGACACGATGATAAAAGAAAAAGTTACGATAGAATACTGTTTGAATAACGCCTCTCCAAACTCGGTATGGGATTTTATCAGCTCGGCCAACGGATTAGCCGATTGGTTTGCCGACAAAGTCGATTGTAACGGTCGGACATATACATTCCACTGGGCTGCATCGCAACAAACAGCCCGACAAACGGGATACCTCAATGGGGTATTCGTCCGTTTCAAATGGACCGACGAAGAAGACCCGAAAGCCTTTTTTGAATTCCGTATCAACGTAGATGAGTTAACGAGCAACGTAATGCTCGAAATTACCGATTTCACGCTTCCCGAAGAGAAACAGGAATGCGTCGATTTGTGGAATGAACAAATTTCTACGTTAAGACGAAAACTCGGTTCCTGAGGGAAAATCAATCATCGTTCCTCATCGTGCTTTTCAGAAACAAGGAATGAGGAAATCCGTTTTTTTCATTACTTTTGCAAAAAGAACTAAGCCTGTCATGCCGCTTGTCAAGAAACTATATCTCTTTATCCTGAATACGTTTCTTCCGTTATTCCTGATGACATTCTTCATCAGCCTTTTTGTGCTGCTGATGCAATTTCTATGGAAATACGTCGATGAATTGGTTGGCAAGGGTATCGAGGTCGGCGTCTTAGGCGAATTGTTCTTTTATGCGGCACTTACCATCGTACCTATGGCCCTTCCCTTGTCGATGCTGCTGGCGTCTCTCATGACATTCGGAAACTTGGGCGAACGTCTCGAATTACTGGCCATAAAAGCGGCGGGAATTTCTTTGCGGCAAACCATGAATCCTTTGATTATCGCCGTACTTTTCATCGCTGCCGGAGCTTTCTTTTTTCAAAACAATGTCCTGCCCAAAGCGCAAGTCAAGATGTATGCCTTGCTTTTCTCGGTACGACAAAAATCGCCCGAACTGGATATTCCCGAGGGCGTTTTCTACGACCAGATAAGCGGATACAATCTGCTGGTAAAGAAAAAAGACCGGGACACGGGAATGCTCTACGATCTCATGATTTACGATTTCTCCGAAGGATTCGACAACGCAATGGTTATTTTGGCAGACTCCGGGAAATTGAGTTTCACCGATGACAAACAATATCTGTTTTTTACTTTGCATAGCGGGGAGTCTTTCGAAAACTTACGCAACCAGCGTACCAATTCGCAAAATATTCCTTATCGGCGGGAAACATTTTCCACCAAAGAAATCCTTATCCCGTTCGATGCAAACTTCAATCGCATGGACGAAGGAATGATGCAAAATCAATACATCGGACAAAACATCGGACAACTCACACACTCCATAGATTCGCTTACCGGTCGTATCGACAGTATCAGCAGCCGTATTGCCGGAGAATTAAAAAACAGCTATTTCAACATCAACATCACAAATAAGCCATCTGCTGCAACCAACTTTCAGCCTTCAAAAGAAGAATACGATAACGCGGTTCCTATTACCGGACATATCGACATCGACAGCATTTATGCCAACGCGTCTTTACAAGAGCGGGAGAGCATGCTGAGCCGGGCATTGGGACGAGCCGAAAGCATACGTCAGGAGTACGAGTATCGAAGCATATCCACCAATCAGCAACAAATATTGGTACGCCGACACGAAATAGAGCGGCACAAAAAATTCACCCTCTCATTTGCCTGCCTCATCTTCTTCTTTATCGGAGCTCCGCTGGGAGCTATCATTCGGAAAGGCGGATTGGGAACACCGGTCGTTATTTCGGTTCTCCTGTTTATTTGTTACTACATCATCGACAATACCGGCTATAAATCGGCGTTAAACGGTCGATGGGCAGTATGGGAAGGCATGTGGCTCAGTTCGGCTGTACTATTGGCTCTTGGTATTTTTCTCACGTATAAAGCGATCAACGACTCGGCCGTATTCAATAAAGACGCCTACCTCAATTTCCTGCGCAAGATCATCGGAAAATCCGAGACACGCAACGTTGTTCACAAAGAAGTTATCATCGATGAGGCCACTCCCGAGGAAATTCTCGAACAGGTCGAAACCCTCGACAAAGAATGCAACAGCCTCATCGAGAAAACCGGAGGTAAGGTCCAGTCGTTCTTTTCCTACTGGACTCGCGGTTACGACCGCAAAGCCATACACCAGTTACACGATGAAGTCGAAAATTTCGTGGAGAGAGCACAGAACTGTCGCTCGGCATTGCTTGTTTCCAAACTGATGGATTATCCCATATTACGCAACCTGTTGCTCTATAATCCCTGCGGGCATAAAACCATCGGGTGGATCATCATGTGGCTGTTACCCATCACTTTACCGCTCTATCTTATCGGGAATTGGGAACAAAAACAGTTACGGCATGAACTGCAAGTAATACGTCATACCAACCGGGAAATCGGAAATATCGCCCGGCAACTCATCGACGAAAGAGAAAAAGAAAAATAGATAAAATCCCCATATCCGGGGAAGAAAGGAAAGAAATCACATGTCTGATGCAACAAAACTGAGTACCATCGAAGAGGCTATCGAAGAATTCAAGGCCGGGAATTTCATTATCGTCGTCGACGACGAAGATCGTGAAAATGAGGGAGATTTCATCATCGCCGCCGAAAAGATCACTCCCGAAAAAGTCAACTTCATGTTGAAAGAAGGACGAGGTGTATTGTGTGCCCCTATCACGATGCAACGTTGTTCCGAACTGGGACTCGACAGGCAGGTCATCACCAATACATCCTTACTGGGAACACCATTCACGATTACCATCGATAAAATCGACGGCTGTTCCACAGGCGTATCTACTCACGACCGAGCCGCAACAATCCGTGCATTGGCCGATCCGGCTTCAACTCCCGAGACATTCGGCAGACCCGGACATATCAACCCGCTTTACGCACAAGATAAAGGCGTACTGAAACGTGCCGGACACACCGAAGCAGCCGTAGACATGGCTCGTCTCGCCGGCTTATATCCTGCCGCCGCCCTTATAGAAATCATGAATGAAGACGGCACAATGGCGCGTATGCCCCAACTGCTCGAAAAAGCCCGGCAGTTCGGTATCAAAATCATCGCCATACGCGATCTCATTGCCTACCGTCTCAGACAGGAATCACTCGTCGAGAAAGGACCAGAAGTCGATATGCCTACCGCATACGGTCATTTCCGATTGATTCCCTTTCGACAAATATCCAACGGTTTGGAACACATCGCCCTCATCAAAGGGGTATGGAAACCCGACGAGCCGGTTCTCGTGAGGGTACACTCTTCCTGCATGACAGGTGATATTTTCGGTTCGAAACGGTGTGAATGTGGAGACCAACTGCATCTCGCCATGCAAACCATAGAGAAAGAGGGAAAAGGAGCCATCATCTATCTCAATCAGGAAGGCCGGGGTATCGGACTGATGGAGAAAATGAAAGCATACAAACTACAAGAAGAGGGCATGGATACGGTAGATGCCAACATCTGTCTGGGACATAAGGCCGACGAACGCGATTACGGCGTGGGAGCACAGATATTGCGACAGATCGGTATCGGCAAGATGCGTCTGCTCACCAATAATCCGGTAAAACGGGTAGGGCTCGAAGCCTACGGGCTCGAAATCGTAGAAAGCACTCCTCTCGAAATAGAACCGAACCCCTACAACCTCAAATACATGCGCACCAAAAAAGAACGCATGGGACACACGCTGCACCGTGTCGACTAACTTTTCAAGCCATTCCCTATGGACTACGTACGCATATATGCCGATAATCCCAACCCGAAAGAGATAGAACGGGTAGCCGCCGTACTGCGCGACGGCGGTATCATCATCTACCCGACCGATACGTTATACGCTATCGGTTGCGATGCTCTCAACGTACGCGCCGTAGAACGGATATGCCGACTGAAAAATATCGATACAAGAAAAGCTCTGCTTTCGATTGTCTGCCCCGATTTGAGCATGCTGAGCCAATATGCCAAAGTGAGCAATGCCCATTTCAAACTTATGCGCCGGAATTTACCGGGAGCTTTTACATTCATACTCCCTACCAGTTCCCAGCTGCCCCATATTTACAAAAACCGCAAAACCGTAGGCATACGTGTTCCCGACAATGCCATAGCCCAAGCGATAACCCAAGAGTTGGGCAATCCGCTGATGTCGACATCTATTTCCCCTCGTCATACCGAAATCGAATATCTAACCGACCCGGAACTGATACAAGAAGAATTTGAAAACACCGTAGATCTTTTCGTCGACGGCGGAACAGGCGGACACATACCATCGACTATCATCGATTGCAGCAAAGAAACGCCCGAAATTACACGGGAAGGAAAAGGTGAACTCATCGGATAAACCCAACCGTTGAAAACGGCAATAAAAAAGAATATATGTCTCAAATTATCATGGCAGGGATATATTCATTTTTTATTCAGAGAGAAAATCTCCCACTGTCTTGTTCCCTCAAAAGAAAGAATCTTTCTGAGACAGTATGGAAGATTCTTCTCTATATTACAAAGAAGGGATGTCATAAAAATATGACATCCCTTCTTTTGCATAAAAGCAACTGCCTCTTTTACATAAGAATTAATTTCCGTCAGGTTTCTCTATTTCGGTAAAAGGGCTGAGATCCCATACGAAAGCATCGACATCATCGGGATGCGCAGGATCATATTCCTCAAAGTCCTTGATATAACGAGCCAATCCCAATTTTTTATCTTTAATTCCCTGTAAAATACATTTGGCGATTTGATATGCCCCGTAAGGATTGAAATGCGTATTGTCTTCAAGAGCCTTTGTCTGTCCGGGAAAAGTGTTGGCAGGATATTGCACAAAAGCACGGCGGGACCCCTCTACACCAAGCGTCTCATAGAGCGTACGGGTCATCTCGTTGAGCTCGATAACAGGAACGCCCTCCTCTTCGGCCAGTTTGCGCATAGCTGCGGGATATTCTCCATGCGTATCCTTTATCTTACCGTCATCACCGAAACTGCGACGCTGGGTAGGCGTTACAAAAACAATCGTGGCCCCTTTCTCGCGGGCTTTTACGATATACTCTTTCAGGCTGTCGTAGAACGACGTCCACGGACCTTTTCCCTTGCCTTTCTGTTTCTGATCGTTATGTCCGAATTCGACAAAAACATAATCGCCTTTTTTCATTTGCGTGAGAGCCTTGTCAAATCGACGTGCCGCAAGGAAAGTATTGGCCGATTCCCCGCTCTCGGCATAATTGGCAACAGCGACCTTATCGGTAAAAAAGCGCGGTATCATCTGCCCCCAACTGCCCCACGGCTCATTGTCCTGATCGACAACCGTAGAATTCCCGCACAAAAACACGGTTATCGGTTTCTGCGTAGGTTCTATCACAACCTCGGCAACACGCGGCGCCGGTCCGTTAAATTCGAACGTCAGCTTATTGTCCCAATTAAGTTTTTTCTTTTCGCGGGGTTTGATGCGTACCCTCTCAGTATCGGAAATACGGGTATTGCGCTTGTTCACGATAAAAGTTTCTTTCTTGAACTTTCCGGCATCGGTCTTCTCTCGCTCTATGAAAAGCCTCCGCGACTCGGCCCTCACGGTCGTTTCACCGGCAGATACGGACGAGCCTAACTTTACGGTTACTTTATAATTTCCGTCGGGAACATTCACAGAAAAGAAAAACGGGGCTTTTCCATCGGACGACGGGAGTTGCCCGAAGTCGAACCCATAACCGAGCGCATCGTTATAAACCGTCGACGCATCTACGCCGATATAGCCTTTCCGTGGATTTCCCGTAAAATCGAAACGATAAGTTCCCTGTGCATAGGCTGTTACCGTACAAACAAAAACAGCCATCAATAATTTCAGTCTCATGTATGTTTCACGTATTAATTTCGCTGGACGACAAAGATAGGGATAAAAAATGAAACCGTTTTTACAAAAAAGGACGATTTCTATTCCCTTCCCTTCGCAGGAACAAGTCCTTTTTCCAATGCCACCCCCAACATATACCGATATGCGGCTTCCCGTTCGTTCGGTATAATGCCGTCGAGTATGGCTTCTTTAATGGCCGCTTTTATCTCCCCCACGACACGGCAAGGTGTAAGCGAAAAAACAGCCATTATCTCCTCTCCGGTAACCGGAGGCTGAAAATTCCGTATGCGATCTTTCTCCTCAATATCATGCAACTTGGTACGCACAAGTGCAAAATTATTGAGTATCCGACGCACCTTCTCCTGATTTTTAGAAGTAATGTCGGCCTCGCAAAGCAGCATGAGCGAATCGATGTCATCTCCGGCATCGAAAAGCAGACGGCGGACGGCCGAGTCGGTAACCTCTTCCTCGACCAAAGCGATAGGCCGCATATGCAGTTCGACCATCTTCTGCACAAACTTCATCTTCTCATTCATCGGCAACTTCATACGACGGAATATCCCGGGTATCATTTTTGCACCCACATAATTGTGATTATGGAATGTCCAGCCCAATTTGGCATCGTACCGCTTGGTCACCGGTTTGGCGATGTCATGGAATACCGCAGCCCAACGCAGCCACAGGTTGTCGCTCTTGGCCGCCAACTGGTCGAGAACTGCCAACGTATGGAAAAAATTATCTTTATGCCCCCGACCGTCGACCGTTTCCACTCCTTTCAAGGCATGAAGTTCGGGAAAAATAATCGGCAACAGCCCGCATTTTTCGAGTAAAAGAAAACCGATGGAAGGGCGGGACGACATCATCATCTTGTTCATCTCATCGATGATGCGTTCGCCCGATATGATTTTGATGCGTTCCCGATTGCGGGAAATCGCATCGAAAGTATCGTCGACGATCCTGAAACCCAACTGTGTTGCAAAACGTATCGCCCGCATCATGCGTAAAGGATCATCGCTGAATGTAATATCGGGGTCGAGCGGAGTGCGTATGAGTCCTGCATCGAGATCGGAAATACCGCCAAAAGGGTCTACCAACTCGCCGAAACGCTCTTTGTTCAGACAAATGGCAAGGGCATTGATCGTAAAATCCCGGCGGTTCTGGTCATCGGTCAAAGTCCCGTCCTCGACAATCGGTTTTCGGGAATCATGCGAATAAGATTCCCGGCGAGCGCCGACAAATTCTATCTCATGACTTTTATATTTGACTTGTGCCGTTCCGAAATTATTGAAAACCGATAGAAACGCCCGTTTGCCCAATTTTTCGGCAAATGCCCGAGCCAATTCTATACCGCTGCCGACAGTTACCACATCGATGTCTTTTGATGCCCGTTGCAGAAAAATATCACGCACATAACCGCCTATGACATAACAAGGCATGCCCAACTCATCGGCAGTCTCGGTGAGGAGAGAGAAAAGCGGATGCCCCAAATGCTTTTGCAATAATGAATCGTCGAGTCTCATCGGCCATATAGATTTTTCACGGAAAACGCACAAACAAGATAAAACATTCGATCTCTTGCCGTTTTCTGCAAGCAAAGATAATATAAGTCGCAAAGAATGCCAAAGGGATATTTACTTTCAGACCCGGTCCCGGCATCAGGAAACAAAGCGATACAGCACTTCCTGTATGCGATTCTATCCGACGGCCCTCTTCGGCCAACGCCCCTATTCCGGCTTACGACGGGTAAGCGAATAAGGTTTCGACGGAAACAGGATAAAAGGCAACGTCGCTCCCACCGCCAACATGAAAATAACTCCGCAAGTAACGATTCCGTTGACAAAAAATTCCTGCATATAACGCTGCACCATATCAGGATCGGAAAGATTACGCGAAAAAAGGAGCAATGCAAAGACCGTCTTGTAAGCATACATACCCGGAATCATAGGCAACAAAGCCGGTATATATACCACCGTCATGGGACAATAGATAAAAGAACCGAGAAAAAGACTTACCCACCCGATGACAAATGATGCACAAAACGACGCGGTAATAATATCGACCCCGACATAATACATCAGCGAGAAACGCAGTGCATGTCCTATGGCCGCCGCAACAGCGATAGAAAGAAACGCCCGCCGGGGAGGGTTAGAAATAGCCCCGAAACCGATAGCTGCAATAGCTGCGAAAAGCCCGTCTATAACAATAGTTCCTACCATAATCTCCTCTTTAAAGCAATACCAAACCGTTGTGTACGATAGCCAATGTTATCGACAATCCTACGGCAATACACATCACCAGCAACAAAGCGCTGACCAGCCGGGTAGTCCCCAGCAAAATATGGCTCTCTACGATATCGATAACCCCATTGAGCAAAGGTACGCCGGGAATCAAAAAGAGAACGCTCGTACCGATAGCAATATCGGGTGTGGCATTGAACAACAATGCCGATGAAGCAATCACGGAAGAAAGAAAGGCCGTCAAAACAAATACGACATAATGACTGACATGCCGTTTCTGCATGAAACTTTTCAGTGAAAAGCCGATTACCGTAGCGATAAATACAATTCCTATCGCCCCCCAACTGCCGCCGAAAAGTTGACAGAAAGCCCCATTGGCGCAAGCCACCAAAAAAGTAAGAAGATAATGGTTGATACGAGGCGTATCTACGATTTTTTTGTATCGCCGTTCTATCTCTTCGAGCGACAGATGATTGTCGAGTGCCGCCCAACTGAGCGAACTCAACTCGGAATTGAGAAAAAAACTGATCGGAAAACTTTTTACAGGCACGACATCGCTGAGCACTTCTCCCGATTCTCTATCATGAATCGAAAAAATGATAGTCTTATGCAACAATGTCATTTGCGTTACGACTCCCAACGCCTCACTGATGCGCATGGTATTGCGTACCACCCGAGACGTATGTACGCCCGATCCCATCAAACGGACAGCGTACTCGGCAATAAAATCGGCAATGCGATGAAATTCCTTCTCTACCTTCATATAAAATTTCTGAAAACCTAATCTCGGGAGCGAGACCCCGAAAAAAACGCCGCAAAGGTAAGAACTTTAACAGAAACAAATGAGGAAAACGAATATTTTTTATTCCCCACACATATTTCAAGGAAGCCATTCGACAATACCCGTTACGGGATTCTTCTCTCGCCATTCCAGAAAATCTTTATATGAACGAACTCCCCCGGCTATTACCGCCCGATAATACTCCACACCAGCAATATGCATTGCATCGGGAGTTGCGTATTTCAACGATAAAATCGTACGGCGCATCTCCGGGGTAAGTACAGCCGATATACGATCGGCCACACGTTCGAAATATCCGTCGTACCGACTTCCCCGCAAAATGTGTATCATATCGATTTGCCACACCTCGCCTCGATCGTCGACATATCCGATATGCCACTCGATACACCGTTCATCGGTATCGACAAGATTTACATATTCTATGTGTTTCACGGCCGGATTCCGAGCCAATAGAGACACCGCCCGAAAACTGTCGGGGACAGATAATTCCGACGAATATATATGTAAATCTATATCCCGATGTTTTACCAGTAACCCCATACGCAACGAGCCTACCACATGCGTTTCGGCTCCTATCGACGCCCATGCCTCAAAAAAACCGCCAGCGCGTATTATACGCCAAGCCTGTTCGATATTCGCCATCGAAAGCTGTTCGATAAGATCACTGTCATCAACTTCTTCGTATTTATCTTTTCTCCTCAACGTTTTATAACTCAAAATATGCCACGTTACGCCGATGGCTATCGCACCGAACAATAAGCGCAACCAAGTGCTTTCGGCAATACCAAAAGCACAATACGACAATGTCCCCCATAAAAGAGTGATCGAAATAACCTTTGCCCGCAAAGGTATGGCTCTATACTCCCGAAAATTACGGATATACGAACCTAAATACCTATGATTCAATAAACGCTCATACAGCACCGGAGAACTACGAAAATAAAGAGCGGCCGCAAGCAATAAAAAGGGCGTCGTGGGTAACAACGGCACAAAAATACCGATGACCCCCAAAGACAACGACAATGTTCCGATGGCAATATAAAAATATTTCAACATGGAGAAATGCGTATTACTTTATTCCATACGACAAAAAAGGCCGTCTTACACACTAAGACAGCCTTCGATGAAAGTAGCGGGGACGAGAATTGAACTCGTGACCTCCGGGTTATGAATCCGACGCTCTAACCAACTGAGCTACCCCGCCATCGCCAATACGAGAAAAACATCTTTTCCCGAATGCGGGGGCAAAGGTAAAATCTTTTCTTGAATTGAAAAAATTTTATCGGCTAAAAAATTTCCTTGTCGGGAAAATTTATTGGAATACGACGATTAACGATTTTTTATATAGGGTTTCGGGAATAAGGATAAAAAAGTTCGTAAAGAAATCTTTATCTTTGCTTTGACAAAACTATATCTTATGAAAAAGTTTACCAAAACCATCTGCTTGCTGGTATTCTTAGGCATATCGGCACAAGCGCAGGCCATAGATTTCAACTGGGGTCTCAAAGGAGGAATCAATCTATCGGGAAGCTCCTATAAAGGGCTCGCCTCCAATATCAAATACGATAACGATTGCGGCTTTTTCATCGGTCCTATGGCCGAAATAAGTTTCCCGTTAGGTCTCTCTATCGACGGATCTCTGCTCTACCTGCAACGCCGAACACATTTTACCAACACCGACGATTATGCCGTAGCCAACTATTTCAGACACTCTCTCGACATTCCTTTATATCTGAAATTCACATTCAACCCGTTGCAAATTCTCGGCATCTATGCAGGAGTAGGACCGTCGTTTACATTCGACATCAAAAACGACAACCTATCCAATAAACTTTACGATATTATCGGGAAAGAAAATCCCCAACCGAACGGTGCGCGCCTCATCAATAACGAGACCGCCGTAGGTATGAATTTTACCGCCGGCATTATTCTCTTCAAGCATTTGCGCGCTGCCATCAATTACCGGCTGCCTATGGGCAACTCGGTAAGAGAGACTTTTACCGATGGGTGGAGCGACATTCTGGCCAATGACTTTTCCTACAAAAGCAATATGTGGCAACTTGTATTCAGCGTTACTTTCTGATAAAATCACCATAATACTCAAAAAATACATCTACCATGAAACTATTCGGTCATTTCGGCCTATGCCTCCTTGCATTAGGTATCGGTACGCAAGTATGGGCACAAGAAAAAACATTCTACATAGAAGTGGAAAATCCGTGGGAGAAGAATAAACCCGACTATCCCGTCGTTCTGAAAACCGCCGATTTCAAATGCGACTTTCCTATACTGTCGGCAACCGTATATGAGGGAGAAAAAGAGATCGCCTCACAAACCGACGATCTCGATCGCGACGGAAAAGGAGACGAAATAGCCCTGCTCATAGACATGCCGGCCAAAACCAAAAAGGAACTGCGCGTCATCGTATCGGGGAAAGAAGCACCGGCCGATCGCTATCCAGCACGGGTGTACGCCGACATGAAAATCTACGACAAAAGCAACAAACGGAACAAACACCCCAAAATCAATGCTCTGAGCATACCGGGAACGACCAAGATCTATAACAACCTTTATCATCACGGCCCGGCATTCGAGTCAGAACTCGTCGCATACAGAATTTATTTCGACCAAAAACAGACCGTCGATATTTACGGCAAATTCAACAAAGGTTTCGAAGTGGAAGCCAGTGGCTGGTATCCCGACGACAAACAACTGGCAGAAGGATTCGGCGACGACGTTTTACGCGTAAGCGGCAGTTGTGGCGTAGGCGCATTGAAAGGCTGGAATGCCAAACAGAAAAAAGCGACACATATCGAACCCGTCATTGAACGCACCGGTCGCATATTGGCTTACGGTCCCGTGCGCACCGTAGCCGAAATGGAAGCGAAAGGCTGGCAATACGGAAACGACCGTCTCGATATGACTTGCCGATATACTCTCTATGGAGGCCATCGCGACGCTCAAGTAGATGTGCTTTTTGGCAAACCTCTCGGCAACGAAGTCTTCTGTACCGGCGTACAAAACATCAAAGGTTCGGAATCATATAGCGACCACAAAGGACTGATCGGTTGCTGGGGTACGGACTGGCCGGTGAACGATACGGTAAAATATGCCAAAGAAACCGTCGGCCTCGGAACATACCTTCCACAGAAATATATCGTAAGCGAAATAAACGATAAAGCCAATTACCTCTATCAAGTACAAGCCCCGAAACAATCGTCGATGACTTATTACATCACGTTTACCTCCATGAAAGAGACGTTCGGCTATAAAACTCCCGAAGCGTGGTTTGAGTACTTGAAGACGTGGAAAAAAGACATCGAACAACCCTGTCGGGTAAAAATATTGAAAAAGAAAAAATAGATCTCTAATTTCCATAGAAAAGGGGGCTTGATTGCCCCCTTTTTCTGTTGATAAAAATCTCGGTAAAGTCAGAGACAATCCCTCAAATACGATAAAATATCAGCATGAAGGCCGGCATTCGTTGCAACGACATCATAACCGTCGACCCACAAGCTATCACCGGCAGCCGCCCCACAGAGTAAAGAACAGTCTTCAAAATCGGAGACAACACCACCGGCTTCACGCAAAATGAGAATACCGGCCGCCACGTCCCACAGGTGTAAGGCAGGTTCGATATAAGCCTCT
The DNA here is from genome assembly GCA_900547555.1 of uncultured Porphyromonadaceae bacterium. Classification (GTDB taxonomy): domain Bacteria; phylum Bacteroidota; class Bacteroidia; order Bacteroidales; family UBA11471; genus Caccoplasma. The sequence goes on along the minus strand of URHG01000001.1, from coordinate 114,835 downwards.
GTGCGCCCCGCTGCCACACCGCAAATATCCATAGCTGCCGAACCCGCTATACGCACACCACCCACATGCCCATAAAAACGAGACAACATTGCCGTCGAAAAAGCCCTATACTTCTCTGCGTCATACGGCAATCCGAGATGTATATAGGCCGCTCCTATCGACGTTACGGGAGACACAGATATACGAACACCGTTAAGATAAGCGCCGCCATCTTTCCAAGCATAAAAACATTCGTCGCGACAAGGTTCATAAACCACCCCTAACAGCAATCCGGCAGATCGGCCGTAAAGAGCTATACTCACGGCATAAGGAGAGTGGTCATGAACATAATTGGTCGTGCCATCGAGCGGGTCGATAATCCATAAACAATCCTCTCCTCGATAAGAAACAGTCGCCTCCTCGGTGATAAATCCCGCTCCCGGCAACAAATCCGAAAGCGAAGCGACCAAACGGCACTCAGACTCCCGATCGACATACGAAACATAGTCATGCAGATTCTTTTCTTCAACACGAGAACGGTCGAAAACCAAACGTTCGCTACGCAAAAACTGCCCCGTAAGACGGGCTACCTCGACGACTTTGAGTGTCAGATCAGATAGCATTGCCACATCATAATCCATAACACAATTACCTTAATTATATAACAAAGATACGAAATCTTACGCCGCACTTTCACAAATTACTATTATAAAAACAAAAAAGCAAAAAAATCATTATCTCTCCCTCGAAATCACACCATTCGGCCAACTTTTTTTATCCGATTTTTTTTCTTTTGAAAAAGAAATCCTATATTTGACCCGTGTTTTCGACAGAAATGTCAAAAAGAATAATCGCATGCAGATATGCTCGTACCATGTAACACTATCATGCAGAAGGAATTGCTTACATAAATAACGGATTGAAAAAATAATGTTTCGACCTTTGATCACTCGTGTAAGTTGAAAAACAGCCAAGGTATCAATTCATGGACGGGCAAAAAAGAACGACTAAACCACAAAAAGAACATAAAAACTTCACAAAAACTGTAAACCAAACTAACAAAAGACTCTTTTATTATGGAGACAAAACAACCCAAAGCAAAAAAAGCTAAGAAAGAATCGAAAGGATTTCGCGGTATCGAATCTGCATTCCTCGTAATCGTAGTATGTTTTATCATTGCTGTGTGCATCTACACCTTTATATTGGGTGATGTAAACAACTTTACCGATGCCACCAAAGCCGAGCCCAAACCCGGTAATATGTTGGGAACTATCTACAAAGGTGGTATAATTGTGCCTGTGCTGCAAACTTTGTTGCTCACTGTATTGGTACTGAGTATCGAACGTGCATTTGCTATCATGACCGCCAAAGGCAAAGGTAGCCTCACCAAATTCGTTGCTAACGTTAAAGCAGCTCTCGCTGCCAATGACTTGGCCAAAGCCCAAGAATATTGCGACAAACAAAGAGGTTCGGTAGGTAGCGTGGTAACGTCGGCCTTGAAAAAATATGCCGAAATGGAAAACAACACCGAACTGACCAAAGAACAAAAATTGGCAAGTATCCAGAAGGAAGTAGAAGAAGCCACCGCGCTCGAATTGCCTACTCTCGAAATGAACCTCGCCGTTATCGCTACCATGACGACCCTCGGTACTCTTGTCGGACTTCTCGGTACTGTGCTTGGTATGATCCGTTCATTTGCCGCTCTTGCCACAGCAACCGGAGCTCCTGACTCGGTAGCCCTCTCGACCGGTATTTCCGAGGCACTTGTAAATACCGCTTTCGGTATCGCAACCGGTGCTTGTGCTGTTATCTCTTATAACTTCTTCACCAGCAAAATCGACAAAATCACTTACGCTATCGACGAAGTAGGTTTCTCTATCGTACAATCTTACGCCGCTAATCACAGCAAGTAATTAACCACTTCTGAAACAGTAAGATTATGCCAAAAGTAAAAGTAAAAAGGAAGAGTACCGCCATCGACATGACTGCGATGAGCGACGTAACTGTGCTTCTGCTTACTTTCTTCATGCTGACATCGACTTTCGTTGAACCCGAACCCGTACAAGTCGCCGTTCCTTCGTCGGTTTCCGAGATAAAAATTCCCGAAACCAACGTTCTCCAAATTCTTGTAGAATCGAACGGTCGAATCTTCATGGGAACCGACCCGGGTATGCGAGTACCGATGTTACAGTCAGTAGCAGAAGAATACGGATACGAATTTACAGACCAAGAGCTGGCCAACTTCCAAGCATCAGATTACTTCGGCGTACCTATTTCGCAAATGAAATCGTTGCTCGACCTGCCTTTCGATGACCAAGTGAGAGTAATGGTAGAACAGGGCACCGGTATCCCCATCGATACGACCGGTAATCCCTCCAACGAATTCAAAGCATGGGTAAAAGCCGCACGTAAAACCAACCGCGACATGCGTATTGCGATAAAGGCTGCACAGAACACGCCTTATTCCGAGATACACAAAGTAATGTCGTCGTTACAAGATTTACGAGAGAACCGTTACAACCTGATCACCACGCTGAAAAGTGTCTCCGGCGATTTTTAATAACTGTTAGAATGTAGAAATTATGGCAGAAGTAGAACAAAAAGACTCCGGCGGCAAGAAGAAAGGTAAACAGAAAAAAATGAACATTCGCGTCGACTTCACTCCTATGGTCGACATGAACATGTTGCTTCTTACTTTCTTTATGCTCTGTACCTCTATGAGCAAACCTCAGACGATGGAAATCAGCATGCCGTCAAACGATAAAACGCTGACAGAGCAAGAACGGGACAAAGTAGCCGCTTCACGTGCTATCACTCTGATTCTCGGAGGTAACAACCGCGTATACTACTATACGGGAGAACCTAATTATGAAGACTGGACCTCTTTGCAGGAAACCACTTATAATGATGACGGACTCCGTGCCATGTTGCTTTATCGCAACCAAGAAGTAGTATCGAAGATACGAGAACTGAAAAAGGAGAAAATAGACACTAAGATGTCTGACGAAGAGTACAACAAACGCGCCGGAGAAATCAAAGACGCCAAGACGGCTCCTATCGTCATCATCAAAGCGACCGATGACTCGACCTATAAAAACTTGGTAGATGCCCTCGACGAAATGCACATTTGTAGCATCAACAAATATGCAATAGTCGACATCGCCGAAGGTGATGAATGGTTGGTGGAAAACTATGAAAAGAAAGGTGAACTCACCAACCAAATCGACCGCGATCAAATGTAATATATTCACACTAAAATCGAATAAAAATGGCAAAAATAGATTTAACTTCGAAAGATTGGTGTGAATTAATCTTCAAAGATCGCAACAAGGAGTATGGCGCATACGACATGCGTCTCGATACCCCCAAACGACACAATTTAGCGACACTCATCGTTATTGCAGTCGTGATATTGGTCATCACACTCCCGATGTTGATCAAGTTCATCACACCTGAAAGAGAAAATAAAATCGTTGTAAACGAAGTAACGACATTGGCCAAGTTGCCCGAGGCAGAAATCAAACGCAACGAAGAGTTGCAGCCGATGATGAAGCCCACAACACCGCCACCGCCTTTGAAAAGTACGATCAAATTTACCGCACCCGTCATCAAAAAAGATGAAGAAGTCGGTGAAGAAGATGAAATCAAGTCGCAAGACGAATTGGCAGCACGCGGCAACGTGGCAATTTCTATCGCCGACGTAAAAGGTAATGACGAAATCGATGGTCAGGATATTGCCGATTTCAAAGATTTCGTAGCTCCCGAAGTCGAAGAAGAGGAAGTTTATATCATCGTAGAACAGATGCCCGGATTCCCCGGTGGTGAAGAAGCCCTGCTGAAATATATCAGCGACCACATGGAATATCCTACTATGGCTATAGAAAGAGGTATCGAAGGCCGTGTTACTGTACGTTTCGTCGTAAATAAAGATGGTTACGTAGAGAATGTCGAAGTGATTCGCGGTGTACACGAACTGCTTGACAAAGAAGCCGTGCGTGTGATAAAAAGTCTTCCGCGTTGGAACCCCGGTAAACAAAATGGTGTAGCCGTTGCAGTTTACTACAACGTTCCAGTAAACTTCACATTGAACTAATCCTCAAAAAACTCATAAAAAAGGCTCCATCAAAGGGGCCTTTTTTATTTTTATAAGCAATCTGAAAATCCTGTAAGGTTAGAAAAGGAAAAAACGTATCATTTTTATTGAAAGAATAAATTCTTAAACATAAGTAACACCCAAATTGTTTTTCAAGAAAAATTATTTCGCTATCTTTGAGGCCTCTATAAAAAGAAGGCTGATAAACGATACATTTTCAAGGACCTTTAATAATGAGAAAATGAACGAAGAAACCAATATGCACGAAGTGGAAAAGAATACGGGCAAAGCAACCAAAAGCCGTATCGGATATTTATTCGGTATCATTATGCTACTGATATATCTTACAATGGCTTACCTATTAGCCTTTACCCCCTATTTCGAAGCGACATTCAATCCTACCTTGCGCTATATCTTCGCCGGAGTCTTCGCTGCTTATGCCATCTTCCGGGGGTATCGATTTATCAAAGGATAACCAAGATTAATACGGGACTTATATGAAGCGAGCATTTATCCTTATATTATGCGGTGTTGCCCTTATACTTGCAAGTTGCAATCGCAATAAGCAGAAACAAGAGAACACAATAGAAAATACTACGACATCGGGGGTTATCACCATCTGTGTAGATGAAACGCTTAAACCCATCATCGAAGAAGAGATAGAAGTATTCGAAGGGCTCTATCCCAAAGCCAACATCATTCCCAAATACACAAGTGAAGTAACAGCATTTAACGAACTATTTGCCGATAGTGTAAAACTTATCGTTGCCACCCGCTCTCTTACAGATGAAGAAATACAATCTCTCCAAGCTAACAATCTCTACCCCAAAGTATCGAAGATAGCCATTGATGGTGTTGCGCTCATCACTAACCGCAACAACCCCGACTCACTTGTTACACTCGACCAATTGCGAGATATATTTACAGGTAAAATAACCAAATGGGACCAGCTCAATCCCAAATCCCGCATGGGAGACTTGGAAGTCGTATTCGACAATACCAATTCAAGTACGGTGCGGTATGTCATCGAAAACATCAATAAAGGCCAAGAACTAACAGGTAACATAAAAGCCACATATGATAATGAGGGGGTTATCGACTATGTATCCAAAGTACCCAATGCAATCGGAGTCATCGGGTCGAACTGGATCGGCAACCAAAGCGACACGACCAACCTCTCGTTCAATGATCTCATACAAGTCATGCTCGTCAGTGCCGATCCCATTGCATTCAACGGGAACAGCTATCAACCATTCCAAGCCTACCTCGCCATGCAATTATACCCGTTAAGTCGAGAAATATACATGATATGTACCTCCAACCGCAACAGTCTTCCTTATGGATTCACCTCTTTTGTCAGTTCCGATAAAGGGCAGCGTATCATTCTGAAATCGGGAATCCTTCCCGCCAAACAACCTCTTCGGGTCGTAAATGTAAGAGAGAACTTATAACAATAAAAACACAAGTAGATTTATTATGCAGAAAACCAAAACATCGTTAGCCTCAGCTCTTCTCCTCTTGGGAGGAGCATTGACGCCGGCCATTGCACAAAACTACGCCGACGGTATCGAATACTACAAGTCGGGACAGCCCGATCGAGCAAAAATCATACTCGAACGCACGTTGAACGATAGTGAGACCAAGCAAGCCGAATCGTACTACTATTTGGGCGAAATCGCATTCCCCACAAGTAAAGACTCGGCCTTGATGTATTTCGAAAAAGGTATTGCCGCCGATCCCGAGTTTGCGCTCAACTACATCGGTAAAGGTAAAGTCATCATGGGAAAACCGGCTGGTAGCGACGAAAAATCGGTAAAAGCCGCCGTGAAAGCCGGAGAAAAAGAAATGAAAGCAGGTTTCAAAATCAAGAATGCAAAAAAAGATCCTGCCGTAGCTCTTGCTTACGTCGAAGCCTACTACGACAACAACCTCCCCTATCAGGAAGCCGTAGATAAATACTACGAAAAATTATTGGCCGACTACGCACCCTATTATGTATTCTTAGGAGATATCGAAGCCCAAAAAGAAGAATGGGGCGAAGCTTGTAAAAACTACGAGCTGGCATTCCAATGGTACGATACCACTTGTGTAGAAGCCTATATCAAATTTGCCGGCATCTACTTCCGTATCAATCCCGATATGGCAATCGACAACGTGCTGCGTCTGCTCCAGATGCGCCCCAACTCGGCTATTGCACAACGGGAGTTGGCCGAATCGTATTACCGTGCCGACAAATTCAACGAAGCCGTCCAAGCTTATGCGACATACATGCAAAATCCGAATGCATTCCAGAGCGACCGTCCCCGATATGCCGCACTTCTTTACTATGACAAGCAATATGACAAATCTCTCACGCTGTGTGAAGATTTGCTCCAATCATACCCGGACAATCTCATGCTGAAACGTCTGATCATGTACAACACCTATGAGTTGAAAGACTATGTATCGGCCGCACGTGCTGCAGAATCCCTGTTCTCTACTCCTAACGTAACATTCAACAGCCGCGACTACATGCAATACGGTAAACTTCTCCTCGCTTTGGGTGAGCATGAAAAAGCAATTACCGCTCTCGAAAAAGCAGTAGAAATAGACCCGACCCGCCTCGAACTCTATAAAGAACTTATGAGTGGTCTTCAAAAAACAGGAAACTATATGCGCCGTGCCGAGGTACAGGATCTCTATCTCAAACAACTTGTTGCAACAGAACAAGATAAAACACAAGATTACTTTATCACCGGTCGTTACTATTATATGGCAGCAGCAAGAGCTTTCCAAGCTAACGATACGGCAATGACCAACATTGCAGCAACAAAAGCCGACAGTTGTTTTGCTATCGTCGTAGAAAAGGCACCCGAAGACTATCGTGGACACTTGTGGAGAGCATCATCTACCGCACTGCTCGATCCTGAAAGAAAGACCGGTATCGCGATTCCTTTCTACGAGAAAGCGATAGAAGTCATTCAGCAAGATCTGAACAATACGGAAACACCTCCTACCGCAGCTGCCGCCAATCGTTTGAAGAAGGACCTCATCGAGGCTTATACCTATATGGCAAACTTTGAATACATGGCCGAATACAACAAATATCTTAGCTTGCCCGATGATCAAAAGGCAACTTTCAAATTCAATAATACGATCGAATGGTGTAACAAGATTCTGGCGATAGACCCCAATCACGCCGCAACCAAAGAATTCCTCAGCATCATTTCACAATAAGATTTGTATAAAAACCTATAAAAAAGAGAGGTCATGAGGGCCTCTCTTTTTTGTCCATCTCAATATAATGGTAGCAGTAAAAAGAAAAATGTTCATATTCTTACCATAGAAAAAGGGAGAGCTTTTCAGCTCTCCCTTTTTCTATGGTAAGAATGGGACTCTAACATTCGCATTTCCCTGCGCTACCCAGAACGTCTACAATCTTGTGAATATAGAGTTTCTTCATATTTTCACGTGCCGGTCCCAAATATTTACGCGGATCGAATTCAGCCGGTTTCGTAGCCATAACTTCACGCACGGCGGCAGTCATTGCCAGACGGCTGTCGGAATCGATATTGATTTTACATACGGCCGACGCTGCTGCTTTCCGCAACTGCTCTTCGGGAATACCGATAGCATCTTTCAATGCGCCACCATATTTATTGATCGTATCGACTTCTTCTTGGGGAACCGATGATGATCCGTGCAGCACGATAGGGAAGCCCGGCAATTCTTTTTCTACGCCTTCGAGCACATCGAAACGCAATGGAGGAGGAACCAAGCGACCATGAGCATCACGGGTACATTGTGCCGGTGTGAATTTATTGGCACCATGCGACGTTCCTATCGAAATTGCCAAACTGTCGCAACCGGTTTTCGTCACGAAATCGACAACCTCTTCGGGACGGGTATAGGTATGATGTTCTGCCGACACTTCATCTTCGACACCGGCTAAAACGCCCAGCTCTCCTTCGACTGTTACATCGAATTGGTGGGCATAATCGACCACTTTTCTCGTAAGCGCCACATTTTCGTCATAAGGCAAGTGCGAACCGTCTATCATCACCGAGGAGAAACCCATATCGATGCATGATTTGCACAATTCAAAAGAGTCTCCGTGATCGAGATGCAACACGATCTCGGGTTTGGCACACCCCAGTTCTTTGGCATAAGCCACCGCACCTTCGGCCATATAGCGCAACAAGGTCTGGTTAGCATATTGACGAGCGCCTTTCGACACTTGAAGGATCACCGGAGACTTGGTTTCTACGGCGGCCTGAATTATAGCCTGTAACTGCTCCATATTGTTGAAGTTAAATGCCGGAACGGCATAACCGCCTTTAATGGCTTTGGCAAACATTGCCCGGGTATTTACCAGGCCTAAATCTTTGTAATTTACCATACTAAAATTATTTTATTTAAAGATTGAATACTCTTCGTTTTTCACATCTATGTTTCGCAAATATAGAAAATAATATCGGTATTTGACTCCCGTTTCAGATGAAAAAAAGATGCGACTTACAGAAAAAAAGTCGAAAAAACCAATATTTCGGCAACTTCTTGCAGAAGTTCATTTTTTATCTCTACTTTTGCATGGTTTTAAAAGCAAAACACTTCAACCCAAGAGATTGTTTAACATTTTAGAAATACGAATTTTTATTTAATACGAGAACGGAATGAGAAAATGGCGTATTGAAGATTCGGCCGAGTTGTACAACATCACCGGCTGGGGATTAAAGTATTTTTCCATCAACGAAAAAGGGCATGTAACGGTTACCCCCAAAGAAGGAGCCGCTGCCGTCGACTTAAAAGAACTGATGGACGAGTTACAGGTAAGAGATGTTCCGGCTCCTATCCTGGTACGCTTCCCCGACATTCTCGATAACCGCATCGAGAAAATCTCCAATTGCTTCAAACAAGCTGCTACCGAATACGGTTACACGGCCCAGAATTTCATCATCTACCCGATCAAAGTCAATCAAATGAGTCCTGTGGTAGAAGAAATCGTCAGTCACGGAAAGAAATTCAATATCGGTCTTGAAGCCGGCTCCAAACCCGAACTGCACGCCGTTCTTGCCATCAATATCGATTCGAACTCCTTGATTATCTGCAACGGATACAAAGACGAGAATTATATCGAACTGGCTTTATTGGCACAAAAAATGGGTCGTCGTATTTTTCTCGTTGTCGAGAAACTAAACGAACTGCATCTCATCGCAACGATTGCCAAACGGTTGAAAATCAGACCCAACATAGGAATTCGCATCAAACTGGCCAGTTCGGGAAGCGGAAAATGGGAAGACTCGGGGGGAGATGTCAGCAAATTCGGCCTCAATTCGAGCGAACTGCTCGAAGCTCTCGATATACTCGAAAAGAATAAAATGAAAGACTGCCTCAAACTCATTCACTTCCACATAGGCAGCCAAGTTACCAAAATACGCCTCATCAAAAATGCTTTACGCGAAGCATCGCAATTTTATGTGCAACTCTACAAGATGGGGTACAACATCGAACTTGTCGATATAGGCGGAGGTTTGGGTGTCGACTACGACGGTACCCGCTCGTCGACAAGCGAGAGCAGTATGAACTATTCGATACAAGAATACGTAAACGACTCGATATGGACACTGGTCGATGTCTGTGCCAAAAACGACCTCCCACAACCCAATATCATCACTGAGTCGGGCCGTTCGTTGACGGCACATCACTCGGTATTGATCTTTGAAGTCCTCGAAACCACGACACTTCCGGAGTGGGACGAAGACACCGAAATCTCTGAAAACGATCATGAACTGGTGCGTGAACTTTACAATTCTTGGGACAATCTCAATCAGCCGCGACTGATCGAGACTTGGCACGATGCCTTGCAAATACGGGAAGAAGCGCTCGACCTTTTCGGTCTCGGGCTTATCGACCTACGCACACGCGCACAAATCGAACGGCTTTTCTGGTCGATTGCCCGCGATGTTTACGACATGGCCAATGAAATAAAACACGCTCCCGAGGAATTGAAGAAGATCGCCAAAATGTTGCCCGATAAGTACTTCTGTAACTTCTCTCTTTTCCAGTCGCTGCCCGATTCGTGGGCTATCGATCAGATTTTCCCGATCATGCCCATCAGCCGACTCGATGAAAAGCCCAACCGCTCGGCAACCTTACAGGATATTACCTGCGACTCCGACGGAAAAATCGACAACTTCATCTCTACGAAAAATTTCAGCTACCACCTACCGGTACACGCGCTCAGCACCAAAGAGCCGTACTATATCGGCGTATTTTTGGTCGGGGCCTATCAGGAGATTTTAGGCGACCTGCACAACCTTTTCGGCGATACCAATGCCGTACATGTAAGCGTCTACAAAGACCGATATGAAGTAGATCAAGTCATCGACGGAGAAACCGTAGCCGAAGTTCTCGATTATGTACAATACAATCCCAAGAAGATGGTACGCAGCGTAGAAACATGGGTTACGACTTCGATGAAATCGGGGGTAATCACACCCGAAGAAGGTAGAGAATTCCTGTCGAACTACCGTTCCGGTCTTTACGGATATACTTACCTTGAAAAAGATTAAGCGGTCATGTCCGAAACCGGATACAGGACATATCGTTATTTCATCTACCTCGCCTACGACGGCACAGCCTATCACGGCTGGCAACGTCAGCCAAACGGCATTTCTATACAAGCATGTATAGAGAAAGCCTTTTCCCTGCTCTTGCGTTGCGACATAGCCGTTACGGGAGCCGGACGCACCGATGCAGGAGTACATGCCCGACTGATGGTCGCACACGCAGATATGCCTCACTCCCTCGATAATGCGGGAGAGTGGGTGCATAGGCTCAATCGGGTGCTTCCGCCGGACATTGTCATATACCATATCCGTCCGGTGAAACCCGATGCACACAGCCGTTTCGACGCATTGTCGAGGACCTATCGCTATTATATCTCGTACGAGAAAAATCCATTCGAGGGGAAATACCGTTGGACAATGGCCGGCAAGACGCTCGATATTGACCGTATGAACGAGGCGGCCAGTCATTTGTTGCAATACACCGACTTCACCAGTTTCAGCAAACTGCATACCGACGTGAAGACCAATAACTGCCGCATCACCCACGCCGCATGGACCCTCTCGGGAAACGAGCTCGTATTTGAAATCACGGCCGACCGTTTCCTTCGCAATATGGTACGGGCCATCGTAGGCACTCTCGTAGAAGTAGGACGGGGAAAATTATCGATCGAAGATTTCCGATCTGTCATCGAAGCCCGCGACCGTTGCAAAGCCGGTACGTCAGCTCCCGGAAACGCTCTTTTCCTGACCGGCATTACCTATCCCGAAGAATTGTTTTTACGATAAAAAAGATTTGTTATGTGGTTGATTCTCGCTTTTATCTCGGCAGCTCTGCTGGGTATGTACGAAGTATTCAAAAAATTGGCACTCAACAACAACGCCGTCCTTCCCATACTATTTCTGAACACTGTATTTTGCAGTGCGCTTTTCCTCCCGGCCGTGCTGCTCTCCCGCTTTAATCCCGAACTAATCGAAGGAACGCTATTTTACGTTCCTCGGGCCGATTTCGTAACGCATCTCTATGTGATGCTCAAAGCCGTCATCGTACTCTCTTCATGGACGTTCGCCTATTTTGCCATGAAACATCTGCCCATAACGATTGCCGGTACGATCAAAGCGTCCCAGCCCGTTCTCACATTGTTGGGAGCATTGCTCATTTTCGGAGAAAGGCTCAACTTCTACCAGTGGATCGGTGTCATTATCTCGATCGTTTCCTTTTTCATGCTTTCTTCGGCCGGTAAAAAAGAAGGGATACGGTTCAGCCACGACAAGTGGATATACTATATCGTGCTGGCCACTATCACGGGTGCCATCAGTGCATTATACGACAAATATCTCATCTCGGGCGGATTCGATCGCATGGTCGTACAAGTATGGTATACCTACTACCAGATGGTCATCATGTTTATCATACTTCTCATTTGGTACAAGAAGAGAAATGAAACCACACCTTTCCGCTGGCGGTGGAGTATCTTTTTCATATCGCTTTTCCTCGTGGCAGCCGATTTTATTTATTTCTATGCATTGAGCTTTCCCGGGTCTATGATTTCTATCGTGTCGATGGCCCGTCGCAGCGGCGTGGTCGTCAGTTTCCTTTTCGGCGCACTGTTCTTCCACGAAAAAAATATCCGCAGCAAAGCCATCGACCTGCTGCTTGTACTCATCGGAATGTACTTCCTCTATTTGGGAACCCGATAAAATTAGTTATATTTGTTACGACTTAATAATCAGAATATGCGAAAAACCGTACTCCTTGCCCTGCTCCTATTCTCTGTGACAGCAATATATGCCGGACATACGATAGACGCCTATTTCATTTCGGCTCCGGCACAACTCATTCCGCAACTCGACGAAAACCAACGTAAAGACCTGATCGATTTTCACAATGCGGGAGTCGCCCACCACGTAGTCAATCAGTTAGGAGGAGAAGTTCTCATCGATACGATCGACGATATGCAGGTTACCGTAAAACTGTCGTCCTCGTCGGCCATACAAATCGCCCTGCTGCCGGTAGCCGACACTGTCGGAATCATCGCCGTCATTCACACCGTATCGCTACCCGCACAAGACAGCCGCATCACCTTTTACGATACCCGATGGCAACCGATAGAGAACGGTAAAATTTTCACGGCTCCGACCGCAGAAACGTTCCTGAACAAAAGCTCGAAAAAAGCGACTCGACAGGCCGCCGACCTCATCGATATGCTACCCGTCTCATACATTATCAGCGGGAAGACTCTGCAAGCCCGGGAAGATCTCAAAACTTATCTTCCCGAAGAAATCTACGAACGCCTTTCGCCGCTGTTGAGAAAAACGCCCCTCTCTTACACATGGAACGGAAAACGATTCGTCCGGTAAAAGAGGTATAATTCACCGACAAATATTCCGGAACTAAAAAGAGCTAATCTCAAAAATTATTCCGATATTTGCACCCGTTTTGCAAATTAAGGTACAGAATTTGAGAAGAAAAAATTTTCAAATTCGTTCGCAGGAAAGAGAAAAAGCTATATATTTGCAAACCAAAAAATTAAAAACGCTAATCAATATAAAAACAAAAAACAATGACTAAGGCAGACATCGTAAACGAGATTTCAAAAAATACAGGAATCGAGAAAGCTATCGTATTGGCCACCGTTGAACAATTTATGGAATCGGTAAAAGGATCTTTGGCCAAAGGCAACAATGTATACCTGAGAGGCTTCGGTAGTTTCATCGTGAAAAGAAGAGCCCAAAAGACCGCTCGCAATATTTCCAAAAGCACGACCATCATCATACCCGAACATAATATCCCGGCATTCAAACCCGCCAAAACCTTCATGAGTGAGGTAAAATAAGCCGTGTAACGTTCTAAAGTAATCAATTTTATTAACATATTAAACGCATATAACCATGCCCAGCGGAAAAAAAAGAAAAGGCCATAAAATGGCAACACACAAACGTAAAAAAAGACTGAGAAAAAACAGACATAAGAAGAAAAAGTAAACTTTTTACCTTCTTAGCTGTAATAAAACAAACAAAGGACAGACTCCTGACTCGTTCAAGAGTTTGTCTTTTGCCTTTTAAGCATCACCCTGTTACCCACAAGTAACCTCAAAACATTCCCGACGTGTCAAGCGAATTAGTCGTAGACGTACAACCCAAAGAGGTATCTATCGCGTTGCTCAACGACAAGCGGTTGGTCGAGCTGCAAAAAGAGCCCTGCAACATATCGTTTGCACTGGGCGATATCTACTTGGGAAAAGTCAAGAAACTGATGCCGGGACTGAACGCTGCATTCATCGATATAGGTTACGACAAAGATGCATTTCTTCACTATCAGGACTTAGGCCCGTTCTTCACATCGAGTGCCAAATTTACCAAGCAGTCGCTATCCGACCGCAAACATGTGCTTTCCCTGCCCAAATTCAAATTGCAGAAGGAACTCGACAAAGAGGGAACGATCGGCGATTTACTCTCCGTAGGCCAAGAAATTCTGGTACAAATCACCAAAGAGCCCATCTCTACCAAAGGGCCACGCCTCACGGCAGAGTTGTCTTTTGCCGGGAGATTCTTGGTACTGATTCCATTTGCCGACAAAGTATCGGTCTCACAAAAAATAAAATCGAACGAAGAGAAAACCCGCTTACGCCAGCTTATCCACAGTATCAAACCTCAAAACTTCGGTGTCATCGTACGTACCGTCGCCGAAGGCAAACGCGTTGCCGAACTCGACAACGAAATGAAAACGCTGGTGAAACGCTGGGAAGAGAGCCTCGTAAAACTGCAAAAAGCCAAAGCACCGTCGCTCATCTATGAAGAGACCGGCCGCGCCGTAGGCCTGTTAAGAGATATTTTCAACCCCTCTTTCGAAAATATCTATGTCAACGACAAAGAGACTTTCCAGCAAATCCACGATTATGTAAATATCATTGCACCCGAATGCAAAGAGATCGTGAAATTGTACTCCGACGATGTTCCCATCTTCGATCACTTTGCCATTACGAAGCAAATCAAATCGTCGTTCGGTAAAACGATTTCATTCAAGAATGGAGCCTACCTCATCATCGAACACACCGAAGCACTCCACGTCATCGACGTAAACAGCGGTAACCGCTCCAAACCCAACGCCGACCAAGAAAACACCGCCTTCGAGGTGAATATGGCGGCGGCCGAAGAGATAGCCCGCCAGTTGCGGCTACGAGATATGGGAGGTATCATCGTTATCGACTACATCGATATGAACAGTGCCGAAAACCGGCAGAAACTCTACGACCGTATGCGGGAACTGATGGAAAGCGACCGGGCCCGGCACAATATTCTGCCGCTCAGCAAGTTCGGCCTCATGCAGATTACCCGCCACCGTGTGCGTCCCGCTCTCGACATCATGACCGATGAGGATTGTCCCGTTTGCAACGGCAAAGGCAAGATCCCGCCTTCGATACTCTTTACCGACCATCTCGAAGCCAAAATCGCTTTTCTGGTGAGAAAATTCAAAGTGAAGAAATTTTCCTTACATGTACACCCGTACATAGCAGCGTACATCAACCAGGGATTCTTTTCCCTCTACTGGAAGTGGAAAAGCAAATACACCCGACGGTTCAAACTCATTCCCAATCAGTCTTTGGCCCTGCTCGAATATAAAATATACGATAGCGAAGGCCACGAAATAGACCTCAAAGAAGAGATAGAAATCAAATAACCGCCATCTCTTTTTCCCGGAAAATGACTCTGTAAAGTATTTACAGAGTCATTTGTTTTTATATATAAAAACATAGAAAACAATACAATATTGTTACCAATAATACGTTTTAATAAAAAAAATATCATGAAACGCATAAAACCGATAAATCTCTTATTGATCGCGATAGTCGTATGCAGTTGTTCAAAGGAAAATGCGGAGACGGAAATTATCCCTGTATATGATCTAAAAACGGAATTCATAAAAACAATGGATCTGACAGACGATATCGGTTTCACATTTCAATACCAACATGATTCCACCGATACCTATTTATGTCGTTACAGTACATATTTCCTGAGGAAATCACAAACTGTGGAAAATATTTCGGTAAAACGGCAAGGTAATGAACTATGGATAAATGTCGACGGAAGCGATGCTTGTTGGAGCGATCCTTTCGACAGGAATGTTATGATCTATTTCAGAATATACAACTTGCCGGCCGGCGAATACCGGACATACATCTCTACCGACAATATTCAAGAAAACACTCAAACACCGATATACCATTTCCATTAACGGGAAGCGTCGCTCTAAATCCGGCCTTAAACAGTGCGTAAAGCCTCCTTTTCTTTTTTCGACAAGGAGGCTACGACAATATCATACGACTGTTTCACCAACGCTTTTATCTCTTTATCCGGCACATCGGCATTGAAACACACGCTGATCCAATATTTCTTATTCATGTGATACCCCGGTTTTATACCTTCGTATCGGTTTTGCAGATCTTCAATCTGTGCCGTATTACTCTTTATACAGCAAAAATCAAACACATCTATGTTTACAAAGCAAAACCACTTGTTGGCCACATAAAAAACCAGTATGTTCCGGTCGTATTCAGAGACAGCTTTTCCAAACGGCATCTTATCGTGCACACCGTCGAACGAAAGACAATAGTTTCTAAAATCTTCGATATTCATACTTTTCAGGCTGTCTCTCTTTAACACGTTAAATTCTCTCTGCTCTTTCCTCCCGCGACACAGGAGTTTACGGTATCAGATACGCTGCAAAACAAGCTCGATAAGACCCTCGACCGTACCTTTATAACCGGCATCGGCTTTACCGGACAAACGGTTGGCGATGATACAGCAAACCGTCATGGCCTTATGCCCCATGAGGCGGGAAAGACCGGCTACCGCCGAGCTTTCCATTTCGTAATTGGTTATCATACGTCCCTCATAACGGAATGCTTCGATTTTACGATTCAGATCGGGATCGGCCGGCGGGAGACGCAACTCGCGTCCCTGCGGTGCATAGAAACCATTGGCCGATATGGTTACTCCCCGCACCATCTCATCGCCGGCAATACGAGCCACCAAATCGGCATCGGCATCAACTACATAGGGAGCCGCCCATTGCGGATTCCAACCGACAAAATCGCAAAATGCCTTCTCAAACGCCAAATCGCTCACACTATCGCGTCCGGCATAGAAATTGAGTACACCATCGAACCCGATAGACTTCTCCGCCACCACATAAGTTCCGATAGGAACATGCGGCTGCAAGCCACCCGAAGTACCGATGCGCACCAGCGTAAGTTGCCGTAATGTTTTTTTTACAGTCCGTGTAGAGAGATCGATATTGGCCAAAGCATCGAGTTCGTTGAGTACAATATCGATATTATCGGTTCCTATTCCATGCGAAACGACGGTAATCCGTTTTCCTTTATAGCGCCCCGTTATCGAATGGAACTCCCGATTGCATACATCGCACTCGCGCTCATCGAAGTACGATGCAACGGTATCGACACGGGCGGGGTCTCCGACCAATATCACTTTATCGGCCAATTGTTCGGGAAGCAAATGCAGATGGAATACCGACCCGTCGGAATTGAGAATAAGTTCTGATGCAGGAATCGTTTTCATAGCGAGAATATTTATTCGGCTAAATATACCGATTTTTCTTTTATAAATGTACATGTAGGAATTTTTTTGAGGCACAAGATTCTCGAATGTCATTCTGTATGCTAACGGGAATTTTTTCCTCCCGTTACGTTGCCATTCCGAGCAAGGGCATAAACCCGACGAGGAATCCCTAAAAGAATACTCTGTCATTCCAAACCCGTCGGTGTAGGAGTTCTATAAAAACGGGTGCGAATTACGCACCCGTTTTGTTTTTACCACCCTTACCCTTCCAATGTCATTCCGAACGTATGTGAGGAATCTCTACTGTCATCTCGAATGCAAGAGAAAGATCTCATACCATACGCGCACTTCATAGGATATTCTTCGGTGTTTCACTCCTCAGAATGACATAGCGTTGGTAGGGCAGTACTGTATGGAAAGAGATTCTTCTTCCCTACGGTTGTCTGAATGACAGTGGCAATCTCCCGAATAATCGAGTAAGAATCTTCATTTACTTCTCGTCCATAGGAAACAAAAAGTGCTTTGTAAATTCTTATCATAGGTTAATTTTTTAAGCGCAAGAAAAACGTACCTTTGCACTCCTTTAATCAATTTGAGCAATGGAGAAAAATGAAAGAGATGCCATAGACTTCGGGAAAGAAAACATTCCGAAGCTATTCCGGCAAATGCTTATCCCGACAATAGTCGGTATGTTGTTTGCCGCTTCGATGACAATCACCGACGGTATATTCGTAGGCCGCTTCGTAGGAAGCGACGCACTGGCGGCAGTCAATATCGTCGCCCCGTTTTTCATGCTGGCAACCGGTATCGGGTTGATGTTCGGTGTCGGCGTATCGGTCGTAGCCTCGGTACACCTCAGCCGGGGACGCGTCAAAGCCGCAAACATCAACATAACGCAAGCCTATTCGGTTTCTTTGTTTTTCACCCTTATCGCCTCGGCATTGGGATTGGTATTCGATCGGGAACTCGCATTCCTTTTCGGCAGCAGTGAACGGCTTCTCCCCTATGTTCTCGAATACCTGCATCGCGTATTGCCCTTCATGGCATTCTATATGTTGTTGCAGGTCGGTATGTTCGTGATACGTCTTGACGGTTCTCCCCGCTTCGCCATGTGGTGCAACGCCGTTCCCGCTCTTGTCAACTTGGTACTCGACTATATTCTTATAGTACCTCTCGGCTGGGGTATCGCCGGCGCCGCTTGGGCTTTCGACTCGGGTGTAGTCATCGGTTCGCTGATGATTATTATCTACACGACAAAATATTCCTATACGCTCCGACTTTACCGGATTAAACTTTCCCGTACTTCGATGAGGCTTACACGACGTAATATCGGATATATGCTCAACATCGGAACCCCGGCCATGCTCAACGAAGTAGCGATCGCCTGCATGATGCTCGTTGGAAATTACGTGTTTATCCACTATCTGGGAGAAGATGGTGTAGCCGCTTTCAGTGTGGCCTGTTACTGTTTTCCTTTGGTTTTCATGATCAACAATGCCATTGCCCAGTCGGCACAACCCATAATCAGTTACAACTACGGTACAGGCGATTTTCGGAGAGTACGTTACACCTTCCGTCTGGCCCTATACACGGCCATAACTTGCGGATTGCTCGCAGCTTTTGCCGTATGGTTTTCCATCGATCCCCTCATCGCCCTCTTCCTCGAACCGGGGTACAATGCCTACCATATAGCCGTGTCGGGTATGCCTTACTTCGCCACGGGATTCCTGTTTTTCGCATTGAATATCGTATGTATCGGCTATCTGCAAAGTATAGAGCGCGCCCGACCGGCACAACTTTTCACCTTGCTGAGAGGTCTGCTGTTCCTGCTCGTTTATTTTCTTACGCTCCCTCAATGGCTGGGACACAAAGGCATCTGGCTCTCGGTCCCGGCCAGCGAACTTACTACGTTCATTTTTATTCTTTCGTTTTTCTTTATGGAACGCATGAAAGATAACCGGCATAAAAGGAAAAACACCTGAACATATTCTCTGTCCGCACAAATGGCTATCTTTGCCGTACTATGGAGCAATTTGTACAACAATTCATACAAAAATACGGTGTAACACAGCAGGAGGCCGATATGCTTCTGGCGGAAAGTGTCCCTGTGGAATTTTCTCGGAACGAGAAAATCGTAAACGAAGGCGAAGTAAACAGCGATCTATATATCGTCAGTCATGGCGTATGGAGAGCTTACAGGTTGAAAGACGGTATAGAAATGAGCATGTGGTTTGCCATTGAAGGGAGCCTTGCTTTCTCGGTAACCGGATATGCAGGAGAACAACCTTCCAAGCTTTTTATCGAATCGCTCAATCGAAGCCGGGCACGCCGCATTTCCCGCCACCGCCTCTGCGAGCTGTTTTCCCAATCGCAAGCATGGGCCGATCTGGGTCGCCGTCTCATCGAACAGCACGCCATGTACGCCGAGACGGAATGGAACGATTTATGGGCCGTCTCAGCAAAAGAACGTTACTTGTGCCTGCTGAAAAAAATGCCCGAACTGATACAACAAATTCCTCTCAAACATTTGGCCTCATACCTCGGTATGACTCCGCAATCACTCAGCCGCATACGAGCCTCTCTGTTATCGGTTCGGTAATTGCTTCTGCATCAAACCCTGCGATTTAAGCCGGGCTTTTTTATGGAGAAAGAGAGTAACCAAGTACAATAAAACAGCTATTTTTGCGTATATTTATAGCATAAGTATATGGCAGGAATGAGGCATTATTTATCGCTTATTTTTTCGATCGGATTACTATCGCTTCTCTACGGTTGCGGAGCCAAACTAAGTACGGCTCATGCCCAATACGAACGGGGTGAATATTTTGCCGCAGCAACTACATATCGGAAAGTCTATAACAAGACACCGGCCAAAGAACGGGCCAAACGGGGGCAAATCGCTTTCCGTATCGGGGAATGTTATCGCCGCCTCAATGCCGCACCTCGGTCGGCCGCAGGTTACCAAAACGCAGTCCGTTACCACTACCCCGACAGCATGGCACTATTCTATCTGGCCCGCGCCCAACAAATGCAGGGAAAGTACAAAGACGCAAAAAAAAACTATGAAGCCTTTCTCGAACTGAAACCCGGAGACCGTATGAGCGAGAACGGAATACGAGGTTGCGATGCAGCTGCCGAATGGAAAGCCAATCCTACTCGCTACATTGTGAAACGTGCTGATCTTTTTAACTCACGCCGCAGCGAATGTGCCCCCATGTTCTTGGGGAGCGCCAATGACATACTCTATTTCTGCTCCACCAACGACAAAGCTTCGGGAGATAAAAAAAACGATATTACCGGACTGAAAAACAACGATATATTCTTCTCCAAGAAGGATGAGAAGGGGGCTTGGCAACGCCCCGAACTGGCCGAGGGCGGTGTCAATACCGAACATGACGAAGGCATCATCTCGTTCTCTCCCGACGGAAATACCATGTATCTTACGCGAGCCCGCCATGAAGATGGAGTAAACACATCGGTCGAAATATGTACATCGTCTCGAAACGATGCGCAATGGAGTGCACCGCAACTATTTCAAATTACCGGAGATACCTTATCGGCATACGCACACCCGGCTGTTTCGCCCGACGGAAAATACCTCTACTTCGTATCGGACATGCCGGGGGGATACGGAGGGAAAGATATATGGCGCATAGACCTCACCGAAAGGGGGTCGGGAGTCGAAAATCTCGGTGTACAAATCAATACGCCGGGAGATGAAATGTTCCCCTACATAAAATCGGACAGTACACTTTATTTTGCCTCGGACGGCCACCCCGGTATGGGAGGACTCGACCTTTTCAAAGCTACGATGAACGAATTCGGCGTATGGAAAATAGAAAACCTCGGATACCCCATCAACTCGCCGGGAGATGATTTCGGAATTACTTTCGAAACAGGTCGAGAAGCGGGATTTTTCAGTTCCAACCGTAACGACGCCCGAGGATACGATCATCTGTACAGCTTTGAACTTTCTCTCATCGAAGTATGGATTACAGGATTGGTAATGGATCAGGACGAAGAACCCATTCCTAATGCCATCATACGCATCGTCGGAAAAGACGGGTCGAATCAGAAAGCCTATTCCCGAGAAGACGGCTCTTACAAGTTCCGGCTCGATCTGGGTATAGATTATGTCATGATGGCCGGCTGCAAAGGTTTTCTCAACTCCCGGGGAGAATTTACCAGCGATGCCGAAGAACGCAACGAAACCTACGGTCTCGACTTTATCTTGGCCGCTATCAATAAACCGGTCATCGTGGAAAACGTGTTTTACGAATTCGATCGTGCCGATGTTACCCCCGAATCGGCTGCCGCCTTGAATGAAATTATCCAAATGCTCGAAGACAATCCCAATGTATCCATCGAATTGGGCGCACATACCGATATGAAAGGAAACGATGACTATAATCTCCGACTCTCGGAACGACGAGCCAAAGCGGTCGTCGATTATCTCATACAACACGGTGTTGCGGCCGACCGCCTGACACCCAAAGGATACGGAGAGTCGCTTCCCCGTACCATTACACGAAAACAGGCCCGCGAGTATCCGATGTTCAAAGAAGGCGATGTGTTGACCGAAGAGTATATACTCGCCCTACCACCCGAGCAGCAGGAAATAGCCAATGCTCTGAACCGCCGTACCGAATTTCGTGTGCTCGATACCAATTACCGACTGATGTAATTCCCGCATGTATGCTTTCCATTCTGATTCCCACCTATAACTTCGATTGCTCTGCTTTCGTTCAAGTACTTTCCGACCAAGCGGAGGCTCTGCATATCCCTTATGAAATCATCGTCTGTGATGACGGCTCTACCGACGAGACAAGTAAAATCGGAAACCGTACCATAAACGCATGCCCCAACTGCCGCTTTATCGAACTTCCCGAAAACAGAGGTTTAGCTCACAACAGAAATTATCTGGCATCACAAGCCCGATACGAATACTTCCTGTTTCTCGACAGCGACTTGATGCCTTGTGATAGCCATTTCATCGAACGGTATATAAATGCAGCACAACCCCACTCCGTCATCGGAGGTACGATAAAATTCCGTGTTCCCGGCAAAACCGGAGCTGAGGGAAAAGCAAACTTGCGTTATATCTACGCACTGGCTCGGGAAGAACACTCGGCCGCCGAACGAAACAAGAGCCCTTATACCCATTTTTCGGGTTTCAGTTGCCTGATTCCCCGCTCGGTATTCGAGCGTGTACGTTTCCATGAAAAACTGACCTCCTACGGCCACGAAGATACGCTATACGGGAAAGATTTACAAGCGGAGGGCATTGCCATGCGCTACATCGACAATCCCGTTTTTCACGATATTTTCGATAGTAGTGAAACGTTTTTGAAAAAAACGGAAACAGGTCTCCTCAACGCCTGCCTCTACCGAAATCTTATGGGAGGACATGTGCGCATTCTCGACATACAGCAACGGTGTAAACGAGCCGGATTGCAACCTCTGATAAGATTTCTTTTCGCTATCTTCGAAAAATCGCTGAAACGTAATTTATTGGGAGAACACCCCAAACTACGCGCATTTGATTTTTATAAGTTGGGTTACCTTTGTCGACTCGATCATCGTATGAAGCAAACCCGATGAAACAAAAAAGTAAGACGAAAGAATAAAATTCACCAATTACGGGCATTGAAAAATTCTTTGGTATTCATGGTTCGTCATTCCGATCATATATAAGGAATCTCATCATTTACAAACTGCTATCTCCACCCTAACTCCAATGTCATTCCGAGCACATGCGAGGAATCTCTCTTTTTTCGTTCTTTGGTAGAGATTCTTCATTTCGCTTACGCTGCATTCAGAATGACATGCGATGTCATTCCGAGCGAGGGCACAAGCCTGACGAGGAATCTCTGCTGTCATCTTGAATGCAAATGAGGATCTCATGCCATACGCGCACTTTGTAAGAGATTCTTCGACGCTCCGCATCTCAGAATGACATAGCGTTGGTAGGGCGGCACTATATGGAAAGAGATTCTTCACTACACTGATGTTCCGTTCAGAATGACAGTTGTCTGTAACTTCTTTCCCGCCGCAAAGAAGTTACCAAGAAAGGTCGCCCGCTTGTTATCGGGTATTCCCGCCCTCCGCTTCGGTCGTCGTCGGGGCTGCGGAACTCGCTACGCTCAAACAGTCCTCGCCCTCTTCCCACCTTCTCCCTCGCTCCGTGCGGCCCGATAAATGCGGGCATCTTGCTGTCCCATGCAATTGGAATTTGTTCGTAAAGCGACAAGGCAGCACCATTCGACAAGGAATACTTCCTTCCTACGGTCGTCAGAATGTCAACGAGTGTTGCATGTTTTTCCTCCAATGGCAAAAGCGAGCGAGGGCTGTATCGAAACTGATACAGCCCTCGCTTTATAAAACAGGCCATTCAAAAATCGATCGCTATGATGTAATCATTCATGAAATATCCGTTTCCTATGTCGAAATCACCGCTTGAAGCAATAGTCATACCCATGTGCCGATAAAAAGAGAGCGCCGGATTTTTTCTGTTGACATTCAGCTCCACCCGACCGTGTCCGTCGGGGAATAGTTTCTTCGCTTCATCGAATGCTTTTTCCATCAATGATCTCCCTACATGAAGTTTCTGCTTGTCGGGACGGACATAGATTTTTTGCAAATGCACCAATCGTTCGCCCTGTTGTTCGATTGAAACATATCCCACCCCGTTACCCGAACCGTCTCGGGCAATAAAGAACCGATGCCCCGTGTGCATCTGTTGCAGCAGGCTTTCTTCGGAGTACATCCACTCATACATGTAATCGAGCTGCTCGGGCGACAAAATATCCCGATAGGTCGGGTAAAAAGTCTCTCGGGCCATGAGCCGTATTTCGGGTATGTCCGATTCGGAAGCCGGAGCGATAACCAGTTCTTTTTCCATTTTTAAATTCATGGTTTCAAGCGGGAAACGATTTCTTCTATCGATAACTGCTCCTGTGTACCCGCCGACATGTCTTTGACGGTAATTTTTCCCGACGAAATTTCATCTTCACCCACAAGGGCAACGAAAGGAATCTTTTTGGCATCGGCATAACCCATCTGTTTTTTGAGCTTTCCTGTCTCGGGGTAAAGTTCGACACGGATACCCGATGCCCGCAAGCGGGCCGTATAATCGAGGCAGGCCTCCGCCTCTTTTTCTCCGAAGTTGACAAACAATATCTGGGTGGAATACAGTGAGTCCGACGGGTACAAATCGAGCTGGTTGAGTACGTCGTAAATACGATCGGCGCCGAACGAGATACCCACGCCCGAAACACCCGGCATGCCGAATACGCCCGTCAGGTTGTCGTAACGGCCGCCGCCGGTAATGCTGCCTATCGTTACATCGAGTGCTTTCACCTCTACGATGGCACCCGTGTAGTAGTTGAGGCCGCGCGCCAGTGTCAGGTCTATTTCGAGTGTCGCTTTCAAGGGCGATTTCTCTATCTTATCGAGAATATATTCCAGCTCTTCTATCCCTTTTATTCCGATTTCCGATGCAGCCAGTTGCGTGCGCAATGTGGCGAGTTTCTCACGGTTATCGCCTTGCAGCAGGATAATGGGTTGCAACCGGGCGACAGCCGTCTCATCGAGGCCTTTTTCGCGCAATTCCGCATTGACGTTGTCGAGACCTATTTTATCGAGTTTATCGATGGCAACGGTAATATCGACGATTTTCTCGGGTGCACCGATGATTTCGGCAATGCCGCCGAGTATTTTCCGATTGTTGAGTTTCACGGCCACCCGTATGCCGAATCGGGAGAACACCTCATCGACAAGGCGCAACAGTTCGACTTCGTTCAGCAGGGAGTCCGACCCGACAACATCGGCATCGCATTGGAAAAACTCGCGGTAGCGTCCCTTCTGCGGCCGGTCGGCCCGCCATACGGGTTGTATCTGGTAGCGTTTGAAAGGGAATGAAAGCTCTCCCCGGTGCATCACCACGAAGCGGGCAAACGGCACGGTAAGGTCGTAGCGCAAACCTTTCTCGCAAAATTTCGATGCCAGCCGGTTGGTATTCCGCTCCGTCAGTTCCTCGTCGGAAACATCGGAAAGGAAATCGCCCGAGTTCAATACCTTGAAAAGCAATTTGTCTCCCTCTTCGCCGTATTTCCCCATGAGCGTGGAGAGATTTTCCATAGCGGGCGTCTCTATCTGCTGGAAGCCGAAAAGGTGAAATACTTCGCGTATCGTGTTGAAAATATAGTTGCGTTTCGCCATCTCCTCGGGCGAAAAGTCTCTGGTTCCTTTGGGTATGGAAGGTTTTGTTGCCATGTAATTTTTTCGATATGTAAGATGATATTGCAAATATACGACATTCCGCAGTTATTTTCTTCTGCCGATGCAAGATTTCATGCCGCGCCCGCATTCGTGAGTACGACGGTCGCATCGCCCTGCGTCGGCCGAAACGCTTCCTAACGTATCGTTACCTGCGTCGCCCCGAAACCGTATTCCCGGAACGAGGCGTCCTGATACTCGTAATTTTTGTATTTCCGTTGCAACTCTTCGAGTATGGCTCGGCGCAACACGCCGTCGCCTTTACCGTGAATAAACACGATTTTCCGGCCTTTCTCTCCCTTGTATCGGTCGAGCGTATCGCGAAATGTCTGCAACTGCAATTGCAGCATATCGGCGTTGCTCATTCCGGCGGTCGTATCGACCAACTCGTGTATGTGCAAGTCGACCTCGACCGGGCCTTCTTTGGGCTGCTTGTGCCGGGCGGGCTTGGGAGTTTGCGGCTGCGGCACGGTCTTTTCCTGCATGGCTCTTTCGAGCGACTTGGCGTCGACCGGAATATCCATGACGGGAAGATCGTTCTCGACAAGCGGGAGCACCCACGCTTTCTCCTCGAAAAATTCACTCGTGCCGAAAGTGTGTAATTTATAAAATTTCACGGGATCGATGCGTAAAACAGTCGAGACAGGTTCTTTGCAGACATAGGATTTCCCGCGTTTGTAAGCAACGGCTTGCACCGAGATACGCCCAAAACGGTTGACCGAGTCCTGACCGAAACTTTCGAGATGCACCTGTACATTGGGTTCCACCGTTCCCCGGCTGTACATCGTCCACTCGCCCGTCTCGTCCGAGCCGGCATACAGATAATCGAGGTAATAATTACTGTCGTTGATGAGATAAGCATCGAATGTCGTCGAACCCAACCGACTGCACGATTCGGGAACGAACGCCAAATAGAGGCTGATTCGTTCACCCTTCCGGGTCTCAACGAGCGGCAGTTCGGGTTCGTCGTCATCGTCTGCCGGTCGGGGAACGACCGGTCTCGCCGCGTGCCGGGCGATTTCCTGCTTATCGGTCGGGACGACACCGTTATCCTGTTTGCGTCCGCTCTCTATGACGACACATTCGCGGGCAAGTACCGGTGTCTCGAATCCGTCTTCCTCCTCGACGAGTACCACGTCGTGGTCTATGCGGCGCACGATTCCTCCGCCCACAGCGTTGAGGAAGCGCACTTTATCTCCTACTTTTACCATAATCATTCGGTTTTATAGCACAAAGATGCTTATTTTTGCAGAGATATTCAACATTGTATATGCAAAAACCACAAGATATCCGCATCGACGAGTATGACTACCCGTTGCCCGACGAACGAATCGCCAAATATCCTCTCGCCCGTCGCGACGCATCGAAATTGCTGTTTTATAGAAGCGGACAGATTTCGGAATCGACATTCAACCGATTGCCCGAATTGCTGCCGGACGATTCTCTGCTCGTGTGTAACAACACCCGTGTGATTCAGGCCCGTCTGCATTTCCGGAAAGAGACCGGCGCGCTCATCGAGATTTTCTGTCTCGAACCGCTGGATCCGTGCGACTACCTGATGTCGTTCCAAGCGACGGAAAGCTGCGTATGGCGTTGCTTGGTGGGGAACTTGCGTAAATGGAAAACCGGACGGCTGTCCCGAACTCTGTCGGTCGAAGGACGGGAAGTAACCCTCCATGCCGAACGGCAGGACCACACCGACAGCGAGACTCACGAAATACGTTTCTCGTGGGACAACGAGGGCATTACCTTTGCCTCCCTGCTCGAAGCCTTCGGCGAACTGCCCATACCGCCTTATCTCAACCGGGCGACCGAAGAGAGCGACAAAGAGACGTATCAGACGGTCTATTCCCATGTCGAAGGCTCGGTCGCCGCTCCTACGGCCGGCCTGCACTTCACGCCCGAAGTCTTTACGGCTTTGCAGAAAAAAGGAATCCCCCGTCTCGAACTTACCTTGCATGTCGGGGCAGGGACATTCAAGCCGGTAAAAAGCAAAACCATCGCCGGCCACGAGATGCATACCGAGTATATCTCGGTTTCCCGTGAGACACTGTCGGCTCTTGCCTCCACGACCCGGCGCATCATTGCCGTAGGTACCACGTCGGTGCGTACGCTCGAAAGCCTTTACTATATGGGACGTACGCTCGTACATGACCCCGAAGCAACAGCCGACCGGCTCGTTGTGGAGCAGTGGCAACCCTATGACGGTACGCCCGACGTCTCCCCCCGGGAGGCCTTGCTCGCTCTCGTCGACTATCTCGACCGTCGGAATCTCGACCGGCTCGTATCGGCAACCCGCATCATCATCGTTCCGGGTTATCGTTGGCACATCGTGCAAGGGCTCGTTACCAATTTCCACCAGCCGCGCAGCACGTTGCTGCTGCTCGTGTCGGCACTTATCGGCGACCGTTGGCACGAGGTCTATGACTATGCACTGGCGCACGATTTCCGATTTCTCAGTTATGGAGACAGTTCGTTGCTCCTGCCTTAAAAATACCGCCTATGAACTCCAATTCGACGCATCACGTTTTAGGTCGCCAAGTGGCTTATCCCGATCGTTATTCTCCTGATATTCTTGTCCGTGTGGACCGTGCCGGAAACCGGACGGCTCATCACATCGACGAAGCTCATTTGCCGTTCACCGGTTTCGACCTGTGGAACGCATACGAAGTGAGCGCACTCACCGATGTCGGTGCGCCGGTCAACTTCATCATGCGACTGCTCTATCCCTGCGAAAGCCGTTATATTGTCGAAAGCAAATCGCTGAAACTATACTTGAATGCATTCAACATGTCCCATTGCGGGGCTACGACCGCCGAAGTAGCCGGTTTCTTGTCGGCCACGATAGCACACGACCTCTCGGCTCTGCTCGAAACCCGGGTCGAAGTCGTTGCGGAAACGCCTCGTGAAGCCGCGCGACATACGGTAACATCGCCGGGCTGTGTATGCGAACCGCCGGTAGAATGGGCGTATTGGGGCGTCGATGAACTCTCGTCCGCCCCGCTCGCGTCTTACAAGGAAGATGTCGATCTGCTGCACGACAACCGCACCGGTAGCGGTGTACTGACGGGTATGACCGATCTGCTGCGCAGCCGTTGTAAGATAACGTCCCAGCCCGACTGGGGCGATCTTTACCTCCACATGCGGGGCGACCGATTGCCCTCGGTCGATGCCTTGCTGCGGTATATCGTCTCTTTCCGCGATGAGAACCATTTCCATGAAGAGGTGGTCGAAATGATTTATGAAGCCTTACAATCGCATTTTTCGCCCGAGAAATTGCTGGTCATGGCCTTTTACACACGTCGGGGCGGTATCGACATCAATCCCGTGAGAGCCAGCAGGAAAGAACTTATCGACCGTTTTTGTCCGCATATTGTCCGCTTCGACCGCCTTGCCATAAAATCGCCCCGTCAGTAAACTTACTTTTCCGAACGAAGCGCATTCCCTCATACCACATAATTGTCATTCTGAACAATAGTGAAAAATCTTACCCTAAAAACGTATGTCATTCTGACAACCGCAGGGAGGAAGAATCCCTTGCCACACAATGCTGCCGTTGCAGTACAATTGTCATTCTGAACGGAACGTCAGTGAAGTGAAGATTCTCTTTCCATACAGTACTGCCCTACCAGTACGATGTCATTCTGAGATGCGGAGCGTCGAAGAATCTCCTACGAAGTGCGTGTATGGCATGAGATTCCTCACATGCGTTCGGAATGACATTAGGCTATCACCAAAACGCTATCATTCTGAATGCAGCGCAAGCGAAATGAAGAATCTATACCCCACATAAATAGATTGGGATTCCTCACACTCGGTCTTCGACCTCGGTTCGAAATGACATTTGAGTAACAGAGGAACACCTCCGACCGGTGATGCCTTGTCGCTTTACGAACAAACGCCAATTGCATGGAGCACAAGCATGTCCGCATTTATCGGGCTGCCGGGAGCGAGGGAGAAGGCGGAAAGAGGGCGAGGAGTGTTTGAGCGGAGCGAGTTCCGCAGCCCCCGACAGCGACCGAAGCAGAGGGCGGGAATACCCGATAACAAGCGGGCGACCTTTCTTGGTTACTTCTTTGCGGCGGGAAAGAAGTAACAGACAACTGTCATTCTGAATGAAACGAAGTGTAATGAAGAATCTCAACCAATAGAGAGTCGGGGATTCCTCACACTCAGCCTATCGCTTCGGTTAACTATGTTTTCCTCCTTCGCGCCTCGGCTGTGCATGAACAGAAATGTTCTGCACGGCACTCGGCTTGGCGTCGGTTCGGAATGACACGTATGTCATTCTGTCGACCGCAGGAAGGAAGAATCTTTTGACATGTGGTACTGTCCCTGCAATGTGATGTCATTCTGAGACGCGAAGTGTCGAAGAATCTCCTGCCAAATAGTGCATTTCGTATAAGATCTCTCACTTTCGTTCGAGATGACAGGAGTGTCATTCTGAGGGGGTGTTAACCCCGAAGAATCTCACGCCGAATGGCGCGTTTTGTACGAGATGTTATCAGACCTATTTACCGCAAAGGACAGCCGTTTGGTAATTTATAAGGAAATACCTACCTTTGCCTTGTCTGCCGACAGGCTGGGGTAGGATTTCGTTTTTATCCTTCCTTTCGGTTGCAGACATTAATTTAAGAAATACCGATGAAAGCACCTGCAATCACATTTTCTCTCGCTCTGTTTTTCTTTTTACTTTCGTTTTCGGGAGCAAAAGCCGACGTAAAACTCCCGGCCGTTTTGTCCGATAATATGGTGTTGCAACAGAATACCCGTGCCCGTATTTGGGGAAAAGCCGCGCCCGGTGAAAAAATCACCGTCTCTGTTTCGTGGAGTCGCAAAAAACAGAAGACCGTCGCCGCTGCCGACAGCAGTTGGCAAGTCGAAGTCGCTACGCCGGTCGCTTCGTCCGATCCCGTATCACTGACCGTGAAAGGTCGTAATACCGTCGAGATAAAGAATGTCCTTATCGGGGAAGTGTGGCTTTGTTCGGGGCAATCCAATATGGAGTTTCCCGTAGACCGCGATACGACCAGCCGGTGGAAAAACGCCATGACCACCGTCAAGGAGGAGTTGCGGAACGCCGACTATCCCGAGATCCGTTTTTTCAGGGTCGAACACCAGTTGGCACCCGATGCTCCCACTGATGATTGCATCGGCGTGTGGGAAGTTTGTACCCCGGCGACCGCTGCCCGTTTTTCGGCCGTCGGATTTATTTTCGGCCGCAAGATACATAATGAAATACACCGCCCCGTAGGGCTTATACAGTCGACGTGGGGCGGCACTCATGCCGAGTCGTGGACCAAGAAAGAGGCCATGCAGGGTGTTTACTACGACAATTTACGGGCGGAGCAAAAAAGCATTATCGAGAATGCTCCGGCCGAGAAAAAGCGGTATGAGCGGGAAATGGCCGCTTATAGAACGGCCAAAGCCATCAATCCCGATACCGTACTGAAAGCTCCCGCCAAAGCAAAGAAGCTCAACGACAATCTGCGTATGTCGACCCTCTGGAACGGCATGATCAACCCCATATTGCCTTATACCATCAAAGGCGTTATCTGGTATCAGGGCGAGAGCAACGACAGTCGGGCGGCCGATTACCAGATGGTGTTTACCAATCTTATCCGCAGTTGGCGGACCGAGTGGAAACAAGGCGATTTCCCTTTCTATTTCGTGCAGATAGCGCCCTATCGCAAACAATCGCCGACCCTGCGCGAAGGGCAACTGCGCACATGGCAGACGGTGAAAAATACCGGTATGGCTGTTATTACCGATGCGGGCGACTCGACCAACATTCACCCTCGCAACAAAGTCATTCCCGGAGAGCGTCTCGCATACTGGGCCTTGTCGCACGATTACGGCATCGATGTGCCGTATATGGGACCTGTGTATAAGAGCATGTCGGTGAAGGGAGGCGTAGCCGAGTTGTCGTTCGATTATACGGGGTCGGGGCTCGACTCCAAAGGGCAACCCCTCAAAGGCTTTGTCATAGCCGGCGACGATGGTGTGTTCTATCCGGCAGAGGCCGTTATCAGAGGCGACAAGGTCGAAGTATCGTCGCCCCGAGTGTCGTCGCCCGTGGCGGTGCGTTACGGGTGGGATAAGTTTTTCCGGGTCAATTTCTACAACCGGGAAGGATTGCCGGCGACACCGTTCCGTACCGATAACTGGAAATTGTAAATACACATAAAAACAAGAAAAACATGAATTGGAAAACCTCTTTTGCCGTTGCGGCCTGTTGCGCATGTTCGCTTGCCCTTTCGGCTCAGAAAATGTCGGTCGAGTTTGCCGAGTCGGAGATGAAGCGCGCACCCGAGGCTTGGCAGCTCGATCACGGTAAACGTCTCTTCTTCGGTTATGCTCAGGGCGTGGGCTGTTGCGCCATGCTCGACATGTGGCATTACACCGGCGACCGCAAGTATTACGATTACGTGGCCGAGTGGGCCGATACCCTTATCAATGATAAGGGCGAAATCCACCTCTATGAGATGGCCGATTACAATCTCGATTTCATCAACTCGGGGAAAGTGCTTTTCGATGTCTATGCCGAGACGGGCGATCCCAAGTACAAAAAAGCGATGGACGTTCTTGTCCGTCAGTTGGCACGCCAGCCCCGTACCCATGAAGGTGCGTTTTGGCATAAACTCATCTATCCTTACCAGATATGGCTCGACGGCCTCTATATGGCTTCGCCTTTTCTGGCCCGTTACGGAGCGACTTTCGACAAGCCCGAGTTGATCGACGATGCCGTGAAGCAGTTCCTTATCTGTGCCCGCCGTACCTTCGACAACCGCACGGGGCTCTATTTCCACGCTTACGACGAGAGCCGCAATCAGCGTTGGGCCGATCCTACGACCGGCCATTCGCCCAATTTCTGGGGACGCAGCATGGGCTGGTGGTTCATGGCGCTGGTCGATGTGCTCGATTATGTGCCCGAAAATCACCCCCGTCGTGCCGATCTCATCACGATAATCAAGGGCATGGCCGTTACGCTGCCCGAGTATCAGGACAAGGACGGCCTTTGGTATCAGGTTCTCGACCAGATCGACCGTGAAGGCAATTTCCCCGAGGCTTCCGTTACGTCGCAGTTTATGTATGCCTACGCCAAGGCGGTAAATAAAGGTTACATCGACTCTTCCTATATCGGAGTGGCGCAGAAGGCTTACGAGGGGCTGCGCAAAGAGTTGCTCAAGAAAAATCCCGACAAGACGTGGACGCTTACCCGTTGTTGCGCCGTGGGCGGATTGGGCGGCAGCAAGTATCGTGATGGTTCGTTCGATTACTATATCCACGAGCGTATGCGCGATAACGACGCCAAAGCGACCGGACCGTTTATTATGGGTTGCATACAACTCGAGAAATACGAGGCCGCGCATGGGGCGCGTCCCACCCGCAAGCGGTAAAAAATCCTAAATTTTTTTTGGAATAGGGGTCTACTGCCAAAAAAAACAGTTTTAATATCAAAAGAGTTATTTCAACACACTGAAATAACTCTTTTCTTTGCCTATTGGAAAAAACCTAAATCATATTGATAGATATTTTTATTCAAGTATAACTTAACTAATACCAAAAGTATCATGAAGAAAATTACTTTTTTAGTAGCGGCTGTTCTTGCTTCGGCAGGTATGTCTGCGCAAACTACTACTCAGAAATGGGCAGCAGTGAATGATATGGACGCGGAAGGGTTGCTGTTCCCGTGGACCACGACTTTCCAGACTTGGATCGGGGTTGATGAGAATCCCGATGATCCGAATTCTCAATCATTCGTGAGTGGCAATATCGCATTGTTCAATGACGAGGTGTATAACGTTCTCACCAATCCCGACTTCGGTATGAATACCGATTCTCCCACGATTACGGTAGGAACCGGATTGGAACTCGGCGGAATCCAAGTCGATAACTCCAAAGTTACGTATACGTTCAGTCCCGAGTCGGAAACGGTAGCTTTCAATGCGGCTGCCGCAGCACCCGATGCCGCTTTGATTAAGTTTGGCGACGGAACGCTCTACACCGATGTTGTAAATAACTTGCCCGGCGGAACCGTTATAAAAGGCGGTACGGTAGCTCGTAAGTCGAAATCGTCTATTGCTACGACTGTTTTCGGTAAGAAAGTTACTATTGACGGTGAGGGTACTGTCGATTTAGGTAGTATGGGCAGCGACTATGCTGCTTTCGGTGCCGATGTCAACATTACCGACGGTTCTACGTGGAATCTTTATCCCTCTCGTTATACCTATATGACGAGTGATACCAATATTTATGTTACCGGAAACGGTACTATAAATGTTTATTCTCGGGGTGAACGTGTATTCTTGTCTGGTTCAAAAAATACTCATCCTGCCGATTTCTCGGGATTTACTGGCAAATTCAATATTTTGAAATCTGATGACAGCGAGTCTGATTTTAGCGGTATAATTTTCCCGGCGGAGTCGGCAAAAGGAACTGCTGCCTCGAAAGCATTTTATGCTAAAACCGAGGGGGACTCTTTGCTTTACAATGTGTGGTTGAACAAAGCTAAAAACGGAAATCTTATCGATAGTTTGTTCTATGATCTTTCCAATAGTGATGTTACGATAGGTGAAGACGTTTCTATTGCATTTGAGTCGGCTGGGGGTGCTCCCAATGTAGCTCTTTTGCATGTGAAAAGTTTAAATATGAAAAAGACTTCTGCGATGAGAGGATATTATAAGGCTTCAAATCCTCAGGGGGTAATTCTTTTCGGCGATGATGCAGATGGTTATCTCGATGGTGTATTTACAGCTAGTGTAAAAGGTGCCAATGATACGGGTTGGGGTCCTTATAGAGAATGTGGTGTCGGTCTTATCAAGGAAGGAAAAGGAACCTACTATATTACTTCGAATGAAAATCAAATATTCTTGGGTGTAGAAGTATGGGAAGGCCGCGTGCTCTTCAATAACCCCGATCCTCAAAATACGACGGCTACGGGACAAAATAAAGTGTCGAGCAACAATACGGTAACTTGTCGCCCGACCGGAACAATCGGCGGGTTCGGAACGATCGGTGGCCACACCGCTCTCTATGGTACGATGCAGCCCGGTAGCGATGCCGTAGATACCTTGCGGATTGATGCGTCATTTGCTAAAATATCTTATAAAACAGGTAAAAGCAATGGACCTGTAAGTACGGAACAACAAGGAAATACCATTTTCGAAAGAACCGCCGGTACGGCCGCTAATTTGCTCCTCTACAACGGTGCAAATATCGAGTTCGAAATCATCGACAAAGATAAACACGACGTAGTAATGGTTGAAAATGAAATCCGCGTTTACAGCGATACCGAAGCAGGAACAGAAGCAAAGATCAACATCAAACTTGCTCCGCGCGACAAATGGTCAGTAGCCGAAGGCGATGAAATCGTCCTCATGCAAGCTGATACCCTCAGAAGCTACGTTGATGGCGTAACCGATGAGACCTGTTTCAATTTGATCGTAGACGATGCTTTCAATGGCGCAACGTTCGAATTGAAATCTGTGAAAGTTCCTGCTGAGACCAAAACGGAATATGATCCGATCAAAGGCGAAAATGTAACGACCGTTATTGCTCCTGCTCAATACAAGTTGGTGGCCAAATGTACGAAAGCCGGTAATGGTGAGGCAGAACCCGATGCTATCGAAAGCGTAGATGCCGACAATAGCAACTTGCAGGTATATCCCAATCCTGCTCGGGGTGGAAACGTTACGATTGCCGTAGCTGCCGGTGAAGTGGCAAATGTGGCTGTGTACAACTCGGCTGCTCAGTTGGTGAAATCGGTTGCTACCGCTGAATCGACTTTGACGCTCGATGTTTCGGATTTGCAAGCCGGTATCTATTATGTTCGCGTAACGACGGCCGACAAAGCTTATACGCAAAAACTCATCGTTGAGTAATCTCACGATTGTTAATAATATAGAAGAGGGGCACTTTAAAGCGCCCCTCTTTTTTGTTCTCATTCCGATTTCATTCCAAACGCATTGAGGAATCCCAAAAAGAATACCTTGTCATGCTGAACGGCAGTGAAGCATCTCACCCTCAACGCTCCTATCCAAGAGATTCTTCCTCCCTTACGGTCGTCAGAATGACATACGTGCATTCCGAACCGAAGCCGATAGGCTGAGTGTGAGGAATCCTTGACTCTTTATTGGTTGAGATTCTTCATTACACTTTGTTCTATTCAGAATGACAGATACTTTGAGAACGGCAACCCAAATGTCATTCCGAACGCATGTGAGGAATCTCATGCTTTTTGTTTGGGATTCTTCACTCCGCTCACGCTATGTTCAGAATGACAGTTGTCTGTTACTTCTTTCCCGCCGCAAAGAAGTAACCCAGAAAGGTCGCCCGCCGGTTATCGGGTATTCCTGCCTTCCGCATCGGTCGCCGACGGGTGCTGCGGAACTCGCTCCGCTCAAACAGTCCTCGCCCTCTTTCCGTCTTCTCCCTTGCTCCCGGCAGCCCGATAAATGCGGGCACGCCTTCGCCTACATGAAATTGGCATTTGCGCGTAGAGTGATAGAATGTTACGAGTCGGAGATACTTCGACTGCTCCGTATGACTGTCGAATGTCATTCCGAGCGAGGGCGTAAGGCCGACGAGGAATCTCTCACGCTCTATTGGTAGAGATTCTTCATTACACTTCGTTCCATTCAGAATGACAGATACTTTGAGAACGGCAACCCAAATGTCATTCCGAGCGTACGCGAGGAATCCCAAAAAGAATACCTTGTTGTGCTGAACGGTAGTGTAGCATCTCTCCCTCAATGTTCCTATCCAAGAGATTCTTCCTCCCTGCGGTCGTCAGAATGACATTACTGTCATCTCGAACGCATGTGAGAGATCTCATACCATACGCCCTATTTGGCAGGAGATTCTTCGACACTTCGCGTCTCAGAATGACATACGTGCATTCCGAACCGAAGGGCTGAGTGTGAGGAAGCCCCAACTCTTTATTGGTTGAGATTCTTCATTTCACTTCGTTTCATTCAGAATGACGGATGCTTTTTAGGGCTGTAACCTAAATGTCATTCCGAACGCATGTGAGGAATCCCAATCCATTTATGAACGAGATTCTTCGGGGTCAATACCCCTCAGAATGACGTGTACTTTGGTAAGAGATTCTTCCTCTCTGCGGTCGCCAAAATGACATGCGCGTCATTCCGAACGTATGTGAGGAATCTCTTGAAAATACTTGTTTCGTTTGTGCTTTTCGATACTCGACATTTCGGAATAATAGAAGGTTCGATAATTCGATAAAATCATTTAAGGAAGTTTATCTATCAATATTTGCAGTCAGTCGAGAGGCAATATTTTGTTTATTTGTAACCCCTAATGCCTCGTATTCTTTGATGTACCATGAAAACAATCCTTTGAATTTTCATTTTATCCGTCATAAGAATTGCCTTCATCGGACATTTTCTCCGGAAAAAGGGAGAGTGTCGGGGATTATTTGTATTTGAGATGTTATAAACCTAAAATAACTTATACACATGAAAAGAATTTTACTAACATTTTGTATGGCATTTGCTTGCCTTGCCGGGGCGGTGGCCGATGAGCTGATTGCATTCCCGGGAGCGGAAGGTTACGGCCGTTTTGCACGAGGTGCGCGCGCTGGAGAAAATCCGACAGTGTACCATGTAACCAATCTCAATGACTCGGGAAAGGGATCTTTACGTGATGCTGTCAGTCAACCTAATCGCATTGTTGTTTTTGATGTAGCAGGTGTAATTCGAATTAAAAGTCCTCTTGTGTTTTCCAAGAATCTGACAATTGCCGGGCAGACGGCTCCCGGTAGTGGTATTGTCATTTACGGAGAACGCACTTCGTTTTCCGGAGCCAGCGATATTATCGTCCGTTATCTGCGTATCCGTATGGGAATGAGTGGTCGCGGACAAAATGATGCCGCTGGTATAGCCAACGGTTCCAATATGATATTTGACCATTGTTCCATTTCATGGGGAAAAGATGAGACTTTCTCGATCAATTCCGATGGTAAGAACGGTGGAGTAGGAAATATCACAATTCAAAAAACCATTATGAGCCAAGGCCTTTTGCCTCACTCGGCCGGTGGTCTTTGCCAACCGACCAATACTGTGGGTGGGGTAACGCTTTACCGGAATCTCTATGCCGATAATAATACCCGTAACCATAAGGTGAAAGGTCTTAACCAGTACATCAACAATGTGGTGTATAACTGGGGTAGCGGTGGCGGTTACAACCTCGGTGGTGATTCCGAAGGACGTATTTGGGCCGATGTACAGTCTAACTATTTTATCCAAGGTCCGAATTCCGGTGGAAATGGGGTCGGTTCTGGAAATCAGTTGACAACTGTTTACCAGCGCGGAAACAAAACCGATATGTCGAGGGATGGTGTCCTTAACGGTCGTGATATGGACGAGAACGATTTCGCCCGTGCGACCCGTGTTGATTCGTTTGAAGACTTGTTGCAAAGCGAAGAATATCCTTCGGAACATCCTCATGCTCCTATTGCTTCGATGTCGATGACGGCCGAGGAGGCATATCAATGGGTCGTTGATAGTGTCGGTGCCTGTTTGCCCGATCGGGATGAAGTCGATGAATACGTCATCGATGAGTTGCGTTCTTTGGGAAATAAAGGCGTGATTATTTCGAGTGAATCAGTATTGGGATTGGTAAACGGTGTGGGAAATATCTACAATGCCCCGAAGCCTGTGGATAGCGATTACGATGGTATGCCCGATTGGTGGGAAGAAGCTAACGAATTGAATCCCAATGATGCTTCCGATGCCGTGATGGTGGCTCCCAATGGTTACCTGAATATCGAAAATTATATCAACAGCATACCTGCATCGCCTGTTGCTTTCTTGAAGTATCCGGTAGAGATTCTTGCCAAGTCGTTGGGTACCGACAGTATTACGGTGGCTTTTGAGTGCCACGAAAAAGCTGCCGGAGCGAAAATCCGCGTGGAAGTGATGCCTGAGGGCGGAGAATATCAGCTCGTGAATACGATCAATACCGATGCAACTTCCTGTACGATAAAAGGTCTCTCGGAGAAAACAAATTATACGCTGCGTTTGACTACCTTTACCGGCGATATGGAGTCGCTTCCCGCTACGCTCTCTTTCCGCACCAAAGGTGCTCCGGGCGAACCCGACCTCTCGACCGATCCTGTTCCCGCTAATGGTGAAACGATTGCCGAATATACGACGGTAACGCTTAAATTCTCGAACGAAACAACGGGCCGTCCCTATTACTACGTATATGTGGGAACGTCGCCCGACCAGCTCGATTCCGTAGCTACGATACGTAGTAAGTCATATACGATGGACGTAGAGCAGAATACCACCTATTATTGGAGAATCGATGCGAAGAATACTTACGGCAGAACGCAGGGAGAGGTGTGGAGTTTCACGACCGGACAAGAACCCGTGCGTACGAAAGTCGCTTATTTCTCATTTGACGAAACATCGGGTTCTATGGCTGTAAATGCGCCTACCGATGAAGAAATCATGGCCAATGATGCCACTCCTTACGGTTCGTATGTTCCGGTATGGGGTGAAGGCAAAATCAACGGTGCCATATCTTTCGATGCTGCCAATACGACCGACGGTATGATCGTTCCTTCGTACGACGAAATCGTATTTGAGAGTGCACCTTTCTCGTATGAGTTGTGGTTCAAGTCTACTGCCGGTAACAGCTCGCAGAGCCGTTATCTCCTTCACAAAGGTAGTCATGCATCGGGCAGCAACGGAAATACCGGTAAATGGTTCGGTCTCGAATATAAGAAAGGAGTTCTTTATTTCGGTGTAGATGATGATGTAACCAAATCTTTGGCAGAGGTTTCCGCAACCTCTTATTTCGACGGAAACTGGCATCATGTAGTTGCCGTGCGCGATGTTGAGAATCAAAAACTGCTTCTGTACATCGACGGTGAACTCAAAGCCTCGGCCAGTGATGCTACCGGTGCTATTGATGGAGACGAAGCGTTTGTTATCGGTAATGTCAATATCAATTTCGATGCTCCCTTTATCGGATCTATCGATGAAGTTACGCTTTACAACGAAGCCCTCACCGAACTCGAAATCAAGTCGAAGTACGAGCATGGTGTAACGGCTATCGAAGAAGTTACCGCTTCGGAAAATGAAGACGTAGCTGTTTATCCAAATCCGTTCAAAGACTGCTTCACGGTGGCTCTCCCGCAGAGCATAGGAACCGCTAAGGTTGAGATTTACAGTCTGTCGGGTGCTCTTGTTTACAGTAACGATTTGACCATTTCGGGCGGTATGATCGAAGTCAAAGGTCTCGAAGACCTGCCCGCCGGTGTTTATAACTGTGTTGTTATTGCCGACGATACGACCCGTACGGCCCGTATGATGAAATACTAATAAACCTCATTCTATGCAAAAAGGATACCCCGAAAGGTATCCTTTTTGTGTAATTTTATCGATATGAAAAAAATTGCGTTTATTTTGGGGCTTCTTGTGGCGGTGCAGTCGTTCTGCGTGTCCGAAGCGTATGCCCGGAAAGAAAAGAAAGATAAAAAGACGCTCGTTTATGTGATCGGCGACTCGACCGTGAAAAACGGTCAGGGACGCGGCGACCGGGGGCAGTGGGGCTGGGGCAGCTTCATCGGCGAGTATTTCGATGATACGAAGGCCGAAGTCCGCAACCGGGCCATCGGAGGCCGCAGCAGTCGTACGTTCATCACCGAAGGTCGGTGGGATTCCGTGTGCGATTCGTTGCGGAAAGGAGATTATGTCATTATACAATTCGGCCATAACGACGGGGGAGAACTCTTTGCGGGAAATCGTCCCCGGGCTTCGCTGAAAGGAGTTGACGACCGGGATACGACTGGGGTCGTGGAGATGACCGGCCGGGAAGAGACCGTCTTGACTTATGGAGCCTATTTGCGTAAGTATATCGACGATGCTCGTGCAAAAGGTGCACAGCCTGTGCTTTGTACGCTGATACCTCGCAATCGCTGGAAAAACGGGAAGGTGATGCGCGACACGGCTCATGCCGTATGGGCTCGCCGGGTGGCCGAGGAAGAAGGTGTTCCCTGCATCGACCTGAATACGTTGATCGCCGATATATACGACGAAATGGGACAGGAGGCGGTGAAGGCCTGCTTTACCGATGCCGACTGGACGCATACCTCGGAGAAAGGTGCGCGTATCAACGCCGAGGTTGTTGCCGGACAAATCGTGCAACTGAAAGGTTGTAAATTGAAGAAATTGCTCGAATAACCTTTTTCCTACGGACTTTTGTCGGGAACGATTCGCATCAAGGTATTCGGGATTTGCAGTTTCGGGTATCTTGTTTTTGCATGGAAGGGATCGTGCTTTTGAAAGAAAAAACGTATCTTTGGCTGATTCTCTTTTTCCGAGAGATGTTCCGAACGGAGATTATAGAATTTTTAGTTATGAAAAATAGATTATTCATCACGCTTTTAGTTGCACTTTGTGCCGGCCTTTTTTCTTCTGTCCGGGCGCAGGAAACCCGTAAGATATATCTGTCGGGTACAGGTTTCGGAAACACGGTGAAGTGGGATTTCTATTGCACCGAAGGCCGTAACAGCGGCAAATGGAAAAAAATCGAAGTCCCGTCGCAATGGGAGTTGCAGGGATTCGGCGAATATACCTACGGAAGATGGTATAAGGACAAGGACCGGAATTCGGGTATGGTGCGGAGGTTGAAAAATCCGAGTATGGAGCAAGGCATTTACCGCCATACTTTTTCTGTCTCCGCAGCCTATCAGGGACAGCAGGTCTCTTTGGTATTCGACGGTGTGATGACCGATACCGAGGTCTCGGTCAACGGCCAAGTGGTAGGCCCGAAACATCAAGGCGGATTTTATCGCTTCTCTTATGACATAACCGATTTTATATCTTTCGGCAAGAAAAATATACTCGAAGTTACCGTTTGGAAACATTCTTCCAATAAATCGGTCAATAATGCCGAACGTAAAGCCGACTGGTGGCTTTTCGGCGGTATTTACCGGCCTGTTTTTCTCGAAATAAAACCGATGCGCCACATCGACCGTTTGGCGGTCGATGCCCGTGCCGACGGTTCTATCGACGCTCAGGTTTTCCTGTCGGGAATCGATAAGGCATATACGCTCGATGCCACTCTCTCGTCATTGGCGACCGGGGAGGTACTCTACGGGAAGCTGCAAGCGCAGGCGGCGGCCGGTGACAGTGTCGTTACATTGTCGGGACGGTGGAACGATGTGCGTGCATGGAATCCCGAAGATCCTAATCTTTATGTGCTTTCGGTCAGTCTGCGCGGGAATGACGGTACAGTATTGCACCGTTATGATCAGCGTATAGGATTCCGTACTGTGGATTTCCGCCCGAAAGACGGCCTCTATGTCAATGGCGTGAAAGTTATCCTCAAAGGAATCAATCGTCATTCTTTCTGGCCCGACGCCGGTCGCACGACCAACAAGCAGATAAGTATCGATGATGTGAAACTCATCAAGGAGATGAACATGAACGCCATACGCTGCCATTATCCACCCGATGACCATTTCCTCGATGTGTGCGATTCTTTGGGCGTATTTTTTATAGACGAGTTGGCCGGTTGGCAAAATTCCTACGATACACAGGTCGGATCGCGTCTGTTGGCCGAAATGTTGACGCGGGACGTCAATCACCCTTCTATCATCATTTGGAGTAACGGAAACGAAGGCGGGTGGAATAAGAAGCTCGATCCTCTTTTCGCCCTTTACGATCCGCAGAAACGCCATGTGATTCACCCGTGGGCCGACTTCGACGAACTCGATACGCATCATTATCCCGCCTATCTTACCGGTGTGGCGCGTTTTACTTACGGGTACAAACTCTTTATGCCCACCGAGTTCATGCACGGACAGTATGACCAGGGACATGGCGCCGGACTCGAAGATTTCTGGAACAGCTATACCTCTCACCCGCTTTTTGTAGGCGGATTCATGTGGGATTTTTGCGATAATGCCGTGAGACGTTCCGACCGGAATGGGGAGCTCGACTCCGACGGCTTCAATGCTCCCGACGGTATTCTCGGTCCTTATCGTGAAAAAGAGGGTAGTTACTATACCGTGCGCGATATATGGGCGCCTATTCAGGTCGAGAAGTTTTTCGTTACCCCCTCCTTTAACGGACGCTTCAAAGTCTCAAATGACTATCTTTATACTTCACTCGATAAGTGTCGTATGGCTTACAAACTCTACAAGGTCGAATCTCCGCTTTCTGCTGGAAAAGGTATGCAAAAAGAAGTCGGTGAGGGTGTTGTGAAGTTGCCTGCTCTCGCGCCCGGTGAGCAAGGATATGCTTCTATGGAGCTTCCCTCGAATTTCTTCGATGCCGATGTATTGGAAATTACGACCTACAATCCCGATGGCTCGGAGATGTGTACGCGTACGTGGAGTGTCGGTTATGCTCGGGATTATTGGCAACGACATTGCGAGGCATCTTCTGTTTCGTCTCCGGCTGTTTGTCAGGAACAAGGCAATAATGTAACCCTTTCTGCCGGCGGTGTCGAGATAACATTCGATAAGTCGACGGGATATATTACCCGTGTTCTCAGCGGGAAACAACCTGTCTCATTTGCCAACGGCCCTATTCCCGTAGGCATGGTGGCTGCCGTGAAAAGCACGCAGACCCGTATGGACGGCGATACGGCGGTGTTTGCCGTGAAGTACAACGGTAATATCGATTCGATCGTTTGGCGCATGTCTCCCGAAGGCCTGCTCGATATGAGCCTGCTTATGCTCAATCGCTCCCGGTTGGGTGGCGGACTCGATGATGCGGCCACCTACGATAATATCACCAATTTGGGGATTACATTCAGTTATCCCGAAAGTTGTGTAACCGGTATGCGTTGGTTGGGTGGCGGACCTTATCGCGTATGGAAAAACCGTTTGAGGGGAGCCAATATGGGAGTATGGGAAAAGGCCTATAACAATACGATTACAGGAGAGAGTTTTGAAAATCTCATTTATCCCGAGTTTAAAGGTTATCATTCCAATCTTTACTGGGCTACGATACAGAATAAGGAGCAGGATTTTACGGTATATTCGATGAGCGATGGCGTTTATTTGCGTATGCTTACGCCCGAAGAACCGAAAAATCGGCAAGGCTCAGCCCTTACGATGCCGGCTTTTCCTGCGGGCGATATATCTTTCCTGCTGGAAATACCGGCGATACGATGCTTTAAACCTATTTCCCAGCATGGCCCGAAAAGCCAACCCGGGACGATTCGTATCAAGTCGGGAGATGAAGGTATACACCTCGACCTCGGTTTCGATTTCAGAAAAAAACAATAAAAGATCGTTTCAATGAAGAATATGTATATAATCAGACAGAATATTTCCCGCATGATTTGCAGCGGGTTGTTCATGGGTCTCGCGGCTGTGGCGGTGGCTCAGGCACCGGCGTGGCCCGAAGCGACGACCGAGGCAAAACCCGGTACCCGTTGGTGGTGGTTGGGCAGTGCGGTAGACTCGGCCATCCTTACGGCCAATATGACCGATTATGCCCGTACCGGATTGGGAACACTTGAAATAACACCTATTTACGGTGTAAAAAATAATGAAGCCAATGACATAGAGTATTTATCGCCCCGGTGGATGCAGATGTATTCGTTTGTTTGCGAGGAAGGTAAACGTT
The DNA here is from genome assembly GCA_900547555.1 of uncultured Porphyromonadaceae bacterium. GTDB lineage: Bacteria > Bacteroidota > Bacteroidia > Bacteroidales > UBA11471 > Caccoplasma. Next base: position 70,739 of record URHG01000001.1, on the reverse strand, counting down.
TGGGCTTGGATATCGATATGAATAACGGTACTGGATGGCCGTTCGGTGGTCCGGAGGTTTCACTCGAAGATGCCGCCAGCAAAGTGATTTTTTTGAAATATACGCTCGATGGAGGTAGTCGGCTTTCCGAACCGGTTGTCGTAACCGATAAAAAACAGAAACCTGTTGCTAAACTTTTGCGTCTGATGGCTTATTCTTCCGACGGGAAAGTTTTGAATCTTACTTCCCGTGTCGATAAGGAAACCGGAGAGTTGAACTGGACGGCTCCCGAGGGTAAGGAGTGGAAACTCGTTGCGGCGTTTTTGGGAAAAACGTTTCAAAAGGTAAAACGGGCGGCTCCCGGTGGGGAAGGATATGTGATGAACCATTTCTCCAAGAAAGCGGTAGCTAATTATTTTTCTCGTTTCGATCGGGCTTTTGCCTCTTCCGGAGCTCCTGCACCCGAGACTTTTTTCAATGACTCGTATGAAGTGTACGGTGCCGATTGGACTCCCGATTTTTTCGAGCAATTCGCCCGTCGTCGGGGGTATAAACTCGAAAATCATTTGCTGGAACTGACAGGCGAAAAAAGCGATATACGGGCTCGCCTTATTACTGATTATCGGGAAACTATTGCCGAATTGTTGAAAGAAAATTTTACGCAACAATGGAAAGACTGGGCGCATAAGCACAAAAGTCTTGTACGTAATCAGGCGCATGGTTCACCCGGAAATCTCATCGATCTTTATGCGATGGTCGATATTCCCGAGTGTGAAGGTTTCGGTATTACCGATTTCGGCATCAAAGGTTTGCGCCGAGATTCGGTCAAGAAAGACAATGACTCCGATTTTTCCATGCTCAAATATGCTTCTTCCGGGGCGCATATATCGGGAAAAACTTATGTATCTTCCGAGACATTCACATGGCTTACCGAACATTTCCGCACATCATTGTCGCAGTGTAAGCCCGATCTCGATCTCATGTTCTCGGCGGGAGTCAATCACATGTTTTTTCATGGGACACCCTATTCACCTCGTGATGCCGAGTGGCCGGGCTGGCTCTTTTATGCGACGATAAATATGTCGCCGACCAATACGATATGGCGCGATGCCTCCGGATTGTTCTCGTATATCACCCGTTGCCAGTCGTTCTTGCAGATGGGAAAACCCGACAATGACTTTCTCGTCTACTTGCCTTTGTATGATATTTGGTATGAACAGCAAGGATCGCTCGGGCTTGCATTCGATATCCATAAAATGGCGAAGCGTGCGCCTCATTTCATCGACGTGATTGCGCAGATTACCAATTCGGGGTATGATGTCGATTATATTTCCGATGATTTTTTGCGTAAAACAAAATATCGCGACGGACAGCTGGTAACGACGGGAGGTACTCATTATAAGGCCATTATATTGCCGGCCGTCAAGATGATGCCCGATGATGTCCTCAAACACCTCCTTGCGTTGGCACGACAAGGGGCCACATTGATATTTGTGGATAATTATCCCCAAGATGTTCCCGGCTTCGCTTCTGTCGAGAAACGCCGAAAAGCATTTAAGACGCAGCTTTCGACCCTGCCCGATGCCGGTGATTTTACGGCCGAGCAAGTGTCGGAATACGGCAAGGGGCGCATCATTACCGGTTGTGATTATGCAAAGGTGTTGGAAATGACAGGTGTGGAACCCGAAGATGTGAAGACCCGTTACGGTGCGCATTATATCCGGCGTGAAAATGATAAGGGGCATCACTATTTCATTGCTTCATTGCAAAATAAGGGTGTCGAGGGGTGGATAACTCCGGCGGTCGCAGGAAAATCCGTTGCTATTTACGATCCGGTTTCGGGTCGTTCGGGAATGGCCCGGACACGTCTTCACGATGGCAAATTACAGTATTATTTGCAGTTGCGTTCGGGAGAGTCGGCTATCGTTTGTGTGTACGATGAAAATGTGTCCGGTGATGCTTGGCCTTACTATACGAAACAACCCGTGAGCCTGTCTCTCGATAACGGGTGGTCATTGGCTTTTACCGAAAGTGAACCGGCCATACCGGGAACATTTACGATCGATACGCTTGGCTCGTGGACATCGCTTCCGATACCCGAGGCTTCGGTCAATCGGGGTTCGGCAACCTATTCCATTACGTTTGATTTACCCGATATACCATGCGATGAGTGGATTCTCGATCTCGGTGATGTGCGGGAGAGTGCTCGTGTTACGGTGAACGGTACGGTGGTAGATACCCTTTGGTCGGTGCCTTTCTATACGATGGTAAAGCGTTATCTTCGTCCTGGTACAAACCGGATCGATATAGAAGTTACCAATCTCCCGGCCAATAGTATTGCCGAATACGATCGTCGGGGTATCGAATGGAGACGCTTCAAAGACGCCAATATCAATAATTTGGGGTATAAGAAAGGTAAGTTCGGTCATTGGGAAGTTATTCCCAGCGGTCTTTTAGGCCCCGTACATCTCGTGCCGGTAAATTTGAAAAATCAATTTTGACAATTTCCTCCTTACCAACATGTAGAATAATGGCCGTATTTTATACGGTCATTATTTTTTTAGTTCCATGATTTTATTATCTTTGTCAATCGGAATAGTTTTTCTGTCAAAATCTCTACCTGTGGCGAGAAATGAAAGACTTATTTTTGTATCGCTAAAAAACCGATGTATCGGATTTGATAGATATATTGAAAATAAATAGAGCAAAATATACATGAAAACACACCACTTTTTTGCTGTGGATTTAGGGGCTACCAGCGGCCGTACGATTTTGGGTACTCTTTCCGATGGAAAGATGGAAATGAAAGAAGTAACCCGTTTTGCAAATCCTATTATAGAAACCGGAGGACATTGTTATTGGGATATTTACGCCCTTTATCTCGAAATCATCAAAGGCCTGAAAAAAATAGCCCAAGAAGGTATCGCCATCGAGTCGATCGGTATTGATACATGGGGGGTCGATTTTGTGATGGTAGGAAAAGATGGTGCATTTTTACGTAATCCCTATTGTTATCGCGACCCGCACACGGTCGGTGCTCCCGAAGAGTATTTCACGCACATACCTCGGGAACGGGTATATGAGTTGACGGGAATTCAGGTGATGAATTTCAATTCCTTATTCCAGTTGTCCACTTTACATCGCAATCATTGTTCGGCACTTGAAGCAGCCGATAAAATACTCTTTATTCCCGATGCACTCAGTTATATGCTCACGGGTAAGATGGTAACCGAATATACGATCGCCTCGACGTCGCAAATTCTCAATCCCCGTACCAAGGAGTTTGAACAAGAGTTACTCGATGTCGTAGGAGTGAAAAAAGAACAATTCGCCAAGTTTGTCTATCCCGGGGAGGTGGTGGGCACGTTGACCCCCGAGGTACAGAAATTGACCGGTTTGGGTGTCGTTCCCGTTATAGCAGTTGCCGGCCATGATACGGCCTCGGCCGTTGCTGCGGTTCCTGCTCGAAACGAACGTTTTGCTTACCTTAGTTCGGGAACATGGTCGTTGATGGGTATCGAAGTAAAAGATGCCATTATCAATAAAGACAGTTTTGAAAAGAATTTTACCAACGAGGGCGGAGTCGAAGGAACGACCCGTTTCTTGAAGAATATTTGCGGTATGTGGCTGCTTGAACAGTGTCGCCGCGAATGGGCGGCTGCGGGGAATGACTATTCCTATCCCGAGTTGATTGCCGCCGCCGAAGCTGCACCTGCATTCCGCAGCATTATCAATCCCGACTCTCTCAGTTTCGCCAATCCTCCTTCGATGATCGATGCCATACGCCGTTATTGTCGTACGACCGGTCAGGTGGAGCCTCAGACGCATGGCGAGCTGACCCGTTGTATCTTCGAGAGTCTGCCATTGCGTTACCGTCAGGTTTTCGGATACTTGCAGGAGATGGCACCGTTTACCATCGAACGTCTGCACGTCATAGGCGGTGGTTCGCGGAACAATCTTCTCAACCAAAACACCTGCAATGCCGTAGGAGTACCGGTTTCTGCCGGGCCTTCCGAGGGTACAGCTATCGGTAACATCATGTTGCAGGCCAAAGCTGCCGGCGATGTAAACGATATTGCAGCTATGCGTGCCATTATTGCCGATTCGATAGAACTTGCCGAGTTTACGCCTCGGGATAAAGAGGTATGGGACGAGGCTTATCGTCGTTATCTTTCGGTGTATCGTGAAGATATTTAAATAGAAAATTAACCATAAAATATAAAGTCATGAAAGAAAATCTTGTTCTTAAAGCGTATGAAATAGCCAAAGAGCGTTATGCTGCCATCGGCGTAAATACCGATGAAGTATTGGATAAACTCCAAAAAGTTCAAATATCGCTGCACTGCTGGCAAACCGACGATGTCGTGGGATTCGAGTCGGGCAGTGCCTTGTCCGGTGGTATCCAGACGACCGGTAACTATCCCGGAAAGGCTCGTAATATCGACGAAGTACGTGCCGATCTTGTTGAGGCTATGTCGTTGATCCCTTCTAAACATCGTGTCAATTTGCATGAGATTTATGGTGATTTCGGCGGTAAATTCGTCGATCGCGATCAATGCGAACCGGCTCACTTTGAAAGCTGGATGCAATGGGCTGCCGATCTCGGTATCAAACTCGACTTCAACTCATCTTCTTTTTCACATCCGAAATCGGGCAATCTTTCTCTCTCGAATCCCGACAAAGGAATCCGTGATTTCTGGATTGAGCATACCAAACGTTGTCGTGCTATTGCCGAAGAGATGGGTAAACGTCAGGGAGATCCCTGTATCATGAACTTGTGGGTACACGATGGTAGCAAAGATATCACCGTAAATCGTATGTATTACCGTAGCTTGTTCGAGCAAAGTCTGGACGAAATCTTCTCGGTGAAATACGATCACATGAAGACCGGTTTGGAATCGAAAGTATTCGGTATCGGTTTGGAATATTATACCGTCGGTTCCAATGAATTCTGTGTAGGATATGCTACCAAGAATCAAACCTTGCTGACGATCGATACCGGGCACTATCACCCGACCGAAGTGGCAGCCGATAAAGTGTCGTCGATGTTGTTGTTCGTGCCCGAATTGATTCTCCACGTGAGCCGTCCTATCCGCTGGGACTCCGACCACGTAACCATCATGGACGATTCTACGGTCGAACTCTTCCAGGAACTTGTACGTTGCGATGCTATGGATCGCGTACATATCGCTTTGGACTATTTCGATGCTTCGATCAATCGTATCGGCGCTTATGTGATCGGTACGCGTGCGGCACAGAAATCTATCCTCCGTGCTTTGTTGGAACCGTTGGCTACTTTGCGCAAATACGAAGCTGAAGACAAAGGTTTCCAACGTCTCGCTCTGCTCGAAGAAGCGAAAGCTATGCCTTGGAACGCTGTTTGGGATATGTTCTGTCTCAAAAACAACGTGCCTGTGGGAGAAGACTTCATTCCCGAAGTGGAAAAATACGAGAGAGAAGTTACCTCTAAAAGATAAAAAGTACTTACAGTAATAAAAAGGTTTATGGCGGAGATTGGTTTCGTCACAAACCTTTTTAGTCATATAAAATGATATGGAAATCTTAATAGGATTATTGATCATAGCCGTTGGCGCCTTTTGCCAATCGAGTTGTTATGTCCCCATCAATCGTATCAAAGATTGGAGTTGGGAGTCGTATTGGATCGTGCAAGGTGTATTCGCTTGGTTGATTTTTCCCTTTTTGGGAGCGCTCTTGGCTGTACCCGAAGGGCACTCGTTGACCGATCTTTTCACAGCCGAGAACTCTTTCGATATAAGCATGACCCTCATCTTTGGCGCGCTTTGGGGTGTCGGAGGTCTTACATTCGGTCTCTCGATGCGTTATTTGGGTGTGGCTTTGGGGCAATCGATCGCCTTAGGAACATGTGCCGGATTGGGAACGATTATGGGCCCTGTCTTGCTGAACCTGTTTTTCCCCGAAATGAATGCTTTGCAATCGCTTACTTTTGCTGTCATTTTGGGTGTGGTCGTAACGCTGGCGGGTATCGCTATCATAGGTGTTGCCGGCGGTATGAAATCGGCCTCTCTCTCGGAGGAAGAAAAGAAAGCTGCTGTAAAGGATTTTAATTTTCCCAAGGGTCTTTCCATAGCATTGCTTGCCGGTTTTATGAGCGGCTGCTTCAATGTAGGTTTGGAATTTGGAAAAGACATCAACTTCGGTTCACTTACGTCCGATATGTACAGAACTCTGCCGGCTACCTTGTTGGTTACGTTGGGTGGATTTGTAACCAATGCGGTTTACTGTTTCTACCAAAATCAAAAAAACAAGACGTGGGGAGACTATAAGAAGTCTGCCGTTTGGGGCAATAACCTGTTGTTCTGTGCATTGGCCGGCGTTTTGTGGTATAGTCAATTTTTCGGACTCTCTTTGGGAAAAGGATTCCTGACGGAGTCTCCTACGCTTACCACGCTTGCTTTCTGTATACTCATGGCTCTCAATGTCGTATTTTCCAACGTATGGGGTATCATATTGAAAGAGTGGAAGGGGTGTTCGCGACAGACTATTGCCGTTCTGATGTTGGGTATTGTCGTACTTATCGTTTCGACGTTTATACCCGAACTGCTTAAATAATTCACATATCAAAAATTAAAAAACAGAATACAATGAAATCAATATTAGAAGGACGCCCCGCATTGGCTCGCGAGGTGGAAAAAGTCGCCGAAGTAGCTGGATATTTGTGGCAAAAAGGTTGGGCCGAACGTAATGGCGGTAACATAACTATCAATATTACCGAGTTGGTCGATGACGAAATCCGTAAAATGCCTGCTATCGGACCTGTAACTTCCATAGGAACGACATTGCCCAATATCAAAGGGTGCTATTTCTTCTGTAAAGGAACCAATAAGCGCATGCGCGACCTTGCCCGTTGGCCGATGGAGAACGGTTCGGTAATACGCATTCTCGACGATTGTGCCAGCTATGAAATCATTGCCGACAATCTCGTGAAACCAACCTCGGAACTGCCGGCTCACTTGTCGATGCATAACCTGCTTATAGGACGCGGCTCTACTTACAAAGCCTCTTTGCATACTCACCCGATCGAATTGGTGGCTATGAGCCATGCTCCGAAATTCCTTGAAAAAGATGTGCTTACCAATCTTTTGTGGAGTATGATACCCGAGACCAAAGCATTCTGTCCGAGAGGTTTGGGTATTATTCCTTATAAAATGCCCAGTTCGGTGGAGTTGGCCGAAGCTACGATCAAAGAGCTCGACGATTATGATGTAGTACTGTGGGAAAAACACGGTGTATGTGCAGTCGGTGAAGATATTATGGACGCATTCGATCAGGTCGATGTGTTGAGCAAATCGGCTCAAATCTATATCGATGCCAAATCTATGGGTTTTGAACCCGATGGTATGAGTGCCGAGCAGATGAAAGAATTGAGTGTAACTTTCAACCTTCCCAAATAATTAAAAGTACAATAGAAGTTCTGTTTTTATGAGAAAAATGACCTTATTGGCTTTCGCCCTCTTTGTAGGTGTGTTTGCTTCGGCCGCTCCGGCCAAGAAACGCACGGCCAAAGATGCCGCCCTTGCCATGGCCGACCGTATAGTGGCAAGTACCACGTATCAGTTTAAAAACACCGAAACCGGTGAAACTTACCCTACGGTAAAGAAACGTAAGTATACCGAACCTATCAAAGTAGGTTGTAAGTATAACGATTGGCATTATACCAATGGCGTTTTGCATATCGCCATGCTCGAACTTGCCGATAAACTCGGCGATAAGAAGTATGAAGAGTATGTGCGTAAGAACATGGATTTTGTGTTCAATGAAGGGAATCTCGAATTTTTTAAAAAGAAATTCGATAAAGCTCTTGAAGAAAGCGGTTGGATGGCCGTCCGTAAAATAAGCTGGCACATGATTTTCCGGGGTAAGAGGCTCGACGATAACGGGCCTATGGGAGCCTCGTTGATCGATTTGCAAATGCATCTGCCGAGTCCCGACAAAGCTTTTCAGGCTTATATCGATGAAACGGCCGATCATCTCAACTATGCCGAGCCTCGTCTCATCGACGGAACGATTGCACGCATTTGGCCGCATGAGAATACCGTTTGGGCCGATGACTTGTTCATGGCGGTTTCGTTCCTTTGCCGTATGGGTGAAATGACGGGCGACATGAAATATTTCGATGATGCGGCCAATCAGGTGTTGCAATACAATAAGTATCTGTGGTGTCCCGAGAAACAAATCTATTACCATTGTTATCATACCGATACCGATGAACATGGAGTTGCCCATTGGTCGCGTGCCAACGGATGGGTATTGATGGCTCAGGCCGATTTGCTTTCCCGCTTGCCCGAAGATTATCCCCAGCGTGAAGCTCTTTTGGAGAATTTCCGTCAGCAGGTAAGCGGCGTTTGCCGTTATCAAGGAGAAAACGGGTTGTGGCATCAGTTGCTCGATAAGACCGATTCGTATGATGAGGTTACCGGTACGGCCATGTTTACTTTTGCCATTGCCCGAGGCGTGAAAGAAGGCTGGATACATAAAGATTTCATCTATGTAGCCGAGCAGGGTCTCAAAGGCATTCTCAGTAAAATTTCGGAAAAAGGCGATCTCGAAGCCATCTGTGCAGGAACGGGTATCATGCCTTCTCTTACCTATTATTATAATCGTCCTCAGTTGAAGAACGATCCGATGGGTGAGGGGCCGGTCTTGCGTGCATTGGTCGAGATGATGGACGCTCCTAAATATACCGAAATAAAAGCCGAACAACAATACGACCGTATCGTCGTAAACAAAAATTAAAAAACTGAATCCGCTTGTTCTTCCTCTTGGGGTGGGATAGGCGGATTCGATATTTAAAAATCTAATAAATTTATGCGTATGAAAAAAAACTTGTTCCTTTTGTGTGCTTTCTTGGTTCCTGCCTTGATTTCGGCGCAGATTTCTTCTAAGGATGCATGGAAACAGGCTTCTAAACTCGAAAAGTCGATTGAAAAAACTTCCTTCCCGAAAAGAACGTACAACATTACCGATTTCGGTGCGAAACCCGATATGCCGGAGGCTCCTTGCCACGATGCCATCAATCTGGCTATCGTTACATGTAACCAAGCTGGCGGGGGTACGGTAATTGTGCCCAAAGGAACTTTCTATACCGGCCCTATTACACTGAAAAGCAATGTCAATTTCCACCTTGAAGAAGGTGCCGTATTGAAGTTCGATACAAATCCCGAACTGTATATGCCGGCTGTTCTTACCCGTTGGGAAGGAGTGGATTGCTATAATATGCGCCCTTTGATATATGCTTACGGTGAGACCAATTTGGCGATCACAGGTAAAGGTATTATCGACGGACAAGGTTCTATGGAGACATGGTGGCCTATGTGTGGTGCGAAAAAGTACGGTTGGAAAGAAGGAATGATAGGACAAAACTGCGGTGGTCGTGCCAAGTTGTTGGCTTGGGGCGAATCCGGTGAGCCTATCTACAAACGTCTGATGACCGTGCAAGACGGTATGCGTCCCCAACTCGTGAACCTGTATCGTTGCGATAAAGTGTTGGTAGAAGGAGTAACGATGCAGAATTCTCCTTTCTGGACACTTCACCCGCTTTTCTGTACGAATCTTATTGTGCGCGGTGTGCATTTTATCAATCGTGGTCCGAACGGCGACGGTTGTGATCCCGAGTCGTGCGACGGTGTAATTATCGAAAATTGCGTTTTCGATACGGGAGACGACTGTATCGCCATCAAGAGCGGTCGTAATCGCGACGGTCGTACATGGGGAGTTCCCAGCCAGAATATCATTGTACGCAATTGCAAAATGTATGATGGACACGGGGGCGTAGTCATCGGTAGTGAAATTTCCGGCGGATACAAAAACCTCTATGTGGAAAATTGTGAAATGGACAGTCCCAATCTCGATCGTGTGATTCGTATCAAAACCAGTAATTGCCGGGGCGGTGTCATAGAAAATGTGTTTGTGCGCAATATAAAAGTGGGAGTGTGTCGTGAAGCCGTTCTTCGTATCAATTTGCAATACGAAAACCGCGAAATATGCGACCGCAATTTCCCCCCGACGGTGCGCAACGTTCTCTGCGAGAACATTACCTGCGAGGGTAGTAACCTCGGCGTTTACTATGTAGGTCTCGAAGGATCTGATAATGTATATAACATTCAGGTTGATAACTGCGAGTTCAACAATGTGAAGAAAGGCACAGCCAATCCCCAAGACGGAATCTTTATCAAAGGCGGAGTCAAAGACGTTCGTTTCAATAATTTGAAAATCAACGGTCAGGTTGTGAAATCTCCTGCTCTCTGAACGGTTAGTTCACTCGATTAAAAAATCCACCTCGACCCAATGCCGAGGTGGATTTTCGTTTTTTCTTGCCTTTTATGTTCTATTATTGCGTATCTTTGTGGTAATAGGGCTTTGTCGAGAGTCGCTGTGAACAAAATCTGCCCGAAAAGTCCACGCGGTCCGTAAAGAATATATATTTCTGTCGGCTAAAACCAATTTTTGTATGAAAAAGGGCAAAATATAGAGCTTTGAAAACTCTTTTCACCTCTACTTTTGCCCCGTATAAATTTTTATGTGCTGATTTATAACACTTAAAAGACAAAATAATTAGTAATAGGGTCATTTTGCGCAGTATGCTCGCATGAAATAGGCTCTATCTTTGTAAAGATAAACAGATGTATACCATGAAAAGAATGCTATTTTTGTGCTTAGTTCTTTCTGTGTGTCTTTTTTTCTCCTCTTGTGAGAGTGAAAAAAACGAGCCGATCAACAGAGAACAGGTCGTGCAGAGAAATCACCCGAAGAATACCGAATTCAATGAATTATCCTCCCTTTCGGTAGGTAATGGCGAATTTGCTTATACAGTCGATGTAACCGGGTTACAGACTTATCCCGAATCATATAGTGCCGGCGTGCCCCTGGGTACGCAGTCCCAATGGGGCTGGCATTCGTTTGCCAATCCCGAAAATTACCGTTTTGAAGAGACCTTGAAAGCGTATGATTTCGGTCGCGGACATGAAGAGCTTTATGCCGTGCAGTTTAATGAAGCCGGTCGCCCCCGTGAAGCCGCCAACTGGTATCGGGTGAATCCGCATCGTCTTCATTTGGGAGCTGTTGGTTTGGAGTTGACGCATAAAAACGGATCTCCCGTAAAAATCGATGAATTGTCGGGTATCGATCAGGAACTCGATTTGTGGGACGGCCAGATACTCAGCCGCTTCGATGTCGACGGTCAGCCGGTTTCTGTCGTTACCGCCTGCGATAGCCTCAATGATGAAATCGGTGCGCAGGTTGTTTCTCCGTTGCTTGCAACAGGACAAGTCGGGGTGAAGTTGCGCTTCCCGTATCCTACCGGAAAACATGCCGATGATGCTTGCGACTGGACAAAGCCCGATAAGCATAAAACGACCATAGTGGCCGAAGATGCGCACTCGGCAACCTTTAAACGTCAGCTCGATGAGACGACCTATTATGTACGTCTTTGCTGGGAAGGTGATGCCAAACTGACTCAAAAAGAAGCCCATTATTATGTGTTGACTCCGCAATCGGGCGATACTTTGTCGTTTACGTGTGCTTTCACCTCGGGAGAACCGGCCGGTGGAAAATCTTCGTTTGAGACCGTTCTTGCCAGTGCCACCCGTTATTGGAACAATTTTTGGTCGCGAGGCGGTGTCATAGATTTCTCACATTGCAAAGATCCTCGTGCCAAAGAGTTGGAGCGTCGTGTTGTTCTTTCGCAATACCTCATGGCTATACAATGTGCCGGTTCGGTTCCTCCTCAGGAATCGGGTCTTACCTATAATACATGGTTTGGAAAGTTCCATCTCGAAATGCATTGGTGGCATGCCGTACATTTTGCATTGTGGGGACGTCCCGAATTGCTCGAAAAGAGCCTTGCGTGGTATAAAGACTCGGCCTATGTAAATGCTTGCGCCATTGCCGAGCGTCAAGGATTCAAGGGTGCTCGTTGGATGAAGATGACCGATCCTTCGGCGGTCGAAGCACCTTCCAAAGTGGGTTCGTTCCTTATTTGGCAACAACCTCATTTCATTTATATGGCCGAGTTGTTGTACCGGGCGAATCCCAGTCGGGAAGTTCTCGACAAATATAAAGATCTCGTCGCTGCTACGGCCGAATTTATGTATTCTTTCGCTACTTATGACGAACTCGAAGGCCGCTTTGTTCTCAAAGGTGCTATTCCTGCACAAGAGACTTTGCGTGCTGCCGATACAGTAAATCCTCCTTTCGAACTTTCTTATTGGCATTATGCCATCAGCGTAGCGCAGAAATGGCGCGAACGTTTGGGCCTGGAACGTAATCTTCAATGGGACGAGATGCTCGATAAACTTTCCCCGTTGGCTTACCAAGACGGTCTCTATCTGGCTGCCGAGACAGCTACCGATACCTATAAGGACATACGTTTTACCTCCGATCACATGGCGGTACTTGGTGCTTACGGTATTTTGCCCAAGTGTCCATTGGTACGTGAGGACATCATGCAGAATACGCTTGACTGGGTATGGGATAACTGGAACTGGGGAAAAACCTGGGGTTGGGATTTTGCTATGACGGCAATGGATGCGGCCCGTCTGGGAGATACCGAGAAGGCCGTAGGGGCCTTGCTTATGGATAAACGCACCAATACTTATTTGCCCAACGGACACAATTACCAAGATACCCGATTGCGCGTTTATCTGCCCGGAAACGGAGGCCTTCTCACTTCGGTCGCTATGATGTGTGCCGGTTGGGACGGTAGCGAGGGCGAGAATCCCGGATTCCCCAAAGACGGGAATTGGGACGTACGATGGGAAGGTTTGCAACCTATGCCATAACATTTCTTTTCTTGATTTTGAGAGATAATTAAACTACATACGGAAAAAACATGCGAAGTATTATGAAAAAATGGACTAGTCTTTTAGCCTCAGCGTTTCTGCTATTCTTCGTTTCCTGTAATGAAATGGACAAGTATTACGACAATGATCGTCATGCAACATCTGTTTCGGTGGGAAATGCGTGGGATTATTTGGAAAGTAGAGGCAATTTCACCAACTTCCTGGCTGCTGTTCAAAAAGTAGGTTATGAAGATTTGGTACGCGGAAAAGGTCTCGCAACGATTTTTGCTCCCGATGATGAAGCATTCCAAAAGTATTTTGCTCGTCACGGTTACAGCTCGGTCAATGACGTGCCTGCCGACGAATTAAGCAATATGGTTACCTATCATTTGCTTTATTACAGTTTCAATGCCGATCGTTTCATGGAGTATCGTCCCGATGGAACTACGGCCGATGACGATTATGTGGGTCTTTATTTTAAGTATCGTACCCGCAGTCGTGATGCAAACGAGATGATCGAAGATCCTTCGAAAGGTAAAGAAGTGGAAGTGCTTCATCAAGAGAAGTATATCCCCGTCTTTACTCCCAATCTTTACGGTTGGTACAACAATCACGGTTCGAGCGGATCTACCGGTGCGGTGAACTATGATTATTTCTACGGTACGGGTTTGTGGCAAGGCGATAATTGGGTTGCCGGAAACGAACCTTATTTCAGAGTGTCCAATGCCGGAGTAAAAGAATACAGCATCATTACCGATAACGGTTATCTGTACGTTCTCGACGATGTTGTAGAGCCGCTTAAAACTATTTATCAGGCTATTGCTGCCGACGATAACTTCTCGACTTTTGCATACGCATATGATCGTTTAAAAGATCTTACTTATAATGAGTATTTGTCGTTGAATTATAACAATCGCGACTCGGCATTTCTCTATCAGTCGACCGGTCTTCCTTCCATCGCTTATGAAAGGACTTCTCTTGCTACTATCTCTGGCGAGTCGACTTCCGATGTAGAAGCTACGCTTTTGGGCCCGTTGTCTTCCAATACCCTCACTGTATTCGCTCCGAGCAATCAGGCAATGGAGTCTTTCTATACGACTTATTGGGAGCCTTATTACGGGGTGAATAATTGGGATTCGGTCAAGTTTACCCCTCTGCTTGCTTTGATGGGCGAGCAAGTTGCCACGCACAGACTTTGGGCATCGGCAGGGCCGCTGCTTCCCAGTGAAATTCCCAAAGGAAATGCGGTAACGGCGGTAAGTTATACCCCCATAACCATCGATCCTGCATCTGATGTGATTACAAAAGCATTTTGTTCCAATGGCACTTTGTACGGGGTGAGCAATTTGGTTTCGGTGCCTAAGTATTTTTCTTATGTTACGGCACCGGCATTCATGAATCCCAAGTACAATATGTTCCTCTTGTTGATGACGCGTTCAGGAGCTCTCGACCTTTACACGGCTACGACGCAGAATTTCTATGCATTCTATCCTTCCGATGATATGCTGAAAAATACGCAAGTCGGTGACGGTAATTCCGAAACATTGATTTATGAAAATGCGCAACCCAATAAGTACGGATATGAAGACATTACCTATTCCGACGGTGAAGCGACCGTGTCGCTCGGAATGGCGGCTTCTGCTCGTATCGTCCGCAGTCAGGTTTGCGATAATATGATCGAAGTAGTTGGTAGCGATGAGAAAATTTATCGTACGACATACGGTACGTTCAACTATCTCTATCAAAAAGGCGACAGCATTTTCTCTACGGCGAAATACAATTCGCATTACGGTTTTCAAGGAGCACAAGACAACAACGACATGATAACCGTTACCGATATGACCGGAGATTTGCCCGAGGTACGCAACGGTCGTGTTTTCTCTCTTAATGGAGAAAGATCGGCAACCGCTCTTATGCCCGAAGAAAGATCTTTTGAAGAAATTTCTCCCAATCAGTCTCAACTTCCCTGGGAATTTTTGGAAACCTCTGCCGGTACACGTAACTTTTACCAGACCGGTATTGCTGGCTCTCTCAACGATTCGACGGGTCGCCTTCAAGTATATGAAACGATAAAGGCTCATGACGGTGGAGGTACGACGGTACCTCGGTATATTGTTTTTGCTCTTTCCAATCAGGCTGTTGTAGACGCTTGGGCAGATAGAATCATTACGAACGGGCGTAACAATCTTTTCAACCGTTATATGCCTAACCTTTTCGTTTCGGTAGAGCGCAGCCGCCTCATCGACTATCCTTTCCCCGGCGACGGTATGGGAACCCGTACATTGTACACGTTCAAGACCAAAACCAATACCGAGGGAGAGTATACTTCGATACAGCTCGATGACATGGGTACGCACTTGCAACTTACCGACAGCAAAGGCCGGAAGGTGAAAGTCGTCAATTCTTTCCCCTATATCTATGCCGATTGCGCCGTATATATAATCGATAGTTATCTCGATTTCGGCGACGATAATACTTCTACTGTGCAATAAAATAATAAACAAGTAAATACACGCTATGAAAATAACACGGAAAATATACCTGTTGTTGGTCGCTTTTGTTGTCTCTCAGGCTATGGCGGCGCAAACGGTTTTGACCGGTAAGGTATTGGAGAAAGCCTCAGGCGAACCTCTTGCCGGAGCCAGCGTTTTTGTGCAGAACAAAGATGAACGTACTTTGGCCAGCGTGCTTGTCGATGCCAACGGCGAGTACCGTATCAAAATACCCGACGAGCAAAATCTCGTAATTAATTTCTCGTTTATCGGTATGCAGACCTATACCGTAAAATATACCGGACAAAAGGTCTTGAATGCCTCCCTTTCCGAAGATAGCCACGAGCTCGACGAAGTCAGCGTTTCGGCTAAACGGGTAGAGAGAAACCAAATGGGTCTTACCCCTCGTGAAGAGCTCGGTGCCGTGCAACGTATGAGCATGGAAGGCCTTGAAACCGCTCCGGTTACCTCGGTGGCCGAGGCCTTGCAAGGAGCCCTTTCCAATGTCGACATCGTTACGGGTGCCGATCCCGGTTCGAACAGTACCATTCGTATTCGTGGTACGCAGACCCTTAATGGTAACGCCGATCCTTTGATCGTTGTCAATGGTGTTCCGTTCCCGGTAAGTATCGATGACGATTTCGATTTCGCTTCGGCTTCGACCGATGATTATTCCCAGTTGCTTGATATATCTCCGGCCGACATCGAGTCGATCGAGGTATTGAAGGACGCTCAGGCTACGGCCATGTGGGGTACCAAAGGTGCCAATGGTGTGTTGGTCATCAATACCAAAAAAGGTGCTAAGGGTAAAATCTCTTTCACTTTCAATACCAGTGCCGAGGTGAAAAAAGAGGCGAACACTTACCCGCTCTTGAATGCTGCGCAATATGTCTCGTTGATGCAAGATGCTCTTTGGAATTCGATCAACGACTTAGGCTATTCGAGCACTAATGCCCAAACATATTTGGATCTTTTGAATAGCGATGAGATCAACTTCAATCCCCAGTCGTTGCTCTTCAACGAGTACAATGTCGATACCGACTGGCTCGATGAGGTATCGCGTCTCGGTTACACGGTCGATAATTCGTTCTCTATGTCGGGTGGTGGCGACAAGGCTACCTATCGTCTCTCTTTGGGTTATCTGAAAGAAAACGGTACGACGATCGGGGCCGACGTGCAACGTTTCTCGACCCGTTTCAATATGAACTACCGATTCTCCAAGAAATTGGATATCACTTCGGAGTTCTCGTTTACGTATAATATCCGTAATTCCAATTGGTCAGAAAAGGTTAACGATAAAGAACCTTCCAATCCGCGTGGTATGGCCATCAATAAGATGCCTCAGGAAAGTCCTTACTTCATGACCTCCGACGGATCGGCCCGCACCAATACCTATTTCTCTCCGTATGAAGATTTCGGAGAGACCTTTATCGATAACCGTAATTACAACCCGGTCGCTATGGTCAATGAAGCGGTAAACCGACTTGACTCGTACTCTACCCGTCTCAGTTTCCAGCTTCACTACCAGATATTGCCGATGTTGAATTATTACGGTACGGTAGCTCTTACCGCCGATAGCAAACGTACGAAAAAGTATCTTCCCAACGAAGTAACGGGTGTGCCTTGGATCAGTACGAGCGATCCCAATTTGGCCAACGACTGGTACAACCGCAGTTCCGATGCCTCGAACGAGCAACTTTATCTCTATACCGAGAATCGCTTGGTGTATAACCAGACATTCAATGAGATACATAACATCGTAGCTTCGGGATTCTTGCAAATCGAGCAGACGACGGCTACCAACTACGGTGCGCAAACGGCTGGTAACGCATCTTATTATCTCTCCGATCCTTCGACGGGCGGTTATATCGTAGACCTTACCAGCGGTGAGTCTACTACGCGCAGTATGTTCTCCAACTTCTCTGCTCAATATAACCTTTTCGATCGCTATATGTTCAATGCAACCTTCCAAGTCGAAGGTTCTTCGGCTCTTCCCAGTCATACCCGTTGGGGTATGTTCCCGACATTCGGTATCGGTTGGCAGCTCGGCGACGAACCCTTTATGATGAATCAAGAAGTCATCTCTCTGGCAAAACTGCGTGTGAGCTGGGGACAGACCGGTAACGCTCCTTCGGGTGTGTCTCCCTATGTGGGAACGTTCAGTGCCAACTCATCGGGTTATCTCGATATGCCGTCGATTTATCCTTCTTCCATTCAGTTGGACAATATCGATTGGGAGGTTGTCGACAAATGGAATGCCGGTATCGACCTCGGTATCCTCAATGACCGTATCCTCTTCACAGTCGATCTTTATAAGAACGTAACCAATAATATGTTGCAAAAAGGTATGAAACTTCCTACCTCTACCGGTTTCAGCAAGATCGCTTGGTTCAACTCCGGTAAAATGACCAATCGCGGTTGGGAGTTCCGTGTCGACCTCAACGATATTGTGAAGACCAAAGATTGGCGTTTTACTTTCTCGTTCAACATTTCTCAGAATGAAAACAAGGTAAACGAATTCCCCTCGAACCTCGATATGGAAAACTACGAGTTCAACAATGGAAATTACGCATACCTTATCATGTCGGGTAATCCGCTGGGATCTTTCTACGGTTATCGCTATAAAGGCGTGTATCAAAATACCAATGATACCTATGCGCGTGACCTCAACGGTAACATTATCAGCGACATCAATGGAAAACCCGTTGTTATGCAGAATGGTACCGAAAAGGTTTATCCCGGAGATGCCAAGTATGAAGATATCAACGGCGACGGTGTGATCGATGCCAACGATATTGTGTATCTCGGTAATTACAGCCCGAAGATTATCGGAGGTTTCAACTTCCGCCTTTCTTATAAGAACTGGCAACTTTCGGCCAACTTCCAGGGTCGTATCGGCCAGAAAGTGTACAACCAGACTCGTCTCAACTCCGAGATGATGAGAGGAAAGAGTAATCAAAGTACCGCAACTTTGCGTCGTTGGAGAAACGAAGGTGATGTTACCGATATGCCGCGTGCTCTTTATGGCAGAGGTTACAACTCGTTGGGTTCCGACCGTTATATCGAAGATGCATCGTTCTTGCGTATGAAAACGTTAACGTTGAAATATTCGTTCCCGAAAAATCTGACGAAGAAAATGCACCTTACGGCATTCGATCTTTACTTGACGGCTTATGACCTGCTTACTTTCACCAAGTACTCAGGACAAGATCCCGAGGTGAGCGAAAAGAAGATAGACGATAGTGGAATCATTCGTTTGGCGGTCGACGGTGCATCTACGCCCAAGCCTATTCGTGTGAAATTTGGTATTAACCTTCGATTCTAATTAATTTACCGATATGAAGAAGACATATATATATTTACTTGCATTCGTCCTTTCTTTCTCGGCTGTGTCGTGTGAAGACTGGATGAATATCGACCCGGCCGGTAAGCAGAATACCACCAATTACTGGCAAAATGCGGGCGAAGTAGAGGCCGTCTTGGGAACTGCATATCTGAATATGCGCAAAGCGATTACCAACAAGACCTTTGTCTATTGGGGTGAAATGCGGGGCAACGGGCTCGGTATCATAGAGAGTAGTGCATACAATGTCCGTAATGGAGATATCCTCCCCGGCAATTCGCTTTGTAAGTGGGAAGACATGTACAATGTCATAGGTATGGCCAACTCGGTGATCAAGTATGCTCCTACTGTGGTAGAGAAAGACGATTCGTTCAATGACGGAGAAATGCGCTCTACATTGGCCGAAGCCTATTTCTTGCGCGCATTCTGTTATTTTACGCTTGTACGTACTTTCCGCGATGTTCCTTACGTTACCGAACCGTATGTCAATGACGATGCCGACTTTTGGCTTCCCAAGACCGACGGAAACGAGATTCTTCGTTCCGAAATAGCAGCCATTACTCCTTATATCGAGTATGCTAAGGAATTCTTTCCCGAAGAAACCGATACCAAAGGACGGGCTACCCGTTGGGCGATTTACACGCTCTTGGCCGATATGAATCTGTGGTTGAGTGCTTCTGATGCAGGCAATGCACAGACCTATTTGCAGGACTGTATCGATGCTTGTGATGCAGTGATCAATAGTGGCCGTGTGGGTCTTATCGCCGGATCGGAATGGTTTACCAATTTCTATCCCGGAAACAGTAACGAAAGTATTTTCGAATTGCAATTCTCCAATGCTCTTTCGCAGACCAACTCGTTTATGAATTGGTTTGGAGGTACGCAAGACGTAATATCTACGGCAAACGGACGTTATTTCTATACCAGTGCCGTCAGCTACATGAGACTCGCTTCGCTCAGTCCGTCCGATGTACGTGGTGCCGGAGGTTCTTATCCCTCTACTACGACAACGTATAATTATACGACGGTGTGGAAATACTATGGTATCGATACGCAGGGTACTGCCCGGGGTGACTTGGATAATGACCAGAATTGGATTATTTACCGGTTGGCCGAGGTCTATCTGATGAAAGCCGAAGCCGTTGCTTTGCAAGGCGATTACGGTACGGCGATAGATATTCTCAACGATGTGCGTACCCGTGGCGGTAGCGAGGGATTGCAAAAAACACTGTACGGAAATGAGTATGACGTAATAAAGGCCATTTTGGATGAACGCGCCATCGAATTTTTCGCCGAAGGAAAAAATTGGTACGATTTGTTGCGTACCGGTCTTCGCTACGAGCGTAATCCCAACTATCAGGATCTGTTGCTCGATGAGTGTACCAATGGATTGACCTCGATTTCGGCCGCTTTGGTACGTTCCAAAATGAAAAGAAATATCCCTTATTCGTGGTATTTGCCGATCAGCACCAGTGAATTGGAGGCCAACCCCAATTTGGTACAGAATCCGGCTTATGCAAACCTCGGAAATTAATTTAGAAAAGTAATATCCTATGAAACATAAAATTTTATATCTGTTCGTGGCTGTAGCTATGCTCTCGGCATGTAACGATGATCTTGAGGATTCGACTTTTACGATCTCCGAAGAGGTGCCGGCGGCTACTTGGCTGAAAGAGAACGGCTATTCCCAGTGGGTGAGCCTTCTCGAATATACCAATCTGTACAGTACCATCAATCTCAATGCCGGAGATTATACCCTTTTCGTTCCCAATAACGAAGCAGTAAATGCGTATCTCTCGGAAAACAGCTATCCTTCGGTTTCGTCGATCGACATGGATTATGCCAAATTGCTGGTAAAATACCATACCATTTCAGGTAACCAGTATTCGCAGGTCGATTTTACCAATGACGTGTTGCCCGATACGACGGCAACCGGCGACCGCCTTGCAGTAACTTTCGATACCGAGGGTGATTATTGGGTGAATAACGACGCCAAAATAACCAACTTCGATATTGCGACGACCAACGCTACGCTCTTTATCATCGACAAGGTACTTTCTCCGGTAACGGAATATATCTATGACCGGTTGGAGAACGATACCGAATGGTCTCTTTTCAAAGAGTTGCTCGAGGCTACGGCTCTCGATGCTCTCGTGAAGCAACCCATAAGTGGAAAAGCTTCTCAATATACGCTCTTCGTCGTTCCCAATTCGGTCTTTGCTGCCGCGAATATTTCCGATCTCAGTGCTTTGGCCGATACCCTCAACGCGGGACAAGACCGTGAAGCATGGAAAGCGACCGATAATGCCATGTATCGTTATGCCGCTTACCACTTCCTTTCGGGAGCGTACTCGACCAATGACCTGATTGCTGTCGATTCGACCTCTACTTCGTCCGATGCTCTTATTTTGGAGACGCTTTCAGAAGCCGATTTCCTCGAATTTCAGGATATCGAAGGTCAATTCTATATCAATTACGATACGACTTCCATGTCGGGCGTACAATTCCTGACAACGACCGACCTCCTTTGCAAGAACGGTATGATACATACGGTCGATGCCCCGATGTATATCAAGGCTCCGAGTACGATTCCTGCTACGACGTGGGAGTTGACCGACTATGATGTATTGGCTCGTGAAATACCCGAGTATCGTTTGTCGTCGCTTACGTCGGCATTGGACTATCCTCTCGGCGATCTTCTCGAGAAATACGGTGCTTCGTTCCCCTATCAATGGGAGACAGTCGCTTCTCGATTCTCACCGGTTTCCTATCATGTGGGAACATCGATCGACTCGATCGGTAAATACTTTATGAACCACGATGCATTGAATATCAACCTCGGACAGTATGGCTACGTCGAAATGGAATCGCCTACGATTGTCGCCGACTCGACGACTTATTATGTAGGGTTGAGCTTCTACAATACGTTTGGTTCTGCTCCCGGTAACCGTATTACCATCTATCTCGATGACGTACAGATAGGTACGATGTATACCAGTGGCGGTACACCTCCTTCCCGATTCAAAAAAGATCCTAAACCCGAAGAGTGGATTGCCATACCGAAGGTGGATCAGAGTAAACCCGAAAATAACGAATATATCGTAGGTGAAGTAACCTTTGAAACTACCGGCAAACACAAGTTGCGTATCGAGGATAATCAAGGTGGAGATATTTACCTCGACTATATTTTGTTCACTCCTAAAAAATAAAAGCGATGAGAAATATGAAAAAAACAGCATTCTTTCTTCTCCTTGCTGTCTGCGGTCTGTGGGCTTGCAATGACAATTGGAATGATTACTACGACGGATCGTCTGTGAACGGGAGTGTCGATACGGCAACGACAGTATTGGATTGCTCTATCATAGAGTTTTTCCAAAGCCATGACGAGTATGCCGAGTTCTATAAACTCCTTCAAGACGTAGGCGCCATGTCTTCGCTCGAAGCCGATCAGGAACTTACGGTCTGGGCGGTTGGCAATTCCGCTGTAACGGCTGCTGCCGGCGAATATACCGAAGGGTCGCTCGCAACCGATACGACCCGTGTCAAATACCATGTCAATTATCTTTCGTTCAATCGGGACCAGCTCAAAAACGGAGCCCGTTTGAAAACGTTGAACGGTATTTATATCCAGATTACCATCGACGAGGCCGGCGACATATATGCCAATGCCTCGAAGGTACTCAAAACCTATCGCCTCAACAACGGCGTGATACATGTTATCGACGAAATGATGGCTGCCCGTATCAATCTTTACGAGTATATCAAACAGTTGCCCGATGAATATTCGATATACCGTGATTCCATCATGGCATATAGTATCGAACAGTTTGACGAGTCGAAATCCACACCTATCGGGGTGGATAAGACGGGTAACACCATTTACGACTCGGTATTTGTCGTGTACAATCCGTTGTTCGATACGGTCGAAATCAATTCGGAGTTCAAGCAGTTCACCTGTTTCATTCCCGACAATGACGTAATGAATGACTGCTTTGCAAAAATGAACTCCACGTATGAGGCTATCGGTCGCCCGCTTATCGATGCGACCGCCACATATCCTTATTTGGCGCAGAGCGATATGGAGCTTGCCATAAACTGGATAAAGAGGGCTACTATCTTCGAAGGGACCCTTTCCGAGGCCGAAGCTTCGGCGGCAGACCTTTATTCGGCTTATGATAAGCAGTGGAAGAATACCGATATGAACGGAAACCCCGTGCAGGTAATCGACAAGGATAATCCCGAAGAGTTGTCTAACGGTCGCGTGTATTATGTAGAAGATTTGAAGATTCCCAACAACGTGATTATAACTCGTCTCAAACAGTTTGTTTATCACTATGAGAATATAAACAATCCCGACTCGTTGGCTCTTCTTTTCTGTATCAGAGGTGCAACGGGAACACCCAAAGTTTCGGAACAGGATGCTATACCTACATTGGCTGCCAATGCCGGAGCGGATTGGAATTCGCCTGCATTTGCCGAGTACACCTACACCTATTTTGCTAAGTATAGGGTTTTGGAGGTAAGTTCCGAAGGCGATGGCGAATTGTCGTGTGCATTCTCTCCGGTAACACCGTATGCTCCTTATAAGATAACCGAGTATAAGATTCCGGCAGGCGAATATACGCTCTATTTGGGCTTCCGTTCCTCGGCCATGTGTACCGGAAACGTCTATTTTGCGACGGCCGATACCCAAAACGGCGGGCTCGAACTCGATCCCTCTTCGGCCGATGCCGCCGGTGTGCAAGATGTGAAGTTGATGTCGCCTTATAAACTTGTTGCGTCGAATATCGACTTTACGGCAGCTACACCGTGGAACTACGACCGTGCCGAGGGTGGTGAGATGCCTCAGTACTCTAATGGTAAGAACCGTTGGAATTCCAATGGTGGTAAAGTGGGTACCGTAACCGTAGAAGGTGAAGGTATGCAGTCGGTACGTATCAAAGTCTCGTATGTATCGGGAAATAAAAAAATGCAGCTTTATCACTGGTGTCTTATACCTACCGAGAATAATTATTGATATCAAACACACAATACGATATGAAAAAACTTAGAAACATATTTCTGCTCCTGTTGATTGCTTTGGTGTCGATGCCGGCAGTTGCGCAACGTACCTATACAATCACAGGTCAGGTGGTCGACCCCTACAACGGGTCGCCCATCGAAGGAGCCGTTGTTTCGGCAACAAACCTGAAACAATCGGTAACGACCGATGCCAACGGTGCGTTTAAGGCTGAACTTTCAAGCCTAAAAGGAGAATTGAATGTTTGGTATCCCGGTTTTTATACCAAAGTGATTCCCGTTAACGGCCGTACGAGCTTCAAAGTCATACTGATTCCCGAAGACAAGTATGGGTATAGTGACCAGATCCTTACTCCCAATGCTGTTACTTCCAGTCAGGATAAGGGTACGAATACTTACGCTCGCCAACAGAAAGATTTTACCTCTTCCATTGTAGATGTAGAGAAAACATTTAGCAATGTACGCGGTCTCTATGTGGCCGAGAAAAGCGGCATGCCCGGAGAGGGATCTTTCTTCCAGATTCGCGGTAACCGCACGGCCAATGCTACTGGAATGCCTTTGATCGTTGTCAACGGTCAGCCTTATTTCGGCGACTTGAATACGTCGGGGGTTATCAACGGGTATTCGTCGAGTATCTTCAATGCGCTCAACGCTCAGGATATTGCCAGTGTGTCGGTGCTGAAAGGTGCTGATGCCGCCGTGTACGGTTCTTTGGCATCGAACGGTGTCATCGCTATCGAGACCGAGCGGGCTATCGACCTCGATACCCGGGTGGAATTTATCGGACAATACGGTGTCGATCTCAATCAGTCGACATTGCCGGTACTCAATGTAAAAGACTATAAGAAGTATGTCTCGGCGTTGGGTCTTACCGACGGTACTTATGAAGATATGGACGACTTGATCACCGATTTCCCTTATCTCTCGCAAGATCCCTCGACCTATGTCAATCCTTATCTTTACAACAACAATACCGATTGGCAAGATGAGATTTACAGCCCCGGTTTCGTAACCGACAACACCTTGAAAATAAAAGGTGGTGATGCCGTTGCCAAATATGACCTCTCTATCGGATTCAAACGTAAAGAGGGTCAGGTAGATAATACCGATTTCAACCGTTATTACGCTCGTTTGAATTCCGACATCGCTTTGAGTCGTAATCTTACCTTTACATCGGCCTTGTCGTTGGCTTACATCAACAGCAATTTGCAGGAGCAGGGACTCTCTTATGAGACCAATCCTCTCCTCACGGCTTTGCGTAAGGCTCCCTTGTTCTCGCCTTTTGAAAAAGACGATGAAAACCATCTCTTGCCCGAATATGCGCCTATTCGCGACGAAAACGGTGAAATCATCACCAATAATGCCGTATCCAATCCCTCGGCTGTTGTCAATACGATACAAGCCAAGAACAATATTTATGATATTCAGGCTCTTTTCGGTCTGAACGGAAAGATCAAAGAACATTGGACACTGGGTGCTTCGGCCGGTCTTTATTACTATAAGAAGCAAGAGTCGATTTTCATTCCCGGTGCGACGAACCAGACCATCATGCCGCTGCAAAACGGCTTGGCCGAGAATACTTCGCGTGTAGGTGAAACCGAGTTGCTCAACTTCTATTTTGCTGCTCGCACAGGTTACAACCAGACTTTTGCCGGAATGCACAACCTGAAAGGTTCGTTGGGCGTACAGGCTGCGATCAACAGTACCGAGTACGATAGCGGTGAAGGTATAAACGCCGAGAGCGACTACTATTATCTACTGGGTAGCACCAGCAGTAATATCGGCCGTAAGGTAGGCGGATATATCGACAAGTTCAACTGGGTCAACATCAATGCCAATTTGACTTATACCTACAACCACTTGGTCGGAGTAGGAGTAACGTTGGCTTCGGACTATGCATCTTCCTTCGGAAACGATGCTCCGTCGATGGCTGTGTTCCCCTCGGTGAATGCCGCATTCTATGCCAAGAATGCTCCTGGTGTGCGCAATGTCGATTTCATCAATCAGTTGACTCTTCGCGCCGAATATGTAACGACGGGTAATAGCCAGTTCTCTTCGGGACTCAGCAAGTATGCTTACTCGCAGGCCAGCTTCCGTGCCTTGTCGGGTCTTGTACGTGCGGGTGTTGCCAATACCGGATTGAAATGGGAAACCGACCGTACGTTCGATGTGGGTCTCGATATTTCGTTATGGAACAACCGCATCGATGCCTCTGTCGATTATTACAACGGGAAAACCAGCGACGTGATCATGCTTCGCAGTATTCCGTCGGTATTCGGTACCAGTACGATGTACGATAATATCGGAACCTTGAAGAACGAAGGTGTCGAAGTGGGATTCCAGTTTGCTCCGGTATATACCAAAAACTTCAAGTGGTATATCGGCGCTACGCTTGCCCACAATAAGAACCGTCTTTCTTCTCTCGACGGCAATGCCTCTATCATAAACGAAATGAGTGACGGAGCAGCTATTATTTCGGAAGTGGGTAAACCTCTGTACAATTTCTACGGTTATGAGACAGACGGGGTATTCGCTACGACAGAAGAGGCTGCGGCTGCCAACCTGAAAACTCCGGGCGGTGTTGCTTTTGGTGCCGGTGATGTACACTTTATCGATCAGAATGGCGATGGTGTGATCGATGAAAAAGACCGTGTGAACCTCGGTAGTGCCGATCCTAAAATCTTCGGTAACATCTATACGACGTTGCGCTATAAAAATTTCGAATTGTCGGTTAATTTCGGATACAGCCAGGGCAATAAATCATATAATGCCGTGCGCCGTATCGGTGAAAGCATGAGCGATTACGGCAACCAACTCGTATCGACCAACCGTCGTTGGCAAAGCAACGGCGACATCACTACGATGCCGAAAGCTACTTATGGCGACCCG
Source organism: uncultured Porphyromonadaceae bacterium (assembly GCA_900547555.1). GTDB lineage: Bacteria > Bacteroidota > Bacteroidia > Bacteroidales > UBA11471 > Caccoplasma. The sequence continues at coordinate 44,199 of URHG01000001.1, read as the reverse complement.
ATGGGTAATAATCGTTTCTCCGACCGTTGGATCGAAGATGCTTCATATCTCAAAATCAAAGAGATTTACGTAAGCTATAAATTCAATTTCTTGCGTGGAACGACCGTATTTGCTTCGGCCGAGAATGTATTCACCTTTACCAAGTATTTAGGTCTTGATCCCGAAACAATTTATTCTTACGATGCTTCGTTGCGCGGATTCGACTATGCCAAAGTGGCACTTCCTCGTTCGTTTAAAGTCGGTGTTAAGCTCGAATTCTAACCATAAGGAGATTTAAGATTATGAAAAATATAATGGAAAAATTTGCTGCCTTATTTATCGTTGCGGCTCTCTTTGTCTCATGTTCCGATGAGACGACCGACCTCCTCGATGAAGGCAATTATGTAGGAGTCAACTCCGAACTTTATTCCGGTCTTTGGGGGTGTGCCTCGACCGTAGCCGATGTGGCCGATCAGGCGCTTATTCTCGAAGCCCTCCGGGGTAATCTGCTCGAACCGACCGAAAATGCCGGAACCGAGGTATGGAATATATGGAAATACAGCGATCTCAACGGTAACTCCATTGCCGACCCTTCCGGTTATTATCGTGTCATCATGAATGTCAACGACTATGTGAAACATGTCGATGAGTATCGTAAAAACAACCCTACGGCCCTCAACTTCGAGGAGAAATACGGTGTAACATTCGACTTGTATATTTCTACCGCGATCCGTTATAAAGTATGGGCTTATATGATGCTGGCCAAAATATACGGTGAGGCCATCTATTTCGACGATCCGTTGAGCGAGTATCAAGACATTGCCAAATATCCGAAACTCGGTTTCGACCAGATTATCGATAAATGCCTGGAACTCATGAATACCGGTATGTACGGGGTTGACGGTAAACAGATAACACGGTGGAGAACTTTCCTTTTCCCGAGTATTACGGGTGAGAACGAGGGACACATGCGTTACGACCGTTACCAATTCACGCCGCAATGTCTGTTGGCCGAGTTGTATTTGTATAAAGGTGATTACTACAATGCAGCCATCAATGCGATGACCGAGATTACACTTGGTGGTCGTACCGGCGGCGGTGAATGTTATATCCTGCCTTTGCGTGGTGCATATAGTAGCGGTTGGAAAACTTGCGTGCATACCTATCTTCGTTGGGAAGACATAACGATGGCATCGTATAATCCCAGAATGTACGAGACTAACCGTCTCGAAGATTTTGCTTCGAATGTTTCTCCGTATAGTTATTACGTGCGTCCTACCCAAGCGGCTATGGCTCGTTTCGATACGACGAGTGTAGCTTGTATCGAAAATGCGACCTTATCCGACCGTTATCGCGGTAGAGGGGGAACGTTTGAAGAAACGGAGACCGGACAGATCATTCTTCGGAAATGGGTCAGCGGCGTAGCACAGACGACCGAGACGATTATTCCTCTGTATCGTGCCAGCGGCTTGCACTTGATTCTTTGTGAAGCATGGGCCGGTTTAGCAAAGAAAGCCGCTGATGACGGGGATGAAGAGTTGAAAAATGCCTATATTGAGGCGACTCTCGTACTCCTCAATCAGGGTATCGGAACTTATTGGGACACGACAATCGGTGATTTTAAAGCCGGTAGCTGTTTCAAAAAAGTTCTTGACGAGTTGGATCCCGGTAATGCTAATAAATATCTTGCCAACCTGTATCGGGGTACCGACCATACGCAGAGTGCTTCGCAATATATCCATAAAGGTATTCGCGGTCGTGTGGCTATGGGTAACGTAGGTGGGGAAATATTGTCGACCGAGATGTTGCCCGATAGTACTTTCGTACCTATTTATACCGATTATGAGCAATGCTGGAAACTCGATTCTTTGCTTGCCGACGAATATTTCTTCGAACTTTCGGGCGAAGGTCAGGTAATGTTTGCTTTGTATCGTATGATGCAAAACTACCCCGAAAAGAAGGATTATTTCATCAAGTCTATGGCCGCCGGACGCGGTGATGTCGAGTCGATACTTTCTGCCGATAAAGGTTGGTTTATCGATTATGATTTGACCGAAGGAAATTAATGTCTGTCGACATTGGTTAAGACGAGGTGTCCGGAGCGGAATATCCTGCTTCGGACACTCGTGTTTTTTTCGATACACATATAATTTTTGATGTTATGTATATATCACGATTATTTTGTTCTTTGCTTCTATCGGCGGCTTGCCTTGTTCCTGTGCAGGCGCAGTTGTTTACCTCTTCCGACTCGAAGCGTACCGCTCCCGGTCAGAACCGTACGTTGCGTTACCAGCCCGACGGAGAAGATTTTGTCATCGTCAATGGTAATCGCAAGTTTACCCGGGCTCTGTATGGCAGCAATACGGGTTTCAGACTCGAAACGAGCGATGTTCCCGAGTTTGCCCTGTATATGCCCCGTATGGGGGGGAATCTTTCGCTCGGCGTTATTGTCGGCGAGAAAAGCCTTTGGCTGAACGATGCCCGACATATCGAGTCCCGATACAGTGCCGGAAGCCGTATCTATACGATTACCGATTCTCTCTTGGGAAAAGGTTCCATAGTCGTTACAGCGTTGGCCATGTATGAGGCCGATGGTATGATACTCAAAGTCGAAGGCAATAAGTTGCCTTCGGGTACCCGGCTCGTATGGCTTTACGGCGGACCTACCAACAAGCGTTTCAGCCGGGAAGGAGATATGGGAGTAGATGCTCCCGACTGTTTCGATTTGAAACCCGATTATTGCGTCAATAACGTTTATCGTTTGGACGATGACGGTTTCGATGTGTGGTATGGAACTTCACGCGAGACGATACAACAATATTTGTCCGGTAAGAATCCCGAAACCGGCAAAAATCCGGTATGCCACCTGAGGGCTGTCGTGCCCGATGGTTCTTCGCTGTTATTGGGTGATGCTATGGCGCGTACTACGCCTATCTCTTTGCGAGAAACAAGCTCTTCCGACAAATACCCGGTTGTTTCGGGAACGGTCGTATTACGTAAGAAACCCTCTTATATAGCAATATATAATCCTAAAACCGCTCCGGCCGAATGGCGTTATGACGATTTGTCGGCATGCTTCGATCGTGCCGACAAGAGCCGATCCGAGGTTGCCTCGACGGTGAAGCTTGTTACACCCGACCCCTATTTCAATACGCTCGGGCCGGCATTGAGTATGGCCGCCGATGGTATTTGGGATTCCTCTGCCAAGGTGTGGATGCATGGAGCTATCGGTTGGCGTATGCCTCTGAACGGTTGGCGTGCAGCTTATACAGGCGATGCCATAGGCCGCCACGACCGGGCGAGGGAACACTTCGACGGTTATGCCGCTTCTCAGATTACCGAGATCGAACCTGTCATTCCGCATCCGGCACAAGACAGTTCGCTCAATTTGGCTCGGGCTTTGAAGAAATGGGGAACGCAAATGTACAGCAACGGTTATATCACCCGTAATCCCAATCAAAAGAAAATCATGCACCATTACGATATGAATCTTTGCTATATCGATGAGTTGTTGTGGCATTTCAACTGGACGGGAGATATGGACTATGTGCGTCGTATGTGGCCGGTACTGAAATCGCATCTCGCTTGGGAAAAGCGTAATTTCGATCCCGATGACGACGGCCTTTACGATGCCTATTGCTGTATATGGGCAAGCGATGCCCTCCAATACAACAGCGGCGGAGTAACACATTCGTCGGCTTATAATTACCGGGCCAACAAGATGGCGGCCGAGATTGCCGAAAAAATAGGAGAAGACCCTGAACCGTATCGCCTCGAAGCCGAAAAAATAGGGAAGGCTATCAACGATAATCTGTGGCTGTCCGATAAAGGACATTGGGCGGAGTATAAAGACTTCATGGGCTTGAAACGTGTACACCCCGATGCTGCTTTGTGGACGGTGTATCATGCTATCGACTCGGAAATTCACGATGATTTCCAGTCGTGGCAGGCGACCCGCTATGTCGATACCGAGATTCCCCATATTCCCGTCAAGGCCGATGGTCTCGATAGCGACGATTATGCAACGATTGCTACGACGACGTGGTTGCCTTATGCATGGTCTATCAACAATGTCGCTTTTGCGGAGGTAATGCATACGGCATTGGCTTATTGGCAAAGCGGTCGTAGCAATGAGGCTTATAAACTCTTCAAAAGTTCGATTCTCGATGGAATGTATTTGGGCGGAAGCCCCGGAAACTTCGGTCAAATAAGTACTTATGATGCCGCTCGCGGAGAGTGTTATCGCGATTTCGGCGACCCGGTAGGCGTAGCATCGCGGGTTATCGTGCAAGGCTTGTTCGGTATTCTGCCCGATATGATGAACGACCGTGTCGTTTTACGTCCCGGTTTCCCCTCGGATTGGGAATATGCATCGTTCGAGACTTCCGATATCGCTTATGATTTCAAGCGTAAGGGTAATAAAGATATATATGAAGTGCAGCTTCATTTCGAGCGTCCGGCTACGCTTGCATTACAGTTGAAAGCCCGTCGTGATAAAATCGCTTCGGTGAAAGTCAATGGAAAGAAAACGACTTGGACATTGAAGGAAAATAGTGTGGGAGAGCCCCAAATCGAAATTCTCGCACAACCGGCACCCTCTTGCAAGATCGAAGTGGCTTGGGAGGGCAAACCTCTGTCTCTGCCCGAATACGATACACAGGCGATTGTCGGTTCTTCTTGGAAATTGTCTTTGCCGCTGAGCGTGCAACTCATGGCGGTACGCGATGAACAGAATCTGTTGTCGCAGACGAGATGGGACGCCCACTCTGTCTCGGCTGTCGTTCGGGATAATGTCGGCGAGCGTACATTGTTCGTGCAGCTTTCTCAGGGCGATATGACATGGTGGCAACCGATACCTCTTACGGTAATGCAACCTGTAACACTGGCTTCTTCGACTACCGAAGGATATGCTCTGTCGTTTGCTTTGGCCAATCATACGGCAGAGTCGCTTTCGTTGAAATGCGTTGTCAATCCGGGACGCTACGAGTATGTCGTGTCGACCGAGATCCCGGCAGGAGGTACATCACCTGATATTCTTGTGCCGGCTTCTTGTGCCGAGCCGGGTACCAATCGTGTCGTCGTGTACGATAAAGAGAAAGAAATCGCCCGATTCGACTGCATCAACTGGGAGGTTAAGAATTCCAATGCTTTGCATTATGAGTCAGTAGACTTGGACACCTGCATGAATGCCCGTGTAACAGATATATTCGAGAATCGGTATTTGTCTCCCCGGTCGCCTTATACGACATTGCAAGTGCCTGTGCAGGGTATAGGGGAGTGGTGTCATCCCAAAGCTACCGCCGAGATCGATGATAGCGGGTTGCGTCGTGCGGCTTCGGGCGATGTGCTCGATACGCCTATCGGTGTTCCTTTCCGTATCCGTCAGGATACGACGGTGAACAATGTTCTTTTTACGACCCGTTGGGATAATTATCCCGACTCGGTAACCGTGCCTTTGTCGGGAAAAGCATCGCGGGCCTATCTGCTTATGGCAGGATCGACCAATCATATGCAATGCCACATGGTCAACGGGCTTGTTACCGTAACCTATACCGACGGAACGACATCGACACTTCCGCTTGTCAATCCCGAAACATGGTGTCCGATCGATCAGGATTTTTATGTAGACGGATATGCTTTCAGCCTCAAAGCTCCCCGGCCTTATCGTGTCCTGTTGAAAAGCGGTGTGATAACCCGAGATGTGGAGTCGTATCTGAAACTGAGGGGGGCCGATAATCGTAATATACCCGGTGGGGCCGGTGTAATACTGGATTTGCCCCTCGACGGTACACGCACGTTACAAAGTATAACCGTTTCGGCCGTTTCGACCGAGGTCGTTATCGGGCTTATGGCCGTTACGCTCGAACGATAGCTCTTGTTTTTAACAACTCTTATCGTGTTATATCGTTAAATTTAATGCGATATTCGTATCTTTGAATGCGGAAAGAGGGAGTATACAGAGATTTTTCTCTCGTATCTTCCTCTTTTTTAGTTTTTTAAGATTGGAAAGTAAACTCGATAAAACCAATTAAAATAAACCGATATGATGAAGAATTTCATGAAAAAAATTTTCTTTGTCGCATGTTTGTTGGCCCCGGCATTGTTGTCGGCCCAGCAGCCGCTCAAAGAAACTCTTGATCCGGCCATTCGCGTGGGTAAGCTCGAGAACGGCCTTACTTATTACCTCTGCCATAACAATCTTCCCGAGAACCGGGTCGAGTTCTATATTGCGCAGCGTGTAGGTTCCATTCTCGAAGAAGAACACCAGCGCGGTTTGGCGCATTTCCTTGAACATATGGCGTTCAACGGAACAACCCATTTCCCCGGAAAAAGCATTATCAATTATCTCGAAAACAACGGTGTGAAATTCGGTGCCAACCTCAATGCTTATACATCTATCGATGAGACGGTATATAATATTTCCGATGTCCCCGCACGGGAAGGTCTCATCGATTCCTGTCTGCTTATTTTGCACGATTGGGCATCGGGTATCTTGCTCGAAGGTGATGAGATAGACGCCGAGCGTAAGGTTATCCATGAGGAATGGCGTACGAGAAACTCGGCCAATTTGCGTATGCTCGAAGCAACTCTGCCTATCATTTATCCCGACAGTAACCGCTATGCCTATCGTATGCCTATCGGATTGATGGAAGTTGTAGATAATTTCCCCCATCAGGCTATTCGCGATTACTATCACAAGTGGTATCGTCCCGATTTGCAGGGTATTATCGTAGTCGGAAATATCGATGTCGATAAAGTCGAAGCGCGTATCAAAGAGTTGTGGAAAGATGTTCCTGCACCTGTCGATGCTGCGGTAAGAGAATATGTACAAGTCCCTGATAACGATGCCCCCATCGTTGCCGTTGTGTCGGACAAGGAAGCGCTTACCAATTCATTGCGTATAGCTTTTAAACAACCTGTCGATGCAGATAAGAATAAGATGACCGTCGAAGCAGTTCGGAAAGATTTGGTACGATCTCTCGTTTCGATGATGTTCGCTACGCGTTGCAGCGAATTGTCTCAACTCGAAAATCCTCCCTTCATCATAGCTGCCGGTTCTTATGGCGATTATTTCTATTCTCCTACGCGTAAAGCCTATACGTTGATGGCTGCTTTCAAAACCGGCCAATGGAAACAAGCTCTTGAAGGGCTGGTAAGTGTAACCAAGCAGGCTTATGAGTTCGGATTTACCCAATCGGAACTTGATCGTGCCGTAGCCGAGATGGAATCTTATGTAAGAAAGTCGTATAATGAACGTTCGACACAGAAAAATTCGACGTTTGTAAATAAGGCTTTGGCCCATTTTCTGCAACAAGAACCCGAGTTTTCCGAAGAATATTCTTATGAACTCTATAACCAACTGCTCCCCGGTGTAACCTTGAAAGATGTCAACGAGACATTCCGTCAGTTCTTCCCGACCGATTCCAAGAATATGGCTCTTGTTCTCATGAGCGATGAAAACGAGAATAGTGTTATTCCTACGGAAGAGGAGCTTTTGAATGCATTCTTTGAAGATTGCAAGATTGCCGTAGAACCGTATAAAGATGAACATCAGGAACGTTCGCTTATACCTCAAATGCCCGAAAAAGGCCGTATCGTGAAGACGATCGAAAATAAAGTTTTCGATGCGACCGAATATATTCTTTCCAATGGTGCAAAGGTCGTTATCAAAACGACGGATTTCAAAGCTGATGAGATAAAAATGTACGCTCTCAGCCATGGCGGTACGAGCCTTTTCGACGTCAAAGACCGCCCGAATTATTATGTGATGAATTCGCTCGTTTCATTGGGCGGTATGGGCGATTTCAGTACGATGGAACTCATGAAGCAGCTCAGCGGCATACAAGCCAGTGTATCGGCCAGTGTATCGTCTTATGCCGAGACGGTGTCGGGTAGCAGTACGATCAAGGATTTCGAGACTTTGTTGCAACTTACTTATTTGAGGTTTACGACGACCCGTGTCGATAGCGCCCGTTATGTGGCATGGAAGAGCCGTATGGCCAACTCGTTGAAACTTTCCGAGTCCGATCCTATGCGTCCTATATCCGATACGGTATCGTATCTTACTTATGGAAATCACGAACGGGTACGTCGTTTTACACAAGACGACTTGGATAAGGTCGATTATCAGCGTGCCCTCGCTCTTTTCTCCGAAAGAATGAACAATGCTGCCGATTTCGTATTTGTCTTTGTGGGAAATATCGACAAAGAGGCAGCCAAACCGCTTATCGAACAATATATCGGGGCTCTGCCTTCGACCGGAAAACACGAAAAGGCCAATGAGAAAGTAATGCCGAAAGAGCGTACCGGTTATCGCGAGTCTATCTTCGACCAGAAGATGGAAACGCCTAAGACGATGGTGTATATCACTTATTCGGGAAAAGAGAAATATAACTTGAAAAACGCCATCGTTATGTCGATGCTTTCGCAAGTGATGCGTACGGTTTATACCGAGACTATACGAGAAGAAGAAGGTGGTACGTATGGGGTTTCGACATCGGGTAGCCTTTCCCGTACACCCAAGAATAGCTTCTCTTACGTTATCGCTTTCGATACCAATAAAGAACAAGCATCTTCGCTGGCCGACCGTACTATTGCAGAGTTGAAGAAAGTGGCCGAGGAAGGTCCGTCGACCGAGACTTTTGACAATATCAGAGCTTATATGCAGAAAGAATATGAAAGCAGCATCAAAGAAAATAAGTATTGGTCTTCGACATTGATCAATTATTATATGTACGGAGATGACTTTTGTACCGATTATCTCAAAACGCTCAATTCTGTTACCCCCAAAGATGTACAGAAAATGGCTAAAAAGGTCGTAACGTCCAAGAATCTTATGAAAGTAATACGTTACGGTATACCCGAGAATACTGCCGAATAAGTATTTACGGTTATTAAAAAAAGGGAGGCAATACTGTTTTGCTTCCCTTTTTTTGTTTATCACCGAAAGTTTTTACCTTTGGAGCGTTTGTAAATGAACCTTTCGGTTATATACAGGCTTTTGATATGTCTTTTACGATTATAGAGCAGAGTGTCGTCGGGAAATATGGTGATGCGTCCCGGTGTGAGGACGCACTTGTCGTTACTCCTTTCTTTGCTGCGGTTGTCGACGGGGCAACGAGTAAATGCGATTTGAGTTTTGATGGGAAAACAACAGGACGTTTGGCATCGGAATTACTCTCCGGTGTGATACGGTTGTTGCCGTATGATGCGACGATGTCGGAGTTTATCGATGAGGCTAATCGGGTATTTATGGATTTTTATTGTAGAAATGGCCTTCGGGAAAGAGTGGTTTCCGAGCCGCAATGCCGGCTTTCGGCTTCGGTAGCGATATATGGCGATACGAGGAGGGAGGTTTGGACGGTAGGTGATTGTCGCTTGCGCATCGGTGATGAAGTGTATATACCGGAAAAGTCTGTGGATTTGCGCTTGGCACAGAAACGAGCCGAGATGATAGAACGATATTTGTCGCAGGGCGGAAATCTCGACAGCCTTATCTTTGAAGATGTAGGGCGGAAAACCATCGAAGAGGATTTGCGACGACAAATGTTCGCTCAGAATAATCCTTCTTCCATCGATGCTTATGGGGTTATCGATGGTTTTACTCCTTATAATCCCGATGTACGATGTTATGAAGTATCGGTCGGGACGGAGGTGATTTTGACAACCGACGGTTATCCCTATCTTTACCCGACATTAGAGGAGTCCGAGCGATATTTAAGAATGATATTGCAGGAAGATCCGCTTTGTTTCAGGCAATATAAGACTACTAAGGGAAAGGGGGTAGGACAATCCTCTTTCGATGACCGGGCGTACATACGCCTGCATACGGAGTAATGTTCGTATTTTTATTGATTCCGTACAAGGCCGGGAAACCTATTATCCGATAAACAGATTGATGTCGAGGTAAAAATATTCTTTTTGCCCCGATTCGTCGGTGTCGAATTGTATCTTATTTTCTCGTGCCAGCCAGCCGATGGCAGCATTCAGTTCCCTGTCCGACAGTCCGGTGGCTTTCTTCAATTCTCCATACTCCCAATGCTTGTTGTTGTCCATCATTCTCCAAATGATTCCGGCATTTTCTCCGATCTTAGATTTGTCCATAGCTGTTTTTATTAAGAGTTCTTTACGTAAAGTATGCCGTTTTTTCGTTCGAGATATACTTTATTTTCTCGAGCCAACCAGCCGATAGCTAAGGCTGTGTCTTCAGCTCTCAAATCTAATTTGCGGGCAAGTTCCTGAATCGGAAGGCTTCCGTTTTCATCGAGTTTTCTCCATACAAGTCCCGCATTCAAACCTATCTTGGCTGTTTCCATAATAACTGGATATTAGGGTTGATAAAAAAAGCGCGGAAAGGCATTTTCCTATCTGCGAGGTCGGGAGTCGAAGCCCTTATGCACAAACAAGAAACGCCTCCCGCTGGTTGATGGGGATGGCGTATAGTCTGTTTCCGGGTGCATTGGGGTTATTTTCGACTTTTACCTCGCACAGAAAGCAGCTAAACGCTTACTATATGAACTTTTCAATGAATTCGTTAAAAAGCAATACAAAAATAGATTCTTTTTTGCATAAAACCTATTATTCTCTATACTTTTTTATCCATAAATCGTGAACTGAATGTAACCGATTTATTTTCGATGAGAGATTTTATACGAGTGAGAGCTCCGACGTTTTCTTTTTCAAAGAATAACATTCATTGATTTTACCGGAGTTACATGGTGATGAATATTCCATGAAATCAATTTCCTCCCCTTCGATAGATGCTGTACCCGAAGAGGCTTTTGTATGCGATGAAAAGGGTGAAAAAAGGCAGATGAGATATTCCCTAAAATCGGGATTCAGGTATATGGTTTTGTAAATTTTCTTCCCGAAGATTCTGATTATAACGTTTCGGTGCTTTTTTCTTCCTGTTGTTTGTGCAGATGCAAGCGGAAGCGTTCTGAGCGCAGCACCGAGCGCATGAGCCAGAAATTGACGGGAAAAATGATTGCCCATACCGGGATCAGGGCTACTTTTTCAGGAACTCCTATGGCAATAAAGACTTTCAGCGTGATATATTGCATGAGAAAGTTGATCGCTTGGCAAATAGAGAAACGCACGCCGTTTTCGAAATCGACTTTTGTTTTGAACGTATAGTAATTGGTCAGGAAGAAGTTGCAGGCAAAACTGACAACGAATCCGGTTGTAAAAGAGATGTCGACATTGAAATCCATATACAGCATAGCATAGTATATGCCGTATAAAATAGCAGTAACGATGGTTCCTGTGATACAGAAACGGACGATTTCCAATTTTGTCTTCGGAGCGGTATTTGACATAATGTTACTGAAACTCTTTGTGCAAAGATACGGATAAAAAGCGATATAATATAAATCTTATGGAAGAATACTTTTTAAAAGAGTTTTGAAAAATGAAAGAGATAAATTTAGGAAGAATAAATGTGATTAAAAGTTTGTTATTATATATTTGCAAAATATTTTGCAGTTTATAAATTTTAATAGCAAAAGCAATATGAGAATTTTAAATGGTTTGATGTTTTTTGTGCTGATGTGGTTTTGTACCTCTTGTATCGATTTTACCGGTGATGACGATAACGATGATGGGGTATCGAATGTAACAGAGGAAATCAGCGTGCAGCAAATCGATGAGGCTACGCTCTCTTATGGAAAATGGAAATGGGGATTGGCGGCGACGTCCCTTCCCTCGGGTAATACCTCTTCGTTTGTCTGTACGTCAGATACGATTTATGGAGGATATTTCGCACTCTTGCAAAGTGGGAATACATCGCTTGCTTTTTCGTTTGATGAAGACTTTGTCGTGCGTAATTTCTCGAATATGACGGGGTATATCGTACAGCATGGCAACGGGCAGATGTTTATCACAGCGATAGACGATGGCCGCTTGTCGCATTTTACGTATGAAGATACGACCGAAATAAAGACGTTTGATACGCCGATGGAATCGGTCGCAGCATCTATCTTGGCTCTCTGCAATCAGGTCGATTTTGTGCGGTCGTGGTTTCCCCAAGATTTGGAAATGTTGCTGACGGCTGCCATTGAACCCGGGTCGGGCATATTGCCGGGTACGGCACAAAATGTGTATGTCGGTCATTATGAAGATGAAGCGGCGTGCCGGGAGTTGAACGGTTTGTTACGAGTTCTGTTTGGTGATGCTGAACCCTCTATATCCGGTTTCGGTGTAAATGGCAAGAGTGAGAAATCGGTCTCGGTCATTGTTTCGGGTAGCTTTCCCTCGACAAGTTTTCAACACGGACAGGCGGCTGATAGCTACGGAGATGAAATAAATAACGAGGTATATTGCGGCTTGCTTGTAGGAGATATTTCGAGTTTATATGGGAATACGCCTTCGATACTGAATTTGGGTAATTGCCTTTATAATATAACGCCTGTTCTAGTAACAAATACCCAACAAGAGATAACATTTGTCTTACCCTCCGATTTGTCTTCGGGAGCATATGTTCTATGCCCTTATCTCATTTCATCTTGTGAAGTGGAAGATATGGAAGCCGGTTATCCGATAAATCCGCATTTGATAAGATATTGTTCTAATCCATATCCCTATTACAATATCGAAGCTTCGATCGAAAATATCACACAGGTCGAATGCCTTTATGACGAGACTTCCGGCCTTTCGGCTCATTTCCTGGTAAGTGCATCGATAAATCCCGGAGCGGAGATGGAACAGTATATAGGAAACTGGGGAATTATCGTGAGAAGAAACGGCGATGTGTATAATAACGGTTACATCAAAGCCGATGAGGAAAAAGGATTTACACAGACTTTGGAATTTTCTCAACAAATATATAAGGGCGATTGCAACATCGATGAGGTAAATTACAGGGCGACATGTGATCTCGAATTTTTGATTTATGTCGATGTGTATCCGTATGTGCACTATTTTGCCCCCCGAAATTATACAGCTGTTTATGATGAAAAACCGTCGATCCGTTATACCGAGGCTCGGCTGGAAACAGCTCTCTGTACCGTTAATGATCACAATGTAATGGAGAGTTCCGTATATTACGAGTATGAAGTGAAAGGCGCTTTTTGGCTCGACGACGGACTGGTAACCTATTGGGACGATTATGAGGGAGGACGCGCGTTCATGCGCGATGAAGTCTCCGGCGGAAACTTTTTTTATGGACACTTTCTTTTCCAGCAGTTGAAACCGGTAACAGAATATCTGATGGCTACCCGTAACGGTAGGGAGTTTCCGTCATCGAATCATCTGGCCTTTACATGGTCGGGCGAGGCGGTAACATCGGTCGAAATTGCGGAATAAATATCTATTGAAAAAGTTGATAAACAAAAGGCTGCCTTATTCAGGGCAGCCTTTTGTTTATGGTTTCTATGTTCGGTGTTTTTCTTTTTCGGAGATGCACATTCTTTACCTGCAAATAAAGAAGAGGCGTAAAAAAACAGCCCGAAAACTTTCGGGCTGTTCGAGAGTAACGTTTTATGAAATTATTTCACTTCCTCGAAATCGACATCGGTTACGCCACCGTCGCTTTTGTTTGAGGTATTGTCGGTTTGGGCGTTACCGGCATTTTGTGCCCCGGCTTGTTGTTGCCCTTGTGCGTTGTACAAGTCTTGGGCAGCAGCTTGCAATGCGTTGTTCAATTCGGCCATAGCCGTATCGATAGCTGCTATGTCTTGTGCTTTATGGGCATCTTTCAGCTTGTTGAGAGCGCTCTCGATTGTCGCTTTCTTGTCGGCAGGGAACTTATCACCCAAATCTTTGAGCTGCTTTTCGGTTTGGAAAATCATCGAATCGGCTTGGTTGATTTTGTCGATACGTTCCTTTTCCTTTTTATCTGCTTCGGCATTGGCTTCGGCTTCGGCTTTCATACGTTTGATTTCTTCATCGCTCAATCCGCTCGAAGCTTCGATACGTATGCTTTGCTCTTTGCCGGTACCTTTGTCTTTCGACGATACGGTGAGAATACCGTTGGCGTCGATGTCGAAAGTAACTTCGATTTGAGGCACGCCACGCGGAGCGGCAGGTATGCCGTCGAGGTGGAAACGACCGATGGTCTTATTGTCTTTTGCCATGGAACGTTCGCCTTGCAGTACGTGTATTTCGACCGAAGGTTGGTTATCGACCGCCGTCGAGAAGACTTCCGATTTACGGGTAGGAATGGTCGTGTTGGCCTCGATGAGTTTGGTCATTACGCCGCCGAGCGTTTCGATACCCAACGAGAGCGGGGTAACATCGAGCAGCAGCACGTCTTTTACATCACCGGTGAGTACACCGCCTTGTATGGCAGCACCTACGGCAACGACTTCATCGGGGTTGACACCTTTGGAAGGAGCTTTGCCGAAGAATTTTTCCACGATGGCCTGTACGGCGGGGATACGGGTCGATCCGCCTACGAGGATTACTTCGTCGATATCCGAAGCCGACAATCCTGCATCTTTCAATGCCTGACGGCACGGTTCGATCGTGGCTTGTATCAGTTTGTCGCACAACTGTTCGAATTTGGCACGGGTCAATGTTTTTACCAAGTGCTTGGGCACTCCGTTTACGGGCATGATGTATGGCAGGTTGATTTCGGCCGTAGTGGAACTCGACAATTCTATTTTCGCTTTTTCTGCGGCTTCTTTCAGACGTTGCAATGCCATAGGATCCTTACGCAGGTCTACGCCTTCTTCGGCCTTGAATTCATCGGCCAGCCAATCGATGATTACGTGGTCGAAGTCATCGCCTCCGAGGTGAGTATCTCCGTTGGTCGATTTTACTTCGAATACACCGTCGCCCAATTCAAGAATCGATATATCGAACGTACCGCCACCGAGGTCGAATACGGCGATTTTCATATCTTTGTTTGCTTTGTCGAGACCGTAGGCCAAAGCTGCGGCAGTAGGCTCGTTGATAATACGGCGCACGTTCAGACCGGCGATTTCTCCCGCTTCTTTGGTTGCTTGACGTTGAGAGTCGTTGAAGTAAGCTGGTACGGTGATAACGGCCTCATTGACCTCTTGTCCCAAATAATCTTCGGCTGTTTTTTTCATTTTTTGAAGGATCATGGCCGATATTTCTTGCGGAGAATAAAGACGTCCGTCGATGTCGATACGAGGCATATTGTTTTCGCTGCGTACTACTTTATAAGGTACACGGGCGATTTCGTTTTGAACCTGATCGAAGTTTTCACCCATGAAACGTTTGATCGAGAAGATCGTACGAGTCGGGTTGGTGATAGCCTGACGTTTTGCGGGGTCTCCCACTTTACGTTCGCCACCATCTACAAATGCAACAATCGAAGGAGTCGTTCTACGACCTTCGCTGTTTGCTATGACAACCGGATCGTTGCCTTCCATGACGGCAACACAAGAGTTGGTTGTTCCTAAGTCGATACCAATAATTTTTCCCATTTTATTCTAAGTTTATTTGTTTATAATCGTTTTTTTCGTTTCGGACGTGATCGGTTATTCCGGCGGGGATTTCCTTTACGTACCGCGACACAATGGAAGTTCCAAATCCTGTGCCAAAATGTCTCGTCCTGGGATTTTAAATTTTTTGGCAGAAGGCAATCGGTTTTTGCTAAATCTTTGTCAGTAAATTCTGCCGATTTGTCAGTTTGAGCCTTTGTTTCGGAGCATCTGTCTCTATGATTTGGGGAGGCTTTTCTCTCCTTTTGGCGGGAGCTTGCCCGGCTCACTTTTTTAGGTAAAAGGTGTGGAGTTCAAGATATTTTTTTATCTTTGCCACGAGAATTTTATGTAAACCTACTCCGTTTATGTTTCGTAACGATGAGACCTTGGCGGAGCTTTAATTTTTATATCTATGAAACTTTCTCATATCGAGCATTTGGGAATTGCCGTGAAAAGCATTGCCGATTCCCTTCCTTATTATGAAAATATTTTGGGATTGAAGTGTTATGCCGTGGAAGAGGTGGCCGATCAAAAAGTGAAAACGGCTTTCTTTAAAATCGGAGAAACCAAAATCGAGCTTCTCGAGCCGACCTCGGAAGATAGTACCATTGCCAAATTTATCGAAAAGAGGGGTGAAGGTATTCACCACATTGCTTTTGCTGTGGCCGACGGGGTCGCTAATGCCCTCACCGAAGTTGCGGAAAAGGGTGTAAAGCTCATCGATCAGGCTCCTCGTCGTGGAGCGGAAGGTCTCGATATCGCATTCCTTCACCCGAAATCGACTTGTAGCGTGCTGACCGAGTTGTGTGAGAAACCCGAAAAATAAACATTATATCGAAAAAATATGAGTAACCAACTTGAAAAAGTAAAAGAGCTGATTGCCTTGCGCGAGCAGGCTCGTTTGGGAGGCGGCGAGAAAGCGATCGCCAAACAACATGAGAAAGGAAAATATACTGCTCGCGAGCGCATCGCGATGCTCCTCGATGAAGGTAGTTTTGAGGAAATCGATATGTTCGTAACTCATCGCTGCCATAATTTCGGAATGGAAAAGAAACATTATTTGGGCGACGGCGTTGTTACCGGTAGCGGTACGATCGACGGTCGCCTTGTTTATATTTTTGCACAGGACTTTACCGTGAACGGCGGTTCTCTCTCCGAGACAATGGCGCAAAAAATCTGTAAAGTGATGGATCTTGCCATGAAAATGGGTGTACCTTGTATCGGTATCAACGACTCGGGTGGAGCACGCATACAGGAAGGTATCAATGCGTTGGCCGGTTTTGCCGAAATTTTCCAACGTAATATTTTGGCTTCGGGCGTGATCCCTCAGATTTCGGGTATTTTCGGCCCTTGTGCCGGTGGTGCGGTATATAGTCCCGCTTTGACCGACTTTACATTGATGACAAAAGGAACGTCGTATATGTTCCTTACCGGGCCGGCTGTTGTGAAGACCGTAACGGGAGAAGACGTCAATGCCGAGCAACTGGGTGGGGCGAGCGTGCATACGACCAAGTCGGGTGTCGCTCATTTTGCTGTAGATACCGAGGAGGACGGATTGAAGTTGATCCGCAATCTGCTTAGCTTCATTCCGCAGAACAATCTCGAAGAAGCACCTATTGTGCCCTGCGACGACCCCTTGGATCGAGTGGAGGATTCTCTCAACGAAATTATTCCTGATTCTCCCAATAAAGCATACGATATGTATGAAGTGATCGGTGCTATCGTCGATAAGGGCGAATTCCTTGAAGTGCATCGTGATTTCGCACGGAATCTTATTGTAGGTTTTGCCCGTTTCAACGGACAGTCGGTGGGTATCGTCGCCAATCAGCCCTGCCAGATGGCCGGTGTACTCGATTGCAATGCTTCGCGTAAGGGTGCGCGGTTTGTCCGTTTCTGTGATGCTTTCAATATTCCTATCGTATCATTGGTCGATGTGCCCGGTTTCCTTCCCGGTACGGGACAAGAGTACAACGCTGTAATCTGGCATGGAGCCAAACTTCTTTATGCATACGGCGAGGCGACAGTGCCTAAGGTTACCGTAACGTTGCGTAAATCGTATGGCGGATCTCATATCGTGATGAGTTGCAAACAGTTACGTGGAGATGTAAACTTCGCATGGCCTACTGCCGAGATTGCGGTGATGGGAGCCAGCGGGGCCGTTGCCGTATTGTATGCCCGAGAAGCGAAAGAGCAGGCCGATCCGGCTGCATATTTGGCAGAAAAAGAACGTGAATATACACAACTCTTCGGTAACCCTTATAATGCTGCCAAATACGGGTATATCGACGATGTCATAGAACCTCGCAACACCCGTTTCCGTATTTGCCGCGCATTGGCACAGTTGCAGACCAAGAAAGTGGTCAATCCCGCTAAGAAGCACGGTAATATACCTTTGTAACAATTCTTAAATCCGAAAGAAATGAATGTAAGAAAAATAGGGTTGTTGCTGCTTGCTTGCTGCGCGATTGTCGGTGTATCGGCACAGTCGACATCGGCCTTGCGTATCAACGAGGTACTTACCAATAATGTAAATAATTATGTCGATCCGTTCGGTAACAGAGGTGCATGGATCGAGATATACAACAGTTCGGCAGGTACGGTGCAAATGGCAGGTTGTTATATTACCAATGACCCGAACAATCCCAAGAAGTATATGATTTCTAAGGGCGACCTGAAAACCAAGATAGGACCTCGTCAGGTAGTCCTTATCTGGGCCGACGGTTTCGCTCATCATGGAACATTCCATACAAATTTCAAACTCGATCCCACGACCGAAAATTATATCGGGCTTTATGATGCCGGCGGAAAGAACCTTATCGATGAGGTAACGGTTCCGGTGTTGGCACCCGATCAGAGTTTCGGTTCGCCCCGCGACGGAGTGAAAGAACGGGTTATTTTGGAAAATCCTACACCCGAAGCTGCAAACTATGTGGAAAATTCCAATCCGAAAGTCGACAAATTCGCAGAAAAAGACCCCGAAGGAGTTTCCATGTCCATCACGGCCATGTCGGTGGTATTTGTAGCTCTTATCGTGTTGTATCTCTTTTTCAAATTGGTCGGTAAGACGGCGATTCGCATGAGTGCCCGACGGGCGATGAAAGCCGGTAGCGCTACGACAATGGCAGAGGCGAAACAAGAGGCCGATGTTCCCGGAGATATTCTGGCTGTAATTTCCATGGCCATTTATGAACATCAGGAGGCCGAACACGATTATGAAGATGCCATTCTCACTGTGAAACAAGTGAAACGGAGTTATTCACCGTGGAGTTCCAAAATTTATGGATTGCGACAAATACCACAACGAAAATTTTAAAAATCAGTGCTATGAAAGAATTTAAATATAAAATCAACGGAAATCTTTATACCGTAAATATCAACCAGATCGAAGATAATATCGCAACGGTTGAGGTAAACGGGACTCCTTATAAGGTGGAGCTTGATAAGCCGGCCAAGAAACAGATCAAACCGCTCACCCGACCGCAGGCAGCTCCCGTTACGCCAGCCGGAGAACCAGTCGTAAGTCGTCCTGCCGCTGCGTCGGTAGCCGGTGCCGTGCGTTCGCCTCTGCCCGGAGTTATTCTCGAAATAAATGTGAGTGTGGGCGACACCGTGAAGGCAGGACAAAAAGTGGCTGTTCTCGAAGCCATGAAAATGGAGAATGTGATTGCTGCCACCCATGATGGAAAGATCACGGCAATAAAAGTTAATAAAGGCGATTCGATACTCGAAGGTGCCGATATCGTCGTTATCGGATAAGGCTTATGGGAGAGTTTTTGAGTTTTTTAGGTGAGAATATTCAGGAGTTTCTCACTTATACAGGTTTCGCCAATCTCATGATGGGAAATCTCATCATGATCATTGTCGGTTGCTTTTTTATCTATCTGGCGATCGCGAAGGAATTTGAACCTATGTTGCTGATACCTATCGGTTTCGGTATTCTTATCGGTAATATACCTTTCAAGGATGCCGGATTGCAGTTGGGTATATACGAAGAAGGTTCGGTTCTCAACATTCTTTATCAAGGTGTTGTTCAGGGTTGGTATCCGCCGCTCATATTTTTGGGCATAGGGGCTATGACCGACTTTTCGGCTCTGATTTCCAACCCGAAGCTGATGCTTATCGGAGCTGCGGCTCAATTTGGTATATTCGGTGCTTACGCCATTGCATTAGCGATGGGGTTTGATCCCAGTCAGGCCGGTGCTATCGGTATTATCGGTGGTGCCGATGGTCCTACGGCTATTTTCCTTTCGTCGAAACTGCCTCCGAATTTGATGGGTGCTATTGCTATATCGGCCTATTCCTATATGGCATTGGTACCTGTGATACAGCCGCCTATCATGCGCTTGCTGACAACCAAGAAAGAACGTGTTATTCGAATGCGTCCGCCGCGTGTTGTTTCGCAGACCGAGAAGATAATTTTCCCGATTGTAGGATTACTGCTTACTTGCTTTCTCGTACCGTCGGGTCTCCCGTTGTTGGGAATGCTTTTCTTCGGGAATTTGCTCAAAGAGAGTGGTGTTACCCGTCGTTTGGCCGAGACTGCCCGTGGCCCGCTTATCGATGTCATCACTATTTTGCTGGGAGTAACGGTAGGAGCGTCAACGCAGGCGTCGCAGTTCCTGACTGGCGATTCGGTGAAAATTTTTGTACTTGGAGCTATTTCATTTATTATTGCAACGACGGCTGGCGTATTATTTGTGAAATTCTTCAATCTCTTTTTGAAGAAAGACAATAAAATCAATCCCCTTATCGGTAATGCCGGTGTATCGGCAGTGCCCGATTCGGCTCGTATTTCTCAAGTATTGGGGTTGGAATATGACCCGTCGAATTATTTGCTCATGCACGCTATGGGTCCGAATGTCGCCGGAGTTATCGGCTCGGCTGTTGCCGCTGGTATTTTGCTGGGATTCCTCGGGTAAGTCATTTGTACTATATTTAAATGCGGTGTGTAAAACAAGTTTACACACCGCATTTTTGTTTCATGGGACACTTATATTTTCTCAAGTAGTGGCCGGAGAATGAGGTCGTTTCCGATTACCGTTTTTCCCCTTTTCTGCGATTTCCACCCAATAGACACCGATACAGATGAGAATCATAGCGCCGACTTGTTCCCAGCTGAATCGATCTTGTCCTACGGCAAAAGAAACGATTGATGCTACGAGCAATATCAGGTATCCGTATATGGCTACGACTGTCGTATTCAGATATTTCAGTCCGATAGGAATGAGCAGGTAGCTGATGACGGTAGGGAAAATCAGGACGAAAAGCAGCAAGGCTATCGGCCAAAACTGTAACGGAGGTGTCGTGAGTGGAGCATCGTATCCGGTAAAGAATAAGACGATAAGGCTCGAAACGGCGGCGCCCGAGAACGTATAACGCATGAGAGTATAAGTCCCTGTTTTTTTCAAAAATCGGTTGCTTAATATCAAATATACGGCATAGATGACAGAGCTGACCAAGCAGAAAAGATTTCCCGATAAGGCGTCGGATGCGAGGTCGTCGCTTTTTTGTGTCGAAATACATAACAGTGCTCCGCTTAGCCCGACTAAAATTCCGATGACCTTCATAGTCGTTATTTTCTCTCGAAGAAAGAGTACCGACAAGAGGAAAACCCAAATCGGTTGCATGGACGTGAAAATCGCCGCAGAGACGGGAGTCGTCTTGCTCAGTCCCAACAGGTAAGCAAACATATATCCGTAAATACCGATTGCACCCAGCAGAAATAAGAATAATTTGTCTTTAACCGAGGCTTTTTCGGGTTTTGCCCAATATCCGATGATCCAGAAGGCGACGGCAGCAAAGACGCAGCGGTAGGTTACGCCGGTAAGAGGAGCTATCCATAACGGTAACAGATATCGCAGGGCGTTTACATTCAGCCCGCTGAATGTTTTCGATACAACCATTGCCAAGTTGGCTTCACTTGTTTTGCTTATCATAATTCTTCCAAAGATGATTTATCGTTCTCTAAATTATCATTGAATAAGAATGTATGACGCGCAACATAGGACCATACGACTGCCAGTAGAGTTATGGAAAGGTTGAATGCGAAAGCGAATTGCTGGGAGTGGATATGGAATAAGGATTGGAAAGTATCGATGATTGTCGGGCAGAGTAATATGGCCAAGTAATTCATCGACATGACAAATGCCAGAGCCAGAGTCGCTTTTTCGGGAGTGGCGACTTTGCTGGTCTGGTCGTATATGAGCGGTTGTACGACACCGTATCCGAAACCCATAAAAACGGCTCCTGTTCCTAATATCCATACATTATTCGATATTAAGACGAGGAAGAGTCCTGTCGCGATACATAATAGACACATGCACTTTGTGAGGTATTTAAATGTCGAAAGTATCTTGTTCAGAAAAAATCCCGGGACGACAATCGCTAAGTAAAACATCGAGATGATGATACCCGAAGTTTCGGCATCGAAACGATATTCTTTCATCAGAAACGGCAGATTAAAGCTGATGATGACAACCAGATAAGTTGCCAGTCCGTAAAATGCCATAAGGCCGATAAGGTGTTTCGCATTGATTTTTCCGGGATTGTTCGTTTTGACGGGAGCGACCGAAACCGGGTCTTTTTTCAGGTAGAAAGAAAAGACGAATGAGACGATAGGAAAGAAATACACGACAAAGGGCAAATGCCAGTCGATGTCGGCCAAGTATCCGGTCAACATGGTTGCCGATACCAGTGTGATGTTGGTAATCGCGGAACTCAGACCGAATTGTCGCGTTCTATATTTTCCCGTGAAATAACGCGAAATCAGTCCGGTCGACAAAGGAACGATCAGTCCCGAACCTATACCCAGCAAAGCGCTTACCGCAATCAGTTGCCACATTTCGGTAGAGAGCATGTAAAATAATCCGCTCAGGACAAAAATGATAAGACCCGTTTGCAGTAAAAAAATATTGTTGATATGTTCTGTCAATTTTCCCGATAACAAGATAAACGGGATTGTAAGCAAGGACGGGAGTGAGGACAATAGCTGTATGTCGAACTCTGATGATTGCGGAAATATCGTAGACATCTGTCCCAGAATAGGGGAGACGGCCAGACCCGGTATCGCGTTCAAAGCCGAGATAGACCATATTCCCAAAAGTATGACTAATGGCATTGTGCCTTGTCCTGTTTTTATTTTCATTATATCGTGTATTATGATTTCCGGAAAGATTTATACCTACAACAATCTTCATTTTCTGAATGTTTACCGAAAGGATTCATTGTAAATTTTAATAAGTGCCAAATTGTGTATGAATAGATGAATATCTCAAACTTTCGCCTTGTCGGTCTGTTGTTCTATCGATAGGTCGTTTCAAAACCGACCTTATATTTCTAACTCATAAAATTTTATGCAATGAAAGATTTGAATTTCAGAACAGGCGATGCCAAGACCAGTATCTTCGGCTCCGACGAAATGTTGAAACCCTCTCCCGTAGATCGTATTCCCGATGACCCGACAACTCCGGAAATAGCCTATCAGATGGTGAAAGACGAGACGTTTGCACAGACACAACCTCGGTTGAATCTGGCTACATTCGTAACGACTTATATGGACGATTATGCGACGAAATTGATGAATGAAGCCATCAACATCAATTATATCGATGAAACGGAATACCCTCGTATTGCCGTCATGAATGCGAAATGTATCAATATTATGGCTAACTTGTGGAACTCTCCCGAAGAGGAAAAATGGAAAAGCGGAGCCCTGGCGATAGGCTCTTCCGAGGCCTGTATGTTGGGGGGTGTCGCAGCTTGGCTTCGGTGGCGTAAAAAACGTCAGTCCGAAGGGAAACCGACCGATAAACCCAACTTTGTTATTTCATCGGGTTTTCAGGTCGTATGGGAAAAATTCGCTCAACTTTGGCAAATCGAGATGCGCGAAGTGCCTTTGACACTCGAAAAAACAACCCTCGATCCCGAAGAAGCCTTGAAAATGTGTGATGAAAACACAATATGTATCGTACCTATCGAAGGTGTTACGTGGACCGGACTGAACGATGACGTAGAAGCGCTCGACCGGGCTCTCGACACATTCAATAAAAAGACGGGTTATGACATACCTATACATGTCGATGCAGCGTCGGGCGGATTTATTTTGCCTTTCCTCGAACCTCATAAGAAATGGGATTTCCGGTTGAAGTGGGTACTTTCTATCAGTACGTCGGGACATAAGTTCGGACTGGTGTATCCCGGTTTGGGTTGGGTTGTATGGAAAGACAAAAAATATTTACCCGAAGAAATGTCGTTCAGTGTCAATTATTTGGGGGCGAATATCACGCAGGTAGGTCTCAATTTTT
Organism: uncultured Porphyromonadaceae bacterium; assembly: GCA_900547555.1. Taxonomy (GTDB): domain Bacteria; phylum Bacteroidota; class Bacteroidia; order Bacteroidales; family UBA11471; genus Caccoplasma. The sequence goes on along the minus strand of URHG01000001.1, from coordinate 20,525 downwards.
CTCGTCCGGCGGCGCAGATATTGGGTCAGTATTATCAGTTTATCCGCTTGGGATTCCAAGGGTATAAAGCTATCCAGCACAACAGCATGCAGATCACTCAATACCTGCATGAAGAAATAGGCAAGATGACACCGTTTGTCAATTACAGCAATCGGGTAGAGAACCCGTTGTTTATTTGGTATATGAAACCCGATTATGCCAAGAATGCCAAATGGACCTTGTATGATTTGCAAGACAAGTTGAAACAAGGGGGCTGGATGGTACCTGCCTATACATTACCAGAGAATATTCAGAATTATGTGGTTATGCGCATTGTTGTCCGTCAGGGATTTAGCCGCGATATGGCCGATATGTTGCTGAACGACATACGTGATGCCGTCGCTTCTCTCGAAAAATTGGAGTATCCCACCAATACGCGTATCGCACAAGATAAGAACATCGAGGTGCAGGGTTCGGTGTTTACGCATACCGGAAGTTGTCATAAAACTAAAAAATAGGACGATGGAGAAGTCTATTTCTTTTTCTGTAATAGAGCAGGCTGTGCACGAAGCCTACGACATGTTCAAGGACAATCAAGACGGGAAAAATGCCGATTATATCCCTTATCTCGCCAATGTCGATAAAAAATTGTTCGGTATCAGCGTATGTCTGTTGGACGGGCGAATTATCGAGGTCGGTGATACTCGATACCGATTCGGCATAGAATCCGTGTCCAAAGTCCATACCGCCATATTGGTATTGCGCCAGTATGGGGCCGAAAAACTGCTTTCGATGATCGGTGCCGATGCGACCGGGTTGCCGTTTAATTCGATAATCGCTATTCTGTTGGAAAACGATCACCCTTCCACACCGTTGGTCAATGCCGGTGCCATAACAGCGTGTAGTATGGTCAACCCGACGGGTGATGCCGATAAAAAATGGGCGGCGATCGTAGAAAACATAACCCAATTATCGGGAAGTGCACCCGAGTTGATAGAAGAATTGTATCGTTCGGAATCGGCGACGAATTTCAATAACCGATCTATTGCCTGGCTATTGAAAAATTATAATCGTATCTATGATGATCCGGATTTATCTCTCGACCTTTATACCCGGCAATGCTCTCTGGGTATTACAGCCGAGCAACTCTCGGTATGTGGAGCCACGATAGCCAACAGAGGTGTCAATCCGAAGACGGGGACGAGCGTGTTCGATGCCTCTTTCTCTCCGCAGATTACCTCTCTTATCGCTACCGTCGGTTTTTATGAACATACGGGAGATTGGCTTTACACATCGGGCGTCCCGGCAAAGACGGGTGTCGGCGGTGGAGTTATGGGTGTCCTTCCCGGTATTATGGGAATCTCGGCTTTTGCTCCGCCGATAGATGAGGCCGGTAATTCGGTAAAGGCTCAGTTGGCGATCAAGCATATTATGAACAAACTCGGACTATCGGTATTTAGCGGAGATTCTGTGAAGATAATCGCTTGACTCCCGATAACATGAAGTAAAAGTAAGGAGAATCCGTTCAAACGGATTCTCCTTACTTTTGAATCGAAATTTCTGATAGGTCTTTATTGCGGTTTGTGTCGGGTTGTTTGTTGTACCAGATTGGTAACATAGACCGTGAAAATCGGAAACATCATCATGCCCAGCGCTGCCAGAATAACCGAAAGTATCTTCCCGGTGGCGGTAGCGGCGTAAATGTTGGAGCCTACCGTCGTTACGTCCATGAAAGCCCACCAAAGGGCATCGGTGTATCGGGTAACCATCGGATTGACCGTATGTTCCAGAACAAAGAATATAAGGCTTGAAAAATAGACGGTTGCCAAAAGCATGGTTACATACGATATAAAAAGACTCGATATTTTGTTGTATGAGAGCCAGCCGACGACGATAGCCAAAGCATATCCACTCCTCACAAGGGGAATGAACCGTAGAAAATAGTATGTTTCGGGAGAAAAATCCACGTTCAGGTACGAGAATATATTCATATAGGGTATAGATACCAGAAAGAAAACGAAACGGCTTCTCAGGTATTTCCATTTATGCCCCGACAGTACAAATTCCAAAAGAAAATCCAGTATGAAAAAAGTACATATCCATAATTGTATTTTCTTGTAATAACCCTGATTGAGAAACGATATATTGCGAAATGTATCGATCGATATGGTGATGATGAGGAATACCGATAACAATAAGATCAAAATATGTAATATGTTATAAACCTTTGATTCGTAATCTCTCCACCTCACGGTTTGTATATTTTTCATATTCATGTTTGAATAAAATCGTCGGTATGTAAAACAACAAGCGGTCGCCGATTGTTTATCTACACGAAAACCGAAATTACTTAATTATAATATAGAAATAATATGGCAAACATCGGAAAATCAGTAAAGTTGGGCGTGTTTACGCTGGCAATTATGAATGTAACGGCAGTCGTATCGTTGCGGGGACTACCGGCCGAAGCCGAGTACGGCGTCAGTTCGGCATTTTATTATTTATTTGCGGCATTGGTGTTTCTTATACCTACGGCTTTGGTTGCGGCCGAGTTGGCGGCTATGTTTCAGGACAAGCAAGGCGGTGTATTCCGGTGGGTGGGAGAGGCATTCGGTAAGAAAGCCGGTTTCTTGGCGATTTGGTTGCAATGGATAGAGAGTACGATTTGGTACCCGACGGTACTTACCTTCGGTGCTGTTGCGATAGCATTTATCGGAATGAATCATTCCGGAGATATGTTGTTGGCGTCGAATCGTTTTTACACGCTGGCTGTTGTGCTGTTTATCTATTGGTTGGCGACATTTATTTCTCTGAAAGGATTGGATTGGGTAGGAAAAGTCGCCAAGATAGGAGGTCTGGTGGGAACGATTATTCCGGCCGGTCTGTTAGTCGTTTTGGCGATTGTTTATCTGTTGATGGGCGGAGAATCCCAGATGGATTTTTCGGGTAGCTTCTTGCCCGATTTTTCGAATTTCGATAATTTGGTTTTGGCTGCCAGTATCTTCTTGTTTTATGCAGGAATGGAGATGGGAGGTATTCATGTGAAGGATATAAACAATCCCTCTAAAAATTACCCGAAAGCCGTTTTTATGGGTTCTGCCATTACGGTGTTGATATTCGTATTAGGAACATTTGCACTCGGTATCATTATTCCGCAAAAAGACATCAACCTGACGCAAAGCCTTTTGGTGGGTTTTGATAATTATTTTGCTTTTATCAAGGCTTCTTGGTTATCGCCTGTCATTGCTGTGGCGTTGGCATTCGGTGTTTTGGCGGGAGTCCTGACATGGGTTGCCGGTCCCTCGAAAGGTATTTTTGCGGTGGGGCGAGCCGGTTACTTGCCGCCATTTTTCCAAAAGACCAATAAAATCGGTGTTCAGAAAAATATTCTTTATATACAGGGTGGTGCAGTTACGTTACTGAGTCTGTTGTTCGTTGTTATGCCTTCGGTACAAAGTTTTTATCAGATTATGTCGCAGCTCACCGTTGTCCTTTATCTGATTATGTATATGCTCATGTTTTCGGCCGCGATTTATTTGCGATATAATATGAAAAAAGCCGATCGACCTTTCCGTATAGGTGGTAAGGGCAATGGGTTGATGTGGTTTATTGGCGGTTTGGGATTCTGCGGTTCTTTGCTGGCTTTTATTTTAAGCTTTATACCGCCCAGTCAAATATCGGTGGGTAGCAATGCCGTATGGTTCTCGGTTCTTATCATAGGCGCATTGATTGTCGTTATAGCACCTTTTGTGATTTATGCTTCGCGTAAACCGGGCTGGAAAAACAGTGATACGCAGTTCGAACCGTTTCACTGGGAAGAAAACGGCGGAAGTACGCTTTCTCCCCATTCGGTAGAAACGCCGAATGGAAGTCCGTCGGAGAAGAAGTAATCGTGCGGATACGAGGATAAGGTTTACCACTCGGGTTGCCAGTTGAGGATTTTCGCAGGGTCGAGGTACCTTTCGATCAGGCTGTCGTCGGCCGGTAACCTGAGTTGTTTTGAGAGTGGGTGGCGACGGCTCGTGTCGATGGGCTTGCCATCTTTGTCCCGACTGTCGAACTCTAAAAAACGCAAGTGATGCGCCGGCCCCTCGATGTTGCTCCAACCTTCTGGCGAGATATTTTCGAGCGTGCAGTTTATGAGTACGGCCTCGGCATAGGGATACCCTTCGGACAACTTGTTCCGGGGAGAACGGGCCAGGGTCGTATTTTTTCTTGTTCCTATGAAATGGCAATTTACAAAGATGTTGCCGTGATTGGCCTCGGTATTGCGTATCCACATAAAGGGCCCGGGGCTTTTCAACAGACAATCTTTGAAATACGAAGGCCCTCTTCCCAGAATCATATCACCGCCGCCTTCGATGATACAACGTTCGAGATAGACCGACCCGTTGATTTGCAAAGCGTCGCCCGACCCGACAACCCGTACGTTGCGCAAGTAGTTGCGGGAACCCATGAGCAGAAGGCCTTCGGCTTGTCCGTGAAGGTCGGTCTTTATGGTCATGTTTTCGAAACGCATATCGTAGCAGTTATCGGCGGCAAAGGCTGCTCGGCGGGACGGGAAAGTTCCCGGCCATTCATTCGTTTTTACATTGATGGGGTGGGGGTTGAATGTTTCATTGTTGGCGTAATGTATCAATACGCTGTCTCGATTTTCCCCTTGAAGAAGAACGTTTTTTTTATTTCGGAAGTAGACCAGTTCTTCATAGTCCCCGTTGTGGATAAAAACGCTCCACGGCTCCGCACTGAAATCGGGTATGAAATCCATTGCTCCTTGTACGGTACAGAAGTCTCCGCTCCCGTCATGGTTTACGGTAAGGTGGTGTCGGGAGGCTTCCGGTGCGTTTTTACGGGTGCTGAATCGCCATGTCTTACGATTGTAAATGCCGGGGAACTCTCCTTTTTCAGGGGTGAAAACTTCTTTGTCGATGGTTACGTAGTAACTTTTCCCGTATTCCAACAAATTGTTGTGCGGATAGATGGTAGCACGATTGCCGTCGATGATAACCGGATAAAAGTGAAATCCGTCGGAAAAACCTCCTATGATTGTCAGTTGATAAGGTCCGGTCGTATCGCGTATAGCTGTGCCCGATGGAGTCCCGGCCTTTGTGTTGGCGTTGGTAATGGGGTGAGGTGAGCCGTAAGAATACGGTTCGGTGGTGTAGATCGCTTTTTGTTTCCGTATCATATCGGGTTCGGTAGGGCCGGCGGGAATACTCATATCGAGTGTGTCGACCAGTCGTCCCGCATGGGATTCGTAGATGCGTATGATTCCTTTATCGTTGAGTCGTACCGGGCTGTCGAACTCGATGACGAGGTGGGTATCGGTCGGCACTCCTTTGGCCTTGTTGGCGGGAAAAAGTCGGTAAGATGGAGTTTCCTCCACGTTTTGTACCGGCATGCTGGCTCCGGTTTTTGCATCGACGTTGTAGTCTTTTCCGGCGTATATCCAAGATGAGAGGAGCAGTATGATTGTTGATACGAAAATCTTTTTCATGGTTATTGCGGTTATATTCGCAAAGTTAGAAAATAATTTTTCTTTTTTGTAGAGAGAAGATCGATGAATGGAATTCTTTTATACAAAAAAAGGAGGATATGGTTTCCTCCGGTGAAAAAAAGATGTATCTTTACCGTAACTCCAATTAGCAATCAAATTATTTTATCCCATGTCATTCAGAATCGCTTTTTTCGACACAAAACCTTATGATGAGGATTCTTTCAGTAAGATGAACGAACGTTTCGGTTTCGATATCGTTTATTTCAAGGGGCATCTCAATCCAAACAATGTGATGTTGTCCAAAGGATTCGATGCCGTGTGCATTTTTGTAAACGATATTGCCGATGCCGGTGTGATAGATGCATTGGTGGAAAACGGTATCAAGTTGCTGGCTTTGCGGTGTGCCGGTTATAACAATGTCGATTTGGCGGCAGCCGAGGGGCGTTTGCCGGTAGTCAGAGTTCCGGCTTATTCTCCCTATGCTGTTGCCGAATATACGTTGGCATTGATGCTTGCGCTCAATCGCCGTATTCCGCGTGCCACGTGGCGTACCCGTGACGGAAATTTTTCATTGCACGGCCTTATGGGATTCGATATGCACGAGAAAACCATCGGTATTATCGGTACGGGAAAAATAGCCAAAGTATTGATACGATTGTTGAGTGGTTTCGGAATGCGTATATTGGCTTACGATCTTTATCCCGATAAAGAGTTTGCTGCCGCCTATCGTGTCGAGTACACATCGCTCGACGAGCTTTACCGGAATTCCGATATTATTTCGCTTCACTGTCCGCTCACCGATGAGACGCGTTATATCATCAACGATGAGGCGATTGCCAAGATGAAGCCGGGGGTAATGCTCATCAATACGGGGCGGGGGAAACTGATACACACTCATGCCCTGATCAACGGATTGAAGAGTAAGAAGGTGGGTTATGCCGGTCTTGACGTGTATGAAGAAGAGAGCGGATATTTTTATGAAGATAAGTCCGACCGTATTATCGATGACGATGTTTTGGCCCGGTTATTGTCTTTCAATAATGTGATTGTAACCTCCCATCAGGCTTTTTTTACCAGAGAGGCTGTCCACAATATCGCCGAGACCACGTTACAAAATATTGCCGATTTCGAGGCGGGCCGTCCGTTGGATAATGAAGTAAAACATTAATCGTCGGGTAAAGATGAAAACCGCTGTACCGCAACGCCCGGGTTTCCGGGCGTTGGTTCCGTTGTTTGTCTTTTTAGGAGTTTATCTGCTTGCATCGATATGGGTCGATGATTTTTATGCCGTACCCATTGCCGTTGCTTTCATTATCGCTTCGATGGTGGCTGTGGCCCTTACCGACGGATTGTCTCTGCCTGAGCGTATCGCCCGTTTTTCCGAAGGTGCCGCCGATAAGAATATCCTTATTATGGTATGGATTTTTATTTTGGCAGGTGCTTTTGCGCAGTCGGCCAAAGCAATGGGGGCTATCGATGCGACGGTAAATCTTACGTTGTGGCTTTTGCCCGATCATTTTTTATTGGTGGGTCTTTTTGCTGCTTCTTGCTTTATTTCCCTCTCGGTCGGTACTTCGGTCGGCACGATCGTTGCCTTAGTTCCGGTGGCTGCCGGACTGGCCGATAAAACGGGTATCGCTTTACCGTATATTACGGCGATTGTTGTCGGAGGGGCTTTTTTCGGAGATAATCTGTCTTTTATTTCCGATACGACGATAGCGGCCACCCGCACTCAATTATGCGAGATGAAAGATAAGTTCCGGGTAAATATTCTTATCGTTTTCCCGGCGGCAGTCGTTTTGCTTGCCTACTATACGGTGGTAGGTTTCCGGCTTGATATTCCGGCGCCCGAGGCTGCTGTGGAGTGGGTGAAAGTCGTTCCTTATATTGTCGTATTGCTTACAGCGTTGGCGGGTGTGCATGTGATGCTGGTCTTGGCGTTGGGCATATTTACGTCGGCTGCCATAGGTGTGTTTACCGGCGGATACGATATTTTTGGCTGTTTGGCAGCGATGGGAGAGGGTATTACGGGTATGGGTGAACTCATTATCGTAACTCTGCTGGCCGGCGGTATGCTCGAACTGATTCGTTATAACGGCGGTATGGAGTATATTATTTCCCGGCTTACGGCTCATGTCTCTACCAAACGATGGGCCGAGTTGAGTATTGCCGCTCTTGTATCTTTGGCCAATCTTTGTACGGCCAATAATACTATTGCTATCATTACGACCGGTTCGATAGCCCGGGATATTACCGTGCGTTTCGGTCTCGATGCCCGCAAGACGGCAAGTATTCTCGACACCTTTTCTTGTGCCGTACAGGGGTTGATCCCTTATGGAGCGCAGTTGCTTATCGCTGCCGGTCTTACCCAGCTCTCTCCGTTATCGATAATTCGTTACTTGTATTATCCGGTATTATTGGGGCTTTGTGCGTTACTGGCTATTTTGTTCCGTTATCCCCGCCGTTATTCCTGATTTTTCATTTGTTGTTCCCTCACGGTTCCGTATAAGAAATGATGCCGGACCGATAAAACATATCTATTCCCTTTTCGACGAATCGAATAACAACTTTCTTACTTGGTGGTATAGAACATATTGCTTACTTTTGCACATTCATTTGAAAAATAAAATTAAAGAAAGAATGTCTGTACAAAAGCCTCCGTTTTTTCATCTTTTTATGGCGACGGGTTTCGGGTCGGGATTTTCACCCGTTGCCCCCGGAACTGCCGGAGCTTTGCTGGCGGTGCTTTTGTGGGTGGCCGGTTATTTCTTGTTGCCATTTGGAGTCTTGCAGACCGTATTGGCGGCAGCCATCGTCTATTTTACCGTGCAGGGAATATATTCGAGCGCGGTTATGGAAAAATACTGGGGTGAAGATCCGTCCCGAGTCGTTATCGACGAAATGGTCGGTGTGTGGATACCTCTGCTTGTCGTTCCGGCCGGAGGTTGGTGGTATGTCGTAGCCGCTTTTGTCCTTTTCCGTTTTTTCGATATAGTGAAGCCTCTCGGCGTGCGTCGTATGGAACGTTTTAGAGGTGGGGTGGGAATCATGATGGACGATATTTTGGCCGGAGTATACAGCGCCATATTGTTGGGTATTGTTCGCCTTTCGATAGAATAAAAGTAAATTATGTCGAGACGTTCGTTCATATTATTTTTCAAGGCCATGTGTTCGGCTCAAATCGCCAGTGCGGTCGATTTTGCAATGACTTTGGTTTTGGTCAATTTTTGCGGACTTTATTATGTCTATGCGACTTTTCTCGGGGCTCTTTCGGGAGGCGTGGTGAATTGTTGCATCAATTATAAATGGGTATTTTGCGTATCGTCGTCTAAGAGCCATATCGCTTTGAAATATATGTTGGTATGGGGCGGGAGCATCATTCTCAATACCTACGGGACGTATTTTCTTACCGAGTGTATGATGCGTATGGCGTGGGTCGACCGGCTGAGTAATATGCATGTGTCGGTCAATCTTTTTCTATTGCCCAAAATTGTTGTGGCACTCATCGTTTCATTTTTTTGGAATTACCAATTGCAACGCAAATTTGTGTATCGGGATTGTTTTTTCGACAAATTATTCATATCACATAAACGATAAATCAATATACTATGCATTACCGTGATTACCTGCAACAGTTGATTTATAAAATCATAAATCCGGTTGTAAAGGGACTTATAAAAATGGGAATCACACCCAATATCATTACCACGACCGGCCTGATATTGAATATAGCCGCAGCGGTTGTTTTTATCTATGCCGGGTATTTAGAGAAATCCGAGGCCTATTTCTATGTGGGATTAGGCGGAGGTGTCGTACTTTTTGCCGGGCTGTTCGATATGCTCGACGGGCGTGTTGCGCGTCTTGGGAATATGGTTTCCCGTTTCGGGGCGTTTTATGATTCGGTACTTGACCGGTACAGCGAGCTGTTTACCCTTTTCGGGATATTCTTTTTCCTCGTCCTGCAAGGGTATGTGGCGTGGGCTATCATTGCGTTTGTCGCCCTTATCGGATCTATCATGGTGAGTTATGTGCGGGCGCGGGCCGAAGGACTGGGATTGGAGTGCAAGGTGGGGCTTATGCAGCGTCCCGAACGGGTCGTGCTGACCAGTCTTGGGGCTCTTTTCTGCGGGATATTCGGCGATTGTACGGCATTCGACCCGATTCTTATCCTTGCCGTTCCGCTTGCTGTCATCGCTGTTTTGGCCAATGTTACGGCATTTGTGCGGGTGGCGCATTGTTACCGGTTGTTGAATGACGAGAAATAATCGACCTATGACTTGCCTGCCGCCGACCCGTAAAGAATCTCGTATCATTCTTGTCTGTACGTTGTCGTTTTTGCTTTTAACCTCCGTTTTTATCGGGCTGAGACCCGAACATGTTGTTATGGCGGTTGTTCTCGATGCATTGCTTTTCGCTTCACTCTATACCCGGAAGCTGGTGGTCGCTTTGCTTCCTTTTGTCGTTTTTGCCGTTTCGTATGATTGGATGCGCGTATGGCCCAATTATATGGTCAATGACATCGACGTTGCAGGTCTTTATACCGCAGAAAAAACAATTTTCGGTATCGATGTCGACGGCGTAAGAATGACTTTGTGCGAGTTTTTTCATGAACATCATTATTCTGTGGCCGATTTTTTTGCCGGACTTTTCTACCTTTGTTGGGTTCCTGTTCCCGTGCTTTTTGCCTTGTCTCTTTTTATCAAGGGGCGTCGGGAACTGGCATTACGTTTCTCGCTTGTTTTTCTGCTGGTCAATCTTATCGGTTTTGCAGGATATTATATTCACCCGGCTGCGCCGCCGTGGTACGTCATGCAGTATGGTTTCGAACCGATACTCGGTACGCCCGGCAATGTAGCGGGTTTGGGACGTTTCGACGCATTGGTGGGCATGGATATTTTTGCGCCTATGTATGGGCGTAACGCCAATGTTTTTGCCGCTTTGCCCTCGTTGCATTCTGCCTATATGCCGGTCGCTTTTACTTATGCGGTTATGGGGCGTTGCAAGAAATGGCTTATTGCTCTTTTCGGCATTATTATGGCGGGAATATGGTTTACGGCCGTCTATTCGGGGCATCATTATATGATCGATGTTCTTACGGGTATCGCTTGTGCGGCTATCGGTATTTTGCTTTTTGAGCAAGTCTTTATGCGTCTGCCGGTTTTTCGCCGGTTTATGGATAGATATATTGCTTATGTCTCATAATCGTTGTTGAGGTCGATTCAGAAATAGGTAGTGAAATTTCTTCCTATCCACCAGAGAATTACGACGATAAGGTAACATCGGATATATATCGGACGGTGTATGCCGATGTATAATTGGGGGTATCGGGTACGGCAAATTTCGGCATAGAGAAGCAGGGCGATATAAGGAAGTGAAAAAATCAATAACACATTGTACCGTAGGGCATCGAAAAATTGCAGGTGCAGCAGGCTGTGCAAGGCCCGTTGGGTTCCGCAACCGGGACATTCCAGTCCTGTAAGCAAGAGGAACGGACATTTGGGGAATAACGGAGATTCGAGAGGGTCGAGAAAATAGAAAATAAAACATACCGCAAGGACGCCCATTGTCCCTACGATATATTTCGATTTCCTGCTCATGGATTAAAACGGAGAGGATGTCACCATAAATGTGTAAACGGCGAGAAACGCGACGTATAATAAGGTGGCCACTAAACCGACAATAAAGCCTATTTTGGTCCATTTCCCCGCATTTTTGCTGGCTTCGACGGCTTCGGCATAGTTTCCGCTTTTCAATAACGAACTTACTCTGCTGGCATAGACGATACCTACGATACCGAATGGCAGGCAACAGAGTACAGTTACAAGTATCGATTCGACTAGCCATGTCTTAGGTGCGGTGGTCGGAGTTGTGGGTGTCGTGTCGACGGGAGGTGCGGGTGGGGGAGTCGATGTGTTCCATAAGAATTGTAACTCATCTATTTGTCCGGCCGGTAACCACTGTGGCATACCCTGATGCCATGCTAGTGTTTGAGGGGTTATATGCATTTCGTTCAATTTTTCAAGAGCGAAAGGGCCTTCGGGTTTTTCGTTTATCAATATGTAATATTCCATAGTAATAGAGATATACAGACAAATATACAAAAATTACCGAGGATAAACGGTTTTGGCACTGTTTTTATAAACGCCAAAATCCTTTTTCTTCCGAAAAAAGAATCTTGTTATCTTAATAGGTATTCGGTCTTTTTTATTAGTAAAGAGTTCCGGTACAATGCAGTTCGCATAGTGTCGACCCGGTTAATGTACTGAAAACGAACTTTGTTCCTGTCATTTCAAACTCATTGCTTTTAGAAAAAGAGAGAGTCGTCGTATATTGGAAACTTCTCACATTCCCTACAACGCTTTGTACGATCGAGAAGCTGAGTTTGGCAGTATTGTCTCCGGTTTTGGTATAGGTATAAGTTCCCCAATCGGCCGACCAACTCGAACGGCAATCGGTTTCATTCAGAATCGTCAATTGTTGAGTACCTTCTCCGTAACGCTTATCGCCGACGAGATAATAGCCGCTCCATTCGATTGTCGTTCCTGCAGGGAGATCTTCTGGTGCTTTACCCTTACCTCCGGGGTTGTTTGTCGTATTGTTTCCGAAAGGATTCATCAGATCACCCAAATCTCCTTCTTTTGCACAAGATGAAAAAAATATACTGCATATAGAACTTACAATGAAAATATATAAAATACCTTTTATTCTCATGATATATAACTTTGTGTGCTTTCTGTGTTTACTCGAAAAATGTTATAATTGTCATTGAAATGTTTTCCGTCCGTTTTTTATCTCTTTTGTCCGAACAAAGCGTCAGAAGTTTTTTTATAGCTAATCCTCCTCCCACTCCTGTCGCCTTTTCATCTCATCTTTTATCCGTTTCTTTGCGTTGATTGTAATTTGACAGTTAATGCAAAAACTCACAAATGAGATAATGAAAAGAAATGAACATAAAACCATTATCCAGCTTTTGTCGGAAAAAATCGAATATAAAACGAATAGTAATACAAAACCCGGAAAATATAGGAAGGAAGTTATCTTGTAAACCTTATTATTTTTAAGGCTGGCCTCCGTTCTTCTTTGTAATTCTTCCAGTTGTTGCCTATCCATATCGATTTTTTGTTTGTGGTATTGAGAGATAAAGTTGTATGGAGGAAAATAAAATGTCCTCTTATATGCAAATATACGGAAATTACTGAAAAAACATATTTTTACCGGACTGTTTTTATAATTACAGGGAGTTTCTTAGTAGAAAATTCCCTTTCTGTATTTTTTACAGAAAGGGAATTTTTAGATATCTATTCTTTGATGAACTTCCCTTTTAAGATACGGTCGGGGTATTCCAATATCATCAGGTACATACCTGTATGGAGATGAGATACATCGATTTGGTTTCCTACTATGTGTGTTGTCTGAATGAGTGTTCCGTCAGACGAATAAATATGTATATTTCCATCGTATTCTTCCGGTAGAGTGATCATGCCTTTGACAGGATTGGGTACTATATTCCAATCTTCCGTAGATGTTACTTGGGTAAGGGATGTTGTACTTTTATCTTCAAAAATGGCTGTTGCCGTTACCGGAGTATAAGGGACGGTGTATTCTACCATGTCCGTATTATATTCGGTATCGTTGATAATCCATTTGGCATAAGTGTTTCCGTTCATGGGGATTGCTGATAGTCGGATATTGATTCCTGCAATACATTTCATCGGGGTATTGGATATATTCCGTAAAGGAAAGGTCAGTCCGGCACCTTGTTCCTGTATCAAAACGTCGGTGAGATGTATTTCCATACCGTCGGTTATTTTCATTTTTTGAAAACCCGAGGAGAGTATTCCGGCCGAAGGATATACATAATAATAGGTATTCTCCCTTAAATGGGATGTCAATTTTCCGTTTACACAATTTGTTGTGATGGGTGTAAAATTTTCATCATAGAAGTTTATAATACCGGTATAAGGCTTCCCGTTATCATAAACATTGATTGTTACCGATATGGCGTTTATATCTATACGAGTATTACTATTCAGAGTTAAGGATAATTGTTGAGATAAAGAGTTCTTACAATAATATTGATATGTATAGGTATTGCTTATAAAAGAATATTTTGTGTTGAACTTAAATGTGCCATAAGCGTTTTGGGTATTTGTAATACGGATATAGTCGCTTTCGTTTGTCTCTTTATTGATGAACTCTATGTCGTACAAAGGAATATTGATTGCTCCATAACTTGGAGATTCTATCGTGTAGGAGCAGATCTCATTTATAACGACGGTATATTTCCCGGGAAGAAGTTGTATGTTGCATTTCCCGGTGTTGTCGGTCATAAAGGATTCTTTGACGTCGTTTCCGTCATATTTAATGGTGAAATTGAAGTTTGGGTAGTAATTTCCTGTTTCCTGATTTTGTAAAATAATGGTGGTCGGATAGCTTGTGAGGTCTATTTGTATATCCCGGTCTTCGACGACAAAGGTTCCGTTACCAGAGAGGTGAGTATAGGTATATACCCCCGGTAATAAGTAAAATTCGGCAAAACCTTCTCCGTCGGTGATTTTATTTTCAGAAGAATACCCCTCGTGTTTTACCGTGATATTTTTTAAAATGTTGGGGTCGTTATTTTGAGATATGAATTTTACTTTTTTGTATTCCAAGTATATGGTTTTATTGGTATCGGTAAAGCTCACGGGGGTTACAATCCCTAATTTGTTTTTTATGAAATAATTTCCAGCAGGTACATAAAATTTTACTTTTCCGGAGTAGTAAGACGGATATATGCTTTCCGAGGCTATGGGAGTTGTTGGATTATAGGTGGAGTAGAGAGAAAAGCTTTCGTTTTGAATGGGATAGTCCCCGTATTTGGCGACGATTTCAAGGCAGGATTGTTTTATCGTGATACTTGTATCGGCAAGAAGAGGAACTGCTCCTTGAGAGAAACTGCATTTATAAGCATATTGTTTACTGGGCTTCAGAAAAAATGTCGCTTCCCCGGCTTTGTTTGTAGATTGGTGAGTAACAGAATTGCCATTTTCATAAATATCGATGGATTCCGATGATATGGGATTATTTTCTTGGTCGACCAATGTTATGGTTAACTTTTGGCAAGTTAGTAAAATATTCGATTCCGATATTTGACCGGTGTGGTTGGTTTCTGTTATATAATATCCCGAAGTAATATCAAATGTTTTTTCTCCGTTTGAGTCGGTGTATCCGTTTTGCACTCGTTCTCCGGCTTGGTATATGTCGATGTCTATCGATGATAATTTCTCATTTTGGTGTCGTATGGTAAATGTAGTTTGTCCGAGAGATTTTTCCATATGGAAAAGAGTACACGCGAGAAATAGCAGAAATGGAAAAAGTTTTTTCATGTTTTAATGAATTAGATAGATGGATAAAAGAGGTTATATTTTTGATGCAAAGATATATTATAATCTCGGAAGGAATACAAATTTTAAGAAAATGTTTCAAAGGAAGGATTTACATTGAACAAATCATATTGAGATTGCTCCAATAAAAAATAACTATATCTCATTGATAATCTGGGATTAATTTTTATTATAACATACTCTCAAAGAGACCTTAAATAGATATTTCTAACATCAAAGGGTTTCGGTATTTCTTGTAGAGGCTCTTTTTCACTCCTAAAAAAATAAAAGAGAGTAACAATGCTATGATTGTTACTCTCTTCTCCGTAATTAATAAGGATTTATTATTTGTTCAGAGCGGTGGCTACATCTACGGCGCAAGCTACGGTACAACCTACCATCGGGTTGTTACCGATACCGAGGAATCCCATCATTTCCACGTGAGCGGGAACAGATGAAGAACCAGCGAACTGAGCGTCGGAGTGCATACGGCCCATTGTATCGGTCATACCGTAAGATGCGGGACCGGCAGCCATGTTGTCCGGGTGAAGAGTACGACCTGTACCGCCTCCCGAAGCAACCGAGAAATAAGGTTTACCGGCCAATACACGTTCTTTTTTGTAGGTTCCGGCTACGGGGTGTTGGAAACGGGTAGGGTTGGTCGAGTTACCGGTGATCGATACTTCTACGCCTTCGTGCCACATGATGGCTACGCCTTCGCGTACGTCATCGGCTCCGTAGCATTTTACTTTGGCACGAGGACCGTCGGAATAAGCGATTTCGCGAACGATTTTCAATTCGCCCGTATAGTAGTCAAATTGGGTTTGCACATAGGTGAAGCCGTTGATACGCGAGATGATTTGAGCGGCGTCTTTTCCGAGACCGTTCAGGATACAACGCAGCGGTTCTTTACGAACTTTGTCTGCTTTTGCGGCGATTTTGATAGCGCCTTCGGCAGCTGCGAATGATTCGTGGCCGGCGAGGAATGCGAAACATTTGGTCTCTTCACGCAACAGACGGGCCGCGAGATTTCCGTGACCTATACCTACTTTGCGGTCGTCGGCAACCGAACCGGGAATACAGAACGCCTGCAATCCGATACCGATGGCTTCGGCAGCTTCGGCAGCATTTTTACAACCTTTTTTCAAGGCGATGGCCGAACCTACTACATAGGCCCATTTGGCATTTTCGAAGCAGATGGGTTGTGTTTCTTCGCATGTTTTATAAGGATCGAGACCGTATTTTTCGCAGATGGCGTTTGCCTCTTCGATGTCTTTGATACCGTTTTCGTTGAGAGCAGCGATGATTTGTTTGATACGACGCTCTTGGCTCTCGAATTTTACTTCTCTTATCATAGTTGTCTGTCCTCCTTATTATTCTTTACGTGGGTCAATGTATTTTACTGCACCGGCCTCTTGGGTGAAGCGTCCGTAGGTACCGGTTACTTTTTTCAAGGCTTCGTTGGCGTCGGTACCTTTTTTGATTTCGTCCATGAATTTGCCCAGATGAACGAATTCGTAACCGCAGATTTCATCGTTTTTATCGAGAGCGAGGGTTTTGATGTAACCTTCGGCCAT
Source organism: uncultured Porphyromonadaceae bacterium (assembly GCA_900547555.1). Taxonomy (GTDB): domain Bacteria; phylum Bacteroidota; class Bacteroidia; order Bacteroidales; family UBA11471; genus Caccoplasma. The sequence continues at coordinate 4,107 of URHG01000001.1, read as the reverse complement.
TTCGAGGTAACGGGGGCCTTTGGCGAGAGTTCCGTAAAGAGTTCCCGTTTGGCTGCGGAGACCTTTGCCCAAGTCTTCGAGACCTGCGCCGATCATGAGGCCACCCTCGGAAAATGCCGATTGAGAACGACCGTAAACGATTTGGAGGAACAGTTCGCGCATAGCGGTGTTGATGGCATCGCAAACGAGGTCGGTATTGAGGGCTTCGAGAATGGTTTTGCCCGGGAGGATTTCCGATGCCATAGCGGCCGAGTGGGTCATACCCGAACAGCCGATGGTCTCGACGAGGGCCTCTTGTATGACTCCGTCTTTGACGTTGAGTGTCAGCTTGCAAGCTCCTTGTTGGGGGGCGCACCAGCCTACACCGTGGGTCAGACCCGAAATGTCGATGATTTCTTTGGCTTTTACCCATTTCCCTTCTTCGGGAATAGGTGCTGGGCCGTGATTGGGGCCTTTCTTAACAACACACATGTGTTCTACTTCCTGTGAATAGATCATAATGCTCTGGTTTTAATTGGATAATATAATGTGTCTTGAATTCGTTAAATCGCGTTGACATGCATACTCTTATACGCTTGTAATAGCAGCCTCTGCGTTTTGTTTCCTGTATACTGTAACGTGTCGGGCAAAACCGAAGCAAAGGTATGTTTTTTTTCCTAATCAGGCAATATCCCGGAAAGCGGAAAATGCGGGGGTGATCGATTTTTTGTAAATCGGGCATTAATATTTGGCAATCAAGAAAAAAAAACGCATATTTGTAAGATATTTTTAGAAATACAGGTTAACTCATTAAAAATCGAATATCTATGAAAAAGAGTGCATTGCAGGTGGCTCGTGCCGCATATCAGCCTAAATTGCCCAAGTCGCTGAAAGGAACGATACATATCAAAGAGGGAGCACCGACGCAATCTGTTGCCGATCAGGAAGAGATCGCGGCCCTTTTCCCGAATACCTACGGAATGCCTGTCTTGACATTTGAGGCCGATGGTGAAGAAAAAAGTTATCCGGCTATCAATGTCGGCGTGATCCTTTCGGGTGGACAGGCTCCCGGTGGCCATAATGTCATAGCCGGCCTTTTCGACGGCATCAAGAATATGAATCAAGGTTCTCGGCTTTTCGGCTTCCTTTTGGGGCCGGCCGGGCTTATCGAGCATAAATATATGGAGCTTACCTCCGATATAATCGATGAATATCGTAATACGGGCGGATTCGATATCATCGGGTCGGGTAGGACCAAGCTCGAAACCAAAGAACAATTCGATAAGGGCCTTCAAATTTTGAAAGACCTCGATATAAAAGCATTGGTCATCATCGGTGGAGACGATTCCAATACCAATGCTTGCGTCTTGGCCGAATATTACAAACAGATAGGGGCCGGCGTGCAGGTGATAGGCTGTCCCAAAACCATTGACGGTGATTTGAAAAACGAAATGGTCGAAAGTTCGTTTGGTTTCGATACGGCCTGTAAGGTATATTCCGAAGTCATCGGAAACATTCAGCGGGATTGCAATTCCGCAAAAAAATATTGGCACTTTATCAAGTTGATGGGGCGTTCGGCTTCCCATATCGCATTGGAATGTGCGTTGCAGACTCAACCGAATATCTGCCTTATATCAGAGGAGGTAGAAGCAAAACAACAGACACTCGACGATATTGTAAATTGTATTGCCAATGCTGTTGCCGTGCGGGCTTCGGAAGGTAGTAATTTCGGTACGGTATTGATCCCCGAAGGCCTTATCGAGTTTATTCCAGCGATGAAAAAACTTATTTCGGAGTTGAACGATTTTTTGGCAAAGAACGGTTCGGAATATGCAATGGTGCGTAAGTCGGAACAAATCAACTACATAACGAAACATCTTTCGCCCGAGAATGCCGCTATATATTCGACGTTGCCCGAGGCTGTTGCCCGCCAGCTTACTCTCGACCGGGATCCGCATGGAAATGTGCAGGTTTCGCTCATCGAAACGGAAAAGTTGCTGGCCGAAATGGTGGGTCGTCGTTTGGCCGAGATGAAAGCCGAGGGTACTTATACCGGAAAGTTTGCGACGCAGACCCACTTTTTCGGGTACGAAGGCCGTTGTGCTGCACCGTCTAATTTCGATGCCGACTATTGCTATTCGTTGGGATATACGGCAGCTATGCTTATCGGTGAAGGCCGCACGGGTTATATGTCGTCGGTACGCAATACGACTCGTCCGGCTGAGGAATGGATTGCCGGAGGTGTGCCTGTTACGATGATGATGAATATGGAACGGCGCAACGGAGAGATGAAACCTGTGATACAAAAGGCTTTGGTAAAACTCGACGGAGCTCCTTTCAAATATTTTGTGTCTCAACGTAAGCAATGGGCTCGAGAAACATGTTATGTGTACCCCGGTCCTATTCAGTATTTCGGGCCTACCGAGGTCTGCGACCAACCGACCGAAACACTTCGTCTCGAACATCAATGAGATTGTTGCCGATAAATCGATATGACGAGCCGAGGCCTTCCCTTGTCGGAAGGCCTCGGCTCGTCATATCATTGTGGGTGATGTTTGTGTCAGGATTAACGTGCTGAAAAATTTTTATTTCGGGAAACGAGTGAGTACAACTGGGAAAAGTCATCGATGAGGAAATCGGCTCCGGCCGATTTCAGAATATTCCGATTGTGATTTCCGTAAGTAACGCCGCAGGTCATGCAGCCGGCTGCACGTCCCATTTCTATATCGAATGTTGTATCTCCGACCACCATTGCTTCGGTAGGAAGTGTATCTGTCAGGCTCAATACCTTCAATGCCATGTCGGGTGCCGGCTTTTTATGGACAACATCGTCGTCGCAAACGATAGTTTCCGTCAAGGACAGCAGGTCGAAGTCTTTCATCATTTGCAACAATACCCGTCTACTTTTTCCGGAGGCGATAGCGAGAGTCGTACCTTCGTCGTGCAATCGGACGAGCGTTTCTTTTACATGAGGGAAAAGATGTGTGGTACGGGGACTTATCTCATCGAAAAGTTGGCGGTATATGTCGACGGATTTTTCGAGTAATGCACCGGCCGGAATGTGGGCGCCTTCGGTGAGTACCGTGCGTAAAGGAAGACCGATGCGCGATATGATTTCTTCTTGGGGAACGGAAGGTAACTGTAAGGTATTCAGCGTACTTTGCACGGTAGAGACGATACACGCTTGTGTATCGGCCAAAGTCCCGTCGAAATCGAGGATAAGGGTTTTTATCATATTTTTTTGTCGATATTTTTTTATTGACTGTTTCTTTCGAGCGAATAGAACAAGCGGGTGAGCGTGTCTGCAATCTCTTTTTGTACTCGGGCTCTTGGCGAGGAAAAGTGATTGACCATTACGGCGACGGCATAAGTGCGTTTCCCTTTATAATAGCCCGCATAACATTGTACGCCCGTCATACTCCCGCTTTTGAGCCGGAAAGACACTGCCAGTTCCGAATCGGCCATAAACCGTTTGAGGGTTCCCTCTCCCGGTCGGGGCAGGAGGTCGAAGAGTATGTTGCCTGTTTCCCTGCTGGCAACATAGGCCAATAGGCGGCACATCATGAGCGGTGTAATACGGTTGAGCGGAGATAGTCCCGAGCCGTCGTAAAGAGTGGCGTCGTCGATGGGAAACCCTTTTTCTTTCCAAATATGTTTCATGGCTTCGATACTGCCCGCAAGTGTCGCCGTCGGGTGGCCGGCCAACTCTACTTGACGTAAAAGAGATTCGGCATAGAGGTTGTCGCTCTCGATGAGGGTGTGCCGCAACAAGTCTGCGAGAGCAGGAGAGTTGTATGTCAGTAAGATAGGGTTGTCGGGATTATAGGGGGCAAGCGGTTTTCCTGCTTCATGTAAAATACGTGCCGTTGTTGCTTCGTGCTGTACTTTTATTCCCGAACGGCGCAATGTTTCGGTAAGTTGCCGGGCAAGATAATGCGGCGGGTCGGGCAGATCGCCTTTGATGATGAATCGGTCTCGATTTGCTGGTAAAGAGCCGTATATGCGGCGCGTATATTCATACGGTGCTCCGTAAATGTAGGCGCTGTCCCGTCCTGAACGGTTGGTCGACAAGTAGTCGTAGATGCGTAGGTTTTTTATTTCGGGGGTTATTTCGAGCAGTGTAGGTCG